>JAXLXC010000002.1:0-189687 GCA_046328155.1 Chloroflexota bacterium
GCTCTGAGGCGGGTCCGCCCCCGGGCCTCGGTGCTAGCCCGGCAGCTGCCCGGCGGCGTCCCCAGCCCCGGGCGGGGTCACCGCCACGCGGCCGTCGCGTCGGTCGGCGAGCAGCGACCCGACGACGCTGGCACCCAGCAGGGTCAGGATGACGAGCAGGGACACCACCGGCTCCAGGTGCAGGATGTCCGTCAGCAGCATCTTGCCGCCCACGAACACGAGCACGGCCGCGAGCCCCAGCCGCAGGTAGCGGAACCGGTCGGCGGCCCCCGCCAGCAGGAAGTACAGCGAGCGCAGCCCCAGGATCGCGAAGGCGTTGCTGGTGAACACGATGAACGGGTCGGTGGTGATGGCGAAGATGGCCGGGATGGAGTCGACGGCGAAGATCAGGTCGGAGGTCTCGACCGCGATGAGCGCGAGCAGCAGCGGCGTGGCTGCGAGGCCCACGGCGGTGCGCACCAGGAACCGCTGGCCGTGGAACTCCGGCACAAGTCGCACGTGGCGCGCCGCGAACCGCACGATCGGGTTCTTGTCCGGGTGTGACACGGTCTCGCCACCCACGAGCGCCATGCGCACGCCCGTGAACAGCAGGAACGCGCCGAACACGTAGATGATCCAGTGGTAGCTCTCGATGAGGTGCGCACCCACCAGGATGAGCGCGAGGCGCATCACCAGCGCCCCGAGGACACCCCAGAACAGGACCCGATGCTGCAGCTCGCGTGGCACCGCGAAGGCCGCGAACACGAGCGCGAACACGAACACGTTGTCGACCGAGAGCGAGTATTCGACCACGTAGCCCGTGAACCACTGGATGCCCACCTGGGAGCCCTGCCAGACGGACACGGCGATGCCGAACCCGATCGCCAGCGACACCCAGAGGGCGGTCCAGCCGAGGGCCTCGCGAGTGGCGATGACATGGGCGTCGCGGTTGAACACGCCGAGGTCGAGGGCGAGGAACACGCCGATCGCCGCGAGGAAGGCGATCCAGAAGATGAGGTCCATGGGTGGGGGAAGGGGCTCCTGCGTGGCGGCGCCCTGACGGCCGCCGGAGAGGGGTCCCGGCCCCGGGGAGGGGCCCGGGGCCGGGGGTCAGGGTGCGGGTTGGCCGCCGAGCGGCCCGGGGCTACACGGCCGTGAAGCTGCGCAGCCGCCGGACGCGCTCGGCGATGGGGGGATGGGTGCTGAACAGGCTCCCGGCGCTGCCGCCGAGCGGGCTGACGGTGTACAGATGGGCCATGGCCGCCGGCACCGGCTGCCGCTGCTGGCGCCGTCGCCCGAACAGCCCGCCGCGCTCCGCGCGCAGCTGTTGGGACACGGCGTCCAGACGCTCCAGGGCGCTCGCGAGCCCCTCGGGGTCATGGGTCAGGGTGGCGCCCGAGCGGTCGGCGCCGTACTCCCGATCGCGAGACACGGCGAGCTGGATGACGGTCGCCGCGATGGGCGCCAGGATCGCGCCCAGCAGCAGCAGCGGCGCGGGCACGCGATCCTCGTCGCCGCCGAACCACGAGGACCAGAGGGCCATGTTGCCGAGGTAGGAGATGGCCGCGCCGATCGTCGCGGCGATGGTCCCCACGAGCATGTCCCGGTTGGTCACGTGCGAGATCTCGTGGGCCAGGACGCCGCGCAGCTGGCGCTCGTCCATGACCTGCAGGATGCCCGTGGTCACCGCGACGGCCGCGTGGCCCGGCCCACGGCCCGTGGCGAAGGCGTTGGGCTCGGGTCGGTCGATGATGTGCAGGCTGGGCATCGGGATTCCGGCGCGCCCCGAGAGGTCGCGCACGATGCGCTCGACCTGTGGCGCCTCGCCCGGCTGGAGCGGCCGCGCGCCGTTGGCCTTGAGGGCGAGACGGTCGCTGAACCAGTAGACGCCGACGTTGAGCACGACGGCCATCACGAGTGCGATGAGCAGGCCCGCCTGGCCACCGACGAGGCCGCCGACGGCGACCAGCAGCCCGCCCAGGGAGGCGAGCAGGACGACGGTCTTGAGCTGCGAGGACACGGTCCCCAGGGAACGTTCGATCATGCGTGCAGGCGATTGGGGTGGTGCGCTTCTGGCGCCGTCGGATGCCGTCCGACCCTCGGCGGCGATGCGACAGCACGTATGATGCTGTGACGATGTCGGCAGCAGGCGTCCACGAGTCGGTCATATGAGGTGGTGATGGATGCCGGATCCCGGCAACGAGAGATGCTGGCGCCCATCGTCGACCGGCTGCGTGGCCGACTGCCCGAGCTGGTCCGTGACGTGGCCGCCGACCTCGCCGCGCCCGACGCCGAGGTCGGCCTCACCGTGGCGCGCTTCCTGGACATGATCGCGGGTGGTCCGGGCCTCGGCGAGGCGGACCGCCACCGGCTGCGCCAGGAGGGCGCCACCGCGGCGCGCCACGGCCAGACGCTGGCAGCCACGCTCGATGGCTATCTGTCCACGGCCTGGGTGACCTGGGACCACGCGCTGGGCATGACGCCGCCCCTGGACGTCGCCGCGATGCGTGCGCTCGGGGCGGCGCTCCTGCGCGCCGGGGACGACATCGCGGCCCAGGTCTCCGAGGGCTACACCACCGCCGAGCGCGCCCTCGCGGCCACCGCCGGCGCCGCGCGCCAGGCGATCCTCGAGGAGCTGCTGGCGCCACGCGCGTCCGACCCGACGTCCGCGTCGCGGCTGCTGCGGCGGGCCAGCCTCGCGGGGCTCGACCCCGGCGAGGAGCACCGGCTGCTGGTGCTTCGCCCGACCCAGGACGTCGAGGGCCCGGCGAGCTGGCGGAGGAGCTGGGTCGGCGGCTCGCCCGCGACCCGGCGCGGCGGCCGTCGCTGGTCGCGGTGCGTGGGTCGGACGTCGTGGCGCTGGTGGGCGGGGCATCGCGGGACGGGCGCCCCGCGACGGACGCGACCGACGACCTGGGCGACGATGCCTGGTGGGGCGTGGCGGCCGGGCCGGTCGCGCTGGAGGACGTCGCGGCGGCGTACGCGGACGCGGTCGACGCGCTGCGCGTGGCGCCCAGCGTCCTGCCGCCGCGCACCGTGGCGGACGTGCGCGAGCTGGCGCTCGAGCGGGCGCTCGTCGCGGCGCCGGCGCTGGCGAGCGCCGGCGCCGACCGCTGGCTGGCGCCCCTCGAGGATGCCCCGCGTGGCGGCCAGGAGCTGGTCCGCACGCTCGCGGCGTGGCTGGAGGCGGGACAATCGGTGACGGCGACGGCGCGTGCCCTCGAGGTCGCGCCACGGACCGTCAGCTATCGGCTGGATCGGGTCGCGTCGCTGCTGGGCGCGCGCAGCCTGACGCCAGACGTCGTCGCGCGGCTGTCCGCCGCGCTGCTGCTGGCACGGCTCCTGGGACGGGACCGCGTAGCATCCGCACCGTGAGCGAGCTTCGTCCCGAGAGCCCCGCGCGGCGCCCCAGCGACGCACGCCCGCGCAGCGCCACGGGGCACGTGCACGACGACGCACGCGCCGCCACCCATGCCGAGACCCACGGCATCGCCCCGCCCCCGTCGGTGGCGCCCATCACGCCCGACGAGCTGGCGCAGGTGCAGCGGGACCTCGTGGGGCTGCCGGTCCACGCCGGCGCCCGTCTGGAGGAGGACGCGCAGCTGGGCGTGCTTCGGGTGCGGCTGCCGGGAGGTGGCGCGGTCATGGACTACGCAGCCGCGCCGCGCTGGTCCACCCGCGACTGGCGGCGCTCGCTGGACCAGGTGACCGAGCGGATGCGCGCCGACGGCTCGTGGCCGTCGATGCTGCTGGCGGACCGGCTCGACCGACCGCCCGGGCTCGAGCGCGCCATCCGGGCCCTGGGCTGGCGCCGAATCAGCGCCGAGTCGGCGCTCTGGGTCGGCCACGCGTCGGTGGTGCCGCACCTGGACCGGTCCCTCCGCTTCGAGGCGGTCCAGCCGGGCACGGTCGCGGACCACGAGGAGCTCGAGCGACGCGTGTTCGGCGCGGACCCATCGCGTGCCGAGGCACGTCGCCGGGAGCTGGCCCAGGCGCTGGCGGGTGGTCGGCTGCGGGCGTGGGTGCTGCGGCTGCAGGGGGAGGCCATCGCGGTCGCGCGCCTCTCGACGCTCGAATCGGACGTGGCGGGCATCCACGGGCTGGGCGTGGCACGCGAGTGGCGCGGCAAGGGCTACGGGACCCTGCTCGCGACGGTGGCCACGCGTGCCGGCATGGCGACCGGCCACCGCATCGTGTGGCTCTCCGTGGACGAGACCAACGAGGTGGCGCTCCACGTCTACCGGAAGCTGGGCTTCCAGCACGCCTTCGCCTGGTCGCGCTGGCTGGCGCCCCTCGACTAGCGGCGGGTGCGCGGACGCCCGATCGACTCGAGCGCCTGGTCGTAGAGCGCGGAGCCGTCCAGGCCGCCCGGGATGGGCACGGCCGAGAGGTCGTCGACGAGCACGTCCTCGAGCGACGTCCTGCACACCTCGTCCACGCGCCGCACCGCATGGGCGGCGAACCGCAGGACCTGGCGGGTCTCGAGCCGCCGTGGGTCATCCCAGTACCAGCCGCAGCTCGCGAACATGGCGAGTCGCGACGCCTGCGCGGCCATGAGCGCGACGAGGTCCGTCGCGGCGTCGGCCGCGGCCCCGTCATGGGCGCGCCCAAGCTCGTCGCTCGCCCATGCGTCCGGCCCGCGATAGCCGCTCGCCACGTCGGCGTAGCGGTCGCGCGCCGCCCACGCGTCGATGCCGAGGGCCGCGAGGTGGGTCTCGGTGGCCGTGTCGATGGCGCCCGCGATCCGGTCGAACGCCTGGCGGAGCGGCGCCTTCCAGTCGCCGTCCGCGGTGCACCCGCAGGGCCCCGACCAGCGGGCGATTCCGTGGTGGCAGGACCAGCTGGTCCGCTCGACGATGGTGCCCAGGGGCAGGTCCCGCGGGTCGTGACCCGCCAGCCACTCGCCCGGCGTCGTGGTGGCGAGGCCGGCGTGGTCCGCGCCCACGGTGAGCAGCCGCTCCAGGAACAGGTCGCGGAAGGGCTGATGATGGCCGTACAGCTCGCCATCGGTGCAGATGAGCGCGACCTGCGGGCCGGACGGCCGATCCTCCGCCAGCCGGGGCTGCACGGCCTCGCGCGCGAAGTAGTCCGCGTCGGCGGTCGCGCCCGGGTCGAAGCTGACCGCCGTGGAGAGCGCAGCGTCGTAGAACACGACGACCAGGGACAGGCCGTCGCCCAGCTCGACCCGCGCCGGCACCCGCACGTCGACCCCCGGCCCTGCCTGCCAGGGCGCGAGGATGGTCCAGCGCACCCCCTCCTGGGCGGCGACGCGCGGCGGCTCGGTCCACCGCGGTCTCGGGCAGCCACAGGCCCTCGGGTCGGCTGCCGGTCCGGGCTCCACGTCACGCAGCGCCCAGCGCACCTCGGTGCGGCGGTCGCGCACCGACGCGAGGCGGCAGGATGGCATGGTGGTACGCCTGCGCCATGAGGCTGCCGGGTCGCGCCTGACCCATCATCGCGTCGTGGAGCTCGGGCCGATGCTCGCGCAGCCAGCGCGCGACCGTGGGGCCCAGGTCCCAGCCCACGCGCCCCAGGTTGCCGAGCGCCGCGTTGGGCGCGTACGCCTCCTGCGCCACGCGGTCGTTCCAGTCGTGCGCCGGTGAGGCGCTGGGGTCGCGGGGGACCTCGCCGGTGAACGGGTCCTCGCGGGCGGGCTGGTAGAAGTGCCCGTGGACGAGCAGCGCGGGGCGCGCGCCCGTCGGGGAGTCGGGGCCGGGGAACGGCGACCCGACGTCAGGCCACGCGGGAGCGTGGGTCATGCAGGGTCGATCGTAGCGTGCCGACGACCAGCCGCGCGGCCCGCGGTCGTGGGAGGTGGTGCCGAGGCGCGCCGCGTGGCGTCGCGGGGCGGAGGACTCAGGCTGAGACGACGCCGGTCGCGATCGCCAGGTGCATGCCCGGGATCGGCGTGCCATTGGCGGCCGGCAGGTACATCCGCTCGACGTACTCCTCGAGCATCCGGGCGGTGGAGAACCGCCAGACGCTGGTGGCCATCGACCTGCGCATGGTGCCGATCCAGCGTCGCGGCAGCCCCGCCGCGTCTCGGTCGTACCAGCGCGGCACGATCTCCTGCTCCAGGAGCCCATACAGCGCCTGCGCGTCGGCCCAGTCCTGGGCGGCCTCGTCGGGGTTCATCTCGCGACCCCCGATGGCCCAGCCGTTGTCGCCGGTCCAGCCCTCGTCCCACCAGCCATCGAGCACGGAGCAGTTGATCACGCCGTTCATGGCGGCCTTCATGCCGCTGGTGCCGGACGCCTCGAGCGGGCGACGGGGGTTGTTGAGCCACACGTCGACGCCCTGCACCAGGTACCGCCCGATCCGGATGTCGTAGTCCTCCATCACCATCACGCGGCCCTTGAGCCGCTGCGACCGGCTGCGCGCGAAGATCTGCTGGATCACGCCCTGTCCGGGACGGTCGGCGGGATGCGCCTTGCCCGCGAACACGACCTGGACGGGACGCTCCTCGTCCCACAGCAGCCGCGCCAGACGCTCCTCGTCGGTGAACAGCAGCGCGGCGCGCTTGTAGGTCGCGAACCGGCGTGCGAAGCCGATGGTCAGGATGCCGGGGTCGAGCAGCCGCTCCACCTCCGCCAGCTCCGAGGGTGCCTCGCCGTGACGTGCCCACTGCCCGCGCAGCCGCCCGCGCGCGAACAGCGCGAGCTCCAGCTTCTGCTCCAGATGGGCGTCCCACAGCTTCTCGTCGGAGATGCGTGGCAGCCGTTCCCAGAAGCGGTCCTTGGGGCGGTCGTCGTCCTCCTTGTCGAGGTCGGCGCCGATCATGGCGTAGAGCGACCGGATGGGCCCGCCCAGCCAGGTGCCGGGATGGACGCCGTTGGTGATGCCCAGGATGGGCTGCTCGATGATGCCGCTCCAGGTGGCGTTGGCGGTCTCCGCGTGGAGCTGGCTCACGGCGTTGGCCACGTGCGAGGTGCGCAGCGAGAAGCCCGTCATGTCGAAGAAGGCAGGGTCGCCGTCCGGTCCGCGGCCCACCTCCAGGATGCGCTCGATGTCGACCCCGGAGGGCTCCAGGAAGGGGCTGGCGACCCGGCGCACCAGGTCCGCCTCGAAGCGCTCGTTGCCCGCCGAGACGGGCGTGTGGATGGTGAACACCGAACGGTCCCGGACGCGGGCCAGCGCCTCGTCGAGGCCGGTGCCCTGCGCGACCAGCTCGCGCGCACGCTCCACCAGCTGGAACGCGGAGTGGCCCTCGTTGAGGTGCCACGCGGAGGGCCGGATGTCGAGCGCCCGCAGGGCGCGCACGCCCCCCACGCCCAGCACCAGCTCCTGGTGGAGACGCATCTCGCGCCCCCGGACGTACAGGATATGGGTGATGGGCCGGTCGTCCTCGTCGTTGAGCGGCGTGTCGGTGTCGAGCAGCAGCAGCGGCACGCGACCCACCTGGACCAGCCACACCGCGACCTGCACGGTGCGGCCCGGCAGCTCCACGGGGACCACCAGCGGGTCGCCGTCCTTGTCCGCCACCCGCTGGAGCGGCAGGTGCGAGACATCCAGGTCGGGATAGGCGTGCTCCTGGTGGCCATCCGCATCGATGGTCTGGCGGAAGTAGCCGTGGCGATAGAACAGGCCCACGGCCACGAACGGCAGCGCCATGTCCGAGGCCGCCTTGCAGTGATCCCCGGCGAGGACGCCCAGGCCACCCGAGTAGATGCCCAGCGACTCGTGGAGGCCGAACTCGGCGCAGAAGTAGGCGACCGGGCCATCCAGCTGGTCGGCGTGGTGGCGCTGGAACCAGCTGCCCTTGCCGTTGTCGCGGTACTCGTCGTAGGCGGCGAGCAGGCGCCGGTACTGCACCATGAAGTCGCTGTCATCGAGCAGGTCCGACCAGTCCGCGCGCGCCTGGAGCACCGCGACCGGGCTGCGGAACCGACGCCACGCCGCCCGGTCGATGCGGCTGAACAGGGCGCGCGTCTGGGGATGCCACGACCAGTACAGGTCGTAGGCCATGCGCTGGAGCCCATGCAGCTGCGCAGGGAGCCGGAGCGTGGAGATGGGCAGCGTGTGGATGGTCGGCTGGCGGGCCACGAACGGGGATGCTACACGACCTGCGTCAGCTAAACCGGTCCAGCGTGCCAGCCGGGCGCGGCGAGGGTGCGCCAGGCGTGCGCCAGCCGGAGCGCGGCGAGGGCGGCGCCAGCGCGCATCGTCGCGTCCCAGCCGCGCGCATCGGGACATCGTCGCCGGGCGCGCGCACCGCTACCATCGGTCCCATGCGCATCGCGATGGTCTCCTCCGAGTGCGAGCCGTGGGCCAAGACGGGTGGCCTGGCCGATGTGGTCGACGCCCTCTCGAGGGCGCTCGGCGCGCGCGGTCACGAGGTCGACGTGTACCTGCCCCTGTACCGCGGCCTGCGCCCGCCCGCCGAGCTCGAGGCGCTGGCGCTCACGGTGCCCATGGGCGTGGACCCCGCGACCGGTTCCGAGGACGGGTTCGCGAGGGTCCCGGTGGTGCTTCGGACCGGGCAGGCGGATGGCTACCGGCTGCGCCTGGTGGACCACGAGCCGAGCTTCGACCGCGACGGGTTCTATGGCGACGCGTCGGGCGACTACCCCGACAACGGCGCCCGCTTCACGCTGCTGGGCCGGGCCGCGCTGGAGGCGATGCGCGCGGAGGCGCGCCCCGTGGACGTGCTCCACGGGCATGACTGGGAGGCGGCCCCGGCCATCCTGTCGCTCCGACGCCGCTACGCCCATGACCCGCTGCTGGGTCGGACGCGGACCATGCTCACCTGTCACAACCTGGCGTATCACGGATGGGTGGTGCGCGAGCGGGCGTGGTCGCTCGACCTGCCGGCCGACGTGGGCTGGCCCGAGGGCGTCGACCTGCTGCGCGAGGCGATCCGGGCCGCCGACCTGGTGAACACGGTCAGTCCCACCTATGCCCGGGAGTCGCTGACGCCGGAGTACGGCGCCGGGCTCGATGACGTCCTGCGGGACCGGGGCGATCGGTACATCGGGATCATGAACGGCATCGACCCGGACGTGTGGGACCCGGCCACCGACGCGGTCCTGGCGGCCCGCTACACGGCCGACGACCCACGGGGCAAGCTCGCCTGCCGACGCGACCTGTGCAGGCGCCTGGGGCTCGACCCATCCGGTCCGGTGCTGGGGGTGGTGGGCCGGCTCGACCCCCAGAAGGGCTTCGACCTGGTGACCGAGGCCGCGCACATGCTGCTCGGGCAGGGCGCCCGCCTCGCGGTGCTGGGCACGGGCGACCACACCCTGGTGGCCGGGCTGCGAGGCCTCGCTGCGGAGCACCCGGACCGCATCGCGCTGCTCGAGCGCTTCGACCGCGACGACGCCCGTCGGATCTACGCGGGATCGGACATGTTCCTGATGCCGTCGCGCTTCGAGCCGTCCGGGCAGGGCCAGCTCATCGCGATGCGCTATGGGACGGTGCCCGTGGTGCGGGCGACCGGTGGCCTGGTCGACTCGGTGGTCGACTCGGACATCGACCCCGACGCCGGCACCGGCTTCCTGTTCGCGGCGGCGGACCCGGGCGCACTCGCGAGCGCCGTGCGCCGCGCCATCGACGCATGGCAGGACGGCGACCGATGGGCGGCCATCGTGCGCCGGGGCATGACCGCCGACCACTCGTGGGACGTCCCGGCGGCGCGATACGAGGAGGCGTATCGCGCCCTGCGCCGCTGACCGGCATGCCTACTCCAGGACGAGGATCGCGTCCAGCTCCGTGCCCGCCGTGCGGGTGCGCACGCTGATCACGTGGTCGCCCGAGGACAGGGCGCCGGACGCGTAGACGATGCGTCGCGGCTGCGTCCGCGAGGCCGACAGGTCCACGGTGGCCACCTGGCGGCCATCGATGGTCACGTCGATGGCGCCGCGGCCCGGGCCGCGCGGGGCCACGACGGCCACGGCGCGGCCCGTGAACTGGAGCGTCGCCTGGGCCCCCGCGCCCCGTGCGGTGCGCACGCTGCGCCCCGAGGCGCTCGACACGTGCCGCGTCCGCCAGGGCCCGCTCCAGGTCACGCGCGAGGCGGACGAATCGCGGACCAGGAGCCGCGTGGAGACCACGGACGAGGCCGCGACGTTGCCGGCGCGGTCGCGGGCCACGATCCGGAACCTGGCGCTCGTGCCCTTGCCCAGCGTGAGTGCCACGGCACCGCTGCCCTGGGCGCGCGCGACGCGCACCCAGCCCCCGTTGCGCTGCCGCTGCAGGTCGGTCCGCTCGACGCCGCTCACGAGGTCGGTCGCCGACCAGATGATCCGCACCGTCGCGCTGCCATCGAACGTGCCGCCCTTGCCGAAGGTGATGCGGGGTCGGATGCTGGCGACGTCGGGCGCCTCGCGATCGATCCGCAGGGTCACGTCCACGTCGCTCGTCCCGCCCGCGGCATCCGCGTGCAGCACGAGGTGATGGTCGCCCTCGATCGCGGACCCATCGACGTCCAGCACGACCTCGCCACGGATGCCCGCGATGGCGGGGCCGGCGGCGACGCTGACGCCGGATGGCAAGCCGTCGACCGAGATGCCTACCCCGTCATCGAGACCACCCACGCGCTGGAGCTCCAGCCTGATCGTGCGATGGGTGACGCCCTCGCCCGCGGTGACCATCGACCGGCGCACCCAGGCGCGCAGGCCCGTGGTCGGCGACAGCAGGGCGCCCGCGTCCACCAGGCGCAGCGGGGTCGCGTCCGAATCGGACTCCAGCCTGGGGTCGCTGGCGAACCGCCAGTCGAGGCTCCCCGAGGCCTGGAGCCGTGCCGCGACCGCCGAGCCGGCATTGGGATGGGCCGCCAGATAGCGGGCGATGGTGCCCGTGACGTGGGGCGTGGCCATGGAGGTGCCGGTCATGAACGCGGTCTCCACGCGCGTGCCGCTGCTCGGCGCGAGCGACTCCACGCAGGTGCCGGGCGCCACCACGTCCACCGCCGAGCCGTAGTTGCTGTAGCTCGCGTACCGGTCGTCGGACTCGGTGCCCGTGGGCAGCGAGCAGCCGGACAGCCGGGTCCGCGACGAGCGGGCACCCGCGAGGCCATCGAAGTCCGACACGGCGCCCACCGTCACGACCTCGACGTAGCGCGCCGGGATGTACCGGCTGGCCAGGTCCGACTCGTTGCCGGCGGCGACCGCGAACACGGCGCCCGCACGCGCCGCGGTGCAGATGGCCTGGTGCTCGGGGTCGCGGGCGTCGAGACCGTTGGCGTCGCAGGCGCGGGCGCTGTGATAGTCGTCCGGGCCGCGCAGGCTCATGTTGACGACCATCGGCCGACCGGGGTGCTCCGCGAGCCACCGGGTGACCCACTCGACGCCGCAGATCACCGACGCCGTGGTGCCGGAGCCGCTGGAGTCGAACACGCGCACCGACCAGACCCGGGCGCCGGGCGCGACCCCCACGACCCCCACCCCGTTGGCACGCGCCGCGATGGTCCCCGCGACGTGGGTGCCATGCCCGTGGCCGTCGGCATACGACCCGGCGTCCTTGTACCCCTTGCTGCGTGCCGGGCGGCAGTCGGTGCCCCCGCGGATGTCCAGCTCGGGCGACCCCGACGGACCGCCCACGGGCCCCACGCCCGTGTCGATGACCGCCACGTCGATGTCCGTGTCCTCGCCGGCCACGACGCCGTCGGTGGCGTGGATGCGCTCGACGCCCAGGGGCACCTCGTCCGAGGCGATGCTCGCGGGAGCGTTGGGGACCACGGATGCCACGGCCGGGTCGGACCGCAGCGCCGCCGCCTGCGCCTTGGTCATGCTCGCCGTGAAGCCCTGCGTCGCCCAGCCGAACCGGGTGTCCGCGCGGATGTCGCGCTGACGCTCGAGACGGTCGATGAGGCGCTCGGTGCGCTCCGCGCGTCCTCGGGCGGCGGTCCGGCCGGACGCGGTGTCGAGGCGATAGGCCCTCATGCCGACGCCGACCCCGTCGGGGGCGACGGCACCCGGCGCGAGCGTCACGATCCAGTCGCGGGAGACGCGCGCGTCGGCGGTGGCAGCCTGGCGCGGGTCCGTGGGCAGGATGCCCGACGCGGATGCGGCGGTCGGCGTGACCGCGAGGCCGACCGCGAGGATGGCGCCGAGGAGACGGCGCGGCGAGCGCCCTCGATGGGACCCCCTGCCCACGGGGACGCCGTCCCGGCGCCGCAGACGCCGTCGTTGGACGGGTTCGGGACCCACGGAACCTCCTGAGCCGGACTGGTGACATGCACAGGGTACCCGGCGCCTGCCCAGCGCGCCGGCGAGACGGTGCTCGGGCGATGCGGGTGCATCGGGACGAGACGAGGGGCCACCAACGAGCGTCCGAGCAACGCACGTGGGCGACCCCTCAGTCCTGCGACATCGTCGGGTGGGGCGAGGGCGGTCGATAGCGGACGTTGGTCATGCCGCCGGTGGCCCTCTCGGACCGTGCCGCCGGTTGGCGTAGGCTGTCAGGGATGTCCACCCCAGCCGAGGCGCCCCGCTGGCCGCGCGCGCTGTCGCGGGCCTGCGCGCTGCTGGTGGCCATGGTGCTGCTGCTGGGCGTGGCGGCCCCCGGTGCGACGAGGCAGGCCCGCGCGGCGGGCCCCGACCTGGAGGCGAGCGTCGCGGGCTCGCCGTTCCGGGGCGGCAGCGGCGCGCGAGCGCGCGTGACGCTCCAGGTCCGGCTGGCCGAGCGCGCCCGCCTGCGGGTGGAGGTGCGCACCTTCGGCGGCAGCCGGGTGCGCCTGCTGGCCACGGACGTCCGGCGCGATGCCGGGGACTGGTCGTTCCGCTGGGACGGCCGCGACGCGCGGGGGCGGCTGCTGCCCGACGGCCCGTATCGGCTGCGCGTCACGGCCACCATCGGCGAGGAGCGCCTCGTCCTCGAGCGCTGGGTGACCAAGGCACCCGGCGTGCCGCCGGTGCCAGCGGCCGGGTCGATCGTCGTGGCCATCAACCCTGGCCACGGCGGGAGCGACCCGGGCGCGACCTCGGGCAGCCTCGAGGAGGCCGACGCCAACCTGTCCATCGCGCGCCGCGTCCAGCGCATGCTGGAGGGCGCGGGCGTGGTCGTGGTCATGACCCGCACCGGGGACCACGACGTCAACCGGCCCGCCACGGACGTCGACGGGAGCGGCCGGATCGACCACCACGACGAGCTGGTGGCGCGCCTCGACGTCGCCAACCTGGCGCGCGCGGACCTGACCCTCAACATCCACAACAACGCGACCGCGTGCCACTGCGCCTCGGGCACCGAGACGTTCGTGGACACGCGCCGGCCGTGGGGCTCCAGCAACGCCGCCCTCGGGCGCGCCGTCCAGCGCGCGCTGGTGCGACGCCTGCGGGCGTTCGAGGACGGCTCGTGGCGGGTGCGTGACCGTGGCCTGGGCTCGGGCTCGTACGTGTCGCTCTCGGGTGGCGCCACGGCGGGCGACCGACCGTCCCTGATGCCCTCGGTGCTGGGCGAGTCCCTGTTCGTCGACCAGCCCGGCGACCGCCGGCGCCTCGCGTCATCCAGCGTCCGGACGGCCATCGCGGCGGCGTACTACGACGGCGTGGTCGCGTGGCTGCGGGAGCGGCGGCTGGCGGCCCACTATTCGAGGCTCGCGGCACCCTCCACGGTGGCTGCCGGTGGCACCGCGGCCGTGGGGGTGCGTGTCCGGGCGACCGGCCGGCAGGCCCTCGCGGGATGGCGGCTCGAGGCTCGGCTGGTGCCCGCGGTCCCGGTGCTCGACGGCTCGGGCGCCCGCGGGCGGCTCGTGGGGTCGGTCGCCCTGGGCAGGCTGGCCCCGGGGGAGGCACGGGACCTGGAGGTGCCCATCACGCTGCCCGACGAGACCCGCGACTGGCTGCTCAAGCTGGACCTGGTGCGCTTGGATGGCAGGCGCCTCAGCCGCACGGGTGTGGTCCAGCCGCAGCTGCGCATCTCCACGCTCGACCCCTGACCGGGGCGCGCGTCGGCGGCGCGCGGGCCGGGGCTGGTACTGCCCGGACGATCGGCGGTGGGACTGTCGGCTGATGTCGATCGCACCGGACCGCACGTCATCATCCGCGGCGGACCCGGACCGACCGGCCCAGGGCCCTCCATGTCCCGATCCAGGAGGCGGTCGTGCCCCGCAGCTTCCGGCGCTCCGTCGTCGTCACCGTCCTGCTCATGCTGACCGCCTTCGGGCTGGGTGGAGCGACCCCCGCGGGCGCGGCCACCCCCGACGCAGGCACGGAGACCCTGCCGACCCTGAGCTTGGGGCAGTCGCACGCGTGCGCCCTGCGCACCAACGGCACCGCCTGGTGCTGGGGCAGCGACGGCGACGAATCGCTCCCGCCGCCGGACACCTTCCGGGTGGTCAGCGCGAGCGGCAACCTCCACAGCTGCGGGGTCATCACGGATGGCACGGTGCGCTGCTGGGGCGACGACAGCGACGACCAGTCCAGCCCGCCCACCGACCGGTTCCGGGACGTCTCGGCCGGGACGCGCCACACGTGCGGCGTGCGCACCGATGGCACGCTCGCCTGCTGGGGCGATGACGACGACGGCCAGTCGACGCCGCCGGAGGGCCAATACCGCCTGGTCACCGCGGGCGATGCGCACACCTGCGCGCTCGCCGTTGATGGCAGCGTCGCGTGCTGGGGCAGCGACCAGTACGACCAGACCGAGGTGCCGCCCGGCCAGTACATCGCGGTGAGCGCCGGGTTCTCCCACACCTGCGCCATCACCGTCGATGGGCATGCCGTGTGCTGGGGCGCCGACGACAGCGACCAGCTGGACGTGCCCTCGGACCAGCTCGTCAGCGTGAGCGCCGGCTACAACCACACCTGCGGCCTGACGCCCGACGGGCATGCCGTGTGCTGGGGCCACGACGCCTATGGCGAGTCGACCGTGCCCCAGGACCGGTTCCTGTCGCTGGCGGCCGGCTATCTGAGCACCTGCGGCCTGCGGCCCGACTCGACCATCACATGCTGGGGCTACGAGACGTGGGAGGACGAGCTGGACCAGGCACCCGGCCCAGTGGGTCGCTGGGCCGTGGCCTCCGGCCGGAGCCAGAGCTGCGCGGTGTCCAACGACAGCCTGCTGTACTGCTGGGGCGCCAACGACGCCGGCCAGGCCACCCCGCCGGTGGCTCGTGGCGCCAGGTCAGCCTGGGCGACGACTCCAGCTGCGCGCTGGGCGTGGATGGCACGGTCGGCTGCTGGGGCTCGGCGATCGAGGGGAGCGCCCCCACGACCCCCCTCCGACAGCTCGCGGCCAGCGATGCGTTCGCCTGCGGCATCGCCGGCGACGGCAGCCTCGTGTGCTGGGGCAACGGCGACTCGGGCCGCACGACCCCGCCCGCGGGCGCCTATCGCTCCGTGGCCGTGGGTGATGCCTTCGGCTGCGCCATCGCGGGCGACGGCACGCTCGCCTGCTGGGGCGCCAACGACGCGGGGCAGGCCACGCCGCCCGCCGGTGCGTTCCTCGCCCTCGCGGCCGCCGGCCGCACCGCATGCGCCATCGCGGGCGACGGCAGCGTCGCCTGCTGGGGCGCCAACGACGCGGGGCAGGCCAGCCCGCCGACCGGCCGCTTCGTGTCCGTGGGCGTGGGCGCCACGAGCAGCTGCGCGCTCGCCGACACGGGCGTCGTGACCTGCTGGGGCGCGCCCCTCGCGGACACCGAGCCGGCACCCGCCGATGCCCTGCTGACCCAGGTCGCCGTGGGCGGCGACCACGCGTGTGGCGTCGTGTCCAGCGGCATCCTCGACTGCTGGGGCGCGGACGACGCGGGCCAGGCCCAGCCGCCGGTGCCCGGGGCGCCTGTGCCCAGCCACGCCATCGACCCCCAGACGGCCGCGGAGGACGCCCTGTTCGAGCTCGTGCTCCCGGACGACACCTTCACCGACGACCAGACACTGACCTGGTCGGCGCAGCTGGACGGCGGCTCGGACCTGCCCGCATGGCTGCGCTTCGACGCCTCCGCCCACACGTTCAGCGGCACGCCCGCCGACGCCGACGTGGGGACCATCAGCGTCGTGGTCATCGCCACCGACACCGAGGGCCTCACGGGCCGCACCTCGTTCACCATCACGGTCGAGAACACCGAGGATGCGCCCCTCACGGGTCGCCAGCTGCCAGAGCAGCAGCTGACCGAGGACAGCCCATGGGAGTACCAGATCCCCGAGGACGCCTTCGTGGACGACGACCTCGACTCCGGCGACTCCTTCACGTGGAGCGTCGCGAACGGCGATGGCTCCTCGCTGCCCGGCTGGATCCGCTTCGACGCCCAGACCCGGACCCTGTCCGGCGTGCCGGCCCGCGCGGACATCGGTCAGTCGACCCTGCTCATCACCGTCACCGACTCGGCCGGCATGCCGGCGCAGACCTTCCTGGCGCTGCGCGTCGAGCGCGTCAACCATCCGCCCACGGTGGTCAAGGCCATCCCGGAGCAGAAGGCGATCCAGGACCAGGAGTTCTCGTTCACCTTCGACCGGGACACGTTCAGCGAGCCTGACTCCGATGACTCGCTGGTCTACGACGCGACCCAGAAGGGCGGCGACGCCCTGCCGCCCTGGCTCCAGTTCGCGCGCAGCGACCGGACCTTCCGGGGCGTGCCGCGGGACGCCGACGTGGGCACGCTCGTCATCACCATCACCGCCACCGACAAGGCCGGCGCATCGGCCAGCACCGACTTCGCGCTGCGCATCGTCAACGTCAACGACCCGCCCTCGCTCGTGTCGCGGCTGCCCGACCAGACGGTGACCCAGGACCAGCCGTTCGTGCTGACCATCTCCGAGGACGCCTTCACGGACGCCGACATCGACACCGGCGACAGCCTGAGCCTGCGCGCCGTCGGCCCCGACGGTGGCGACCTCCCCGTCTGGCTCAGCTTCGACCCGGCCACGCGCACCTTCAGCGGGCTGCCGCGGGACGCCGATGCCGGCAAGACGGTCATCACCGTGGTCGCCACCGACTCGGTGGGCGAGGAGGCGGCCGGCAGCTTCACGCTGACCGTCGAGGACGTCAACGACCCGCCGGTCGTGTCCGACCCGATCCCGGACCAGGTCGCCCCGGTGTCCCAGCGCTTCACGCTGGAGCTCGACCCGGCGATGTTCCTGGACGCTGACGCCGACAAGGGCGACACCTTCGAGATCGTCGCGGTCCGCGAGGACCGCTCGCCGCTCCCGGCATGGCTCACGTTCGACCCGGAGACGCTCGCCTTCGCGGGCACGCCGACCGACGGCGACGTGGGACCGCTCTCGGTGTCCATCGTGGCCACGGACAGCAAGGGCGCCGAGGGCGTCGACACGTTCCTCATCGACGTGCGCCCCGAGTCGGACCTGCCGTCCGCGCCCAGCGTGTCCATCCGCAAGACCACGGTCGCCGTGGATGGGCGGCTGCCGCTCATCATCGACTGGTCCGCGGGCCGCGAGGCCAACGAGGGACGCCCCCGCTACCAGCTCGACGTCCGGGCGATGGGCAAGAACGGCTGGGGCAAGTACCGCACGGTGGTCAAGTCGCTGTCGAGGACCGGCACCAACCGGTTCCTCAAGCCCGGCACCTACCAATTCCGGATTCGCACCGTGCCCACGGGCGCCGAGCCCGGGCCGTGGGTCGAGGGGACCCCGTTCACGCTCACCACCATCCAGGAGGCCGACAAGTCCATCGAGTACCAGGGCTCCTGGACCAAGCAGGCCCGCAACGGGGCGCTGGGCGAGCAGGTCCGCCGGACCGTTCGGCCCGGGGACTCGCTTCGCGTGCCCGTGGAGGGCGACGCGGTGGCGCTGGTCATGACGGCCGGGCCGGGGCAGGGGATCATCGACGTGTGCGTCGACCCCGACGCGGCCACCCCCGGCGCCTGCCGGACGGTCGACCTGTCGGTCCTGCGCAAGGGCACCCGGCGCGTGGTGACCAACCTGCGCAACCTGCCCGACGGGCCGCACACGCTCCTGGTGAGCGTGCGCCAGGCGCCCGTGGAGCTCGATGCCATCGTGACCATGGCCGATGCGCCGGTGGAGGTGGTCGCCCCGGCCGCCTCGCCGGCCCCCGCGGCCTCGGCGGCGCCCGGGGGCTGACCGGCGGCGGCCGGGCGCTGAACGGCGGCACCCAGCAGCCCATCCGGAGGGCGGGCTCGCCGCATCCGGTCCGTGGGTGACGTCCCGGCGTCGATCGGGCGGTCGCACCCTTGGCGGTCGCGGGTGCCATGCTATCGGTCACGTAGGGAGGTGACCGATGGGACTGCTGGACGGCCGCAAGGCGCTCATCTTCGGGGTGGCCAACGACCACTCCATCGCCTGGGGCATCGCCAAGGCGTTCCATGACCAGGGTGCGACGGTGGGCTTCAGCTCAGCCGAGATGCTCATCGAGAAGCGGGTCAAGCCGCTCGCGGACAGCATCGGCGCGGACTTCGTGGAGCCCTGCGACGTCCAGAGCGACGAGGACATCGCACGCGTCTTCCGGGCGTGGGAGTCACGCCACGGCACGCTGGACGTCCTGGTCCACTGCGTCGCGTTCGCCAAGCGCGAGGAGCTCGAGGGGCACTTCAGCGACACGTCGCGTGACGGCTTCGCGCTGGCCATGGACGTGTCGGCCTACTCGCTCATCGCCATCACGCGAGCTGCGAAGCCGCTCATGACCCAGGGTGGCAGCGTCCTGACGCTGACCTACTACGGCGCGGAGAAGGTGGTCGCCAACTACAACGTGATGGGCGTGGCGAAGGCGGCCCTCGAGGCGATCGTGCGCTATCTGGCGGTGGACCTCGGGCCGGACGGCATCCGGGTCAACGCGGTGAGCGCGGGACCCATCCGGACGCTCGCGGCGTCGGGCGTCAAGGACTTCAAGAAGCACCACCGCCAGTTCCGGGACGTGTCACCCATGCGCACGCCCATCACCATCGAGGACATCGGCGACACGGCGCTGTACCTGTGCAGCGACCTGTCCCGGGCCGTGACCGGCGAGGTGGTCTACGTGGATGGCGGCTACAACGTGATCGGGGTGCCTGACGTCGTCCCCGAGTGACCGCGACGGGTGGCGAGCGACCGCGAGGGAAGGAACAGACCGGCGGCCAGGGACGGGGAGGAGGAACCGTCCTAGGCCGCCGGTCGGTATGCCGGGTGGTTCGACGGAGGTGCCGTCTCCCCAGGCCGTGACGAGGAGGTCCCTGTCGCGTCCCGGGGGCCGTGGTGACGATCCCCCCGCGATCACCCGCGGGGTGTTCGCAGGACAGATAGTGCTGTGGTGCAGGGGTGCACCGACATGACCCCGTCGTACCGTGGTCGGGGGGTACTCGTGGGTCAGCCGCCCTGGCGCCGTGTGGCGCGTCAGCGCGGGTCCAGGAGGAGCCGGCGGGCGATGGCCGCCTGCTCGCGGGCGTCATCCAGCGCGTTGTGGGTGTGGGGCTCGCTCACAGGGTAGCGACGCAGCATCTCGGCGCGCGTGGCGCGGGCCCATTCGCCGATCCCGTCCCTGCCCATGAACAGCGCCTTGAGGTCCAATGGCGCGTGCCCGAACGGGTTGCGGCCCACGGTGCGCCAGAGGGCGTCCGCGACGAACATCCAGTCGAAGGCCGCGTTGAGGCCCACGAACACCGGGCGGCCCCCGGTGGCCCGCCCGTCGAGCCACGCCGTGAGGCGCGTCATCGCCTCGGTGGCCGGGAGGCCCTCCCGCTCGAGGCGCGGCCTGTCGAGGCCGTGGACGCGCGCCGCGCCTTCGTCCCATGCCCGGTCCGGCTGGGGGCGCAGCTCCAGGTAGATCCCATCGGCGGGGTCGTCCACGAGGCACGCCCCGACCGACAGCAGGCTGGCGACCGACGGGCTGGGCCCCGAGGTCTCCACGTCGACGCTGACGAGGACCTCGCGAGGGGACGTGGTGTCATGGTGCGGGTGCATCCGCCCATGGTGCCAGCCGGTGGGTGCCCCGGGGACGCGCCCCGGGGACGCGCCCCGCGACAGGGCGCGCCCCGGGTGGGTGACTATTGCGGCCAGGGGCCCGGGGCACCGCCCGCGAGCGCGCTCGCGGCGCTGGCCATCGTCGCCAGGGCCGCCAGTGCGACGGCCACGAGGCAGCGGCCCCTGCGGGGTGTGGAACGCATGGTGGTCTCTCCACGGCTGAGGACGGGGTGATGCCCCGGACACGGCGTCCGGTCGGAGGCTAGGCCGATCGGACCAGGAGGGACACCCCGACCCTATCGGCGGTATCGGATGACTCGTCCGGGTCATCACCCATGGATGGCCGATCTGGGTCCTGACGCGCTACACTCCGCGGCCTCATGGCACGACGTCGGCGCGTGGTCGTGGACCAGTCAGGCCTCGCCATCCGCATCGGGACGCGCATCCGCGTCGCGCGCCTCGCCGCGGGCCTCACCCAGCAGCAGCTCGCCGAGGGTCGCTACACCAAGGCGTACATCAGCGCGCTGGAGCAGGGCCATGCGAAGCCGTCGATGGCCGCCCTCGACTTCATCGCCGACCGGCTGGGCCTGCCGCCGTCCACGTTCCTGGGTCGCGACGACCGATGGGACCGCCTGGAGGCGGACCTGCTCCTGGCATCGGGCGACTGGCACGAGGCCTCGCTCGCGTTCCGGTCGCTCCTGGGGCCTGCCCGGGACCGCGGGGCGCGCGCCGAGCTGCTCGCCGGCCTCGCCGAGGCGCTGTGCCGGCTGGAGCAGGGCCGCGAGGCGCTGGGTGTCGCGGCCGAGGCGCAGGCGCTGTTCCGGGACCTCGGCCGGGACGCGGACGCCGCCACGGCCGGCTACTGGGTGGCCTACGCGCGGTTCCAGACCGGCGATGCGACGGGCGCGCACGTGCTGCTGCGGGAGATCCTGGACGATCCCGCGCTGGCCAGCTCGGCGGACCTGCGGATCCGGGTCCTCATCGCCCTGGGCGCGGTCGCTGCCGACCAGGGCGAGCACGCCGCGGCCGCGGCCTGGCTGGACCATGCGCGGGCGCTCGCGGGCGACCTCGACGACCGCCGGCGTGCATCGCTGCTGTCCATGATCGCCACCAGCAGGGCGGCCGCGGGGGACGTCGACGGGGCCGTGCGAGCGGGCGTCGAGAGCCTCGCGCTCTACCGCAGCGTCGAGGCGCGGCACGAGGCGGCGGTCATCGAGAACAACCTCGCCATGGCGTGGCTGCAGGCGGGCGACCTCGCCCGGGCGCGGGGCTATGCCGCCGATGCGCGACGACGCCATGAGGTGGAGGGCGACCGCTCGTCGCTGGCGCACGTCGCGGACACCGAGGCGTGCATCGAGCTCGCGGCCGGGAGCGCCGCGCAGGCGCTCGAGCTGGCTCGCGAGGCAGAGGCGCTGGCCGGCGACTCGGGCAACGGGCGCGCCCTGGCCAACGCGCTGGTGACCGGCGCGCGGTGCCACGAGGCGCTGGGTCGGCCCGAGGAGGCGATCGAGGCGTATGGGCGCGCCATCGAGCTGCTGCGCGCCGATGGCGGCCGACCCGCCCTCCGCGGCGCCCTCGCGGGCCTGGCGGACCTCCTCGCGGGCATGGGCCGGCATCGCGAGGCGTTCGAGCTGACGCGCGAGGCCCTGCGCACGGGCCGGGCCGACGTGTCGCGTGCCGCGGACCTGCCCATGGGCGAGCGGCATGGGCCACCCGCGGCCGGTCGCGCCGGCACGCGGGATGCGGGGCTGCCGGGGGATGCCTCGACGGCCCGAGGTTGACCCCTTCCCCGTGAGTCAATCTATGGTGTATCGTCACGTTTGACCGGTGTCCCGTGCGGTCCGGTCGGGTCCATAGGTTCCTGCCGTAGCGGCCGGCGACGTGCTACTGGGAGCGCGCCGCCGGCCGCTTCCCTGTCCGGCGATGGCATCGGGTCCGGCGGTGGCATCGCCTGGGGCCTGTGGCCGCGTATCCTCGCCCGCGATGACGGGAGCCGACGACCCCGAGGGCCAGCCGGTCGAGGGGAGGCCCACCGGCGATGCGCAGCGCGACCGGGTGCCGGGTTGGCTGCGAGACCTGGACGCACGGCTGGACGCCCTCCTGCCCACATCCGGCCGCGTCCGCCTCGCGGCGCTGGTGGGGCTCGCCGCGGCGGTCGTCGCAGTCGCCATCAGCGCCTCGCGGCTCCTGCTCCTCCTGTTCGACACGCTGGACGTCCTCGCCTATGCGGGCCTGTTCGTCACGAACTGGGTGGCCAACGGCGGTCTGCTCGTGCCGGTGCCGGGGCTGCGCATCGTGGGCTGGCTGATGATCGTCCAGCAGGGCGGTGCGCTGGACCCGCTGGTGGCGGGCGTGGTGGGCGGCGTCGCGATGGCCCTGGGCCAGACCTCCCTGTACGTGGTCGCCGCATCCGCCCGCGAGGGTGTCGCGCATCGCGCGGCGGAGCGACCGCCGGCCCCTGCCGCCGATCGCCGAACCTCGCGGCTGCGGGCCATCACGTCGGGCGAGCGGGCGCAGGCGGCGCGGGCGCGCCTCGAGCGGCTGCTCGACCAGCACGGCTTCGCGACGATCGTGGGCGTGTCGCTCGTGCCCACGCCCCTGACGACCGTCGCGGCGGGCATGGCCGGGGCCACGGGCTTCGGGTTCCGGCGGTTCGTCCTGGCATCGCTCGTGGGGAAGGTGGCGCTGGGGCTGCTCCTCGCCTTCCTGGGTGACTCGATCGTGGCCCTCGTCGTCCCCGATCGTCGCTGACCGTGGGCTCGCGGTCTGACGCCACGCTCTAGGATGGCGTGGTGGCCGACCACATCGCGCATCCCGGTGCCGACGCCCCCGGTGGGCAGGGCATGGGCAGCGACGCGCTCATCGAGCTGGTTCGGGCATCGGTCATCGGTGACGACCAGGTGCTCGACGGGCCGTTCGGGCCGCGGCGCGTCACCTATGCCGACTACACGGCGTCCGGCCGCAGCCTGAGCTTCGTCGAGGACCACATCCGGACCGCGGTCCTGCCGCGCTACGCCAACACCCACACCGAATCGTCGGGCACGGGCCTCCAGACGACCCGGTTCCGGGAGGAGGCGCGCGCCATCGTGGGGGAGGCCCTGGGCGCCGATGCCCAGCGCTACGCGGTGGTGTTCGCGGGCTCGGGCTCCACGGGCGCCATCCACAAGCTGGTCGACGTGCTGGGTCTGCGAATCCCCGCCGACCTCGACGACCGCTATCGGCTGCGGGACCACATCCCGCCCCACGAGCGACCTGTGGTCCTCGTGGGCCCCTACGAGCACCACAGCAACGAGCTGCCCTGGCGCGAGTCGATCGCGGACGTGGTCACCATCCGGGAGGACGCGGACGGGCGCATCGACCTCGCGCACCTCGAGCAGGAGCTGGTGCGCCATGCGGACCGCCCGCTGCGCATCGGCACGTTCTCGGCGGCCTCGAACGTCACGGGCATCCTCTCGGACACGCGCGCCATCAGCGTGCTGCTCCATCGCCATGGCGCGCTGTCGTTCTGGGACTTCGCCGCCGCGGCGCCCTACGTGGACATCCAGATGGAGCCCCGCCGCGCCTCGCCGGACGGGGACGCCAGCGAGGCCGACCTCGACACCAAGGACGCGCTGTTCATCTCCACCCACAAGCTCATCGGCGGTCCCGGCACGCCGGGCATCCTGGTGGCGCGGCGTGACCTGTTCCGCAACCGGGTGCCGACGGTGGTGGGCGGCGGCACCGTCGCCTATGTCAACCAGGAGGCACACCACTACCTCGCGGACGTGGAGCATCGGGAGGAGGCTGGCACGCCGGACATCGTGGGCGCCATCCGCGCGGGCCTCGTGTTCCAGCTCAAGGAGCGCGTGGGCGCGGACGCGATCGGAGCCCGGGAGCACGCCTTCATCGAGCGGGCCATCGAGCGCTGGGAGCGCGTGCCGTCGGTCCACATCCTGGGAGACCATCGGGCCCGTCGGCTGTCCATCGTCAGCTTCACGGTCGCCCACGGCGAGCGTCGGCTCCACCACAACCTGGTCGTCGCGCTGCTCAACGACCTGTTCGGGATCCAGGCCCGGGGCGGCTGCTCGTGCGCCGGGCCCTATGGTCATCGCCTCCTGGGCATCGACCTCGCGACCTCGCACCGGTTCGAGTCCGAGATCCTCTCGGGGCATGACGGAATCAAGCCTGGCTGGGTCCGGGTGAGCTTCAACTACTTCGTCAGCGAGACGGTGTTCCGATACCTGCTCGATGCGGTCGAGCTGGTCGCGACCGATGGCTGGCGGCTGGCGCCGCTGTATCGGCTCGACCCGGCCAGCGGCCTGTGGCGGCACACCGGGGGCGTGGCACGCTCGCCGCTGTCGCTGCGGGACGTCCGCTACGCCGATGGCGCGATGCGCTATCCCTGCCCCGACGACCGGCTCCCGGAGTCGGCGCTGGCGGGCCACCTGGAGGAGGCGCGTCGCCTGGTGGCGCGGCCGCCGGTGCCTGCCACGCGGCCCCAATCCGCGGCGGACCTCGACGTGGACGCCCTGTTCCAGGAATTGCGCTGGTTCCTGATGCCCGACGAGGCGGCCGCGGAGCTCGCCGCGGAGCGGTCGAGCGCCGGCGTCGCGGCCCGGACATGACAGCGCGCCGGGAGGACGTCCCGGCGCGATGGGGGAGGGAGGCCCGTGATGGCCGGAGCCATCACGCGGGTCAGGGGCTGGAGTAGACGATGGCCACGTCCACCTCGACGTCGACCGTGCCCGTGAGCACCGGGGTGGGGGCAGCGGCATCGCGGGCCGCACCGGCGGCGGACTCGCCGTAGAACACCGGGTAGGGCACCGGCGAGCTGGTCTCGCTGATGCTGATGATCCCCGTGATCTCGGTGCCGGCCGCGGTGGCGATGGTGTCGGCCTTGGCGCGCGCGGCCTTCACCGCAGCCTCGCGGGCCGCGGTCTCCGCGGCCGCCTGGTCGGCGACCCGGAAGGTGATGCTGTTGACGTCGGTGGCGCCCGCGCCCGTGGCGGCGTCGATCACGGCGCCCGTCTGGGTGATGTCGCGGACGGTGACGGTGACCATGTTGTTGGCGGTGTAGCCGACCAGCCGATAGGGGGTCCGATCGTAGTCGTAGACCGGCGACAGGCTGAGCGACGTGGTCTGGATGTCCTCCTCGGCGATGCCGAGGCCCTTGATGGCCGTCACGACGGCGTCCATCACGTTCGCGGAATCGGCGGCCGCATCGCCCGCGGTGTCGCGCTGGACGGTCACGCCCACCGTGACGTCCGCGATGTCGGGCTTCACCGAGACGGTGCCGGTGCCACTGACGCTGAGCGTGTGCTGGGGCGTGGTCGAGTCCTGGGCGGCGACGGGGGCGATGGACGCGCCCGCGATCATCGCGCCCAGCATGCCGGCGGCGACGCCACCCGCCAGCCAGCGGGTGCGTGCGTGCCGGGCGGTGGCGAGGGTGGTGGACATGGGACCTCCTGTCGATGGGTGGCCGGCTGCCGTGCCGACCTGGTTGCCTGGTGGCTGCGATGTGGGTCGTGGGTGGCGGCCCGTCTGGTGTCCGCCGCCGGTCAGACGCCGGCCGGCATCACCTGGTTCCAATGGCTCATGGGCGGGTGCCGACCGGTGATGTCCGGGTGGTTCCCGTGGTACACGGTCGCCGCTATGCTGCGCCCCTCGGTCCCGCGACACGGAGGTTCCGCACCCATGTTCCTGAGCTTCGGTTCCGCACGTCGGCTGCTGGCGCTGCCGGTGCTGCTCGTGAGCCTCGTCGTCGCCGGGGTGGCACCGGCGGCCGCCTACACGCCGCCCAACGACCAGTATCACGGCCAGTACGCCCACTACAACTTCGTGGACTACGACGGCAGCTCGCACGACGGCCGCATCGACTGCAGCTATCGCAAGCTGCCCAGCGGCAGTCGCCGGCTCTCCTCGTTCACCATCCGACCGCCCCGCGCGTGGTGGTACGACACCACGTCCGACACCACCCACGAGCACGGGACCGTGGGCTGGCGGTTCCGGATCCAGCAGACCACCGACCCCGACGACGACCCGTGGACCACGGTCTATTCCTCGACCGTCCAGAAGAAGACGGCCTACGAGGACCACCCCGGGTACAGCTCGGGTGACATGGCGCCCTTCACGACCCGGTCCAGGTCGTTCGCGTCGAGTGCCACGGTCTACCTGCGGATCAAGGTGACCATCTACTGGTACACCCCGGGCGGCAGCGTCAAGGGCTACGTCGACCACTGGTACAACCTGTACGACGCGAGCTACGGCGGCAGTCCCGCGATCGGGTACTGCCGGAACAAGATCGCGATGGTGTGACGGGTCCCGATCCCGGGCGCGTCAACCGGCCCGCCCCCGCACGGGGCGGGCCGCGTCATGTCCGCCGCCCGACGCTCGTGGCGGGTCTGGCGCTGGTGTGCCTGTTCGTGGCGGGCGGCGCCTCGCCATCGCCCGCGCTCCCGTCGCTCGACCCCGCCCTCGTGGGCGCGCGGACCGTGGGCGACCGGTTCTACCCCACCCTGGGCAACGGCGGCTATGACGTCCGCCACTACGACCTCGACCTGACCTGGGAGTCGCCCTCGGCCGAGCATCCGGATGGCCGCATGGTCGGGACCGCCCGCCTCGACATGGTCACCACGCAGGACCTCGCCGAGCTGTCGCTCGACCTGGCACGCGCCACCACGGACGTGACGTCGGTGCGGGTGGACGGGGTGTCGGTGGACGCCACGAGGGATGGTCTGGGCCGCAAGCTGGTCGTGCCGCTGGGGGACGCCCGGCCCAGCGGGACCGCGCTGGACATCGAGGTCGAGTGGACCGCCGCGCCGGTGGGCATCCATCGCCTGGGGGAGGGGCTGTCGCTCCTGGGGACCGGCGTCGACCGCGCCCGCGAGTCGCGCGGGTTCCTGCCTGACGGCGACGGCGGCGCGTTCCTGGCCTCGCAGCCCAACGGGGCCCACACGCTCTTCCCCGCCAACGACCACCCGTCCGACACGGCGACCTTCACGGTCCGGATCACCGCGCCGCCGGGGATGCTGGGGGTGGCGACCGGCGAGCGGGTCCTGGAGGTGGCCGACGCGGACGGGTCGACCACGTCCACGTGGCAGTCCGGGGCGCCTGTGGCGACCCACGTGCTGGC
Source organism: Chloroflexota bacterium (assembly GCA_046328155.1). Taxonomy (GTDB): domain Bacteria; phylum Chloroflexota; class Limnocylindria; order Limnocylindrales; family CSP1-4; genus JAFMJV01. Next base: position 26,875 of record JAXLXC010000002.1, read on the forward strand.
CCTCGGGGTGGGGGGGTCGGCCTTGGTGGAGGGGATGCTCGCGGACGGCACGCGCACCCGCTCGGTGGTGCCGGCGGCCCTGGCGCCCATCGCCGGCTACCGGCTCGACGACCTTGGTCCGGCGGTCGCCTGGCTCGAGGGCGAGCTGGGGCTGCCGTTCCCGTTCGGGACCATCGGCGTCCAGCTGGTGCCGCCCGGCGCGACCGACGCCGTGCTGGAGGGCCAGACGCTCGTCCTCGCGGATGCGGGGATGCTCGACCCGCGAATCTCGGCCTGCCGATGGCGGGCGCTGCTGGTCCACGAGGTCGCCCACCAGTGGTTCGGCGACTCCGTCGCGCTGACCGACTGGGGCGAGAAGTGGCTGTCCGAGGGGCACGCGACGTGGTACGAGCATCGCTGGGCGGCGGACGCGGGTTGCGACCCGCTGGGCCTCGACGGGCGGATGACGGCCATCGAGCGGCAGGCCCAGGCGGTCCGGGACGCGGGTGGGCCACCAGCCCGACCACGCACCCCCGCCGATGCCTATGACGGGACCATCTACGACCAGGGCGCGCTGGCCCTGGAGGCGCTGCGACGCGAGGTGGGCGACGAGACGTTCCGGGACATCGAGGCGACCTGGCTGGAGCGCTACGCGGGTGGCAGCGCCTCGACCGACCAGTACGTGGCGCTGGCGTCCGAGGTCGCGGGCCGGGACCTCGGCCCGTTCCTCGAGGCCTGGCTGTGGGGCGATGAGGTGCCAGCGCTGCCCGCGGACCCGGATGCGACCCCGCTCCCCGACGATCCGGACGCGGACGCGTCCGCGGCGGCTATCCTGCGGCCCGAGGGGACATCCCGTCCCGACGGCTCGGAGGGCTGATGGAGTGGGCAAGGGTGGCAAGGACCGCTGGAGCGACCGGCTGCGGGTCGCGCCCGGCTCCAAGGTCGACCTCGACCACTTCGACGCCAGCGAGTCCCTTGGCTGGGACAAGGAGGGCGCCGCCGCCCAGCAGGCCGAGCACGAGGCGCACCTGACCGAGCTCCAGGAGCGCCTGTGGGCCGAGGGTCGCCATCGGCTGCTCGTAGTCCTCCAGGGCATCGACGCGGCCGGCAAGGACGGCACCATCCGCCACGTCATGGACGCCTTCAACCCCCAGGGCTGCAACGTCGTGGGGTTCAAGCAGCCGAGCCCTGTCGAGCTTGCCCACGACTACCTGTGGCGCATCCACCCGCACGTGCCGCCCAAGGGGCAGATCGCCATCTTCAACCGCAGCCACTACGAGGACGTGCTGGTGGTGCGGGTCCATGACCTGGTCCCGAAGTCGGTCTGGGGGCGTCGCTACCGCCACATCAACGAGTTCGAGCGGATGCTCGTCGACGAGGGCACGACCATCGTCAAGCTGTTCCTGTACATCGACCGGGACGAGCAGCGGGAGCGGCTCCAGGCGCGTCTGGACGACCCCGACAAGCGCTGGAAGTTCTCGACGGGCGACCTGGGCGAGCGGGAGCTGTGGCCCGACTACATCCAGGCGTTCGAGGACGTGCTCGAGCGGACGTCGACCGAGTGGGCGCCCTGGTACCTCATCCCGGCCAACCGCAAGTGGTTCCGCAACCTCGCCGTGGCCCACATCCTGGGCGAGACGCTCGATGCGCTCGACCCGCGGTTCCCGCAGCCCGAGGAGGGGCTGGAGGACATCGTCATCCCGAAGTGACCGATGCGTCGGGGCCGGGTCTCGTCAGGTCGAGCAGCAGGATGGGCAGGCGCCGGCCGTCGACCACCTCGGAGGCCTCCTCGCCGATGCGGCGGGCGCCCATCCGACGATAGAACCCCTCGGCGTTGGGGTCGGCGACGATGAGCAGCTGGGTGGCGGGGAGCGTCCGGGCGACCTCGCAGGCTGCCGCGAAGAGCGTGCGCCCGACGCCCGTGCCGATGTCGCCAGGCTCGACCCACAGGTCCTTGAGCTGGGCCGGCGGTGGTCCCGTCACGACCGGGGGCGCACCGCGCGTGACCCGCGCGAAGCCCGCGATCCGGGGCAGGGCACCGGTGTGGGCCCTGGTCTGGGCATCGGGCTCAGCGCCCGTCTCGGCCACCAGCACCACGTCTCGGTCGATGTCCTCCGGGCTGATGTGCAGGTCCTCGAGCCATCGGCGCAGGAGCTCCGGGTCGTAGCCCCAGTGCGCCTTGGAGCGTCGGGAGAGCGCGGTGAGGATGGGAGCCAGCGTCGGGCCCTCGTCCGCGCGTGCCCGCCTGATCCGGAGTGCGTCATCCATGGTGCCAAGGAGGGTACCGAACCTGTCCGGCTCGCGGCTGTGCCCCGCCATGCCCAAGCGCCCGGCCATCATCTGTATCGATGCGCGCCAGCGTCTGGTGCCGCTCGTCAGCATCAGACGATCGATGAACTCCAAGTGGTCCTATCGGAGCCGGCCGCAAAGGGTTCCCTCAGGGGGTCAGTTGTCCTGAGCGGCATGCTGGGGCGGCTCCTAGCTCGCCGCACGGCTATCAGAAGCATCTGCCCGAGGCATTCGGAGCCCCTCGACGGCTCCCCGGCGGCTGTGACCTGCGGATCAACGCGTCGGGGGCCCAGTGACAGCACATCCGAATCACACGGTGCGTGACCCGGGGTCGCCGGATTGACTTGGATGTCCTGTCACCTACCCATCAGACGATGATCAGACCTGCACGAATCACGGCGACTATCGACGGGTGGCTCACCTGAAGCTCGAGGCCCAGAGGAATTCGCCAGAACGGGCATCGATGAAGATGTCCCGTTCGTGGAGTACGTCCGCCTCATGGGCCTTGCCGTCAACGGATACGCCACCGTGGAGGAAGACCTCGGTGCCTGTACGCTGGACGACATACATGGCCCGGTCCTCATACATGAGTGGCGACTTCTCATCATCGACGTGCTGGCCCGACTTGGTGACCCTGGCCAGATAAACGGCAGATTGCTCGCCGTCCTGGGGGGGAAACGCCTCGTTGGCGGCCTTCAGGGCCTGCTCGGGCCCCACGCCTTTGCTGAGCACGTCTGTCACCGCGGCATCGCTGAGCGCCGAGTTTGGCATCCCATGGTCCGCCAGGGCATCGGACAGGTCATCGGGAAGGGGCTCGATAGTCAAGGTCGAACCGTGCGACGCGCCGAGCAGCACTGCCAGGCCCAGCAGCGGCACGGCGAATGCGGCAAGGATGCGGATGCGATGGATACTCTGCATCTCAGCGCTCCGTCCAGATACGGAAATAGGTCGGGTTAGTTACCCATTCGAACTTATACGCCGCGAGATCACCATCGAGGTGGATACTGGCAACCGAGGGATTGTCCCATGCGCAAGTCGACAGACAGTCTCTCTCACGCAGGTTGGAGAACCGCACCTTGTGGTCTGACGTGCCTGGTATGTCATCTTGCACGTCGTGGGTCTCTCCCGCGAAGGTGCCCCGTGGGGTAACACTCCAGGTCGTCAGAACGTTGAACGGTGTCGTCTCGATTACCGAGCCATCGAACCACATCGACGCCCTGCCAGTTCCACTTGCAATTGTAACGGCGTAGTGGTGGGTCTCACCGGCACCCCAATATGGAGTGAAAGTATCGACGAGGCGGTTGCCGTTCCCGTCGTTCCATTCATAGAAGTAGTAGGTACTTATACCTGTGTACTGGAGATATCCAACCTGCGCATATTCATTGTAATCGCCTTGGACCATCAACCACACGCTGACGTCCGATGACTTGCCGCTGCACAGGTTCACGGGACGGTTCATGATGTCGCCCGCCACCGAGTACGTAGGTGTGTGAGTGAGCATCCCGTCGAGATGAGACGTCCCCGGATTGACGCAGGAGCCTGCCGCGAGCACTGCTCGTGGCATTGCGATGACTAGCATCGTCGCGACAACTAGCGACATCGCAATTGCCAGTACCCGAACCTTCGTGGACAAACCACCTGGCCCGGTCCTGAACCACACGTCGGAGTTGAGCAGTGAACTCACTAGCGTCCTCGCCGGCCGGCACTAGATGCAGCCCAAAGCGCATCCATGATGCATGCCATGGCCGACATTGCTCCCGAGTGCAGTGGATGTCAATACCACGTACGCCCGGCCTGGGGCGTTCGCTCATCCTAGTCTGTGGACAAGAGGCCATCTCGGCGGTGCTTGGCTGTGAGGGTCCGTGCCGAAAGAGCGGCAAGGTCCCCGAGCCACCGCTCAGGAGACCGAGGGCGGCCACCCCTCGGGCCCACCGCGGGCTACAACCACCCCTGTGTGGTGCTGGCATCGCGGGATTGCCCCGTCTCCACGCGGTCGGTCCGGCCCCCAGCCGAGGGCAAGGCCGCAACCAAGGTGGAACCTCGAGCCGCGGCACAGTCGCGCGTCGTGCCTCGTCGGTCTGGCGGCTGTCGGTGGCCGCCGCGAGATTCTCCGTCGGTGCGGGCTCCCGAGGGCCTCAGGCGATTGAGGGCGCGACGTTCTGGTTGAACCGGAACAGGTTGGTGGGGTCCCAGCGGCGCTTGAGGGCCACGAGGCGGTCCCAGGTCGCGCCCGGGTAGGCCTGACGGACGCGCTCCGGACCCTCGCGATGCAGGAAGTTGGCGTAGACGCCCGTGGCCCGCGGCGCGACGAGCTCCAGCATCCGGGTCGCCCATGCCTCGTTGGCGGGCCGCCGCTCCAGGTCCGAGGTCGCGGCGATGGCCACCAGCATGATCCGCGCATCCCGATGCGCGAACGCGGTCGCATCGGCGGGGACGCGCGCCATCGCGCCGCCCAGCACGCGCAGCTGGATGATGGTCATCTCCGCGGTCGAGGTCTCGATGCCCTCGATCATGCCCGCGATGGCCGCGTCGTCGAGGTCGGACAGGAAGGCCGAGCGTGACGCGTCGACGGTCGGCTTGCCGGCCTCCTCGGTGAGGCCGTAGATGGCGGGATAGGGCATCGGCGCGACCATGTCGCCCAGCGCCGGCGCGATGGCACGGATGGGTGCCAGCGCCCGCTGGCCGGCCTCGGGGTCGCCCACCCACGCCACGAGCACCACGAGCGATGGCCTGCCGTGATGCTCCGCCGGCACGAAGGGCAGCGGCGGGATGCGCATCAGCGAGGGGATGAGGGTCAGCCCCTCGGGAGCCGCGTCGGCGGCCTCGATCACCCGGCGCACCACGTCCACGGTGGCGGGCAGTGCGATGGCGCCGCCCAGGAAGCGGTCGACGGGATGCAGCCGCAGCGCGAACCGGGTCGCGATGCCCAGGTTGCCGCCCCCGCCCCGGAGCCCCCAGAACAGCTCCGGCTCGTGCTCCGCGTCGATGGTCCGAAGCTCGCCGTCCGCCGTCACGATGTCCGCCGCGACGAGCGAGTCGATGGTCATGCCATACGCGCGCGTCAGCCAGCCGATGCCACCGCCCGTGACGAGACCCCCGAGGCCCACCGAGCCGGTATCGCCGAACGACGTGCCCAGGCCATGGGCGACCGCCGCGACCGAGTACTCGCCGGCGCGCAGGCCAGGCCCTGCCATCGCGATGCGGGCCGCCGGGTCGATGTCGAGCGTCCGCAGGTTGCCCAGGTCGAGCAGGATCGCGCCATCGGCGGCGGAGTATCCCGCCAGGCTGTGGCCGCCGCTCCGGACCGTCAGCGGGACGTCGTGCTCCCGCGCGAACCGGACCGTGGCTGCCACATCCACGGCGTCAGCCGCGCGCACCACCGCGAGGGGCTGTGGGTCGTAGCCCAGGTTCCACGACCGGCGTGCCTGGTCCCAGGTCCGAGAGCCGGGCAGCTCGACGCGGCCGGCGAGACCCGCGAGGAACCGGTCGAAAGCCCGCCCCGATGCCGATGCGGACTGCAGCGGAGGGGTCGCGACGGGCTGGTCGAGGACGAGCGATGCGGTCATGGGAGGCTCCTTCGAGGTGAGTGGGGATGCATGTGCGCGTCGATGGCGGCATCGTGCGATCAGGCCGAGGGGGCGCGGCAGGACCTGTCGCCGCATGATCGGCCCGACCTGTGTCCCGACCCGGCGTACGTCGTCCGTCCCGGGTGGCCCGCCGGGCCCACGCCGGCCGGGACGTTCGGGTGGGTCGGGGGGCTGGACGGATCGGGGGATACTGCGCGGGACCGAGGTCCGCGTTGGAGGGAGTCGTGCCCCGTAGGGTCCGGTCGAGGCATGGCGTGCGAGGCGCCGCCGGTGCCGCGACCATCGTCATGGCGCTCGCCGCGACACTGAGCATCGTCAGCCAGGGGCTGCTGGTGCCGGCCGGGCGTGCCGCGTACCTGGAGACCGACGAGGTCCCGGGCATGACCGCCGATGCGACCTACGGCTGCCTGCCCACCCCGACGCCCACGCCGACCCCGACCCCGACCCCGATCCCGTCACCCGTGGTGGAACCCCAGGGTGCGCTGGACGGGGTCGCGGGCCGAAGCGGCCTGACGGCCTTCGTCGCGGGTGCCGACGTGCCCGTTGCCACCGACCTCGCCGATGCGACGCCGGCCGGCATCGCCGGGATCGACATCAGCCGGTACCAGCTCAAGGTGGACCTGGAGGCTGCCGCGAAGGCGGGCGTCCGGTTCGTGTTCACCAAGGCCACCCAGGGCACGTCGGTGCTGGACACCTGGTACGCCCGCCACGTCCGGGACGCCCGGAACGCGGGGCTGTTCCTGGGGTCGTACCACTTCTTCGACTACCGCAAGGACGGCGTCGAACAGGCCGACTGGTTCGTCAAGGCGATGCGGGATGCCGAGGCGGACATGAACGTGCTGCCGCCCGTGGTCGACGTGGAGTGCCTCGCGTCCATGGGCAAGGCCAACCAGGCCTATGCCAGGACGCAGCTCCGCGCCTTCGTCGACCGCGTCTTCCAGCGGACGGGTCGGATGGTCATGGTCTACACCTCGAGGTCGATGTGGGGCAAGGTGACCGGTGGCGACACGTCCTTTGGCGACCACCCCCTGTGGGTCGCCTGCTGGGGCTGCTCCAGCCCGCACATCCCGGTCGGCTGGACCACGTGGGACTTCTGGCAGCACGGCACCCGCACCATCCCGGATCCGCAGCCTGGCGACCCCGATCGCACCCGCACGGTGGACGGGAACGTGTTCCGATATGCCTCGCTCACGCCCTGGAAGTCGCGGCCGATGGTCGTGGCAGGGGACGCCGCCGAGACCGCGGGCGGCGAGCTCGGGGTCCAGCTGCGGGGCGTCGACGGCGTCCTGGTGCGGGCGTCGACGCAGGCGAGCGGTGGCTGGGGCCCATGGCAGACCCGGGACGAGGCGGCGACGGTGACGCTCGCCGGCGAGCCCGGCGTGCGCACGGTCCGGGTGCAGGGGCGGGATGCCCGCGGGACCACGGGGCCGATCTTCCGCGACACCATCCGCCTGCTGCCCAGCGAGCCGCAGGTGCGGGTGCAGTCGCTGCGAATCACGACCGACGCGGTGACCTCGGGCGGACGGATCCCGCTGCGCGCCCAGTGGCGGCTCAGCGGGACGCTCGCCACGGTGGCCACCAAGTCCGTGGTGGTGCAGTGCGACGACCGAGAGGTCCTCTCGCTCTCGACGTCGCTCACCGGGCTGTCCTCCTCGGGCAGCGAGCACGCCTCGCTCCGCGCCCGTTCGGGGGAGCGCTGCGAGGTCGTCGTGCGCGCGCAGGATGCCGATGGCGGCACCATGGCCAGCCATGCGCTCCAGCGGACGGTCCGGCTGCTCGACGACGACGCGAGCGCCATCCGCTACTCCAGCGCGTGGCGACGCCGCGGCGCCTCGGGCGCCTACGACGGCCGGACGACGACCTCCACGCGTGCAGGCAGCCACGCGCGCCTCACGTTCACGGGCGACCAGGTGGCGCTGCTGGCGACCACGGGTCCGGGTCGTGGGCGCGTCCGGATCGCCATCGACGGCCGCACGGTGGCGACCGTCGACCTCCGAGCGTCGCGGACGTCGATGCGTCGAATCGTGTTCGCCCGCAGCCTCGCCAACGGGACACACACCATCGAGGTGCGTCAGGTCAAGCGTGCAGGCGGGCACGTGGGCCGCGTGGACATCGACGGGTTCCTGACCACCCGGCCCTGACGAGCCGATACGTCACCGTGGACCTCCACGCGGAGCTCACGACCGTGGGGCTGCCGTCTCCCTCGGCTTCGCCCTGGAACGGCTCGCCGGAGCCGTCCGCGCCGGCTTCGTCGTCGGACGTGCTGGACCTGCCGGCCGGCTGACACCAGCGGCGTCCGTCCCGGTGGCGCGCCGGGCACGAGCAGAGCGCGCCGGCCGATCCTGCCCGATGGGCTCCAGCGACCACGCCCATCGGTGGCTGCCGGTGGCGATGCGATATGCCGGCAGCGTGTCGGGGCCGCAGCTCGCCGTCCCCACGCCCCGATGGGCGGCGTCGAGGTGGACCACCGCGCGGTCGAGCGGGACGAGGTCCTCCTGGTGGTCGGCGGCCGCGAGGTCCTGGGCCCGGTAGGGCAGCACCGACGTCTGGCGTGGCCGGTCCAGGACGATGCGCATCCCGCGACCGTCCGGGCCCACCAGCTCCAGCCAGCGCACCTCCGCCCGACCGCCGCTCTCCTGGGGCCAGATGTAGGGCACCACCAGGCCGTCCACGGTGGAGCGATGCCGACCGATGGGCGCGAGGCGCCGGTCGGGGTAGGTCTCGTGGGGCCCGGCACCGAACCAGGTGACCCGGTCGAGGCCAGGTGGCGCCTCGAAGGTCGTGCCCACGCGTGGCAGGTCGTCCAGCTCGTCCGGCACCACCAGGTGCTCCTCGACGGCGAGCCCGCCACCCTCGAGCACCCGCACCATCCGCTCGTGGCGGACCGTCACGCCCCCGCCCGTCACCAGGTCCGCGGTCACCAGCCAACCGTCATCGACGCGCTCCACGCCGACCAGCCGACGCTCCAGGGCAGCGAGGCCCGCGGCCTGCCACGCGGCGCCGATGCCCAGGATCCGGTCGTTGTCGGTGGGTGCGCGCCAGAGGCTGATGGACGGCGACGTGGCGAGCAGGGGATGCACCAGCTGGCCGTCGGCGTCCAGCGGGCTGGGCGCATCCGGGTCGACCTGGGCGGCGGCCCGCACGGGCTCGCCGGGCAGCCGCACCTGCTGCCAGCCGACCTCGTGGCCGGCATCGGCCCACGGCTCGTCCGCGGCGGTCCGGAACGACAGCGTCAGCCAGCGCTCGCCGGGCTGCCCGGGGTCGGCGGCCATCGCCTCGACGGCCTCGGGCGGGAGCGTCAGTCGCCCGGTCCGGCCGGGTGCCATGCGGGGCATCGGCAGCTCGCCCGCGGCCAGCTCCTCGCCGTCCCGCGCGACCGACCAGCCGACCACCAGCCAACCGGTGTCCCGGAACCAGCGCAGGTTCTCCAGCTCGATGCCGCCCCGCGCGACGTCGGCGGCGCCGCCCAGCGCGATGCGCACCGGCGTGGCGATGGCGTGGTGCTCCCACATGGCGGGCTTGGGCTCGCGGTCGGGCCAGGTGAGGCCGTCCACCACGAAGTCGCCATCGTTGGGCGTGTCGCCGAAGTCCCCGCCGTACGCCCACCGGGTGCTGCCATCCGGGAGACGCTGCGCGAGCCCGTGGTCCCGGAACTCCCAGATGAAGCCGCCCTGCAGCCCGGGCGTGCCCTCGATGGCCTCCCAGTACTCGGCCAGGGTGCCGTTGCTGTTGCCCATGGCATGCGAGTACTCGCACACGATCAGCGGGTGGCGCTGCCGACCCGACCGTGCGTGCGCGACGATGGCCCAGATGGGCGGGTACATGGGGCACGCGATGTCGCTGACGCCCTGGTCGCTGGCCCAGCCGAAGCGGATGGCGCCCTCGTAGTGGAGCGGGCGTGATGGGTCATAGCGACGCAGCCACGCGGCCGCGGCATCGTGGTTGGCGCCGTAGCCCGATTCGTTGCCCAGGGACCACAGGATGACCGATGCATGGTCCTTGTCGCGCTGGGCCATCCGGGCCACGCGCTCGACCCACTGGGCGAGGTAGCGCGGGTCGTCGCACAGGGTGCCCCAGAACGCGTGGGACTCGATGTCCGCCTCCGCGATGACGTACATCCCCAGCTCGTCGGTGAGCTCCAGGAACGCGGGGTCGTTGGGATAGTGCGAGGTGCGCACCGAGTCGAAGCCGAAGCGCTTCATGAGCACCAGGTCCGCGCGCAGCTCGTCCCGCGTGCTGGTTCGGCCGCGCTCCGGGTGGAAGTCGTGGCGGTTGACGCCATGGAACAGCACCCGCTGGCCGTTGACCAGCAGGTCGAGCCCCACGATCTCGACGCGTCGGAAGCCGACCCGGATGGCGGCCGTCTCCACCGCCTCCCCGTCCGGGTCACGGAGCGTCAGCTCGAGGTCGTAGAGGCGGGGCAGCTCCGCGGACCAGGGCAGCACATCGGGGATGGTGGTCGTCCAGGCTGCAAGCCCGTCGAGCGGCGGCACCAGCAGCGCGTGCAGCTGTGCGAAGCGCGCGCGCTGGTCGGCGTCCATCGGCTCGCCCGCGCCGATGCCCCAGACCAGCTCGCGGTCCGCGGGGGTCCACGAGAAGTGGGAGCCCGCGTCCGTGGCGGGCGTGGCCGCGACCTCCAGCACCTCCCGCAGGTCGAGGCCATGGCCGTGGAGCCGCGCCTGCACGGTCCAGCCCGGGGCGGCGAAGGCCCCCACGTCCACGATGGCGTGCAGGTCCAGCGTCCCCGTCGTCAGGTCGTCGGCGAGCCCGGCGTCGGCGCGGATGTCCGCGAGATGGGTGGGTGCCGTGGCGTAGAGGTAGACCGAGCGGGTGATGCCACCGTGCCACCACTGGTCCTGGTCCTCGACGAAGGAGGCGTCGGACCACTTGACGACCGTCAGGGTGAGCTCGTTGTCCCCGGTCCGGAGATACGGCGTGAGCACGAACTCCGACGCCAGGTGGGAGTCCTTGCCGATGCCCACCGGCTGCCCGTTGCACTCCACGATGAGCACGCTCTCCGCGGCGCCCACGTGCAGCACCACGCGCCTGCCCTTCCAGCCCCGGGGGATCCGGAACGTCCGCCGATGGACCCCCGTGGGGTTGGCCGCGGGGACGCTGGGCGGGAGCTCCGCGAAGGGCATCTGGACGTTGGTGTAGTGCGGCAGGTCGCCGGTGTCCTGCATGGTCCAGACGCCCGGCACCGTGATGTCGCGCCACACATCGCCGAGGGGCGACTCGGGCGACGCGAGCAGCTGGAAGCGCCAGGTGCCGTCGAGGTCCAATCGGTCGTCGTGGGGCACCGAGTGCATCCGCACCCGGCCGGCGCCGGTCAGCTGCGGGTCGTCCCAGGGTCGGCTCATGGCTCGAAGTGTAGGCGTGCCGCCTGCTCCCCGCGGTCATCCATGGGTGGCCTCCTGCCAGTCCCGATACAGCTGCGGCAGGCCGCGGATCCGCGCGTTGGCCGGGTCGGGCTGGAGCGCCTCGGCCACGGCCTGCAGCGGGCCCATCGCGGCGAGCCGGACCGCGAGCCCGAGCTGCTCGATCTTGCGACGCGCCCGATGACGCTCCAGGCCCACCAGCGAGCCCGAGGGCGCGATGCCCACGCGCGCATGCCCCCGGTCGCCCATGCGCGCCGCGAGCGCCGCGGCCCACACCAGCATCTCGGCGTCGTCCGTGACGGGCGTCGTGGCGTCGAGCGCGCCCACGACGACCCCCTGGTCCGGGGCGAGCCGGTCGATGCAGCGCCAGCCATCCGGTCCGTCCGTCACGTCCACGAGCACGCTCTGGACGGGCAGCGCGGCGATGGCACGATGGAGCTCCGGGCGGGGCGCGCCCCCCGGCAGCGCGACGCACACGCTCGCGCCCGTGGGCAGCTGCCCCACGAACCGTCCGACCGCCTCGACGAGGTCCTCGCCGGCTCCCTCCGGCGACCCCGGCGCCCGGGCCGCGGCGGGCTCGTCGAGCTGGATCAGGTGACAGCGCTCGGCGACCAGGTGGCGGGCGGTCTCGGCGAGGACGTCGGTCAGGTCGCGACGCATCGCGGAGCGGTCGCTGGGCCGCGTCGCCAGCGCCAGCGCGCTGCTCCAGGGACCCGGGAGCACCTGCTTGACCAGCACGTCCGAGGCGGCGTCGGCGACGCGCCAGGCGGCCACCACGTCCTGCGGGCTGGTCCGGCCCGCCAGCAGGTCGCGGGCCAGACCCAGCTGGCCATCCACCCAGCGCGCCTCCGCATCGCACACGAGCGACAGGCCCGAGCCGACCTGCTCGTCGACCACGGAGCTGACCCAGGCGTCGACGAAGGCGTCGTACGTCACGTCGTCGAGCGAGCCCTCGGCATGCCGGCGACGGGCCTCGCGCAGGTCGTCCACGCCGCCCGGCAGCGGGTCGATGGGGTAGCCGCTCACGAGGGTCGCGAACATGGTCCTCCGAGTGTGCCGCACGAACGACGACGCGACGTGGGAGAGGTCAGGCCAGGAGCCACTCCTGGATGACCTTCTGGACCCCCTCGACCGCCGCGGCCTGTGCGCCCGCCGCATCGAGCGAGCCCGACACCATCTTGGCCATCACGTCGTCGAACACCGGGGTGTAGTCGTAGGGCGTGCTCCACAGGTTGAGCGAGCCCGTCGCCTGCTTGGCCCAGACGGGCACCTTGGTGGCGTTCGCCGCCTGGACGTCGGCGTTGTTGAGCACCGATTCGCGGGTTGGCGCGTAGTGGGTCGGCGAGAGCGCGACCGCGAGCGCGATGGGCTGCGAGAACTGCGTCGCGAGATAGCTCGAGGCCGGCGCGATCTGCTGGCTGAACCTGCTCAGGGCCAGCCCGTCGCTGCCGTTGACCGACCCGGTGGTGCCCGGGTCGATGCCCGGGTTGGCCATGAGCTTGAACGAGTTCTCGATGGGCGAGCCTGCCTCGGGCACCGAGTCCGCGCCCACGATGAGGAACGCCGTGTTGCCCTTGCTGAACTCCACGAACGCGTTGTGCTCGTTGGCGAGGTTCATGTAGCTCTTGTCCCAGAACCCCGACGTGATGCCGTCCTGGACGGTCTGGAACGCCTTGAGGCCCTCCGGCCCGTCGAACATGAGCTGGGTCCGGTCATCGCTGAACATGGGGTGGCCCAGCGAGTTGTAGATCTGCTTCCAGTAGAACGCCCCGAACGTGCCATCCGTGGCGTTCCATGGCTGGATGCTGGGGATGATGCCCTGCTCGATGAACTTGGGGGCGAGGGCGAACAGCTCGGCCCAGGTGGTGGGCGGGGTGGACACGCCGATCTTGTCGAACAGGTCCTGGTTGTAGCCCGAGGCATACCCGTCGTAGTGGATGGGCAGGCCGCGCAGCACGCCGTCGCTCGCGGTGTAGGTGGCGAGCGCGGACGGGTAGAAGTCGCTCAGGTCGTCGGTGGCGTACCAGTCGGAGGTGGGCGTCAGCAGCCGCGCCCCGAACCGGGCCATGAAGTTGTCGTTGGTGTAGAGCGTGTCCCAGTTGGAATCCTGGGTGGAGATCATCGCCGCGATGACCGCCGGCTTCTCGGTGAACGGCACGTTGGTGAACACGGCGTTGCCGCCCGTGGCGCCGGCCCACGCGTCGAGGCCGATGTGCTCGGCGGGCATCGAGTAGCCACCCGAGAAGCCCTGGAGCACGACGCCCGCGAACGAGCCGTCGCCGCTGGGCACGGGTGTGGGGGCGGGGGACGGGGACGGCGACTGGGCCAGCGCGCGCGAGGCGCCTGCCGCGCTGACGAACGCGGCCGCACCGGCGGCGAGCCCGCCGGCCAGGACCTGTCGACGGGTGACGGGGCGTGCGAGCAGGCGCTCCTGCTTCGACTCGGACATTCCGGGGCCTCCTCATGTCGCCCGCTCCGGCGGGCACGCAACCTGGGACCGATCCGCGTACCGGACGCATCTTCCGCCGCTTCAGCCCTTCACGAGCCCCTCCGTTAGGCCGGCGATGATCCGCCGATGGAACAACAGCACGAGCAGGAGGCAGGGTAGGACGGCGACGAGGCCGGCTGAGGCGAGCATGTTGGGGGGCGGCAGCTGGTTGAGCGTCTCCTTGAAGCCATAGGAGTTGGTGCTCACGATGATCCGGGTGATGGTGACCGCGTTCTTCTGCCCCAGGATCTGGGCGAACAGGAACTCGTTCCAGGTGCCGATGAGCAGCAGGATGGCGGTCGCCGCGATGCCCGGTGCGGCGGCCGGCACGACCACCCGGAACAGGGTGCCCAGCCGCGAGCAGCCATCGATGCGCGCGGCGCGCTCGAGCGAGATCGAGACGTCCGCGAAGAAGTTGCGCAGCAGCCACACCACGAGCGGCACCCAGAAGGCCACGTTGACCAGCACCAGTGCCAGCACCGAGTCGGTCACGCCGATGGACTTCATGATCTTGTACAGCGGGATGGCCATCACGATGGCCGGCACCATCTGGGTGAACACGAGCACGATGAGGATGCCGCGCTTGCCGGGGATGTCGAAGCGCGCGAGCGCGTAGGCGGCCGGCGCCGACAGCGCGATGACCACGACGGTGGTGATGATGGCGACCTGGAGGCTGACCAGCAGCGACCCGAACCACCTCGGGTCGTTGAGGATCGTGGAGTAGCCATCGAACCAGAGGTTGAGGCTGAGCCTGGGTGGCAGCTCCGCGATGGCCGAGTACTGCTGGACGCTGACGATGACGCTCCACAGGATGGGCGACACGAAGAACAGGAACAGGGCCGCGGTGGTCACCCCGAAGGCGACCTTGCCCACCCACGGCGGGAAGCGGATGCGCCTGCGCCGTGGGGCCGTGGGATAGCGACGCCCGGCCAGCGCCTGGAACGCATCGTCCTCGGCTGGGGTCGCCTCGAAGCGCAGGGCGGGCTCGAGCACCTCGTCATCGGACTCCACGTCCGGCGGCACGTCGCGTCGTCGTCGGACCTGGAGCAGCAGCAGCAGCAGGCTGCACGCCACGATGATCAGGAACAGCACGACCGTGAGCGCCGCGGAGTATCCCAGGCTCAGGTCGTTGAAGGCCTTGTCGTAGATGTAGTAGATGAGCACGTAGGTGTCATAGCCCGGGCCCCCGTGGGTGAGGCTGAACAGCAGGTCGAACACCTGGAGCCCGATGATGATCTGGAGCACCGCGATGACCATGACCGTGGGGCGGATGGCCGGCAGCACCACGAACCGGAAGGTCTCCCAGCTGGACGCGCCGTCCATGCGCGCCGCGCGATACAGCGAGCCGGGGATGGTCCGCAGCGCGGCGAGCAGCAGCAGCGTGACCAGCGGGATGGAGCGCCAGGCGGTGGCCACGATCGCGATGATCACCGAGTTGGTGCTGTCCCCGAGCCAGTTGACCGGGTCGTGGATGAGCCCGAGGCCGATGAGGATCCCGTTGATGATCCCCTGATGGGTGTCGAAGATGAAGCGCCAGATGACGCCCGTGACGACCGACGCCACGGCCCAGGGCGTGAGCACGGCCATGAGGAACAGGCCTGAGCCACGGAACGCGCGGTTGAGGATGAGCGCGGTCAGCAGCGCCAGCGGGATGGTCACGATGGTGACCGCGGCCGCGAACCCCAGCGTGCGCGGGATCGCCTGGAGCGCGATGTCGTCGATCGGCAGGCGGGTGACGAAGTTGAACAGCCCCACGAACGGGGTGTTGTCGTCCTTCTGGAGCTCGATCCGGAACAGCGACAGGCCGAACGCGGCGAGCACGGGCGGCAGCACGAACACCGCGACCATCAGCAGCGCTGGGACCGAGATGAGCAGTGCGAAGCTCCGGTCGCCCAGCCGATCAAGCCGTCTCGTGACCACGCCGGAGGCGCGTCCGACGCTCTGTCCTACCGCCATCCCGTGCGGCGACCCCCCCACTCCGGTGCTCCGCGTTGGCACTGCCACGCCGGAGCCGGGACCGTAGCAGTCGGCTGATCGTTGGTCAATGATCTTTGATCTGCAGGTTGGTCACGACGCTCGTCGCACGCCCGCCACGCCGGCGTCGCAGCGATGTCCGCCCTGCAGGACCAGGAGCGGCGCCTCGAGTCGACGCAGGTCGGCGAGCGGGTCCCCGTCGACCATCATGAGGTCGGCCTGGAGCCCCACCTCGACACGTCCCGTCAGGTCGTCGATGCCCAGGAGGCGTGCGCCCGCGGACGTCCCCGCTCGGATCGCGGCCATCGCGTCCAGGCCGTGCTCATGCAGCAGTCGGACCTCCCGCGCGAGCATGGTCGGCAGCACCCCGGTCACGCCCGTGTCCGTGCCGGCGGCGACGGGGATGCCCAGCCGGATGGCGGTCTCGCACGAGCGGCGATGCAACGGCTCGAGGATCGACTGCCGCGCCCGCTGGTCGTCGCTCCGGCCGGGCAGGGAGCGCCAGACGTCGGTCACCGTGAGCGTCGGGACGAGCACGCTGCCCGCCTCGGCCACGACCTCCAGCGCGGCCTCGTCCGCGAGGAACGCGTGCTCGATGCTGGACACCCCGGCTCGCGCCGCGGCACGCACCGCGTCGCTGCCCTGGGCATGGGCAAGCACGCGGCATCGCAGCCGCGTGGCCTCGTCCACGATCGCCCGCAGCTCGTGCTCGGTGAGCTCCTGGACGCCGGCCAGCGACGTGGTCAGCATGGCGGCCTCGCTCGCGATGGCCTTGATGACGCGCGCGCCATCCCGGGCGCATGACCGGACCGCCCGGCGGAGGGCAGCCTCGCCGTCGGCCTCGATGCCGAAGCGCCATCCGTGACCGCCCGTGATGGTGATGGCGGGCCCCGCAGGCAGGAGCCGTGGCCCCGGGACGTCGCCGGCGGCGATGGCCGCGGCGAGCGGGATGTCGAGGCCCCGTGGCGCGCCCGCGCTGCGCGCGGAGGTGACGCCCGCCTCGAGCGCCTGTCGTGCTGCCCTGGCGCCCCGCAGCACCACCGGTCCGTCCGGGTCCCGTTCCTCCCGCTCGAACATGACGGGGGCGGTGGCGTCGAGGAGGTAGTGCGCGTGGCAGTCGACGAGGCCGGGCAGGAGGGTCCGGCCAGCGCCGTCGAGCTGCGCCAGCCCAGCGCCATCCAGCCCCCGCTCGGCCAGCATCGAGGCGCGCCGGGCCGGGTCGGATGGCTGGACGGCCGCGATCCGGTCACCCAGCACGAGCACGTCCATGGGCATGCGCGCCGCATCCGCGACGCCGTCGATGAGGCGGATGTCGTGGAACAGCCAGCCGGTGGTCACGCGGGGACGCGGATCGCGTGGCTGGGCACGATGGCGATGCTGACCGCCTCCGGGTCGGCCGGCCCATCGGCGGGCGCATCGTCCGGATGACGGACCGTGACGACGCCGTCGCCGAAGACGAGCAGGCGGGAGCTGGTGTCGTGCTCGTCCCACAGGAGCGTCACGTGGGCGTTGGCAGCCACCGCCAGCGCGAGCGCCGACCCGGCGCGGGTCGGCACCCAGACGCGGCCGTCGGTCCATCGCAGCCTCGCGGGCAGGACCAGCGGGCCGGCCACCTGCCGGTTGACCGCGACCCACCACCCGTCCCGGGCAGCCAGGAGCGCCTCGATGTCCGCGCCGAGGCGGGCTCGGGGCGCGGCGGTGGCCGCGACGGCCCGCGGCGGCGCGGCGGTCTGCCCGGCCGTCGCATCGCTCGACCCTTGGGCCTCCGGCACCGCGGGCGTGGGCGTGGCACCTGCCCGTCCGGTGGTCGGCGTGACGCGCTCGGCGTCGCCGCCCGACGGGCTCGCAAGCTCGATCATGCCCTGTGTGACCATGCGAGCCGCAACCCCCGTCAGCCCAGCGATCTGGCCTGCGTCGTGGACGGCGTCCGTGGCCACCCGACGGACGAAGGTGCGGCGTGGGACTGGCTCGTCCATCTCGCTCCAGCGCACGGTACGGGCTATGATCATATATCAGCCCGTCGACGCCACGAGCAGGCCCGGCGGCGTCGGCCGCGTCACGATCCGCAGGAGGCTCGCCGTGTCGTTCCGCGTCTTCCAGGTCGACCCCAGCCCGGAGCTCGAGCCGTATGCGGTGGAGCGGGCGACGCTGGAGTCGAGCGGTGGCTCGCTGGTGCTGGGCGCGTGCGAGACGCAGGACCAGATCATCGAGCGCGCGGGCGGCGCCGAGGTGCTGTGGCTGGCCTGGAAGCCCACCATCGACCGCCGGGTGCTCGAGGCGCTGCCGAGCGTGCGCCTGGCCATCCGCTGGGGCGTCGGCTTCGAGCAGATCGACACGCAGGCGGCGACCGAGCTGGGCGTCGCCGTCGCCAACGCGCCCACGTACGGCACCGACGACGTGGCGGAGACCGCCGCGGCGCTCCTGCTGGCCACCGCCCGCTCCGCGGGGGACCTCCATGCCGAGCTGCGGCAGGGGGGTTGGGGCGGGGCGCGCCTGGGCAACGTCCATCGGCTGCGGGGCCGCACCCTGGGGTTGCTGGGCGCCGGGCGGATCGGCGCGTCGCTCGGCCGGATCGCGATGGGCCTCGGGATGCACGTCATCGCCTACGACGTGGCGCGTCCCGCCGACGAGCTGCGTGCCGAGGGCTTCGAGCCGGTCGACCTCGACGGGCTCACCGCCCGAGCGGACGTCATCTCGGTGCACGTGCCCGCCATGCCCAGCACCCACCACCTCGTGGACGCCGCGTTCCTGGCGCGGTGCCGGCCCGGCGTCATCATCGTCAACACCGCGCGTGGCAGGATCGTGGACACCGACGCGCTCGTCGAGGCGCTCCACAGCGGCCACGTCTCGGCCGCGGGCCTGGACGTGTTCGAGCAGGAGCCGCTGCCGGCGGACGCGCCCATCCGGCGCGCGCCCAACGTGGTGCTCACGCCGCACATCGCGGGCTACTCCATCGAGGCGTTCGAGGACCTGCGGCTGGAGATGTGCCGCACCACCATCGACTTCATGACCACCGGGTGGGCGACCACCATCGTGAACCCAGCGGTGCGGGACCGCCTGCGCGGCTGACGGGCCGCGCTCAGCGACCGATTCGCTGGCCGGTCGCGCGGTCGAACAGGTGGATCCGGCCGGACGCCTCGACGGTGACTGGCTGGCCCAGCCGCAGCGGCAGGTCCGGTGCGGCGCGTGACACGAGCGACGTGGGCCCGACCGACAGCTCCACATAGGTGTCCGAGCCGATGGGCTCCAGCAGCTGGACGGTCGCCTCGAACATGCGCGGCCCGCGTGGCGCGGCGGCATCGAGGCGGATGGCCAGGTCCTCGGCACGGATGCCGAGGGTGACCTCGGGCGAGGCGGTGCCGTCGAGGCCCAGGGCCTCCGCGCTGCCGAGCGTGAACCGGACGCCGTGCCCCTCGAAGGCCACGTCGGTGCCCTCGGCGACCAGGGTGCCCTCGAGCAGGCCCATCCGGGGCTTGCCCACGAACGTGGCCACATACAGGTGCTGGGGCCGCCCGTAGATCTCCGCCTGGGTGCCGGCCTGCACCAGCTTGCCGTCGCGCATCACGGCGATGATGTCGGACAGGGTCATGGCCTCCTCCTGGTCGTGGGTCACGAACACGGAGGTCGTGCCCAGCCGGAGGTGGAGATGCTTGACCTCGGTGCGCATCCGTGACCGGAGCGCCGCGTCGAGGTTGGAGAAGGGCTCGTCGAGCAGGAACACGGCGGGCTCCTTGACGAGGGCCCGGCCGAGCGCCACGCGCTGCTGCTGGCCGCCCGACATCTGGCCCGGCTTGCGGTCGAGCAGGTGCCCGATGTCGAGCACGCTGGCGACCGCCCGGACCCGCGTGTCGACCTCGGCCTTGGGGCGATGCTGCAGCTTGAGCCCGAAGGCGATGTTGCCGTACGCGGTCATGTGGGGATACAGCGCGTAGTTCTGGAACACCATGGCCATCTGCCGCTCGTTGGGCGGCTCGGCGGTGATGTCGCGCTCGCCCAGGAGGATGCGGCCACCATCGGGGCGGTCCAGGCCGGCGATGAGCGAGAGCGTCGTCGACTTGCCGCAGCCGGAGGGACCCAGCAGCGTCAGGAAGCTGCCGCTCGGCACCTCGAGGCTCAGGTCATCGACCGCGCGCACCTTGCCGAACACGCGCTGCAGATGGTCGAGGCGGAGCGACGCGTCCAACTTCCGTGCCTCCCTGCGCCTCGGCCGATGTGGCCGATCGTCGTCACGGACGTCGCGACGCGGCTGACCGAGCCCGGCTGTGATCTGTGATAAGGTATCACCGATGGGCGCGCCCGTCGATCGCTGTCGTGGCCCCACCGAGGTCGTGCCGATGTCCATCGGGTCCGCGTTCGCCCCAGCGAGGGGCACGATCTACCTGGACGCCGCGACCTATGGGCTGCCGCCGACCGACACCATCTTGGCGATGCGCCGCGCGTTGCGCCAGTGGCAGACGGGCCTGGGGCACTGGATCGACGACTTCGATTCGGCCGCCGACCCGGCCCGCGAGTCCTTCGCGCAGCTGATCGGCGCGCGGGCCGACGAGGTGGCCACCATCCCGGCCGTGAGCGTCGGCGTGGGCATGGTCGCGCAGGCGCTCCAGCCCGGCGACGAGGTGGTGGTGCCCGCGGACGAGTTCACCTCGGTGCTCTACCCGTTCCTGGTCGCGGAGCGGCGCGGGGTCCGCGTACGCCCGGTGGCACTGTCGGACCTGCCGGACGCGGTCGGTGCCTCGACCACGCTCGTCGCCACCAGCCTGGTCCAGATGCAGACGGGTCGCGCCGCCCCCATCGCCGACATCGTCGACGCCGCCAGGTCGCACGGCGCGCGGGTGCTCGTGGATGCCACCCAGTCCGTCCCCGTGACGCCGCTGCCCGTGCCCATCGGCGACATCGACGTCCTGGTGGCGGCGGGCTACAAGCACCTGCTGTGCCCACGGGGCGCGTCGTTCCTGTACGTCCGTCGGGGCATCTGGGACGACTACCAGCCCGTGGATGCGAACTGGCGGTCGGCGGTGCCGGCGTACGGTCACTACTTCGGGGGGCCGCTGGAGCTGGCCGAGGGCGCCCACCGCTTCGATGTGTCGCATGCGTGGATGAGCTGGGTGGGTGCCCGCGAGTCGCTGCGCCAGCTCGTCGCATGGCAGGCGGACGGGAGTCTGGCGCAGGTCCGACGGCATGCGGCGACCCTTGCCCGTGGCCTGGGCGTCGTCGACCATGGGACCACCCTCGTGTGCGTCTCGGCGGACGACGATGCGGGACTCGCGCGCGCCGTTCGTGCCGCTCGGATCAAGGGCTCGATCCGGGGCGGCGCCCTGCGGTTGTCGCCCCACCTCCACACGACCGACGCGGACATCGCGCGCGCCATCGAGGTCATCCGGCCCTTCGTGACCGGCAGCCCTGCGTGACGTCGACGGCGGCCGCGAGACCACGCTCCGGAGCGTCCGCGCCCCTCGTCATCAGCGACGTGCGTGTGCTGGACGGCCGCGGGGTGCGTGCCGACCGAGCGACCGTGCTCATCCAGGACGGGCGGATTGAGGCCATCACGGACCTGCCGTCGGCACCGGATGGCTCCCGCCGCATCGACGGGACGGGGATGACGCTCGTGCCGGGCCTGATGAACGCGCATGTGCACGTGACGATGGACGGGAGCGCGGACCCGGCCGGCAGCCTGGCTGCGGCTGGCGGCGTGGCGCGATCGCCGCTGCCGCTCGCGAGCGACTGCGCGCCACGCTGGGCGCCGGGGTCACCACGGTCCGCGACCTGGGCGCGCCCGACGGCATCGCGCTGATGCTCGCCGACGAGGTCCTCAGCGGCCAGCTGGCGGCCCACGATCGTCGCGGCCGGACGGCCGCTCTGCGCGGTCGGGGTCATGGCCATACCTTCATGTCGGTCGAGGTCGCGGGTCCGGACGCCGCGGCGGCCGCGGCTCGGCAGCAGCTGGCGGCCGGCGCGCGGGTCATCAAGGTGATGGCGACGGGCGGGATGATGACTCCCGGACAGGTCGCCGGCCAGCAGCAGCTGGGGGTCGAGGAGATGCTCGCCGTGGTGACGGTCGCGCGTGCGGCTGGCATACCGGTCGCCGCCCACTCGGAGGGGATCGAGGGCACGCTCGCCGCAATCGAGGCCGGGGTCTCGTCGATCGAGCATGGCCACGGCCTCGACGTGGTCGCCGTGGGGCGGATGCGGGCAGGTGGCATAGCGCTGGTGCCGACCCTCCTCTCGGATGCGGCGATCCTGCGTCATGGCACGGCCGCCGGCATCCCGGACTTCGTGGTGGCAGCCTGCGAGCGGCTCGCGGCGTCGCTCCTGCCAGGCGTCCGGGCGGCCATCGACGCGGGCGTCGCGATCGTCGCCGGCAACGACGGCGGCGCCCCATTGGTCGACCAGGCAGACATGGTCGCCGAGCTCGAGCTGTACGTGGAGCAGGGCATGACCCCGGTCGCGGCGCTGGATGCGGCCACCGCCGGAGCGGCTCGGCTGTTCGGCCTGCCCGACGTGGGTCGCGTGGATGTTGGCTGCGTCGCCGACCTGCTGCTGGTGGAGGGCGATCCGGTCGCGGACGTCGGAGCGCTTCGAGCGCCGCACATGGTCATCGCGCGGGGCGTCATCATCGATGGTCACGAGCCGGCCCGATGACCGCGACGACGGCCATGCCACGGGCTCAGGAGCGCGCCGGGGCCTCCTGTTCGGATCGCATCCGGTCCACGATGCGTGCGAGCGTCCACAGCAGCGACTCTCGGATGATCGCCTCGGCCGCGACGCCGTCGTTGGCGCGCGCCGCGTCCAGGAGCCGCTCGTGCGCGTCGATCTTGAAGTCCGGGCTCCCGCCCACCGCAAGGCGGACGTAGCGCTGCGCGGCCTGCCGGAAGCCCTGCACCAGGCCCAGCAGCCGCGCCCGATGCGCGGCCCGGTACAGCTCGTCCTCGAACTCCGTGGCGATGTGGAGGTACTGGTCGAGGTCCCGCCGCTGGGCGGCGGATTCCAGCACCCGCATCAGCTCTCCCATGCGCTCGATGCCCACGGCGTCGATCGCTGCGGCACCCAAGCGCGCCGCCAGTCCCTCGATCCCGCAGCGGATCGACTGGATCTCCTCGATGTCCTCGACATCCAGGGGCGCCACGATGGCACCTCGCCGTGGTTGCTGGCGGACGAGGCCATCGCTCTCGAGCCGCATCAGCGCGGCCCGGACCGGCATGGTGCTGACACCCAGTCGGTCGGCGATCTCCGCCAGACGCAGCGGGCTGCCGGGTTCCATGCCGTGGAGGATCTCCTCCCGGAGGGCCTCGTAGACCTGCTCCTCGGCGCTCTTGATCAGCAGCGGCGTGGTCCGCACCACCTCGACCGTCACCCCGTTGGCTGGCTCCATCGGCGTCCGGGGCCCGGGTCGTCCGGGTCGGTCGCGCTGCCGAGTGTAGCTGGGCTCCCGCCCGCGGGACGTCCGCCCGACCCATCCATCGGGCGAGCGCCTCCGGGCTGATCGACCGTTCGCGTGGCGTCTGGTGGGACGCCCATCCGGCGTCATGCATCGCGCCAGCAAGGTGAGGGAGATCGTCGTGGTCAAGAAGCAGGTCATCTATCGGGCCGCCAACTCCGCCAAGATGCTCGAGGGCCTCGTCGACCAGAGCGAGGTGCCGGGCCTCACGGGTCCCAGCCCGATGTGCATCAAGGCCGGCAATCACGTGTACATCACGGGCCAGACCGGCCTGACCCTCGAAGGGGAGTTGCGCCACCCCTACGACGCCGCGGCCCAGACGCGCCTCGCGTGCGAGAACATCAAGACCCTCATGGAGATGGCGGGCGGCACGATGAACGACATCGTGCGCTACGTCCTGTACACCACCGACCGCGCCTACCGGGCGTCCGTGTACCCCATCTTCCGGAGTTACTTCGACCTGCCACCCTGTGGCACGGGTCTCATCGTGGTCGGCCTGGCCCGACCCGAGCTGGTGGTGGAGATCGACTGCTGGGCGTTCATCGACGACCCGGACTGACCGGCTCGGCACGTTCTCGCAGGCACCAACGGAAGGATCGAAGGATGCGTCGGATCTTCGCGCTCCAAGGCAATGCGGTCATCCGGGACGTCGCGACACCGACGCTCCGGACAGGCGAGGTGCTCGTGCGGACCCACTACTCCACGGTCAGCAGCGGCACCGAGTCGTGGATCCTGCGCAAGAGCGTCGCCGAGGACGCCGAGGACGAGGAGTATCCGGGCGCCAAGCCGTATGTCTACCCCAACATCCGGTCGGGCATCCGGGGGCCCCTCGAGCCGAGGCGTCCCGAGCCAGGCCTCATCTCGCTGGGCTACAGCCTCGCGGGCGAGGTCATCGAGGTGGGGGAGGGCGTGACCGACCTCGCCGTGGGTGACCTCGTGGCGTGCTCCGGCAGCCAGTGCTCGCATCACGCCGAGGTCGTGGCGGTGCCCCGCAACCTGGTCGCACGCATCCCTGAGGGCGTGTCCCTCGCCGACGCCTCCTTCGTGACCCTGGGGGCGGTCGCGGAGGAGGCCCTGCGCCAGACGCAGTGCACCTTTGGCGAGACGGTGGTGCTCTATGGCATGGGTCTGCTGGGAATGCTCGCCGGCCAGATCGCCCTGGCGGCCGGGCTGTATGTCATCGGGCTGGAGATCGACCCCCGCCGCATCGAGCTCGCGCGCGAGCTGGGCATCGAGGATGTCCACGACCCGCGCCAGGCCGACCTGGTCCAGCTGGTGCGGGACCGGACCGAGGGCTTCGGTGCCGACGCGGTCGTCCTTGGCGTCGTGACCGAGGACGACGAGCCCATCAACATCGCCCTCGAGCTGTGCCGCCAGCGCGGCCGTGTGGTCGGGCTCGGCCTGTTCGGGATGCACATCGAGCGGCAGCGGATGTGGGACCGGACGTTCGTGCAGGCGATCGCCTATGGCCCCGGACGCTACGACCCCTCCTACGAGGAAGCCAGCGTCGACTATCCCATCGGTCTCGTGCGCTGGACCGAGAACCGCAACCAGGGCCACTTCCTGCGGCTGGTGGCCGAGGGGAAGGTTCGGACCGCACCGCTCGCCCGATCGTTCGACTTCGAGGATGCGCCCACGGCGTACGACGTCCTGCGGTCCGAACGACCGCCCACGGTCCAGTTCCGCTACCCACCCGCCGGATGACCACCCGTCGCGCGCTGCGCCCCGAGGACCTGGCGTCCGTCCGCTGGCTGTCCGATCTGCAGCTCTCGCCCGACGGCGAGCGGGTCGCCTGTGTCGAGACCCGGCTCGACCCCGTCCTGGACGGACTCCGGTCCCGGATCCTCGTGCTCGACGCGACCACGGGTGCCGTCCTCGGCTCGCCCTCGCCCGACGATGCCTCGGACGTCACGCCACGCTGGGCCCCGGACGGTCGCCGGCTGCTGTTCGTGGGCGGCCGCGGGGACCGTCGACGACTGTGGCTGGCCGACCGTGACGGCGGCTCGCCGACGGTCCTGCCGGGATCGCCCGACGGGGTCGCGGAGCCCGCTTGGTCACCCGATGGCGCTCGGGTCGTATGCGGGGTGACCTCGTCCGAGCCGGCGCCTGCGTCGGTCCTGGTGGAAGTCACCCGCGACGACTACAAGCGCGACGGCCAGCCCGTGGGCGCCGGTCGTGCGACCTGCGCCATCTGGGTGGTCGAGGATGGCTGTGCCCGTGCGCTGACCGTGGGTCACGCGACCGACCGACGCCCTGCGTGGTCCCCCGATGGGTCCCGCGTCGCCTTCCTGTCCGACCGCGGGCGCGAGCGCACAGCGTCGCTCACCAACGACCTGTGGCAGGTGGATGCCGCCGACGGCGGAGCGGATGGCGGGTCTCCTGTCCGGCTGAGCGACGCGTCCGGCGCCATCGCCGCGTTCTGCTGGTCCCCCGACGGCACGCGCATCGCCATGCTCGGCCACGGCGAGGGTGACGCCCAGGGGCGGGCCTGGCGGGTCCGCATCGTGGAAGCCGATGGGCGTCGTCGACCCGCGACCGAGCTCGTCTGGGCCGACGACCCGCCCTTCGCGCTGGGGCTGACGCCCCGTTCCGACGATGGCCGGGGGATGGGGGACGCGGACATCGCCTGGACCGGGGACGCGGACGGCGGGCGGATCTGGACGCGGTGGGCGGATGGCATCCGGGGCGCCCTCGGATGGGTGACCCTCGACGGCCGGTGGCGGACCGTCGTGGGTGGCGAGCGCTCGGTGGTCGCATGGTCCCTCGCGCCCGAGGCCGATCGGTTGGCCTTCATCGCGTCGGACCCGGCGGACCCGGGCGAGGTCCACATGGCAGGCCTCGACGGGGACGCTGAGCGGCGGCTGAGCCACCGGAACGACGAGTGGCTGGCGGAGGTCGAGCTGGCCACCGGCGAGACCCTGCGTGCCGTGGCACCCGACGGTGGGATGGTCGAGGCCCGGCTGACCCAGACCCATCGGGCGGAGACCGATCCGCCGCGCCCGCTCATCGTCTCGGTCCATGGCGGTCCGCACTACTCGGTGGGGCTGCGGTTCAGCTTCGAGACCCAGCGGCTGGCCGCGCTGGGGTATGCCGTGCTCGACCCGAACCCGCGTGGCAGCCTCGGATATGGCCAGGCGCACGGAGCCGCGGTGGTCGAGGACTGGGGCGGGGGTGACCTCGCGGATGTGCTCGCCATCACCGGGGCGGCCGCCGATCGCGCGGACATCGACGCCGGCCGTCTCGGCATCACCGGCGTGTCGTACGGCGGCTATCTGACCCTGTGGGCGATCAGCCAGGACGCGCGCTTCCGGGCGGCCATCACGGAGAACGGCATCAGCGACCTGTTCGCGGCGTTCGGGACCAGCGAGGACGCGGGTGTCTGGTGGCGCGCGGAGATGGGCGGCGCACCGTGGGATGTGCCCCTCGAGTACATCGACCGGTCGCCGATCCGCTACGCGGACCGGATCACGACGCCGCTGCTGCTGCTCCACGCCGAGCTGGACCAGAACGTGAGCATCGCCCAGAGCGAGCAGATGTATGCCGCGCTCCGGATGCTGGGCCGGCCCGTCGAGTTCGTGCGGGTGCCCGGTGAGGGCCACCTGATGGATCTCGTCGGATCGGCGCGCTTCCGGTACGCGCGGATGGAGCGGACCCGCGAGTTCTGGGAGCGCACCCTCCCCGCGACCTGATCGGCGCTATCCCTGCACGAGCTGGGTCGCGACCGCCTGCGCTCGCAGGAAGCCCTCGTCGATCTCGACCCCCAGACCCGGCCCGGTCGGGATCTGCACGTGCCCGTCCTCGAGCGCCAGGATGTCGGTCGTGGGCAGGTCGGTGCGCCAGGGGTTGGGGTCGGTACCCACCTCGAGGAACGGCGTCACCGTGGCGGGCGAGGTCGACGCGTCCGGGATGGTCGCGAGCGCGTGGAGCGCTGCCGCGATGCCGATGATGCTGCCCGAGGTATGTGGCACGCACCCCAGCCCGTGGAGGCGCGCCAGCTCGCCGATCCAGACCGACTCGCCAATGCCACCCACGATGACGGGCTCCGGCTGGATGATGTCGAAGCAGCCGCGAGCCACGGTCTCGAGGGCCGCATGCCGCGACTGGGTGATCTCGCCACCCGCCAGCGCGATGTCGAGCGCAGCCGCCAACCGTTCGTAGGCGGCATAGCCACCCCGCTGGGGCATCGGCTCCTCGAACCATCGGAAACCCAGCGCGTCCAATGCGCGCCCCATCCGGATCGACTCGGAGATGTCATAGGCGGCGTTGCCATCGGCCATCAACACCATGTCCGGGTGGTCGGCCGCGATGCGCTCGAGGACGGCCACCTCGTGGGCGATGGGGTAGCGGCCGACGCGGTACTTGGTCGCGGTGAAGCCACGGGCCGCGTGGTCGGCGGTCTCCTCGGGCCAGGTCTCGGAGGGGTCACGTCCCTCGATGTAGCCGGTGCTCGCGCCGTAGGCCCGGACCCGGTCGCGGACGGCACCGCCATACAGCGCGTGCACCGGCACGCCCAGCTGGCGACCACGCAGGTCATCGATGGCGATGGACAGCGCCGAGGCCGCCCACGTGTGCTCGGCGGCACCCCAGACGTCGTGCCACAGGGCGCGGGCGTCCTGGGCCCGTCGGCCGATGATTACCTCGCCGAGCTCCGCGATGGTGGCCGCGATGCCAGGGGTGAGATAGGTCTCGCCCCAACCGGTGATGCCATCGCGGTCGGTCACCCGGCAGTACACGAAGTCGTGGACTGGGATGGGTGCGATCGACACCGAGCGCAGCGGCACCACATCGTGATGGACGGTGAACACCTCGACCCGATCGATGGTCAACCCGTGCGCTCCTTCCCGGTGGACGTGGACGTGGACGTGGATGTGGCTCCGGCCATGCGTCCGGCGAGGCGCACGAACAGCCGGTCGATCTCGTGCTGGAGACAGCATTCCGCCTCGGCTCCATCGCGCGCGGCCGCGGCCTCGTAGAAGGCCTCGCTCGGTCCCACCACGAGACTGCTCGGGTCGTTGCCCATGACGAACCTGATGTAGCGCTGTGCCGCCCGTCGGTGGTGGCGGACCTCCGCCAGCAGCCGTGGCCGCCCAGCTGCGGCGTAGCAGGTGTCCTCGAGCGCATAGGTCGCGCTGAGATACGCGTCCAGGTCACCGGCGCCGGCCGCGGTCCGGATGTCGCCCAGATGCTGGCGCATCGCGTCGAGGTCCTCGTCGGTCACGGCGACCGCGCCCAATCGCGCAGCCAGGCCCTCGATGCCCCATCGGATGGCCTGGATCTCCTGGAAGTCCTCCAGCTCGAGGGGGGCGACGACGGCGCCCTTGCGGGCGATCGTCCGCACGAGGCCCTCTCGCTCCAGACGTACGAGCGCCCAGCGCACCGGCATGGTGCTCACGCCCAGCCGCTTCGCGATGACCGAGAGGCGCAGCGGCGATCCCGGCTCCACGCCGGCCAGGATCTCCTGGCGCAGGGTCTCGTGCACCTGCTCCTCGGTGGTCCTGACGGCGGCGTGGGCCCTTCGGCGACTCACTCGCACGTGGTCCCCGGTGCAGCCGCAGGTGTCGCGGGCGTCACTGGATGCGGACGCGCCAGCTCGAGGCTCGTGCCCACCCGGCCGACTCTATCGATGCCTGAGTCCCTCCGTGATCGGTGATCACAACTGCCCACAATCCGATGGTGGAAGGCTATCAGGGCTCGCCGATCGTGCGACGGGTGAGAGGCGGGTTCATCCGGGCATCGCTGGGGACTAGGTGCACCCACCGTCGGCGGGGCGGTGACGCTCGACCCAGGAGCGTCAGCGGCGGGTCCAGCTCCCGCACCCAGTCGAGGCGAAGCCCTCGTCCGAGGCGTGGATGGTCACCTCCTGGGATCCGGTTGCGACGCCGCCCTGGATGACCTCGTCGGCCGTGCCGCCGAAGCCGGACAGACGCGCCCAGTTGCAGCTGCCTGTCCCACTCGAGACGTATCGACCCGCCGCGACGTCCTCGCCCACGAGGTAGGTGCCATCGGCGAACGTCGTCCGGTCGTCGGTGACCTGCGACAGGTCGGAGGTCCATCGTCCGCAGCCGCTGGAGCGGATGGCCACGTCCCGCTTGCCCACCGTCACGACCCGCGACCCGGAGCCGGTCGCCGTGCCCAGGACGGGCTCGGGCCCGCCGGCCGCCGCGCCCAGCCGCGCCCAGGTGCAGGTCCCCTCCGCGGTCGCCCGATAGGTGCCCGGCTTGACCTCCGTGCCGACCTCCCAGGTGCCGTCCCCGAAGGTCCGCACCGGCGTCACCGGCCGCGGCGTCTTGCGCGATCGCGCGGGTGCCTCGGCCTGGGTCACGGCATACGTGAACACGGTCTCGTCCTCGTCGTCGAGCGCCGAGATGGCGACCAGACGGTCGCCGAACCGCTGGCGCACCGGCATCCCCCGCGAGGCCACGGCGTCATCGGTGTGGGCGGTCGCCCATGCGTCGGACCCTGGCGCGAACAGACCCAGGAAGCGGAGCACCTCCGTGGGCTGGGCGATCTCGCCGACGCCCACGTCCTGGGTCGGGAACACGGTCAGCGTCGCGCGGACGAGGCCGCTGGCCGGGCCCAGCAGCTCCGCGACGCTGCCATCGGCGCCCCGACCCATCCAGTGCTCCTGTCCGTCGCCCACCGGGCTGACGGCGCCCTGGAAGCCGCCCGCCTCGAGGAACGCCACCGCCTCGGCCCGGGGCCCCAGGCCGCCGGCCGCCGGCGTGGCTTGGGCGATGGGGTTGCCATAGACGACGCCCGGTCGATCCCAGTTGCCAAAGCCGAACAGCGTGACCGAGGCGGTCAGGACGATGACGGCCAGCACCACGAGCCCGATCGCCCCTCGCTGCCACTGGGGCATGGGAGGACGCGACTTGGCGCCGGGTGGCTGCGGGGCGGTCGCGCCCGAGGGTGCGGGGCTGGGTGGCACGACGGCCGCCAGCCGCTGCTGGCGCCCCGGGTCGTGCTCGAAGGTCACCTCCAGCGCGCCCCCCTGCCACGACTCGGCGGCGGGGTACCAATCGTCGAGCGCCGCGTCCGCGGCGTCCCGCTCGAACCGCTCGCGGATCTGCGACGGGTACAGCCCCTCGTAGCGGACGGTCCGGGGTGGTCCTGACATGTGCACGACATTCGCGCGCGGTCGGGCGATGGGGCAGTACCCGATCGGGCTGGAGGGGCTGGGACGGACGTCCCGCCCGGTCCGGGCCGGCAGGCGGGCCGTGTGGGTCAGTCGGCGGGTTGGAGCACCAGGAGGACCACCAGCAGGACCGCGCCCACGACCATGGCAGCGGTCAGCAGCAGGTGCGCGAGATGGGCCGGCCGATAGGTCGCCTGGTCGATGTCGCGCTCGGTGCGGAGGTATCGGTAGGCACCTGCCACGGATGCGAGCCCCCCCAGCGCGATGAGCCCCAGACCCAGGACGCTCCCCATGAGGCTGCCGCCACGCCCCTCGAACGCGAACCGGTCCACCAGGAAGCCCAACCCCAGCAGGGCCAGGGCCGTCCGCTGCCACGCCAGGAGGGTGCGCTCGTTGGCCAGATGGTCGCGCGCGGCTGCGCTGCGGTCGAGCGACGCCGGTGTCGCTCGTGTGGGCTGGTCCTCGTCGGTCACCCCTCGATGATGCCACCGCCGACGAGCCTCACGAGGGAGGGTGGCCCACCGGCAGCGCCCCCGATCGCCGTCGGCCACCCCGGAGTCACGCGGCTCGCTAGGATGCCGGGCGTGGGCGACAGCGCGAGCGGCGAGGGACGGGCGAGTCTGGCCAGGGCATCGACGGACGTGGCCGCCCGACAGCCTCCTGGCGACGCGCTCGAATCGCTCGGCGCGGTGCTCGACCTCATCCGCCGCGGGCGCGCCCGCTCGCGCTCCGAGATCGCGGACCTCACGGGGCTGACCCGGGGCGTCGTCGCGCAGCGGGTGGGCGACCTCCTGGCGCGAGGGTTGGTCACCGAGTCGATGGCGCCCTCCACGGGCGGCAGGCCGCCGCGACGCCTGGCCCTGCGGGCCGATGCTGGGCACGTGCTCGTGGCGGACGTCGGCGCCACCAGCCTCGACGTGGCGGTCGCCGACCTCGCTGGGCGGATGCTGGGCCACGCGGACGCCGAGGCTGACGTCTCGGTCGGTCCGCGCGCCATCCTGTCGCTGGTCGAGGGTCTGGGCGACCGCCTGCTCGCCGAGGTCGCGCCGCCCGGGTCGCTGTGGGGCGTCGGGATCGGCCTGCCGGGACCCGTGGAGTTCGGCAGCGGCGACCCGGTGAGCCCGCCCATCATGCCCGGCTGGGACCGCTATCCGGTGCGGGAGCGATTCACGGCGCGCCACCAGGTGCCCGTGTGGGTGGACAACGACGTCAACATCATGGCCCTTGGCGAGTGGCGCGCCGGCGTGGCGCGCGGCCACGCCAACGTGATCTTCGTCAAGGTGGGCACCGGCATCGGCGCGGGGATCATCAGCGACGGGGGGCTCCACCGGGGTGCGCAGGGCAGCGCGGGCGACCCTCGGAGCCTCGAGCTGCTCCAGGCGTCAGGCCGTCGCGTGGGGGGCGTCCTGGCGGGCCTCGTCAACTTCTTCAACCCCTCGCTGGTGGTCATCGGGGGTGGCGTCGCCGAGGCGGGCGACGCGTACCTCGCGGCGATCCGGGAGGTGGTCTACGCGCGCAGCCTGCCGCTCGCGACCCGCGACCTGCTGATCCGGTTCTCCGCGCTGGGCGGTCTGGCGGGGGTCACGGGCGCAGCCGCCATGGTCCTCGACCAGCTGTTCGCGCCCCGCACCCTGGGGGCCTGGATCGCCGCGGGACGGCCCGATGCGAGGATCCACTCGCTGTAGCCGCGGCGGGGCCGGTCCCTACCAGCGCACCTTGGCCTCGAGCGTCAGCGTCCCGGTGGCGATGGTGGTACTGGGCGCATCGGTCCAGCGCACCTCCAGACCCAGCCAGTACGAGTGGGTGCGTGCGGTCGTGTTCGCGGCCTGGTTGGTGACCCATGCCTTGGGCGGTGTCGCGCTGGGGAACATCGCGGTGGAGAGCTGCTCGCCGCCCGTGCAGGCCGCGTAGGTCGCCGGGTTCGCGGTCAGGAAGTCGATCCGGTTGTTGGCCGCTGCGGCGGTGACCGTCACGTCGTAGGTCACCGAGCTGCGCACCCCGACGCTGCCGGGCCAGACGTAGCAGGCGCCCGCCGTGTCCAGGAGCCGGGTGACGCTGTCGGTCGAGTTGCTGGCCGTGCCATCGGGGGCCAGGTTGGTGCCGAACTGCGCCGTGGCGTCGCCGATGGTCAGCTCCAGGATGGGCACCGTGGCGGCCATCTTGAGCACGATCGTCTGGGCGACCCAATCGCCGCTGGTGCCGCTCGACGCCGCGAGCGTGCCCGTGGCTCCGGCCGTGACCTGGTCCGCGTCCGCCGCGGCCGCCGCTGGGGCCGCCGGCCCGGCGCGACGGATGGAGAACACGGTGGTGTTGGCGACGCCCGTGGACGACGTCGCGGCCACCGAGATGGCGGCGGACTGGTCGGACCCGTACGAGCGGACCACGATGCTGTTGGCGGCGACGCCGGTCACCGATGGGGCCGCGATGCTGCTGGCGGTTCCCGTGGCGCCGGTGACGCTGATGACCGGGGCGCTGGTGTCGATGCCCGCGTACGAGGTGATGGCGCCTGTGGCGC
Source organism: Chloroflexota bacterium (assembly GCA_046328155.1). Classification (GTDB taxonomy): domain Bacteria; phylum Chloroflexota; class Limnocylindria; order Limnocylindrales; family CSP1-4; genus JAFMJV01. The sequence continues at coordinate 59,655 of JAXLXC010000002.1, forward strand.
CCAGGTTCCGCTCGCCCAGGAAGTTGAGGATGGAGCACCACCAGCTGAAGTTGCGGAACTGCCACGTGTAGGACGCGGCCTCCGAGCCGGTGGCCACGCGCGAGTACGTCCGCACCGAGACCGAGTCGGTGATGGCGGTCGTCCCGGACAGCGTCCAGCCGCTCGGGGCGCACACGACATCCCCGCTGGCCAGGCCGTCGACGACGATGGTCGCCAGCAGCAGCCGACCCGCGGCGACCGCGGGGGTGGCGATGGTGATCTCCGACGTGGCCGTGGCGCCGCTGTCGCCACTCGTGCCCGGCCCCGTGCCGATGGAGTCGGTGAAGCGCCAGGTCGCGGTGCCCGAGACCGGACCCGTGGCCGTGATGCCGTAGGTGGCCACGAAGCGGTCGGGCAGGCGGAAGCGATACGCGATGGTGCCGTCATCCGCAGCCACGACCAGGGTCTCGTCGTGCCAGCTGCGGCCCTCGTCGTCATCGATGGCGAGGGCGACCTCCTCGGCGGGCGCCCAGCCGCTGCCGGCGACGACCACGAGCGCGCCGGGCGCGTAGTCGTCCTTGGTGGTCCAGACCTGGGGTGCCGATGCCGATGGGCTGGCCGATGGCTCGACCGAGGGCGAGGGGCCGGTCTCGGGCGCCGGCGGGCAGCCCGGGTCCGCAGAAGGCGCGACGATGGCCGACGGGTCCGCACTGGACGCAGGGTCGGCGCTGGCCATCGGATCGGTGGCCGGGCTCTCGGCCGGGGTGACGGGCGGGCACACGACACCGACCGGCTCCGCCGACGGCTCGGGCTCCGCCGATGGCTCGGGCGCGACCGACGCTTCCGGGCTCGGCTCGGCCGACGGCGTTGGCACGGCCGACGCTTCCGGGCTCGGCTCGGCCGACGGCGTTGGCGCGACCGATGGGTCGGGCTCCACCGAGGGCTCGACGGCTGCCGTTGCCGCTGGCTCGGGCGTCGGCTCTGGCTGCGCGCTGGGCTCGGGCGCGTCCGGATCCCCGGCTTGGTCGGTCGGTGGTGCGGCGGTCTCCGGCGCCTGCGACGCGACGTCCACGGTGGCCTGCGGCTCCGGGGTGGCCGTCGGATCTGGCGCGGTCGTCGTCCCGCCGGCAGGCGCGGCGGTCGGCGTGGCTGCCCCGTCCACGGGCTCGTCGGTGGCTTCGGGCTGCTCGCGCTCCGGGCGGGTGGTCGGATCGGGCCGGTCCTCGCGAGGCGTGGGGTCCTGCTGGTCCGCCTTCGGACGCTCGGGCGCCGAGGTCGGCTCAGGCGCCGGGGTCGCCTCCGGCGTGGGGTCGGCGACCTGGGTGGGTGCCGGCGACTCGGAGCCGTGGTCGTCCGCCGCGCGTGCCGGGGCATGCCACGCGACCACGCTCGCCACCAGGACGGCAGCCATGCAGGCTGCCGCCCAGCGCGGCGAGTGGCCGGCGACGGAGGGTCTGAGCGACGCTCGTGGCGGATTCATGGGTCAGCCCGCAGGGCTTGCCGAGGGCGACGGCGCGGGTGATGCCGCAGGCGATGCCTCGGGCCCTGGGCATGCCGCAGGGGCGTCGGGCGAGCCCCCGACCACGAAGGGCGCCGCGAGCTCGGCTGTCAGGCCCTCGCCGTAGGTCGCCTGCGCCACCAGCGACCATGTCCCGTCGGGCATCCCGGGTGGGACCTGGCCGAGCGCGGTGACGGTGGCACCCGGCCACGCTGGCGCCTGCACGGTCACCCGGGCGTTGGCGACGGATTGGCCGGTCGCATCCAGGAGGTCGAGCGCGACGTCCGGCGTCAGGCCCAGGCCACCATCGTTGACTAGGCTGACGGTCACCAGATGGCCGCCGTCGGCGGTTTGGCAGAGGTCGATCGAGCTGACGGTCATCGAGGCGGTGGCGATGACCTGCTGGGTCGTGCTCGCGATGACCTCGCGCATCGCGCTGGGGTCATCGTCGGTGGGCGGTCCCATCTCGACCGTGAGGTCGTACGGCTTGTCGAGCGGGAGGGTCAGCACGTCGCCGGCCACGAGGGTGCGGGTCGTCTCTGGCAGCACCCGGCCCATGGGGAAGCCCGTCTGGGCCAGCGGCGAGGCGGACGGCTCCGGGCTCGACGCGGCGGTCGGTTGGGTGACGGTCGCACGACCCGTGAGGGGGACATGGACGTTGCCGCCGTTGCTCACGTCGGCGACGACGCTCAGCGTGCCGTCGCTGCCCAGGAACAAGGCGGTGCGCTCGATGGCGACCGGTCGTCGGACCAGGTCCTCGTCGCCCAGCACGGTGAGGAACACGGGGACCTCGATTCGGCCGAGCATCGTGGAGGCGCTGGGGTCGACGCTCGCATCGGGCCCACCGGGGGGCGCCGTGGTGATGGTGATGGTGGCGTAGCGGCCGCCGGAGGGGGCATCGTCCGGGATCGCGACCTGGTAGTCGAGGGTCACGTCGTCGCCGGGCTGGAGCGAGGCCCGCACCGGGCTGACGGTGCTCCAGGCGACCGCGGAGTGGTCGCCCACCATGCCCGTGAGGTCGGTGAGGCCGGTGACGATGTCGACCGGGTCGGAGCCGTTCTCCGACACGGTGATGGCGATGTGGCCGACGTCACCCGGACGCCCCTCGAGCTCGAGGAGCGCCGGGCCGACGGCGATGGAGACCTCGGCGAGCGCAGGGGTCGAGGACAGGACCAGGACCCCTGCGATCATCGCCCCGAGGATGCTCGGTGTCCTCAGGCGTCGCATGGGTCAGGGATAGACGGCGGCGGTCAGCGTCAGCGAGACGGCCGGGGCCGGGTTGATGTTGCCGGTCGGGTCGGTCCAGCCGACCGACAGGCCGAGCCAGAAGTTGTGGGCGCGGCTGGTGGTGGCCGTCTGGTTGATGACGAACGCCGTGGGCGGGACGGCGGCGGGGAACATGGCCGTGGACACGGCCATGCCACCGGTGCACGCCGCGTAGGTGGCGGGGGCCGCGGTCAGGAACCCAACCCGCGACAGCGAGCCGGACCCGTTGACACCCACGCGGTAGGTGACGTTGCTGCGCACCGTCGCGGTCCCGGCCCAGGCGTAGCAGGCGCCCGCGGCAGCGGTCCCGGCCAAGGTGGACTCGCCACCGCTCGGGTCTCCGTCCGGGGTCATCGTCGTGCCGAAGCTCGCGGTGTCGTCCGCCAGCGTCAGCTCGATCTTGCTCTGGGTCGTGCCGGAGATGGTCACGACGCCACTGGGGGCCGCGCTGGCGGCGCCGGCCAGGGCCACGGTCGCGAGGCTCGCGACAAGACAGGCCAGGCCAAGCCGGCCTCGGGTACCCGATACTCTGCGCATCCCAAGAACTCCTTGCTGATCGGCAGGGCACGGCGCTCGCCTGGGCGGGACGGACATGGCCGATCCGATGTGTGCGACCCACATGGGTCGCGTCGACGATCGGAGGGTGGTGCGCATGGGCCACACCAGCCATGACCCCAAGGTCCCATCAGGTGGGGTACTGGTCGGTCCGGAGGGGTGATCGGGCGTCGTGCGGTCAGCTGTCAGGCGTCCCGGATCAGCGGAGGTCGTCGACCCCCACCAGGCCATCGTGGCGTGCACCGTCGAAGATGAGGGTCGGGATCTTGCGGGTCGAGATCGCGTCCCGGACCAGCTGCTGGTTGGCCTCGATGCGCTGGGCCACCTGCTCGGAGCCGGCCTCCGCGGCGACGCCGTCGATGGCCGCCTGGTCCAGGCCCATCTCCGCCATCCATGCGTGGAGCAGCGCGGTGACGTCCTCGGTCGATGACTCGTTGACCACGGTCTGCCAGGCCGTCCCGTCCGGGCTGGCCCCGGTGAGGATCCGTTCCAGGATCTGCCAGTCCACGGGCACCGTGGCGCCGTCCAGCGGATGCAGCCGCAGCGCCTCCAGGTAGCTCACCACGAGGTCGGAGTTGGGGAACTTGGTACCCATGGGCCCGGGGATGGGATATGCGATGTAGGTCAGGTTGTAGCGGTCGGCGAAGCCGGCCTGCTGGATGTTCGCAGCCAGCTGTGCGCACACGGAGCATCCCGGGTCCACGATCTCCAGGGCAGTGGGCCGTGCCTCGTCAGCGCCGCTGAGCCAGGTCGCGTCCTCGGGCAGGTAGTCGGCGGCATCCCAGGTCCTCAGGCGGTCGGGGATGGAGGTGACGGTGTCAACGACGTCACCGACCTCGTTGCCCACGGCCCCCACGATGTCCAGCCGCAGCAGGGAGTCGAGGAACGAGGGCGTGGAGTCGCCGATGGAGCACGCCTCCGCCCCCAGGGCGCAGCCCTGCGGGTTGGCCTTGTCGCAGGTGCCATACACCCACAGGTTGAGCGCCCCCTTGGCCACCACGTACGCGCTCCAGACGGTGGTGATGACGATGAGCAGCGCACCGATCTCGATGGCCACGGCAGCCGGTCGGACGAGGCCCGGTCGCCATGCGGCGACCGGGGCCAGGAGATGGTCCTTGATGTCCTGGCTGAACGACGTGTCGCAGGGCCGCAGCGTCATCCGGCGCACCGCGCAGCCCCACGCGCGCCTGATGTAGCCCCGGTAGCGCGCCGAGAACGTGCCCAGGACCAGGAGCACGATGAACGCGGCGATGCAGAACATGGGCGGCGGCTACCCCAGGCCCCGCATCAGCCGGTCGAGCGCCTGCACCGCAGCATCCACCTCGGTCGCCGTGGAGTGCAGCCCCAGCGAGAGGCGCAGCAGCGGCGGCAGGCCCAGCCGCTCCCGCAGCTCGTGATGGACGCAGAAGTAGCCGCTCCGGACCATGATCCTCTGGCGTGACAGGAACACCGCCAACCGATGCGAATCCTGTCGGGGCGCGTACAGGCTGACGATGCTGCTGGGACCGCGGTTGAGCAGCGTCACCCCAGGCACCTCGGCCAGCCCCTCGTACAGCCGCCGCCCCAGCGACTCCAGATGGGCGCCGGGTGTGGCGTCGCCGAGCCGCAGCCCCTCGAGCCAGCCGAGGGCTGCGCGGAGGCCCACGATCTCGCCCCAGGCCTGGAGGCCGGGCTCGAGCTTGGACGCGGGGTCGTCAGGCAGCAGGTCGAAGTCCTGCTCCCGGACGTCCGACACCATGCCACCGCCCACGAAGCCCACGTCCAGGCGGTCGATGAGCTCGCGACGGGCGACCACCACGCCCAGCGTGGGCGCATAGGCCTTGTGGCCCGACCAGCAGATGGCATCGGCCTCGGTGCCCTGCAGCAGGTCGACGGCATGGGGGACCGCCTGCGCGGCATCCAGCACCACGATGCCGCCCCGGGCGTGCGCGTCCCGGACCAGGGTCGCGAGGTTCGCGAGCCGTCGCCCGTCCACGTTGGAGACCGCGTTGACCACGACCACGGCCCGCTCCAGCTGCGCCGGTGCGTAGGCCAGCGCGCCGTCCGCCTCCCGGTCCAGCACGAGCCGTTCGATGCCCAGTCGCCGCGCCGCGGTCATGGTCGGCAGGAACACCGAGTTGTGCTCCGCGTGGCTGGTCAGCACACGCTGGAAGATCGCCCGCCGGGAGCTGCGAGAGAAGGAGGTTGATGCCATAGCTGGTGTTGAGCGTGAACGACACCGTGTGCGTGTGCCCGGACAGGCCCAGCAGGTCGAGCACCGCGTCGCGCGTCGCCCCCACCTCCTCGTCCACGCGGTGACCCCACGCGTATCGGACGCGGCCGCCACATGCGCCGAACGTGGTGTAGTAGCCGGTGATCGCATCGATGACCGGGCGTGGTCGCAGGCTCTGGCACGCGGCATCGAGGTAGATGTCGTTGGCGTCGAGCCACGAGAACCCGTCGGGTCGAGCGCCCGAGGGCACCGAGCCAGCGACCGGGCCGCGTCTGGATCCGGTACGATCGGACGGTAGGTGCCCGGCTCGGCCCCGGGGTGGTGCGCGCCGGTCACGAACCGGCGGTGCCGTTCGGCCCGTTCGGCCCGTCCCCGGCCATCGCTCGTGCGTCGGGCGGCCGTCGGCGCTGTCATCCCCCTCTCATGGAACGGGCCTAGAGTCGGCCTCCGACCCCAGCCCCACCGAGGGTGCGCATGCTGCAACGAGGAGACCGGTCAGGGCAGCTCGAGCGGCTTCGCCCGACTGGCGGATGGCTCCCAGCCACCCGCCGTCGTCCCGCTGACGCGCCGTCCGAGGCGCTGCAGCCCAAGCGGCGCGCGTTCCGAGGTCGCGTCCGCTCGACGCTCGCCCGCCTGGCGCCCTTCGCCTCGGGCGTGCTGGCGGTGCTGGTGGCACTCGCGATCTTCGCGCGGCTGACCCCAGCCACGACGCCCATCACCACCCAGGACGTCGACCAACGCGTGGAGCAGGTGCTCTCCTCGCAGGTGCCCGGACCCGCCTACTCGGCGCTCGCGTTCGCGGTCATCGCGCCGTCCCTGGTGCTCATCCAGACCCACTCGGACGGCGACGCTGGCGACGGCGAGGCCGCTGCCACCGCGATGCCCACGGACGGGCTGGGCAGCGGGGTGCTGGTGACCGACGACGGCGTGATCCTCACGGCGCTCCACGTGGTCGATGGCGCCGAGCGGATCACGCTCACCTTCGCCGATGGCTCGACCGGGGTGGGGACGGTCATCCAGGAGCAGCCCGACCGGGACATCGCGATGGTCCAGGCGGACGAGGTCCCCGCCGATGCGTCCCCCGCGGTGCTGGGCAACAGCGGTCTCCCGGTGGGCAGCGAGGCCTATGCCGTCGGCAGCCCGTATGGCCTGTTCGGCTCCCTGTCCGCGGGCGTCATCTCAGGTCAGGGTCGCACCTTCCGGCTGCCCGACAGCGACATCACCGTGAGCGGGCTCATCCAGTTCGATGCCGCGGTCAACCCGGGCAACTCGGGAGGCCCCCTGCTGGACCGCGCGGGACACGTCATCGGCATCGTCATCGCCCTGCTCAACCCCACCGACGACGACACGTTCGCGGGCATCGGGCTCGCGGTGCCCATCGCCGCCGCCGCGGGCGGTGGCGGCGCCAACCCGCCCTACTGAGCCAGGCATGGAGGACCTCATGGAGCCAAGTCCCATCGACCTCGACCGGATCAGACCCGTGGAGCGGGTGTTGTACGAGGTCAAGCGCGTGATCGTGGGTCAGGACCACCTCCTGGAGCGGCTCCTGGTGGCGCTCCTCGCGCGTGGCCACATCCTGGTGGAGGGCGTGCCCGGTCTGGCGAAGACCATGGCCATCAAGACGCTCGCCGACACCATCGGCGGTCGCTTCAGGCGCATCCAGTTCACGCCCGACCTGGTGCCCGCGGATCTGGTGGGGACGCGCATCTTCGACCAGAAGGCCGGCGAGTTCACGACCTGGCTGGGGCCGGTGTTCGCGAACCTGCTGCTCGCGGACGAGATCAACCGGGCGCCCGCCAAGGTGCAGAGCGCGCTGCTCGAGGTGATGCAGGAGCACCAGGTGACCATCGGCCTGGAGACCCATCGGGTGCCCGACCCGTTCCTCGTGCTCGCGACCCAGAACCCCATCGAGAGCGAGGGCACCTATCAGCTGCCGGAGGCGCAGGTCGACCGGTTCATGCTCAAGGTGCTGGTGGGCTACCCCTCGCCCAGCGAGGAGTTCGTCATCGTGGAGCGCCAGATCGGCCCGCCGCTCGCGGCGCAGCCGGTGCTCACGGCGGCGCAGCTGGGCGACCTGCAGCGGCAGGCGGACGCCGTGTACGTCGATCCGGCGCTCATCGAGTACGCGGTGCGCATGGTGTCCGCCACGCGAGCCCCGGAGCAGCACGGCATCCGCGAGCTCGGCCGCTACATCACCTTCGGCGCCAGCCCGCGCGCGTCCATCAACCTCATCCTCTCGGCGAAGGCGCTCGCGTTCGTGCGCGGCCGCGACTATGCGCTCCCCCAGGACGTCCTGGACATGGCGCTCGACGTCCTGCGCCATCGGCTGGTGCTGTCCTACGAGGCGCTCACGGACGACGTCACGGCCGACGACCTGCTGCGCACCATCATCGCCCGAATCCCCATCCCGGTGGTCCCGCTCCATGGCCATAGCGACATCCGCGTCAGCGCCTGAGCGGGTCCTCCAGCGCATCGACTGGCAGGTCGTCCGACGTCTGGACGGCCTGCTCCAGGGCGGCTATCGGAGCCTGTTCCTGGGCAGCGGCGTGGACCTCGCCGGGCTGCGCGAGTACCAGGTCCAGGACGACGTCCGGTACATCGACTGGAACGTCACGGCCCGCATGGACGTGCCCTACGTGCGGCTGTACCACGAGGACCGGGACATCACGGGCTGGTTCCTGGTGGACCTGTCGCCCTCGGTCGACTTCGGCACGGTCCGTGACGGACGCGAGAAGCGCGCCGCGATCATCGACCTCGTCACCGCGCTGGCGCGGGTGCTCCAGCGCCACGGCAACCGGGTGGGTGCGATCATGTACGGCGACCGGATTGCCACGCCCATCCCGGCACGTGGCGGACGCGACCAGGTGCTGCGGATCACGGAGGCGCTGCTGGCCGCGCCCCGCCTGCCGCGCGCCGAGGCGACGGACCTCACCACCCTGCTCGCGACCGCGATGACCACCATCCGCCGACGATCGCTCGTCGTGGTCGTCTCGGACTTCATCAGCCGCCCCGGCTGGGAGCAGCCGCTGTCGCTGCTCGCCCGGCGCCACGAGGTGCTCGCCATCCGGGTGCACGACCCGCGGGAGGCGTCGCTGCCCGACGTGGGGGCGCTCGTGATGCAGGACGCGGAGAGCGGCGAGCAGCTCTGGGTCGACACCCACGACCGAGCCTTCCGGGCGCGGTTCGAGGCGGCCGCGCTGGATCGAGAGGCAGCCTTGGCCGCCACCTTCCGACGCGTGGGCATCGACGCCCATGCCATGTCCACCGATGACGACCTCGTGGCGACCATCGTGCGCATCGCCCACCAGCGCGCGCGCAGGAGGCGCTAGATGTCGTTCCTGTGGCCGTGGGCACTGCTCCTGCTGCTCCTGCTGCCCCTCGCCGCGCTGGGCTACCTGACGCTTGAGGGTCGACGTCGGGCGCGCCTCGCCGGGCTGGGCAGCCTGGCGGTGGCGGTCTCGACCGGGGCGCCCGGTGGCGCGGGCCGCTCGGTGCGTCGCTGGCTGCCCGCGGCCCTGGTGCTGGCCGGTCTCGCCACGCTCGTCGTCGCCATCGCCCGGCCGCAGGCGGTCGTGGGCATCCCCCGTCAGGAAGGCATCGTGGTGCTCGCGTTCGACGTGTCGGCGAGCATGGCCGCCGACGACATCGAGCCGACGCGCATGGAGGCCGCCAAGGCCGCCGCGACCTCCTTCGTGGGACGGCAGCCCGATGGCGTGGTCATCGGCATCGTCGCGTTCAGCGACAGCGGCATCCAGGTCCAGGCGCCCACGAGCGACCAGGACGCGGTCCTCGCGGCCATCGCGCGGCTCCAGCCCGAGCGAGGGACGTCGCTCAACCAGGGCATCGGTGCGGCACTCGAGGCCATCGCCGCCGCCGAGGACCCAACGGTGCACGGCTACTACACCAACCGGTCGCCCGAACCGACCGCCTCGCCCACGCCCGTGCCGGCCGGGAGCCACGGCTCCGCGCTGGTCGTGCTCATCAGCGACGGCGAGGCGACCGGGGACCAGGATCCCTTGGTGGGCGCCCAGGCGGCGGCCGACCGGGGCATCCGGGTGGACACGGTGGGCGTGGGCAGCGCCGCCGGCGCGGTCATCGACGTCGAGGGGTTCCAGGTACAGACGCAGCTCGACGAGGCCACGCTCCAGGCGATCGCGGACACGACCGGGGGCACCTACCAGCACGCGACGAGCGCCGACGCGCTCCAGCACGCCTACGACGCGCTCGAGCTCCGCCTGGCGGTCCACGAGGAGTCGATGGAGGTAACCTCCCTGGTCGCCGCCCTGGGCCTGGGGCTGCTGCTGCTGGGTGGCGTGGCGGGTCTCGTGTGGCTGGGGCGGCTGCCATGACGCTCCTCTGGCCAGGCTTCCTGCTCCTCCTGCTGCTGGTGCCCGCGCTCGTCGCCCTGTACGCATTGGTGCTGCGTCGGCGGCGCGGCCACGCGGCGGTCCGGTTCTCCAGCCTGTCGCTGGTCGCCGCGGCGCGCCCGGGTGGCTCGCGGATCCGTCGACACCTGCCGTTCGGGCTGTTCGCGGCCTCGATCGCCGCGCTGGTGATCGCGCTCGCCCGCCCCGGCGCGGTGGTGGCGGTGCCCACCGGGCAGTCCACCATCCTGCTGGTCATGGACGTGTCGCGGAGCATGTGCTCCACGGACATCGACCCCAACCGGCTGCTCGCCGCCGAGGAGGCGGCCGCCTCGTTCATCGAGTCGCAGGCCGCCGGGACGCGAATCGGCATCGTCGCGTTCTCGGGGTTCGCGGAGCTCGTCCAGCCACCCACCGACGACCGCGACGCGCTCCTGGCCGCCGTCCGAAGCCTGACCACGGGCCGACGCACCGCCATGGGCAGCGGGATCCTGACGGCCATCGATGCCATCGCCGAGATCGACCCGTCGGTGGCCCCCTCCGTGACCGACTCGACGCCCGGCGTGGCGCCCGACCCCGTGGCGGATGGCACGCAGGCCGCGGCCATCATCGTGGTCCTGACCGACGGCGCGAGCAACGCCGGCGCGGACCCGCTCGAGGCCGCGCAGCAGGCCGCCGACCGGGGCCTCCGGGTCTACACCATCGGGTTCGGCACGGTCGAGGGCGACGAGTTCGATGCCTCGTGCGGCGCCAGCCTCATCGGTCGCGAACCCGGCGACAACGGGTTCGGCGGGGCTGGCGGCGGCGGCTTCGGCGGTGGGGGAGGCGGGGCTGGCGGCGGCGGCTTCCGTCGGGGCATCGACGAGGACACGCTCAAGGCGGTCGCCGCCGCGACCGGCGGCGAGTACCACCCGGCGGAGAGCGCCTCGGAGCTCGACGCGGTATTCCAGGGGCTGCCCACGTCGACCATCACGCGCCAGGAGGTCATGGAGGTATCGGCGCTGTTCGTGGGCTTGGGCGCGCTGCTGGCCATCGGGGCCATCGGACTGTCACAGGCCTGGCGACCTCTGCCATAGTGCCCGGCATGGCCGTGCGGACCGTGATGGAGCGTGGGACGAGGGGCAAGCGGGCGGTCGCGTTCGCCCTCGACTGGCCAGGCTGGAGCCGCGGCGCCCGCTCGCCGGAGGAGGCGCTCGAGACGCTGGCGGCATATCGCGCTCGATATCGCCCCGTCGCCGCCGGGGCTGGGATGGCCGACGAGTTCGACGGCGCAGGCGAGTTCGAGGTCGTGGAGGATCGGGTCGGCACCGGGTCCACCGACTTCTGGGGCATCTCCTTCACGCCCAGCTCGTTCGAGCAGGAGCCCATGGACGCAGCCGAGCTGGAGCGCAAGCTCCGCCTGCTCCAGGCGGCGTGGGCGCACTTCGATTCGGTCGCGGGCCGCGTGTCGCCCGTGATGCGCAAGGGGCCGCGGGGCGGCGGGCGTGACCGCGATCGCATCGTGCGTCACACCATCCGCACCGAGAGCGAGGACATGGCCAAGAAGGTCGGCCTGCGGATCCCGGAGGAGGGTGCCCTGGGCGACGCCCTGCCGGGCTACCGCGCTGCCTTCGTGGAGGCGATGCGCGCCTACCAGCGCGGCGAGATCCCTGGGCGGATGTACACCTGGACGCTGCCGTTCCTGGTCCGCCATGCGGCGTTCCACACCATGGATCACGCATGGGAGATGGAGGACAAGGACCTGACCGCCGAGGGCGCCTGACCAGGGCCCGGGTCGCGGCCGCCGGGGTGGTCACCCAGGGATGGTGAACCAGAACGTGGTGAGCCCGTCGCCCGACTCGACCCCCAGCGCGCCACCCCACGCCGCCACCAGCTGGGCCACGATGGACAGCCCGATGCCCGCCCCACCGCTGGCGGCCGACCGCGAGGGGTCGACGCGGTAGAAGCGCTCGAACACGTGCGGCAGGTCCGCGGCCGGGATCCCGGGGCCGGTGTTGGCGACCTCGATCCGAGACCCCGCGGGCACGTCACGGCTGGCCTTGACCGTCACCCGGCCGCCGGCGGGCGTGTACCGGGTGGCGTTCGAGAGCAGGTTGCCCATGACCTGCGCCAGCGCGTCGGGGTCGGCCTCGACCGCCAACGCAGTGGGCGAATCGACCCCCACGGCGACCCCGCGGGCGCGCAGCCCCGGCTCGGCGAGCTCCACCGCCGCGCGCACCTGCGCCACCAGCTCGAGATGCGCCCGATTCAGCGGACGTCCGGCGTCGCCCATGGCGAGCGTGTCCAGCGACCGGGCGAGGCGGACCAGCCGCGCCGTCTCCTCCAGGAGCGAGTCGAACTGCGCCTCGTCCGGCGCGATCACGCCGTCGCGCAAGGCCTCCAGATAGCCCTGGAGGTTGGCCAGCGGCGTGCGCAGCTCGTGCGCGGCGTCCCGGATGAAGCGGTCGCGCGCCTCGCGCTGCTCGGCGAGGGTGGCCGCCATCTGGTCGATGGAGTCCGCGAGGTCGCGCATCTCGGCTGGCCCCTCGCGTGGCAGGCGGGTCTCGAAGTCGCCACGTGCGACACGCCGCGCCGCCTCGCTCGCCTCGCGCAGCGGCCGGGCCAGGCGACGGCCGATGACCATCGCCAGGCCGAGCGCCAACCCGATAGCGACCACCAGGCTGACCACCAGCACGCGGCCCACGGAGTCCTGGAACATCGACTCGCTGCGCGAGACATCGACGCCCAGCGCCACCATCAGGTCCCCGAACGTCTGGCCGCCGATGACCAGGACGCCGAGGCCCAGGACGGCCATCGCGGTGACCGCCACCAAGAGCGAGGCGACCGCGATTCGGGCGGCGATGCCATCGAGACGCCTCATCCGACCCGGCTCACTCCGGCGCCCCGGTGCCGGTGACGGCGCGATACCCGACGCCCCGCACGGTCGCGACGTAGCGCGGCTCGTCCGCGTCGTCGCCCAGCTGGACCCGGAGCCGCCGGATGTTGGCGTCGATGGTCCGGTCGAGCACGCCGTCCTCATCGGTGCCGTAGAGGGCGTCCAGCAGGCCGTCCCGGGTGAGCACGCGGCCGTCCGCCTCCAGGAGCGCGACCAGGAGCCGGAACCCGGTGGGTGACACGTCGACGACCCGCCCACCCAGCGTGACCTCGTGGCGGTCGCGGTCGACGGCCAGGTCGCGCAGCCGCAGCGGCGGCCTGGCGGCCCCGGCGGCGCCCGGCGCACCCGCGCGCTCCAGCAGTCGGCGGACCCGGAGTGCCAGCTCCGCGGGGGAGAAGGGCTTGGCGAGGTAATCGTCGGCCCCCACGGACAACCCCTCGATGCGGTCGGACGTGAGACCGCGCGCCGAGACGACCAGGATGGGCGGTCGCTCGGCAGGATGGGTCACGGCGGCTCGCAGGTCCCGGATGATGGACAGGCCGTCGATGCCGGGCAGCATCAGGTCCAGCACCACCACGGCCGGTCGCTCGTCCCGCAGCGCTCGCACGGCGGCGGGGCCATCCGCCGCCTCGACCACCCGATGCCCATCCCGCTCCAGGTAGGTGCGCACCAGGCGCCGGATCTTGGCGTCGTCGTCGACGACGAGGATGGTCGCTGGGGCGCCGGTGCCGGACACGCGCGGATGCTACGTGACGCCGATGACGTCGCCATGACGTCCGCGGCGCCGCGCTGTCATCCGATCGTCATGCATCGGCTGCACGATCGGTCCATGCTCCGCGGTCCCGTGACGTCCCCACCCCCCACGACCGAGATGCCATCGTCCGCCAGTCGTGCCGCCGACCTCGCCGCGGCCGCCGCGGGTGCCATCGCGGCGGCCGTGACCATCGGCGTGGGCGAGCTGTGCGCGGCGTTCCTCGTGGGTGCGCCGTCGCTGGTCATCGCCATCGGCGACCTGGTCATCGACCTCCAGCCGCCCGGCGCGAAGGACCTCATGGTCAGCCTCTTCGGCACGGCCGACAAGCTCGTGCTCAACGTGGCGATCGTGGTGGCGGCCGTGCTCATCGCCGCGGCGGTGGGCATCGCAGCGCGCCGGCGATGGCTCTGGGGCGTGGTCGGCTTCCTCGTCGCGGGAGGCATCGCCGTGGTGGCGGCGTCCCGACAGCCGCTGACCGACCGCGTGCTCGCGGTGCTGACCGTGGCCCTGGCCATCGTCGCGGGGCTGGCGGTGCTGCGCTGGCTGCTGGGCTTCACGCGTCCGACCTGGGCGCCGGCCGTGGCCGCGGTCCCCGGTCGTCGGGGCTCGATGCCCGACTGGGACCGGCGCGGCTTCCTCATCGCGGGTGGGTCGGCAGCCGTGGGCGCCGTGGTCGCGGGTGGCGTGGGACGCACGCTGCTCGAGGGTCGGGGCGCCGGGCCCACCGCGGCCGACGCGCTCCCGCCGTCGACCGCCGATGGCAGCCCCGGGCCCGACGCCACGCTGCCTCCCGGCACGGAGCTCGCCGTGGACGGCATCACCCCGCTGGTGGTGCCCAACGACCGCTTCTACCGCATCGACACCGCGCTCATCGTGCCCCGGGTCGACGCCGCCACGTGGTCCATGACCGTGACGGGCATGGTCGACCAGGAGGTGCGCCTGACCTACGAGGAGCTGCGCGCGATGCCCCTGTTCGACCAGTACGTGACCATCGCGTGCGTCTCCAACGAGGTGGGCGGGGACCTCGTGGGGAACGCGCTATGGACGGGCGTGCACCTGCGCGACGTGCTCGCGATGGCAGGCGTCCAGACCGGGGCCACCCAGATCGTGGGTCGCTCGGTGGACGGCTTCACGGTCGGCTTCCCCACCGACTGGGCGATGGACCCCTCGCGCGACCCGATGATCGCCATCGGCATGAACGGCGAGCCGCTCCCCGTGGAGCACGGCTTCCCCGCCCGTCTCATCATCCCCGGGCTGTATGGCTACGTGAGCGCCACCAAGTGGCTGGGCAGCATCGAGCTCACGACCTGGGAGGGCTACGACGCCTACTGGGTGCCCCTGGGCTGGTCGAAGGAGGGCCCCATCCTCACCCAGTCGCGCATCGACACCCCACGCTCGGGGGCGACGCTCGCCGCGGGCACGGTCAACGTCGCGGGCGTGGCGTGGGCACCCGACCGGGGGGTCGAGCGCGTGGAGGTCAAGGTCGATGACGGGGCGTGGGTCCAGGCGACCACGTCGGCGCCCCTGAGCGACGCGACGTGGGTCCAGTGGGTGCGGCCGTGGGACGCCACGCCTGGGGACCACACCATCGAGGTGCGTGCCACGGACGGGACGGGCGAGGTCCAGACCGCCGATGTCACCCGCCCGGCGCCCGACGGCGCCCGCGGCCATCACGCCATCCAGGTGCGCGTGACCCAAGGCTGAGCGGTCCCCGCCGGGGGCACCGATGGATCCGCGGCTCGCGACTGGTCACACTGGGTGGACGCACGGGACGCGGGCCGCGACCCAGACGCACGACGGCCCCCACGGGAGACATCCATCATGGCTGGTCGGCAACCGCGCGAGACGCGGAACCTCGACACCTACGGCAACCCGCCCCTGGAGTGGGAGCGCGTCCGACGCGCGCTGGAGCAGACCGTCTCGGGCGAGAGCATCACCTGGTTCCTGGGCGTCACGGGCCCGGACGGGACGCCCCACGCCGCCGGCGTGGGCGCCGTGTGGGTCGATGACCAGGCGTACCTCGTGAGCGGGCCGGGCACCCGCAAGTCGCGCGACCTCGCTCGGCAGCCCGCCGCGAGCCTGTCGGTGCACCTGCCGGACCTGGACCTGGTGTTCGAGGGGACGGCCAGGCGGGTGACCGACGCGCCCACGCTCGAGCGGCTGGTGCGCGTCTACAACGCCACCGGCTGGCCCGCCGAGGTGGAGGGTGACGCGCTCACCGGCCCCTTCAGCGCGCCGAG
Organism: Chloroflexota bacterium; assembly: GCA_046328155.1. Lineage (GTDB taxonomy): Bacteria > Chloroflexota > Limnocylindria > Limnocylindrales > CSP1-4 > JAFMJV01. The sequence continues at coordinate 75,398 of JAXLXC010000002.1, forward strand.
CGCGGGGCCACCTCCGTGGTACCTGTATCGCCTCGAGCTGGGCTCCGTCTACGCCGTCGCGGGGGCCGAGCCCCACGGCGCCACCCGCTGGCGCTTCTGACGGGGCTGCGGCGACCGGCTCCGGCCGGCCGACGAGCGGTGGTCAGCCGATGTTGCGCTTGCGCAGCTGGTCGCGGACCGGCCCGTAGATCGCCAGCGCCACGATGGCCCCGATGATGGAGCCGATGAGCCCGGTCGGGCGCAGCTCGAGGCCATCGCCCGCCAGCAGCGAGAAGATGAGGCCACCCACGAACGAGCCCACGATGCCGATGACGAACAGCTCCCAGTTCTCGTACTTGCGCTTGCCCGCCACCAGATAGTTGGCGATGAACCCGGCGACGAGGGCGATGACGATGAACGCGAGGAGGAGATACATGGCAGGCTCAGGCTCCTGGTTGGTCCGGATGGCCGACGGTCATCAGCGGCAAGCCTAGCGCCTCGGCCTGCCCATCGGCGTGGGCGATCGGCGAGCCGGCGCTCACGGCTCGGCGCGCCCCATGCGCGCGTAGAGCCCGGGCTGCCGATCGGCCAGATAGCTGGCGTAGCCACGCCACCGATCCAGGTCGGCCGTCGGGTCAGCCAGCCGCGCGGCCGCGATGCCCTCGCCGTCGTCGAGCGTGGCCAGCACCGCGCCCGTGGGGCTCGCGATGGTCGAGTGCCCCACGCTCGTGAAGCCCGCCTCCTCGCCCACGCGGGCAGCCATCGCGACATGGACGCTGTTCTCCAGCGCGCGCGTCCGGGCCAGCGCGCGCACGCTCTCGCCCGTCCAGCCCATGCCCGTCTGCCACGGGTCGGTGATCCAGTCCGTGCCGTTGACGATCAGCTCGGCCCCGCCCAGGACCAGGCCTCGGACGTACTCCGGGAACATCAGGTCGTAGCACACGGTGAGCCCGATCCGGCCCAGCGCGGTGTCCACCAGGCAGGGCTCGTCGCCGGCGCTGAACACCGCCCGCTCGCCCGCGAACAGATGGACCTTCCGGTACATCGCCAGCAGCCCGTCGCGTGGTGCGAGGAGGGCGAGGCTGTCGTACACGCTCGCGCCGTCGGCCTCGATCAGCCCGACGGCCAGGTGACGGCCCAGACGCGTGGCGATGTCCACGAGCCGCGTCACCATGGGTCCGTCGGCGGTGGTCGCCAGCGACCTCGCCCGGTCGCCCACGAAGTAGCCGGTCGTGGCGCATTCGGGCAGGATCACCAGGTCGGCCCCATGGTCGCGCACCGCGTCGGCGGCCAGACGCTCGATGTGCCGAAGGTTCGCCTCGACGTCGCCCAGGATGCAGTCCATCTGCACGACCGCGACACGCATGTCCACCCATCAACCCCCCATCGACGCCGGAGCGGCCGCGGTCACGCCCGCGCCCGCGGGGATGCCGCCCATGGCAGCGGCACGCATCACATCCTCCTCGGTCGCCCCGCCCGGCAGCTCCGCGACCAGCCGGCCTGCCCGCAGGACCAGGATCCGGTCGGCGAGGCCGAGCACCTCCGGCAGCTCCGAGCTCGCCAGGACGATGGCCAGCCCCGCGGCGGCGAGCCCTCGCAACAGGGCGTGGAGCTCGGCCTTGGCTCCCACGTCGATGCCTCGGGTCGGCTCGTCGCACAGCAGCACGCGGGGCCCGATGGCGAGCCACTTGCCGATGACCACCCGCTGCTGGTTGCCACCCGAGAGCGTCCCGGCGCGCGCGTCCAGGACCGACCGTCGCAGGTGCACCTGGTCGGCGGCCGTCTGGGCGATGGCTCGGGCGGCCCGCGGCTGGTACACGCCGGCGCGGCCGGGGATCCTGGTCGCGATGAGGTTCGCGAGGTTGGTCAGGTCCAGCGCGAGGCCCTCGTCCTTGCGATCCTCCGTGACGAAGCCGATGCCCGCGGCGATGGCGGCCGCCGGTGACGGGTCGACCGGCACGCCATCGACGGTCACCGTCCGCGTGCCGTCAGGCACCGCGCCCACGATGGTGCGCAGGAGCGTCGTGCGGCCCGAGCCGATGAGGCCCGCGAGGCCCACGATCTCGCCCGGCCATGCGTCCACGGAGATCGCGGTGATCCCCGACGCAGGCGTGCCTGCCGTGGCGTCTCGCACGACGAGACGTGGCGGCCCGCTCCGGTCGATGCCGGCCGGGCGCGGCGGATACAGGTCGGCCACCAGGTCCCGGCCGACCATCAGGGACACCAGGGCGTGGTGGTCGGTCGAGGCCGTGGGCATGGTGCGCACGAGCCGGCCGTCCTTGAGCACCGTCACCGTGTCGCTGATCTGGAAGATCTCGTCGAGCCGATGGGAGACGTAGAGGACCGCGCGGCCCTCGGCACGCAGCCGCTGGATGACCCGGAACAGCTGGTCCTGCTCCAGCGACGTCAGGGATGCGGTCGGCTCGTCCATCACGACCAGCGCCGCGTCGCGGGACAGCGCCTTGGCGATCTCCACGAGCTGCCGCTGGGCCACGGAGAGGCCCCGGACCGCCGCACGCCCGTCGACCGGGATGTCCAGGGAGGCCAGATGCTCCTGCGCCATCCGATACAGCTGGCGCACATCGAGGAACGGCCCGCGTCGGGGCTCCCGGTGGAGGTACAGGTTCTGGGCGACGTCGAGGTCCGGGACCAGGCTCTGCTCCTGGTACACGACCGAGACGCCCGCGGACTCGGCGGCTGCGGGTCCCACGAACCGCGTCGGGACGCCCCGGGCCAGGATGGTGCCCGCATCGGGCGATTCGACGCCCGCGATGATCGCGATGCAGGTGGACTTGCCCGCCCCGTTCTCGCCCACGAGCGCATGCACGGACCCGGGCAGCAGCGCGAGGTCGACGGCGTCGAGCGCCCGGACCACGCCGAACGACTTGGAGACGCCTCGCAGCTCGATGACCGGCGGGACGCCCGCCGGGTCGGGAGGCTCGGGAGCCAGGGGCTCCCGAGCCGTCGCGATGCCCAAGGTCAGGAGGGCAGGAACTCGGCCGGCAGGTCGTTGGCCCACCAGTCATCGGGCGCGTCGGGGTCCGCGAGCGCCGCCGCGTCCGCGGGCTGGTACCACGTGGACGGCACATGGACGCCCTTGGTGACCTCCTCGCCCGACAGGATGCGGGTCATCTGCTGGACGCCCACGCCGCCCGCGCTGGGCGGGAACGTGACCACGCCGCCATTGCTCTCCGGATGCGCCGCGATCCACTTGAGCCAGCCGTTGTACTCGTCGCCCGGCGAGAACGTGACGTCGCCCAGCCGACCAGCCTCGTCGAACGCCTCTGCGACGCCCGCCGACATCTGGCCCGCCGGCGAGAACACGCCGTCGATGTCCGAGAAGCGCTGGAGCCAGGTCTCGGTGAGCTCCTTGGCCTTCGCCCGGTTCCAGTCGCCGTTCTGGGTGTCGAGCAGCTCGATGCCCGGGTTGGCGGCCAGCACGTCCTTGAGCGCCTTGTCCTGGTCCACCGCGGCGGTCGTGCCGGCGATGGGCAGCATGGACACGATGGTGCCCTGCCCGCCCAAGGCCTCGACCAGCTTGAGGGCACCGGCGACGCCGAGCTCGTACTGGTCGATATAGGCGTTGGAGACGATGCCGGGCAGGTCGGCATAGCCGCCGCCGACGTTGACGGTGGGGATCCCGGCCGCGACCGCCTGCTCCAGGCCCGGCTCGATGGCCGTGTCGTCGATGGGCCAGTAGATGATGGCGTCGCAGCCCTGGTTGATGAGGTCGGTGACGTCACCGATCTGCTTGTTGGGGTCGAAGTTGGCGTCGGTGACCACGATGTCGGGCTCGTAGCGCGGCTCGAGCGACGCCTGGTACTTGATGTGCTGGAGCGCGAACACGACCCACGAGTTGGTCATGTAGCCGGCGCTGACGCACAGCTTCCAGGGGCCGTCCTTGGCGAAGGCGCTGGTGTCCACGACCGTATCCGCGGTCTGCGCCTCGGGGGACACGTACTGCGCGGGGATCGAGATGGGCTGGCCGCTGCCGCCGGTCGGCGCGGCGCTCGGGGATTGCGCGACAGCCGGGCTCGCGGCCACCGCCACGGCCACGAGGGCGGTTCCGAGGACTGGACACGACGATTCATGAGGTTGCTCCTTGTCGCATCCGGATGGGGGACCAGGGTCGTCGGGGGCTCGCGCAAGGGCCGGCACCAGCGTCGCGCGGACGGCGCCGCGCCGGATGCCCCTGGGCGTCCGTCACGCCATGACGCCCTCCTTGCGCTGAGCAGCCACATGCAGGGCGGCCACCCCGAAGATGATGCCGCCCTTGACCAGCAGCTCCATGTCGATGGGCAGCCCCAGGATGTTCACCAGGTTGAACGATACGGCCAGGATGAGCACCCCGGCGACGGTGCCGCCGATGCCGCCACGGCCGCCCGCGAAGGTGGTCCCGCCCAGCACCACCGCGGCGAGGGCATCGAACTCGAAGCCCTGCCCCGCGAAGGTGCTCGAGACGCCGGACCTCGCCAGCAGCGCGAGGCCGGCCAGGGCCGCGCAGGTCCCCGAGAACGCGAACACGGTCAGCCTCGTCCGGGTCACCGGGAGCCCCGACAGCCGCGCCGACCGCGGGTTCGCGCCGACCAGGTAGATACGCCGCCCCAGGACCGTGCGCTGCTGCACGAACAGCCCCACGACCACCACCGCGCCGAAGATCACGACGAGCACGGGCAGGATCCCGATGCGACCGTTGAACACGGCCCTGAACGCGGGAGCGACGTCGCCTGCCGCGGTGCCTCCCGTGTACAGCTGGGTGATGCCCGAGATCGCGGTGGCCATGCCCAGCGTGAGGATGAACGACGGCACGCGCCAGCGCGACACGATGACGCCGTTGATCACGCCCACGGCGAGCCCCATCAGGAGCACCAGGCAACACGCGAGCGGGATGTTCGCGTCCTGGCCGTCCATGATGGTCGCCGCCAGCACCGAGCCCAGGACGATCACGGCGCCCACCGAGAGGTCGACCCCGCCGGTGATCATGACCAGCGTGACGCCGACTGCGGTGATGCCCACCACGCTCGCCTGCCGCACGATGTTCAGGAGGTTGACCGGGTTGAGGAACCCGGGTGACAGCACCGCGGCGATGGCGACGAGCAGGAGCAGCGCCAGCCACAGGCCGATGCCCCCGATGCCCAGCCGCCGGGCCGACCGACCGAGCGCGGGCCCAGGCTCGGGCGGCAGGGCCGTCGTGGCGCTGGTCATGCGTCGCGCCGCCGAGCGGTGTACACGGCGACCGCGACCACGATGACGACGCCGTTGATCACCCGCTGGGCGAACGGCGAGATGCCCAGGAGGTTGAGCAGGGTGGCCAGCATGGTCAGGAGGAACACCGCGGCGATCGTCCCCGGCACGCCACCCCGACCGCCCGACAGCGCGGTCCCGCCTACCACGACGGCCACGATGCTCGAGAGCTCGAAGCCGGCTCCCGCGCCGGTGAAGCCCGAGCCCAGGCGCGCCGCGAGGAGCAGTCCCGCGATGGATGCCAGCAGGCTGCACACGACGTAGGCAGCGACACGCACCCGGTCGATGGCGATCCCGGCGCGTCGCGCGTTGGGCGCGTCGCTGCCGAGTGCGTAGACATAGCGGCCGAACGGCGTGCGGGTCAGGACGACCCAGCAGATGACCGCCAGCACGCCCAGCAGGAGCGCCGGGACGGGCAGCGGGCCCAGGCTGCCATAGGCGAGCCGTCGGAACGCCTCGGGCGCGCTCCCCACGGTGCGATCGGTGTACAGGAAGATCAGCCCCTGGAGGACCGACAGCATGGCCAGCGTCACGATGAGCGGGTCCACGCGGGCCACCACCACACCCAGGCCGTTGGCGATCCCCGTGAGCAGCCCACACGCCAGCGCCACGAGCACGACCGGCACGATGAGCCCTGGGTCGCCCGCCATGATGCCGTTGGCCAGGACCGTCACCAGACCCATGAGCATGCCCACCGAGAGGTCGATGCCGCCGGTCAGGATCACGAACGTCTGGCCCAGCGCGACCACGCCCAGCACGGCCGCCTGTCGCAGGATCGCGTCCGCGTTGGCGCCCGTCCCGAAGTTGGGGACGGCCAGGATGCCCACGAGCAGGATCGCCACGAGCGCCACCCAGACGCCCAGCCGCGCGACCTGGTCGCGGACGTCCATCCGGGTGCGCGTCCCTGCCGCGAGGCTCGATGTCATCCGAGCCTGGGCCCGGGCTCGGCGTCGTCGTCGGGGGTCGCGGGCGTGTCGGCCGCCCCGCCGAGCTCGTCCAGGACCTGCGCCGCGCTCATGACCCGGCCGAACTTCATGGCCACGTTGCGCAGCGTGGCCCGATGGAGCTCCGCATCGAACGAGGACACGCCATCGCTCACGAGGACCGTCCGCAGCCCATGCTCGAACGCCCCGCGAACGGTCTCGTCGACGCAGATCTGCGTGACGGTCCCGACCACCACCACCGTGTCCGCGTCGTGGGCGACGAGCGCGTCGCGCAACCGGGTCCCATGGAACGCGCCATAGCCGTACTTGTCCACGACCAGGTCATCGGCGTCCGGCAGCAGCTCGTCCACGATGGCCGGACCCTCGCGCTCGCCATCGACGTCGCCGTAGGCGCGACGCACGCCCGGCCAGAAGCTGCGCGTGGGAGGCGCGAGCTCCGGCGACCAGGCCCAGATGAGGGTCTCGCGCGGGCCTGCGACGAACCGGGTGTAGACCACGAGCCGTCGCAGCTCGTGGAACCGGTCGACCAGCCGTCGGATGGTCGGGATGGTCGCGCGCGCGTCGGGCACCTCCTGTGGCGCGCCCACGCGCACGAAGTCGTTCTGCATGTCGACGACGACGAGGGCCGCACGTGCGGCCATGACCGGGAACGGCACCCGAACCCCCCCTGCGCGTGACTCCGGCCCGCCGGGCCTGCTGGCCAGCCGACGGCGGCCCGGACGACGTCGCTAGGATACGGAACGTCGCGCTGGCGGACGGTGGTGCACGGGGGGATGTTGCGTGGGGGACGACCGACCCGACTCGCTCACGGGCGCCTCGGCCCCCGACGGCGAGGGGCAGCTCGACGAGTACCTGTCCCGACCCCGGCCCTCGACGGTCGCCGCGCTGGCGGGTCTCGAGGGCGACCTGCTGGTGCTGGGCGCGGGCGGCAAGATGGGTCTCAGCTTCGCGGCGATGGCCGCCCGCTCGCTGCGCGCCGCCGGTGACACGACGCGACGGGTGATCGCCGTGTCACGGTTCCATGACGGCGTGGAGCCCTTCCACGCGGCCGGCGTGGAGACCATCAGCGCGGACCTGCTGGATGCCACGGCGCTCGACGCGTTGCCGGACGCACCGAACGTGCTGTTCCTCGCGGGCATGAAGTTCAGCGGCTCGGGGGCTGATCGCTCACGTGGGCCATGAACGTCCTGCTCCAGGGCTCGTGGCACGCCGCTATCCGCGGGCTCGAGACCGTCGCGCTCTCGTCGGGCAACGTCTGCTGCGTTCTCGGCGGTCGGCTCGGGCGGCGGCCGCAGGGAGGACGCGCCGGAGCCCGTCGAATGCGCCCTGACCTGTCTGGGGCGAGGCGGATGTTCGAGCATGCGTCGCGGACGGGCGGGCTGCCCGTGGCGCTGATCAAGCTCAACTACGCCAGCGCCCTCCCGCTGTGGCGTGCTCGTGGACATCTGTCAGCGAGTCCTGGCGGATGAGCCCATCGACGTGACCATGAGCCGGCGCGTCCGCGTCATCTGGCGGGGCGATGCCTGCGCCGCCATCCTGGGCGTTCCCCCTGGCCAGCGCCTCCGCCATCCTCAACGTGACCGGGCCGGAGACGGTGCGCATGCGATGGGTCGCGGGCAATTCGCGGGCTTCCTGGGCCGCCACGCGCCGCGGTTCACCGGCGCCGAGGCTCTGCGGCACTGCTCAGCGATTCGTCGCGCATGGTCGAGCTGCTGGAGCGCCCCGGACACCTGGAGCAGCTCATCGGCGTGGACGGCCGACTGGGTGGCAGAGGCCGACCGTGCTGGGCAAGCCGACCGGCTTCAGCGACGCGACGGCCGGTTCTAGGGGCAGCCATGTCGCTCCCAACCCTCGACCCGACCGTCGCGGCGGCGCTCGCCCAGGGTGTCGTCATCCCCGCGCACCCGCTCGCGCTGACCGCCGAGCGACGCCTCGACGAGCGACGCCAGCGGGCGCTCACCCGCTACTACCTCGCCGCGGGGGCGGGCGGCATCGCCGTCGCGGTGCACACCACCCAGTTCGCCATCCGCGACGCCTCCGTGGGGCTGCTGCGCCCGTCCTGGAGCTGGCGGCCACCACCGTGGACGAGCACCGGCGGGCCGGTGGCAGCGTCGCTGGCCAGCCGATCGTCCGCGTCGCGGGGTCATGGGTCGCACCGACCAGGCGGTCGCGGAGGCGTCGCTCGCCCGCGACCTGGGCTATCACCTGGCGCTGCTCCAGCTGGGTGCGTTCCCCGACGCCTCGGACGACGAGCTGATCGGGCACTGCGCCACGGTGGCCGCGGTGCTGCCCCTGTTCGGCTTCTACCTCCAGCCGGCCGTGGGCGGCCGACGCACGACCGCGACTTCTGGCGACGCTTCGCGGCATCGAGCGTCGCGGCCATCAAGGTCGCGCCGTTCGACCGGTACGCGACGCTGGACGTCATCGCGGGCGTGGCCTCGTCGGGTCGGGCTGGGCAGGTCGCCCTGTACACCGGCAACGACGACAACATCGTGCTCGACCTCCTCACGCGCGTCCCGGTCCCGGGCATCGATGGCGAGCTGCGCATCGTGGGTGGCCTGCTGGGGCACTGGGCCGTCTGGACGAGCCGTGCCGTCCAGATGCTGGGTCGCGTCCACGCGCTCGTGGCCGACGGCGGCGCGGTGCCGCCCGCCTTGCTCGACCTCGCCGTCCGGACGACGACGGCCAACGCGGCGCTGTTCGACCCGGCCCACGGCTTCGCTGGATCGATCGCGGGCATCCACGAGGTCCTCCGGCGCCAGGGGCTGCTCGCGGGCCGCTGGTGCCTCGACCCACGGGAGGACCTGTCGCCGGGGCAGGCCCAGGCCATCGACCGGGTCATCGAGGCGTGGCCCGACCTGACCGACGACGCGTTCGTGGCGGAGCATCTGGACGACTGGCTGCGCTGACGCGGGCGTGACGCGACCCCGGCCATCAGCCGGGGTCGCGCAGGGAGGAGGGAGGGATCGGCCCGGACGCGACCGGGCCGCATCGATGGGTCAGGGCGCCGCGCTGGCGCTGGGCTGATCGCCCGGGCCACCTGCCTGGCCGCCGCCGAAGCCACCCATGCCACCGGTCGGCAGCTCGGTGGTGGTCGTCCCGAACGCCGTGCCCGGGGTGTAGCCACCCAGCTCGTACACGCCGTCGGCCGAGGCGCTGGTGCTCGAGCCGCCCGTGTAGACGTCGTAGGTGACGCCGTCGGCGAGGTCGGGCGCGCTGTAGAGCAGGGTCTGGAAGTCGACCACGGGGGCGATGGTCAGGACCTCGGTGCCATCGGACTGGATGGACACGAGCGTGCCCGCCGCCTGCGTGCCGCCGAAGGAGACATACACCGACTCCTGGGTCGAGGAGTCGCCCGGCATCCCCATCATCGAGCCGGTCGCGACGAGCGTGCCGCCGGTGATGGTGATCTCGCCGTCGGCGTCGAGCCCGGAGTTGGCGTCGTCGAGGCCGCCATAGCTCACGATGTCGCCGCCCGTGATGTGGATGGTGCCGTTGGAGTCGATGCCATCGCCGGTGTCGGTCTGGACGTACAGGCTGCCGCCCGAGATGGTGATGTCGGAGACGCCGTCCTCGTTGGCGTTGAGGCCGTCCTCACCCGCCACGACCCGGACGATGCCACCCTCGACCACGATGTCGACGGTGCTGGAGATGCCCTCGTAGGTGGCGTCCACGACGAGCGTCCCCTCGCCACCCAGAGTCACCGTGGGCACGCTGTACAGCGCCGCGTCCTGCTCGCTCGCGCCGCCGTCCGTGAGGACGCTGGTGGTGCCGGCCGTGGTGAGCACGGTCACCTCGCTGGCGGCCTCGACATAGATGGCCGGACCATCGGCGTTGGTGATGGACGCGCCATCGAGCACCAACGTGACCGCGGCATCGCCCGCATCCACGTGGAGCATGCCATCCGCGATCGTGCCGCTCACCTGATAGGTGCCGCCTGCCGTGATGTCGACGCCGTCGTCGGTGGCCGTCGCGCCCGTGCCGGTGATGGTGGTCGTCCCGCCGAGCACGATGGTCGCGGTGACATCGCCCGTGGTCGCCGCCGAGGCGTCCTGGGCGACGACGCCGAGCGGCATCAGGGCGAGGGCCAGGGCTGCGATCGACCCCGTGGCCCCGAGCGTGAGTCGTGTGTTCCTGCTGCGCATGACGCGCCTCCTTCCATCGCCGCGGGGCTGGTGCGGGTCCGCGGCGTCTGACCACACGCTCTGCCAGTTCCATGAGAGGCGCATGAGGTTCCACTGAGCCTGAGATCCGGCTGAGTGGTCCCCAGCGAAGCCGCGTCGCGCGCCCCGCCTGGCCACCGCCGGCGACGGGTTCGGCGTCAGGGCAGCGAGAGGCGGGACAGCAGCTGCGTGAGCGTCGACAGCTCGGTCGCGCTCAGGCGGTCGAGGAGATGGCGTTCCAGGGCCCGGATGTGATGCGGCAGCGCGCGCTCGAGCTCCGCCGCGCCCCTGTGGGTCAGATGCGCGTAGGCACCGCGCCGGTCAGCGTCGCAGTACACGCGCTCCACCCAGCCGTCCTCCACCAGGCGGTCCACCCGACGCGTCAGGCCGCTGCGGGTGAGGTGCGATCGGTCGGCCAGCTCGTGCATCCGCAGCCGATGCTCCGGCGCCAGCGACAGGGGGAGCAGCACCGCGACCGTGTCGGTCCCCACCACGGCGCAGTCGGCCGCCTCGGGGTCGAGGCGCGACTCCAGCGACGCGTGGGCGGCGGCCAACGCCTGCCACAGCAGCAGGGCGGGGCTGGCCACGGCGAGCGCGTCGCCGGGGGGGTCGGTCGCGACCGGGGAAGTCATTGCGCCAGCAATCATCCCACGATCGATCCGACGTGTCCCGCGCGTCGTCGCCCGAGCGCCCAAGATGGGCGTCATGGCTCGCGCTCCGGTGGCCCCATCGCCGTCAGGCTCGACCGACCGGCTGGGGCCCGACTTCTGGAAGGTCCTCGGCTCGTCGGGGGCATCGAACCTGGCCGACGGCATCTTCCAGGTCGCCCTGCCACTCATCGCGGCGAGCCTGTCCGACTCGCCGCTCGTGGTGGCAGGCGTGCCCATCGCGGGACGGCTGCCATGGCTGGTGTTCGTGCTGTTCGCGGGCGCCATCGCGGACCGGGTCGACCGGTTGCGCACGATGCGCAACGTGCAGCTGGCCCGGGTCCTGATCCTGGGCCTCATGACCCTGCTCGCGATGGGTGGCCAGCTTGGCATCCCGGTGCTGTACGTGGTCGCCTTCGCGCTGGGGGTCGGCGAGACGCTGTTCGACACCTCCGCGCAGTCGCTGGTGCCCAACATCGTGCGACCGGCGCAGCTCAGCCTCGCCAACGGCCGTCTGTATGCCGTCGAGCTGGCCATGAACCAGTTCGTGGGGCCCCCGCTGGGTGGCGTCCTGGTGGGCATCGGCATCCCGGTCGCGCTCGGCGGGTCGGTCGTGGGCTATGCCCTCGCCGCCCTGGGCCTCGCGCTCATCGCGGGCTCGTTCCGTGCCAAGCGGGTCGGCCCGCCGACCAGCGTCCTGCGGGACATCGCCGAGGGCTGGCGGTTCGTGGTCGGCCATCGGCTGCTGCGCACGCTGGCCATCATGGTCGGCGTCATGAACCTGGCCAGCAACGCGGTCTGGGCGGTGTTCGTGCTGTACGCCATCAGCCCGGGCCCCATGGGCCTCTCCGATGCCGGCTTCGGGATCCTCATGACGACGCTCGCGCTGGGCAGCGTCATCGCGTCGCTGCTCACCCCACGGCTGGAGGCACGCTTCGGGCCCGGACGCGTGGTGTGGGCCTCGGTGGTCATCAACTGCGTGAGCCTGGGCATCCCGGCCATCACCTCGAACGTGCTCGTGGTGGGCGCGTCGTTCGTGGCGGCGGGCTTCGGCGCGGTGTCCTGGAACATCATCACGGTCTCGTTCCGCCAGCGAATCACGCCCGATGCCCTGCTGGGCCGGATGAACGCGACCTACCGTCTGTTCGCCTGGGGCACGCAGCCCGTGGGGGCGCTCCTGGGCGGCATCGTGGCCGAGCTGTTCGGGCTCGAGTCCGTGTTCGTCCTGGGTGCGGTCCTCATCGCGGTGCTCGTCCTGGCGCGGGGGATCGTCACCGACGAGGCCCTGCGGGCCACGGACCTGCGCACGGCCGAGGCGAACACTCTCGCCTGAGGGTGGCCTCGGGCCCGAGGGTGCCTCAGGGAGCGTCAGGCGCGCCGGCCGCAGGTCCGATCCCCTCGACCTGCTCCATGTACGGGTCGCGCAGCTGGACGGGCGCCTCGTGCCGCTTGCGCGATGACCGGATGTTGAGGAACTCCACCAGGACGCTGAAGCCCATCGCGAAGTAGATGTAGCCCTTCTCGATGTGCTGGCCGAGCCCCTCGGCGACCAGCACCACGCCGATGAGCAGCAGGAACGACAGGGCCAGCATCTTGAGGCTGGGGTGACGCTCGATGAGCTCGCTCACGGGCCCGGACGCGACCAGCATCACGAGCACGGCGATGACCACCGCCGCGATCATCACCGGCAGCTGGTTGGACATGCCCACCGCGGTGATCACCGAGTCCAGCGAGAACACGATGTCCAGCAGCATGATCTGCACGATGACGGCCGCGAAGGAGCCGGCTGCCTTGACCTCGCCGGCGTGCTCCTCGCCCTCGAGGCGGCCGTGGATCTCCCACGTGGCCTTCGCCAGCAGGAACAGGCCGCCGCCGAGGAGGATGAGGTCGCGTCCCGAGACGTCCCGACCGGCGACGCTGAACAGCGGCTCGGTGAGGCCCACGACCCAGCCGATGGCGAGCAGCAGCAGGATGCGCATGCCCATCGCGGCCATGAGGCCCACCTGGCGCGCCCGTGCCCGCTGGGCGACGGGCAGCTTCCCCGCCAGGATCGAGATGAACACGATGTTGTCGATGCCCAGCACGATCTCGAGGGTCGTCAGGGTGATGAGGGCGATCCAGGCATCCGGGTCGGTGAGCAGCTCCACGATGTCCTCAAGCGGTGCGGGTGGCCGTACGGTACCCGAGGCGGTGACCCGCCCATGGTCCGAGGCCGCGCGGCTGGGCCCGCGCCCCGCCGTGTGCCTTCCGCCAGACGCCCGGCGTGGCGGGACGCATGCACTTCCGCCGCGTTGCTGCGCTCATGCGTCAGGCCGACCCACGCTCGGCTCCCACGTGGCTAACCGCCATGCCACCCAGGTGGGCACGCGTATGGCGCCGGCCAAGGCAGGGGCACCCGCATGAGCCCCGCCGTGGCGGGGGTGTGGTGGTTCGCTCGGCCCACGACTCGTCGCGAGCGCGATCCGCGACACGTAAGGCGGTCCGGTGCCCGCCCCGCCCGTCCCGCGCCGCCACGACCCCGGCTGGTGCGAACCGAACGATCGTGCGAAGATACTGGTGAGGTATCAGGCCTCGGAACCGGTCCACCGTGGTGGGCCTCCCGCCGATGGCATCCCAGCAATCCACAATCCCAGCGAAGGAGTGACGCGCTTGCCTAGGGCAGACATGATCGAGGTGGAGGGTGTGGTCTCGGAGGCCCTCCCCAACGCGATGTTCGGGATCACCCTCCAGAACGACCACAAGATCCTCGCCACCCTCGGTGGCAAGCTCCGGGTCAACTACATCAAGGTGCTCCCGGGTGACCGGGTCAAGGTCGAGCTCTCGCCGTACGACCTGACTCGCGGTCGCATCACCTACCGCATGAAGTAGGTCCCACCCAGGTCGGGCGCCGCGCACGGCAGGTCGCGGCGCCACGGGTCGGTCGCCAGCGACGCGGGTCCCATCAGCCCGCGCGGTCGACCGCAGCCCGACTCCCAGCGTCGCGGACCAGCGGCTCGGGGTCGGCGACCACGATGCCCAGGTTCCGTGCGAGCGCCGGTGCGAGCTCGATGAGCTGGCCCGTGTCGATGGTGGCACCGCGGAGCCCCTCCAGCCCGTTCACGTGACCGATGCTCGTGGTCCGCAGGTCCACGTGGGTGCAGGTCGTGCCCGAGACCTCGAGCGTGCCGATCCGGCATCGCTGGAACGCGATCCGTCGGAGCGTGGCGCCGGCGAGGTCGAGCGTGGCGACCACGCAGTCCTCCAGGAGCACGTCGGTCCATCGCGCGCCCCGCGCGTTGAGGTCGTCCACCTTGCTCGCCCGTAGCGCCACGGACACGAGGTCGGTGTCGAACAGCTCCGCGGAGCCGATGCGCATGCGCTCGAGACGGACTCCACGCCACGCGCTCCGCGATGCCGGGAGCGCGGTCGCGAAGCCATCCTGGACGTGACTGTCGACGACCCGAGCCGACCGCAGGATGGCGTCGAGAGTGCCGCCGACCGGACGTCGCAATCGGTCAGCGTGACGGCCGTCAGGTCGCGCCCGGTGAGGTCCGCGCCGACCCACGACTCCCCGGTGCGCTCGTCGTGCGGACCCAGCGTGGTCGGGTCGCCCACGCCCAGCACCCGCGGCTCGGGTAGCACGAGCCGAGGCCGCGTGCGCTCGTCAGCTGGTTGCGCCGCTCCGATGGCGCCTCGGGTCCGACCCATGGCATCCATCTTGACCGACTGCGGTTGGGGCATGCATGCGCGGCCGAGGGTCCTCCCAGGTCGGGATCGCCGCACGCCGTGCGAGCCCCGGGTGCCAGCAGCTCTCGTGCCGCGGTCCCGTCGGTGATGAGCATCCGCACGATCCCGGTCGCGAGGGCACCCGCGATGGCGCGCGCCTTGCGCGCACCTCCCGCCACCGCGACCACCCGGGGGACGCGTCTCGGCTGCTCGGGGGTCATGGCGATGGCGCGGTCGCTCAGGGGATCGGGGATGAACCGTCCTCGGGCGTCGAAGGCATGCACCAGTAGGTCGCCCAGCGCACCTGACCGCCGGAGCCGTCTGACGTCCTCCGGCGACAGCAGCTCGGATCGCACGAGCGCGGAGCCGTCGCGGGACCCGCTCAGCTCGCCGATGCCCACGATGGCCAAGGTGACCGCGCCGAACAGGTCGGTGGTTCGACTGATCTCCGACTCGCCCAGGAGCACGGCACGCACCTCGGCGGACGCGACGAACGCGGGCGCGTACAGCGGATGGCACGTCGCACCCAGCCGGTCGGCGAGGACCCGGGCCAGCTCGCCGGGATCGTGGGGTTGGGCCACTCGAGGCGGAGCTGCCCGCCAACTGCACGACGCTGATGCCCGGTGCCACGCGTGCCGGGATCTCGGCCACGGTGGCCGCCACCGTGGACCCCCACGCGATGCCGATGGTCTCCGTGGGGGTGATGAGCTCCTGGAGCACCGAGCCAGCCAACCTGCCCACGCTGCTCACCGGGTCGTCGTTCGGCCCGTCGCTGGCGACGATGCACAGGTCGAGGCCCCATGCCTCCTCGATGGCGCGTGCCGTCTCCCGGTCCCGGGCCGGGATGTCCCGCAGCTCGATCCGCACCAGACCCTGCTGACGCGCCTGCTCCAGGAGGCGTGCCACACGGAACCTCGAGATGCCCAGCCGATGCGCGATGCTGGACCCGGGTCATCTCTCGATCGTGGAACAGGCGTGCGACCTGGCTCGCCAGCGCCGTGTCGTCGGGGGCCACGGCGCCAGCATAGGCCTCACCGCTCAGATGAGCAAGGGTCGCTCATCTGATTGACAGCACCGATACCCACGCCTATCCTCGACGAGGCCCACGGAGAGAGGAGCGGGATGCCCGAGTTCGTCGTCGGCGTGGACGTCGGCACGACCACCGTCAAGTGCGCAGCCTTCGCCCTGCCGACGCTCGATGTGCCGGTGGCGCTCAGCCGGCGCCCCTCCGTGGCACCAGGCTCCCCGCCCCGGCTGGTCGGAGGCGGACCCGGACGCCGTGGCGGAGGCCGCCTTCGGGACCGTCCGCGAGGTCGTGGAGCAGGTGGGTGCCGACCACGTCGTCGCCATCGGCGTGAGTGGCACCGCGTGCGGCGCGTGGCTGCTGGACCGCGCCGGCGACCCGGTCGGACCCGCCATCCTGTGGAACGACGGGCGTGCCGCGGCGGTCACCGCGAGCTGGCACGCCACGGGCGTCGCGGGGCGGATCTTCGACATCAGCGGGAACGCGCCGTTCCCGGGCTACACCCTGAGCGTGCTCTCGTGGCTTGCCACGAACGAGGCGGACCGGCTCCGGGCGGCGGCCAGCGTGGTGTGCTGCAAGGACTTCCTGCGTCACCGGCTGACGGGCATCGTCGCCTCCGACGAGAGCGATGCCTCGTACGTGCCGATGGACATGCGGGCCCGCACGTGGAGCGACGAGCTCCTGGAGCTGACGGGAACCAGCGCGTGGCGGTCCCTCCTGCCGGAGCTCCTCGACCCGCGCACGACCCAGCCGCTGCTGCACGAGCCCGCGCGCCTGACCGGGCTGCGCGCGGGGACCCCGGTCGCGGTGGGCGCCACGGACATCGTGGCGGGCCTCGTCGGGGCCGGTGCCACCCGCCCCGGCGACACGGTCAGCATCCTGGGCACGAGCGCCAACTCCACGGTGATCTCGGACGCCCTGCCGCTGGAGCCGCGAGGCATCGGGATCATGGCGGCCAGCCCGCTCGGGCGATACGCCAGGTCGCTCATCAACACGTCGGGCTCCGAGACCCTCGACTGGGGCGCGCCTGCTCACCGACGGGGACGTGGGCAGACTCATGGCGCTGGCAGGGCAGGCGCCTGCGGGTGCCGACGGGGTGATCCTGTGCCGTACCTGAGCCCCGCCGGGACGGTCTCGCCGACCTATGACCCCATGGCCACGGGCGGTCTCGCAGGGCTGCGATCGCATCATGGCCCGGCGCACGTCGCGCGCGCCGTCGTGGAGGGGCTGGCCCTCGCGGTGGCAGACTGCTACGACCACATGGCGCTCCCCGTCGACCGAATCCGAGCAGTGGGTGGCGCGGCGCGCTCGGACCTCCTGCTCCAGGCGCTGGCGGACCTGACGGGCCACCCCGTCGACCGGATGGCCATGGAGGAGTCCGGGGCCCGTGGCGTGGCGGTCCTCGCGGCGTGGGCGGTGGGCGCGACGGATGATCTCGATGGCCTGGCCGCGCACGCGGACGTCGCGCACCGGTTCGAGCCTCGCGCCGATGGCCCCTTGGCGGGTGCGCTCGCCCGATATCAGGACCTCGCCAGGTCCCGGGTCGGAGGCACCGCCCGATGACCGCCGCGACCGTCGGGGCCGCCGCCCGCCCCAGCATCGCGTCGGTCGCGGACCGGTTGGGCGGCGGTCTTGCGTGGCTCGCGGTGGCCATCGCCATCGTGGTCGGCTTCCTGCTGAACCCCGACCTGGTCGCGCCGGCGCAGCTGGCCGTCATCGCCCGCCAGGCGGCGCCCTTGGGCCTGCTGGCGGTCGGCCAGACCGTGGTGATCCTCGCCCGCGGCTTCGACCTGTCCATGGGTGGGGTGGTCGCGCTCGTGACCGTCCTCGCCGCCAACCTGTTCGGCGGCGCGGGCGAACCCCTGCTGGTGGTGCCCATCTGCCTCGCGGTGGGCGCCCTCGTGGGAGCCGTCAACGGGGCGGGGGTGGTGTTCGGACGGGTCTCGCCGCTCATCATGACCCTGGGCATGGCGTTCATCCTCTCCGGCGCGGCGCTCGTGTTCACGGGCGGCGCGCCCACGGGCGAGGTGCCGGACGCGATCCAGGCCATCTCGGCGACCCGCTGGCTGGGCGTGTCGACGTCCGTCTGGATCTGGCTGCTGGTCGCCGCCCTGGCCATCGGCGTCCTGCGTACCACGCGGCCAGGGCGCTTCGTCTATGCGTTCGGCTCCAGCCCGGATGCGGCGCGCCTGTCCGCGGTGCCGGTGCGGCGCGTCGAGATGCTGGCCTATGTCGTCGCGGGTCTGTGCGCGGCCGGTGGTGGTCTGTTGCTGGCCGGCTTCGTGGGCAGCGGCAGCCTGGGTGCCGGGCAGGACCTGCTGCTCCAGTCGGTGGCGGCGGTCGTCATCGGCGGTACCACGTTCGCAGGTGGGAAGGGGGGTGTCTCGGGAAGCGTCGCGGGAGCGTTCTTCCTGACCCTGGTCAGCGCCATCCTCACGGGGCTGGGCATCGCCAGGTTCGGGAATCTCATCACCCAGGGGCTCGTGATCGCGGGCGCGGCGGTCTTGTTCCGTCGTCGCGCCTGGACACGCTAGTCCCGGCTCGCAGGAGGTCGATCGTCATGTCATCCATCCACGCGTGGCGGCGGAGTGCCACGTTCCTGGCCGCCTCGGCGCTCGTCGTCGTCGGCAGCATCGGCGTCGTCCAGGCGCAGGACGCGTCCGGATCACCGGCGGCCGGCGGTGCCGCGTGCGCCGTCGGCTCGAGCGACGTCGGGATCCCGAGCGGGACCGATGTCGCGCTGTTCACCCAGATGACGCCCCTCGACGGCAGTGCCACGGTGGACACGACCGCCTTCGCCAAGGACGGGCCGTACACCATCGGGTTCTCCGACTGGGGGCTGGTCAACAGCCATCGCGTCCAGACCCGCGGCGCGATGGAGATCCTGGCCCGCGAGCTGGGGGTCGACCTCCAGATCACGGACGCCGGGGGTGACACCACCAAGCAGATCGCGGATGTGGACGACCTGCTCACGCGGGGCGTCGACGCGCTGGTCATCGCTCCTGCGGTGGCTGACGCGCTCGGTCCCGCCATCGACCGCGCCGCGGACGCGGGCATCCCGGTCATCGTGTTCCAGAGCTCGCCGGGCACCGACCGATACACGTCGTTCGTGCGTGCGGACGACGCGCAGTTCGGCCAGGCGGGCATGGCCCAGCTGGCCGAGGACATGGGCGGCGCCGGCAACCTCATCGCCCTCCGGGGCGTCGCGGGCAACCCGGTCGAGACGGCCCGCTACGAGGGCTTCCGGTCGGTCGCGGACACCTTCCCCGACATCAAGATCGTGGGTGAGGACTACGGCGACTGGAACGAGGACAAAGGCAAGTCGATCGCCCAGAACATGCTGGCTGCCAACCCCCAGATCGACGGGGTCTGGTCCTCTGGCGCGGCGATGACCAAGGGCGCCATCGCGGCGTTCCAGGAGGCCGGTCGGGACCTGCCGCCCATGAGCGGCGAGCACCTCAACGGCTTCCTCAAGCTGTGGCAGGAGCTGGGCATCAAGAGCGTCGCGCCGGTCTATCCCAGCTGGATGGGCCCCGAGGCCCTCAAGCTGGCCGTCCTCGCGCTCCAGGGGCAGTGCGTCTCCAAGGACTACTTGGTCCTGCCGCCTGCCATCACCAATGCCGACCTTGCCAGCGCGGTGAAGCCGGATGTCTCGGACGACTACTGGGTGGAGGGCTACCTCTCCGACGAGCAGATCGCCGAGATCTTCCCCCAGCAGTAGGAGCCATGTGGCGCGGGTGCCCGGTGCACGGGTGCCCGCGCCACCAGCCACAGTGGTCGACCAGTTGAGCCATCCCGACCCCGCAGCGACCCTGGAGGCCGTGGACGTCGTCAAGGCGTTCGGCGGCCCGCCGGTGCTGCGGAACGTGACCATCGATGTCCGGGCTGGCGAGGTGCACGCCATCGTGGGCGAGAACGGGGCGGGCAAGTCGACCCTGGTCAACCTGCTCGCCGGCGTGCTGCGGCCGGACGGAGGCGATGTCCGTCTCGATGGGGCGCCGGTGCGCTTCGAGGCGCCACGGGATGCTGCCTCGGCCGGCATCCACCTGGTGCACCAGGAGCTGGCGCTCCTGCCGCAGGCGAGCGTCGTGGAGAACGTGTTCCTGGGTGGCGAGCTGGCCGGCCGGGGTGGGCTCCTCGCCTGGCGCACCATGCGCCGACGCACCGCGGAGGTCCTGGCGCGGCTTGGTGCGACCGCCCGGCCGGGGGATCGCGTCAACACGCTCAGCGTCGCGCAGCGCCAGCTCGTGGAGATCGCCCGCGCGCTCGTGGGCGACGCCAGGGTGCTCATCCTGGACGAACCCACCGCGGCGCTCTCGCCCGCGGAGGCCGAAGCCCTGTTCGCCGTCATCCGTGACCTGCGAGCCGAGGGGCGGTCGATCATCTACATCAGCCATCGCCTGTCCGAGGTGCTCGACCTCGCGGACCGGGTGTCGGTGCTCAAGGACGGACAGCTCGTGCTGACGCGACCTGCGTCGGGGCTCACGGCAGGCGATGTGGTGCGGGCCATGGTGGGCCGACCGCTGGCGGACCTGTATCCGGCGAGGCCCGACGTGCCACCTGGCGGCCTCCCGGCGCTGGAGGTCCATGGCCTCATCGACCCGCCGACCCTGAGCGGCGCGGAGGTCGTGGTCCAGGTGGGCGAGATCGTCGGCATCGCGGGCCTCGAGGGCCAGGGCCAGGACGAGCTCCTGGCGTGTCTCGCCGGGGATCGCCGGCCGGTGCTCGGCGAGGCGCGCATCCATGGCGTCCCCGTGCGCTGGGGTGACGTCCGATGCATGGTCGACCAGGGAATCGGGTTCGTCCCGGAGGACCGCAAGACGCAGGGACTGCTCCTGGGCGAGTCCTCCATCCGCAACATCTCGCTGCCGTCGCTGGGGGACCTGACGCGCTTCGGGATCATCCAGCGAGCCCGCGAGTCGGAGCTCGGTCGGCGCATGGCCGCCGCGCTCGGCGTCCGAGGGTCGGTGGAGGGCCCCGTGGGCTCCCTGTCGGGCGGCAACCAGCAGAAGGTGGTCCTCGCCAAGTGGTTGGCGCGGGAGCGTCGGGTGCTGCTCCTCAACCAGCCCACCCGCGGCGTCGACGTGGGCGCCAAGGCCGAGATCTACGCGTTGCTGCGGGAGTTCACCGCCGCCGGCGGCGCCGTGCTGCTGACGAGCCGCGAGCTCCCCGAGATCCTGGGGCTGTGCGACAGGGTCCTGGTGGTGCGGCGGGGCCGGATCACGGCCGACCTGGCACAACCCACCACCGAGGAGGCCGTGATGGCCGCCGCCACGGGTGGCGTCCTGGACGAGGAGGCCGCGTGAGCCCGCTCCGCGCCGGGCGGACGGAACTCCGGTCCCGCCTGTCGATGGATCCAGCCGCGATGCCTGCGATGGCGTTCCTGTGCCTGCTCCTGGTCGCCGGGACCCTCCTGAGCGACGTGTTCCTGTCGGTGCGCAACATCGGCAACGTGCTGACCAACGTCACGCCGCTCCTGCTCATCGCGGTGGGTCAGACCTTCGTCATCGGGTCGCGTGGCCTGGACCTGTCGGTGGGTGTGGTCGCGACGCTCGCCGCGACCATCGTCGCAACGCTCGGACCGCAGCTGGGTCTGCTTGGGGTCGTCGTGGCGCTGGGTGCCGGCGCCCTGGTTGGGCTGGTCAATGGCCTGGGCGTGCGTTGGGGGCTGGAGCCGTTCCTGATGACGCTCGCCTCGCTGTCGGTGGTCCAGGGCATCGTGTTCATCTACCAGCCATCGCCAGGCGGGACCGTGCCAGCCGAGTTGACCGGTGTCGCGGGGACGCTCGGCCCGATTCCCGTGGCGCTGCCCATCGTGGTCCTGGCGACCCTGGCGGCCGCCGTGGTGCTGCGTCGGACCAGGCTCGGCGCGCACCTCCTGGCGAGCGGTGGCGACTCGGCCGTCGCGCGGCTCGCCGGCGTGCGCGTGGAACGGAGCCTCATGGCGGCCTACGTCATCTGCTCCACGCTGGCCGCGGTGGCCGGCGTGTACCTCGCGGCTCGGACCCGGACCGGCGACCCGCTCATCGGGCAGGGCTTCACGCTCGACTCCGTCGCTGCGGTGGTCCTCGGTGGCTCGCTGCTCGCAGGCGGACGGGTGACGATCCTGGGCACCCTCGTGGGCACCGTGTGCCTGGGTCTGCTGCCCAACGTGCTCAACCTGACCGGCGTCTCGTACGTCTACCAGCAGCCCATCAAGGGGCTGCTGCTCATCGCAGCGGTCCTGCTGCCCGCCGCGGTGGCTCGCATCGGTGCCGCGCGCCGTCGCCAGCACGCCGCGAGCCAGCTCGAAATGAGGGCAGCGAGCCTCCCCTGAGCGAGTGCGCTTGGGCATCAAACCGAACAGACGTGCTATTATGCGCCATGGCGGTTCGTGACCAAAGGGAAGCCAACCGCGAGTACTACCGCCGCAACCGTGAGCGGGAGATTGAGCGGGTCCGCGCTCGACAGGATGCGACGAGGGACTTGCTCAGGAAGCTCCGGGAGCAGCCGTGCGCCGACTGCGGCCACTCCTTCCAGCCGTACCAGATGGACTTCGATCATCTGGACTCGTCTGTCAAGGCATTCCGACTGACTGCAGGCAGCGCCATGCTCGCGCCCCGTCAGGTCATCGACAACGAAGTGGCGAAGTGCGAGATCCTGTGCGCGAACTGCCATCGGGTCCGGACCCGGGTCCGACATCACTCGTCGCGCCAAGCGGCAACCGGGAGCTCGCCGCGCCTCGACTGGAAACGGGAGTCGTGGCGAGCCCAGGCCCGGCTGCTCGTCGGCCTCAAGGACGTTCCATGCGCTGACTGTGGCCTTCGGTTTCCTGCCTGCGCGATGGACTTCGATCACCGCGTCGGCACAGTGAAGCGCCAAGCGGTCAGCAGGATGATCGGACGTGCGGGAACAGACACGATCCTGGTCGAGGTCGCGAAGTGCGATATCGTGTGCGCGAACTGCCACCGTGACCGGACGTTCCGCCGGCGCGGTCAGTCGAGCGGGCGGGAGTAGCTCAGTTGGTGGAGCGCCAGCCTTCCAAGCTGGATGTCGCGGGTTCGAACCCCGTCTCCCGCTCCAATCCCTCCAACCGGACGTGCCGATGCACCTCGCGCAGCTGAACATCGCCAGGCTGCGCGCCGACCGGGATGACCCCATGGTCGCCGACTTCTTCGCGGCCATCGACCCCATCAACGCCATCGCGGACGTCAGTCCCGGCTTCGTCTGGCGGCTCCAGGAGGAGCCCGGCGACGCCACCGCAATCCGACCCTGGGACGACGACCGGCTGATCGTGAACCTGTCGGTCTGGGAGTCGATCGAGGCGCTCGACGAGTACGTGTACCGCGGTGCCCATACGGGGGTCATGCGACGTCGGCGCGAGTGGTTCGAGCGCCTCGGTCAGCGCTTCATGGTGCTGTGGTGGGTGCCGCCCGGTCACCGGCCCGACGTGGACGAGGCGAAGGCCCGGCTGGCGCACATCGAGCGCCATGAGCCCACGCCCCATGCATTCACGTTCCGACGCGCCTTCGCGGCGTCGGGGGAGGAGATGACGCGGCTCGACCGCGGCGCCGACTCATCGGACCAGGCCGCCGCGGCCCCCGTCGTCTGACCGGCTACCGGGCGGTGACCTTGGCCGATGGTCCGAACTCCGACGTGTCGCCGCGATCCATGTCCGTGGCCGTCGCGGTGATCCGCGTGCCGAGTGCCAGCCGCGCGTCCACACGGAGCGTCCAGTCCGCCTTGCCGTCGCCGCGGGTCCCCACGTACACATAGCCCAGGAAGGTCCGTCCCTCGGGGTCGTTGCCCGGGCTCTGGAACACCTCGACGCGGTATGCGCGCTCGCGACGGGAGCTGAGGCTGCCCGTGATGCTGGTGCGCGATGCGCCCACGACCGCCGAGATCACCCTCGGCTTGTTCTGGAGGCGGTTGGCGCCACCGTCCGCGTCCGGCACCGCGTCGTTCCTGGTGGAGCCGTCGGCCCCCAGGTCGATGCCCAGACGCTCGTTGCCGCTGATGGAGTTGCGCAGGATTCGCACCTTGCGAGGCACGAGGTCGAGCGCCGTGATGGGCAGCAGGCTCACGCCGTTGCCCCGGTTGGCGGCGATGACGTTGCCTTGGCCAGCGGACTCGCCGCCGATGAGATGGTCGCTGGACCCCGTGACGAACACGCCATCGCCGCCGTTGCCCAGGGCACTCTGGCCGTCACGCTGGGTGCCGATGAGGTTGCCCTGGACGGTGGCGCGGCGCGCCGCGATGCCGAGGCTGATGCCCGCGCTGTCGTTGGCGGAGATGACGTTCCGATCGGCGCGCGCCCCAGAGCCGACGCGCACGTCCGCGGCGTTGACCAGGATGCCGCTGCCATGGTTGGGGCGCGCCTGATGGCCCGTCCGGTCGACGCCCACGAAGTTGCCCACGACCTTGCTGCCATCCGAGCCCGCGGACAGCTGGATGCCCCGCGAGAACCCATCGACCACCAACCCCCGGATGGTGACCGGCGCGCTGGCCTGGAGGCCCGCGGCACTGCCCGCGTCATCGCCCAGGAGGATGACCCGCATCCGTGCGTTGCTGCCCGTGGAGGCCGTGTTGGACGTGGCGCCGGCCTGGGTCGTGCCATCGATGGCCAGGGGAGCAGTGATGGTGGGCAGGGCCGACTTGGGTCGCAGCGTCTTGTAACTGTGGTCGCCCGTCTCGATGGCGAAGCGGATTCGGTCGGCCTCGGGCGAGGCGTTCGCCTCCATGATCGCGGCGCGCAGGGTGCAGCGACGCGCGTCGCTGGTGCTGCCGGCCGTCGCACAGCGGCCGTCGCCGGGGTCGCTGTCGGGCTTGTCGCCGTGCGATCGGACAACGAACGTCGCCTCGGCCGCCATGCCGGGGACGCTCGTGACGATGCCGGCGCCGGCTCCCACGAGCGCGGCAAGCGAGAGGGACGCGAGGGCGTTGACTGGACGGATCGTGCGCATTCGGACCTCCTGCCCCGGACGCTACACGGCGCCGCCCGGCCCGACACCCAAGGGAGGGTGGTGGATGTGCTAGGAGTCCTTCACCTTCTTGACGATGCTCCAGACCATGGCGACGGTCTGGCGCCCGATCCGCAGGTCGGTGTCCAGGATGTCGAAGTGGGTCGTGCCCTGCTCCAGCAGCACCATGCGCACGTCATAGCGCGCCCGCTTGAGTGCGTCATAGAGATTCGTCGCATGCCCGATGCCCAGGTAGGGGTCGTGGCGCTCGAAGATGATGCCCACCTTGAGCTTGCGGTTCCGCCCGATGTGGTTGTAGATGGTGGCGCGGCGCCAGACATCGGGGATCGCGGCGCGGGTGCCACCCAGGAAGGCCTGGTCGATCCGGTAGCCGGTGTGGATCCCCGTCGCCGCCGCGACGGCCACGTAGCCCTGGGGCAGCGAGTCCTTGAGGGGTCGCTTGGAATGGCACGCGGCCCGGTCGCTCTTGAAGGTGTCGCCGACGAGGGCGGCCATCGCCCCCACGTAGCCGCCTTGGCTGTGCCCCACCAGCACCACGTCCGATGGGTCGCCACCATATCGGCGCGCCGTGGAGCGAGCCCAGCGGACGGCGCATGCGACGTCCGTGATGGATTCCGGGAAGCCCTTGGTGTAGGCGGGTCGGACGCCCCGATAGTCCACGTTGTAGACCACGGCGCCCTTGGCGGCGAGCGCGCGGGCCACCTCCGCCATGTCTCGCTGGGTGCGCGGGCGGCCGTGGATGGTGACGATGACCGGCCACGGTCCGTGATTGCTGGGGTAGTAGACGTCAGCGCGGTTGACGCAGCCTGCCGAGGATTCGCCGCACGGCAGGCGATCCATGTAGGCGATGCCGGTCCTCACGCGGACCTTGCCGGGCTTCGTGGCGTGGGTCGGCGTCGGGGTGGGGGTGGGCTTGGGCGTCCGGGTCGGGCGGGGCGTGGGCGCCGCGGTTGGCGGGGGCGACGCGCTGGGCGAGGGGCTGGCTGCCGCCGATGCCTGGGCGACGAGGCCGGGGTCGCCGATCGAGGCGAACGCCGACGGACAGGGCGTCGGCGCTGGGGAGGCGAGGGCCACGGGGGACGCGCTGGCCACGGGCGGCGCGCTGGGTTGGGCCGATCCGGTCGCGCCCGGCGTCGGCGACTGCGGGCAGTCGGATGCGCCCGCGGGGCTGGGCGTCGCGCTGGGCAGGAGCGATGCGATCGCCTCGGCCGAGGCCTCGCCCGCGGGCGCCGAGCTCGGCACGGTCGTGGGGGTCGCGGCCAGGCCGGTCACGGCGACCGTCAGCGACAGGACCCAGGCCCCCAGGGCCGCCGACCGCAGCGGTCGGTGGCGTGTCATCGACCGACCCTCACCCGCGCGGCGTACCGGCGCTGCCGCGCGTCGCGGACTGCTCGAGCGCTCGGATCTTGTCCACGCGGCGGGCGTGGCGCCCACCCTGGAACTCGCCGTCGAGGAAGGCGCGGACGCACGCGAGGGCCACCTCGAGGCCCACGATCCGGGCGCCCATGGACAGCACGTTCGCGTCGTTGTGCTCGCGCCCCAGGCGCGCCGTCACGGGGTCGGCTGCCTCCACGCACCGGATCCCCGGGACCTTGTTGGCCACGATCTGCTCGCCCGTGCCGCTGCCGCCCAGCACGATGCCGAGGTCGGCCTCGCCACGGGCGACCGCCTGTGCCGCGGGTGCGATGACGTCGGGGTAGTCCACCGGCTGGGTGTCCCCGGTGCCCATGTCGACGGCGTCGTGACCGGCCGTCCGCAGCAGCTCGAGGATGGGTGACTTGAGCGGGAAGCCGGCGTGGTCCGCCGCGACGACGATGCGCATGGGAATCGCGATCATACCCAAGGTTCGCGGAACGCCCCGGGCAGGGGTTGCCAGATGTGCGGATTTCGCTTCACAACACGCGGACCCATCGCTATAGTCGCGCGAACCTGGGGCGCGGCCATTGGAGAGGAGGTCGTGCGGTGTGGCGGCCTGGTCTGACCCGATCCCGGCCCCGACCCGTCCGTGGATCCTCTGTCGTGAACGAGTCACGGGTATCGATCGAATTCGGCGGAGGTTTCGTTCATTGGCCTACACGGATCGGGGGATCACCTGCATCGACTGCGGCATGGAGTTCGTCTTCACCGCAGGTGAGCAGGAGTTCTACGCACAGCGCGGCTTCTCCGAGGCACCCAAGCGGTGCGCCTCGTGTCGCGCGACCCGCAAGGCACAGCGCTCGTCGGCCGGGGGGTCCGGCGGCGCGGGTGCAGGCTCGTATGGGGGGTACGGGCAGTCGGAGGGTGGCTACGGCGGGTACGCCGAGCGGCGACCCAGGGAGATGTACTCGGCGACCTGCGCCGAGTGTGGACGGACCGCCCAGGTGCCGTTCCAGCCCACCGGCGCTCGGCCGGTCTACTGCAGCGACTGCTTCCAGAGCAAGCGCTAGGTTCCTGCTGGCCGTGACGCCTCGGGTCACGTGTGCGGCCAGCGACCTCCCGGACGGTCACCTGTCGAGGGCGACCGGCCATGCCCGGCGAGTGGCCCTGCCCGGTCGACCTATACTCCGACGCCATGGCGGGTCGTGCGGATCCCGGGACGTCCAGCGGGCCCGCCCTCTCCGTGGAGCATCTCTCGAAGCGGTTCGGTGACCGGGTCGCCTTCGAGGATGTGACGTTCGAGGTCGGGCAGGGCGAGGTGTTCGGGTTCCTGGGCCCGAACGGCGCGGGCAAGACGACCACCGTCCGCACGCTCGGCACCCTCCTCGCCCCGACATCCGGCACGGCGACCGTGGCGGGGCTCCCGCTGACGCCCGCGAACGGTGTCGGGATCCGGAGCCGGATCGCGGTCATGCCCGAGTCGCCGGGCCTGTACCTGCGTCTGAGCATCCTCGAGAACCTCGAGTGCTTCGCCGAGCTGTACGGGGTGTCCGAGCCGCGTCGCCGCGTCGAGGGCGCCCTCCGGGCCGTGGGTCTCGCCGAGCGCGCCAGGGACGTGTGCGGCACGTTGTCCAAGGGCCTGCGGCAGCGGGTGGCCCTCACACGAGCGCTCCTGGGCGACCCCCAGGTGCTGTTCCTGGACGAGCCGACGGCGGGGCTCGATCCGGTCGCCGCCCGGGAGGTCCACGAGCTGATCGCCGGGCTGCGTGCGAGGCGCGTGACCATCGTCCTGACCACGCATCGCCTGGAGGAGGCGGAGCGGCTGTGCGACCGCGTCGCCATCCTCGCCACGACCTTGCGGGCCATCGGTCGTCCGGCCGAGCTTCGTGACCGGCTCTTCCGTCGAGCGCTCGCGGTCAGGACCGCTGCCCCGGTGCCCGACCCGGACCGCGTCTTCGCCGACCTGCCGGGCGTCGAGGGCTGGCAGGAGGACGGCCTCGCAGCGTACGTCCTGACCGTGGCAGACCCTGCGGTGGCCGCGCCCGCGGTGACGCGCGCCCTGACGGCAGCCGGTGCCGATGTGCTGTCCATCGCCGAGGCCCAGCACACGCTCGAGGACGTCTACCTCGAGCTGGTCGACCACGACCCCGAGGTGGCCGTCGCATGAGCATCGGCTGGCGGCGCGTCCGGGCGGTCGTCCGCAATGAGCTCCGGGAGTACCGTCGGAACCGCTCGGTGGTGATGGCGATGGCGGTTCTGCCGCTGGTGTTCAGCATCCAGCCGCTGGTGGCGGTCCTGCGGCTCGGCCGCGACGCATCGGGCCTGCTGGCCCATGGGCACGTGTTGCTGTACATGCTGGGCATCCCGGTGCTCGTGCCGGTCGTGCTGGCCGCATACGCGGTCGCAGGGGAGCGCCAGCAGGGCACGCTCGAGCCCGTCCTGACGACCCCGGTCCGCCCGCAGGAGTTCCTGTTGGGCAAGGCGCTCGCGGCGCTCGGGCCGTCGCTCGTCGTGTCCTACGCCGTGTTCGCGATCGTCCTCGCCCTGGTGGGGCTCCTCGCCCAGCCGGGCATCAGCTCGGCGCTCGTCCAGTGGCCGGATGTGCTCGCCCAGATGGCGTTCACGCCGCTGCTCGCGACGTGGTCGATCTGGGTGGGCATCACCGTGTCGACCCGGGCGAGCGACGTCCGGGTGGCCCAGCAGGTGGGCATGCTGGCAAGCCTCCCGATGGTGGTCGTCGTCGTGCTCGTGGCCCTCGACGTGATCCACCCCTCGTCGGGGCTGGTGATGGGGGCTACGACGCTGCTGCTGATCCTCGATCTGGCGGGCTGGCGGGTGGCCGCACGGCTGTTCGACCGCGAGCGGCTGGTCACCGGCGCCCGATGAAGGCCGCGGCCCGGCCGATCGTGGAGAACCGGGACGCTTATCCACCGATCGCCCGATAAGGGTCGATGGCTACCGTTCGTGCCGCGCGTCACCCAGATGCGCTCGATGGACCACAGAGGCACACGGATGGAGCGCCATGGACACCGCATCGCCCGTCTCCCGTCCCGACCATGTCGTTCGCCTGGCGGCACTGCTGCTCGCCGTGGCGCTCGCCGCCCTGTCCCTGCTCGTCGCCCTCGGACCGAGCCTGGCAGACCTCCTCCAGCCAGCCGCGGATGACACGCTGCTGGGTCCCTTCCGGTGGGTGACCACGCGCGGCCTCGCGTGATCGATGCGGCGGTGGCGCGATCGCGCGACCGCCGTCAGCTCCGCCCCGCGGCCTCGGTGCCGGCGAGCTTCTGGGCCAGGTACACCGGGATCACCGACAGCACGACCACGACCACCGCGACGACGTTGACGATGGGGCGCTGGTTGGGGAGCTTGATGTTGCTCAGGATCCAGATGGGCAGCGTCTGCTCCGTGCCCGCGGTGAAGTTGGTCACGATGATCTCGTCGAACGACAGCGCGAACGCGAGCAGCCCCCCGGCGATGATCGCGGTGCCGAGGGCCGGCAGCGTCACATGGCGGAAGGTGCGGAGGGCGTCCGCGCCCAGGTCCATGGACGCCTCCTCGAGCGAGGCCGACGTGCGGCGCAACCGGGCGATGACGTTGTTGTAGATGATGACCACGCAGAACGTGGCATGGCCGATGATGATCGTGAGGAGGCTGAACCGCAGGTCCAGCGCGTCGATCGACGCCGACAGGGCGATGCCCGTGACGATCCCGGGCAGCGCGATCGGCAGGAGCAGCGCGAACGAGATCGCCTCACGCCCGAAGAACCGGAACCGATGCACCGCGAAGGCGGCCAGGGACCCCAGCACGAGGGCGATGAGGGTCGCGCCGATGCCGGCCTCGATGGACAGGATGAGCGCCTCGCGCGCCGCCTGGTTCCCGAACGCGAGCTCCCACCACTTGAGCGTGAACCCCTGGATGGGCCATGTCTGCGTCCGGCTGTCGTTGAACGAATACAGCACGATGATGCCGATGGGCACGTACAGGAAGGCGAGCGCACCCAGGGTCGCGATCCGGAGCGCCCAACGTCCCAGCATCACAGGGACTCGAACGCGCCCGTCCGACGCGCCAGGAGCAGGTAGATGCCCATGATCGCGACCGGCACGAACGCATACGCCGCGGCGAACGGGATGTTGCCGGCCACGCCCTGGTTGTCGTAGATCACGTTGCCGATGAACTTGGAGTCCATGATCAGGGGCGGCGTGATGTAGTCACCCAGGGTCAGGGAGAACGTGAAGATGGAGCCGGCCACCAGGGCGGGCACGGCCAGCGGCAGGATCACGCGCCGGAACGTGTGTCCCGGTCGAGCGCCCAGGTCCGCGGATGCCTCCACCAGCGACCCTGGGATCCGCTCCAGCCCCGCGTACACGGGCAGGATCATGTAGGGCAGCCAGAGGTAGGTGAACACGATCCACCCGGACATCTCGGAGAAGCCCAGGCGGAGCGAGCCGGTGCCGACCTGCTGCCCCAGCCAGTCGAGCGGGCCGTTGGGCTGGAGGATGACCCGCCACGCGAAGAGCTTGACCACGTAGCTCGACCACAGCGGCAGGAGCGTCGCCATCACCAGGATGCGGCGCGTCCGGACGGACGCGACGCGGGCCATGTAGTACGCGATGGGGAACGCGATGACCGCACAGGTCAGTGTCACGAGCAGGGCCATGACCAGCGTGCGGATCGTGATGGTGCGATACACCGGCTCGGTCAGGAGCATCTCGAAGTTCTTGAGGCTGAGCTCCTGGACGATCTGGGACGTCCGTGGGTCCAGCACGTAGAACGCCGACACCAGGAGCAACGCGAGCGACCCGAAGTAGACGACGCCCATCCACCCCGCCGGGGGCGCCAGGATCGCGGCGAGCGCCGCACGCGGATGGCGATGCAAGGAACGCAGGGCGCGCCGACGCAGCCCGCCCTCCAGCGGCTGGTCGGGAGCGGGCGGCGCGGTGACGCTCATGCGGGGATGTCAGGCATGGTGGAGGCCCGGAGCGCGATGCCCCGGGCCCCTTCCTCGCGTGGGAGGTGGGTCAGCCGCCTCGGATCTCCGTCCACTTGGCGGTCCAGGTCTCGTAGTCGGTGCAGGCCTCGCCACGGTCGTCGCCGCAGTCGACCAGCGGCGTCTTCCAGAACGAGATGCTGTCGTACACCGCCGGGTCGTTGACGCCGTAGGCGTCGCAGAAGCCAGGCAGCTGGTACGACCCGTAGCCGACGTCGAGGTACTGGCAGGCCTTGGGGTTGGCCGGCGACTCCCCGAAGTACTCGGCGACCTGCGCCTGCACCTCGGGGGTGATCATCCACGCCATCCACTTCTGCATGCAGTTGGGATGGGGCGCGTTCGCCGACATCATCCAGGTGTCGGCCCAGCCGGTCATGCCCTCGCTGGGCACGACCGCCTCGACCGGCACGCCGCTGCCCTTGAGCGCGTTGACCTGGTACGGCCAGCTGGTGCCCACGATGGTCGACCCGTTGGAGAAGTTGTCGATCTCGTCGCCGAACAGCGACCAGTACTTGCCGACCCACGGGGCCTGCGTCTTGAGCAGCGCCACCGCGGCGTCCAGCTGCTCGGGCGTCAGCTCGTAGACGTCGGTGATGCCCAGCTCCGGCTGGTGGGCCTTGAGGTACAGCGCGGCATCCGCGATGTAGATGGCCGCGTCATAGGCGGTGATCCGCCCTGCGTAGGGCGCGGCCGCGGTCTCATCGAACACGACGTCCCAGCTGGTGGGCGCCGGGGTGACCTCGTCGGTCTGGTACATGAGGAGGTTGCCGCCCCAGCCATGGGGGACGCCGTAGCGCCTGCCGCCGACGACGTAGTGCGGCGCGTCCTTGAGGAAGTCGGCCACGTCGTCGAAGCCGGGGATGGTGCTGGTACCGATGTCGGAGACGTCCCCCGCCGTGATGAGCCGGAGCGAGGCGTCGCCCGACGCCGACAGCCCGTCATAGGTCGCGCCACCGCCGCTCCGCAGGTCGGTGACCATCTGGTCGGAGGTGTCGTCGATCTTGACGTTGACCGTGCAGCCGGTCTGCTCCTCGAACGCCGTCACCCAGTCGTACTCGGGCAGGTTCTCGCCCCGCTCCACATAGCCGACCCAGGCGATCAGGTCGAGCTGGCCCTCCCCCTCGCCACCGACGGCGGACAGGTCGATGCTGGGCACGAGCGGGACCGGGAACCCCGCCGGGGACGCGTCCTGCGCGAGCGTGCCAGCGGGCAGGGCCGCGGCTGCCAGCATCAGGGTGGCGCCCGCGACGGACCAGGCTCTGCGATGTGTCACGACGTACCTCCTCCCGGGACGGCCCCCGGCCGACCCCTCAGGTGCCCGGTCGCTCGACCGGGCCCGTGTCCACGGGCAGCGTGTGCTGTCGGTCCCAGACCAGACGCACGCGCTGACCCTTGAGCGCGAGCACCTCCATGGAGGAGGTGGTCACGTTCTGCTTGATGACCTCCAGCTCGCCGCCGAGGTCGAGCCCCACGTGGTATCTGGTGTCCGAGCCGAGGTACACGACGTCCCGCACCGTCCCCTCGACGGCCACCGAGCCCGCCGGGATCGGCCCGCCTGCCGGCCCCAGATGGATCTTCTCGGGACGCACGGTGTAGGTGCCGGGGCGACCCGCAACCTCCGCGGCCACCCGTCCCTCGAGCACGTTCGAGGTTCCCACGAAGCCGGCCACGAACGCGGTCGCCGGTCGCTCGTAGACCTCGGCCGGGCTGCCCACCTGCTCGATCCGGCCCTTGTCGAAGATGGCGATCCGGTCGCTCATGGCGAGCGCCTCATCCTGGTCGTGGGTGACGTAGATGAACGTGATGCCGAGCTGCCCCTGGATGGCCTTGAGCTCGAGCTGCATCTGCTGGCGGAGCTTGAGGTCGAGCGCGCCCAGGGGCTCGTCGAGCAGGAGCACGCGTGGCCGATTGACGATGGCGCGGGCGAGCGCCACCTGCTGGCGCTGGCCGCCCGACAGCTGCCCCGGCTTGCGCTTCCCGTAGCCCTCGAGGCGGACCATCCGCAGCGCCTCGTCGACCCGGGCGCGCCGCTCGTCCGTGGGCACCTTGCGGATCATCAGCCCGTACGCGACGTTGTCAGCGACCGTCATGTGCGGGAACAGGGCGTAGTCCTGGAACACGGTGTTGACGTCCCGGTCATAGGGCGGCAGCCGCGACACGTCCCGCCCGTCGAGGAGCACCCGACCCTCGGTCGGCAGCTCGAAGCCGGCGATCATGCGCAGCGTGGTGGTCTTGCCGGAGCCGGACGGCCCGAGCATCGAGAAGAACTCGCCGGGCAGGATCTCGAGGTCCACCCCGGCCACGGCCGTGACCTCGCCATAGGCCTTGCGAACGGACTCCAGACGCACCGCCGGGATGGGGCGTGCGGGCTCGACCGGGCGACCGTCCGTGGCGACCGCAGGGTTGGCGACGACCGTCACGCGCTCCTCGTGTCCCGGGACTGCCGGGGCCGACACCGGCCTCATCCCCGTCCGCGGGTGGCGGAAGGGTGCCGCGGCGGTCCCGGGCGTGTCAAGGCGCCCCGCGACCGGTTCCTCGTCGGCGCCCTACAGTGCGTGCGTGTCCGAGGCCGGCCCCCCCGCATCCCGCCGCCCCTCGGCCGCGCCGTTCGTGGTGGTGGCGGGCTTCCTGGTGGTCGCGGTGGTCCTCGTGCTCATCGGCGCCGAGCGGTCCGCGGCACCGGCCCCATCCATCGCGATCGCGCGGCCTGGCACGTCGGCGCAGCCGCGGGACGTGGTGGTCATCATGCGCGACTACCTGTTCGAGCCCACGCCGCTCGTGCTGGTGCCGGGCGAGACCATCCGGCTGACCGTGTTCGACGCGGGCCTCCAGCCCCACGAGCTGGTCCTGGGCGACGCGCGCTTCCAGGAGTCATGGGCCGCGGCGCACGCTGCCGCGACCCCGCCCGCGCCGTTCGCCACGCCGCCGCCGGCGAGCGTCCCGCCGGATGCGGGCGTGGGCGTCCGCGTCTGGGCGGGGTCGGGGAACCAGGCGACCGTGGCGTGGACGGTGCCCAGCAGCAGCCAGCTGCTGCTCATGTGCCACCTGCCCGGCCACGTGGCCAAGGGCATGATCGGCCAGGTGGAGCTGCGCGCCGAGCCGCCCACGGCGAGCCCCATCCCCTCCGGCCCGTCCTGAGGCCTGCGCCCGGGGCCGCGCGTGCATGGCCACGCACGAACGGGCGTGCACGATAAGATGTCCCGGCGGCCCTCGGGCCCCGTGTCAACGTCGTCAGCATGTCCGTCGGAGACGACGGCCACGCCCCGGAGGTGAGCCATGGCCTACGTCATCGCCGAGCCGTGCATCGACGTGATGGACCAATCCTGCGTCTCGGTGTGCCCGGTGGATTGCATCCACTTCGACCAGGGCACCGACCGCAGCCTGGCCATCGACCCGGACGAGTGCATCGACTGCGGCGCCTGCGAGCCCGAGTGCCCCGTGAACGCCATCTACCCCGAGGACTCGCTGCCCGCGGAGTGGGCCAAGTACACCCCCCAGAACGCGATCTGGTTCAAGGACAAGGATGCCGCGCGGGCGATGATCGACGAGTGGAAGCCGGCCTGACGGGTCGAGCGGCCGGGCACGGCCCGGGCCACGCCAGGGGCGTCAGGACAGCGTCTCGAAGCTGATCGTCGCGGGCCCGGAGTCGGGCGCCAGATAGCTGCGCAGGCCCTCCTCGAGGGGCGTCAGCGTCCGTGGCATGCGTGCCTGGAGCGGCCCGAGGTCCACCGTCGCCGGCTGGTTGATGAAGTCGATCGCGTCGGGCGTCAGGGGCGGTGACGGCAGCAGCGTGAGCGGCAGCGCCCCGAGCCTCAACAGCGGCGCGGGACCTGGCACGATGGGTCGTCGCAGCTGGGCCACGCGCAGCGCCGTCGCGATGATGTCGCGCATCGGCAGCGTCTCGGGGCCACCCAGCTCGAACACCTGGTCCGCCGCCGCGGGGTCCACCAGCGAATCGGCGGCCAGCCGGGCGACGTCATCCACGAACACCGGCGCCAGCAGCTGTCGACCTCGGTTGGTCATGGGCACCACGGGCAGGCGGCGCGCGAAGCCCACGAACCGATTGAGCGACCGGTCCCGAGGCCCGTAGACCCAGGTGGGCCGGATGATGGTCCAGGTCGGCCCGGCACCCCGGACCGCCTCCTCGGCGCGCCACTTGGCGCGGAACCAGTGTCGCGTCGCATCGGGTGCGGCGCCCGCGCCGGAGATGTACACGATCCGACGCACCCCGGCCTGCCGGGCCGCCGAGACGAGGCGCTCCGTGCCCGCGGCGTCCACCTCCATGAACGTGCGGCCACGACGCGGCGACTCGATGGGCAGGTTGGGGAAGGCGAGGGCGATGACCAGCGCATCCACGCCTTCGAGCGTCTGCGCGAGCCCGTCCGACGTGGCCACGTCGGCCTGTCGGAGCTCGACCGCGTCCGGCAGGGGGCCGTGCGACGCGTCGGCGCGATGGCTCAGGACCACCACGCGATGGCCCCGCGCGTGGCACTCGGCCGCGATCCCGCCGCCCACGAACCCGGTCCCCCCGGCCACGGCCACCGTCATGGGCGACGGGTTGGGTCGGACGGCCGCGAGGATGTCGGCGACGACGCGTGCCCGATGCCGGAAGATCCCCTCGAGCCTGGGACGGACGAGCGGGCCGTGGGCCAGGTCGCCCAGTCGCCCCAGCGGGAGCTCGTAGGTCACCTCGTCCTCCACGAGCGTGCCCTCGGGCTGCTCATGGAACGTGTGCCGATGCTCCCAGGAGCGGTAGGGCCCGGCGGCCTGGACATCCACGAAGCCCTCGGGCGGCTGGTAGCGCTCGATTCGCGTGCGCCATGTCAGCGGGATGCCCAGGAGCGGTCGGACGCGGTAGCCGACCTCGAGCCCCTCGCGCATCCCCGCATCCTGGGTCAGGATCCGGAAGCCGAGGTCGGGCGGGGTGATCCGGGCGAGGTTGGCGGGCTGGGCGAAGAAGGGGAACACCTCGTCGCGGGGACGGGGGATGACCTGGGAGCTGACGAGCCGGTGGCGGGTCATGGTGCCGTGATGGTCCTCCGCGGGCGACGATGACGTGTGCGGGCGGCCCTGTGCAGGGCCGCCCGCGTGGTGTTCGAGCGCGGGCGCGTGGCTAGGGGGCCATGGACGCGGCGGGCGAGGCGGCCACCGTCTCGGCGGTGTCGACCGCCACGACCGCGGTGATCGTGCCGCCGGCCAGGGAGCCGATGGCGAAGACGCTGTAGACCTGCCCGGCGGCCACGTCCACCGCGCCCGGGTCGATGGGGCACACCGTGTGGTCCTCGGTCGCGCAGACCTTGAGGTCGTACGAGCCCGGGTCGAGCGGCAGGTACTCCGTGGCGTTGGGGTATGTCAGTCCGGCAGCGACCGTCGCCGCGCCGTCCTGGGTGAGCACGTCCACCGACGGCGCGTCGGCCGAGAGGTGGACGAAGCGGACCCACGCCGTGGCGGGGTCGCCGACGCCCGCGTCCGCGAGCACCTGCACCTCGATGTTGGCGAGGTCGTTGGTGGCCGCGATGGTGTAGCGCCCGCCAGCCTCGACGGTCAGCTCCGGGACGTCGATGGGGCAGACCGTGGCATCCGCCGTGGCACACACCTTGATGGCGTGCGGGCCTGCCGGCACCTCGACGTACGGGCTCAGGGCGCCGAACTCGAGGCCGGCGAGGGGGGCACCCACCGCGGCGCCGTCGAGGGAGACGTCGACCGCGGGTGCGTCCGGGGATGCGTGGAGAACCCGCACCCATGCCGAACCGCCCATGGCGGGCTCGGTGCTCGCATCCTGGGCGAGCGCCGGGACCGTCGTCACCGCGAGCAGGGCGGCGGCGATGGGGACGATGGACCGTCGCATGTCCGTTCCTCCGTTCCAACCTTGGCTGCATGTACTGTGTTTGTCCAAGGTTTGTCGAGAGAATACCCGCCAGCCAGCGGCCTGTCAATGGTTGGGACCCTGCTATCTTCGACAGAGCATGTACACCATCAAGCAGGCCGCGCTCCGAACCGGCATCCCGGTCGCGCTCCTTCGCCAGTGGGAGCGACGGTATGACGTCGTCCATCCGGCCCGGACCCCCTCGGGCTACCGCGCGTATGACGACGCGGCCATCGACCGCTTCCGCGCCATGCGCGCGCTCGTGGACGATGGGTGGGCGCCCAGCGCCGCGGCCGCGCGCGTGCGAGGCCTCGACGACGCGGACATCCGCGGGCTCGCCCGACCCCAGCCGGTGGCGCGCCCGATCGAGGGCCCGCCAGGGCCCGCCCTCACCGATGCGTTCCTCCGGGCGGCCGGCGACCTCGACCAGTCGGCGCTCGAGGACGTCCTGGACGAGATGTTCGGACGGGGCTCGTTCGAGCTCGTCGCGGAGCAGTCCCTGCTCCCCACGCTCCGCGCCTTGGGGGCCGCATGGGCCGGCGGGCGCGTGGACGTGGCCGCGGAGCATGCCGCCAGCCTCGCGGTCATGCGACGGCTGGCGAGCGCCTTCCAGGCCGCTGGCCGTCCGTCAGCCGGGCATCCGCTCGTCCTGGTCGGGCTGCCGCCCGGCGCCCGTCACGAGCTGGGTGCGTTCGTGTTCGCGGTCGCGGCGCGCCGCGCCGGCCTCGGGGTGCTGTACCTGGGTGCGGACCTGCCGGTCCGCGACTGGGTCGAGGCGATGGCGCAGACCGGCGCGCGCGCGGCCGTCGTGGGCGTGGTCAGCGATGCGGACGTGCCCGCCGCCGAGCGGGTCGCGGATGGCATCGCGGAGCAGTACCCCGCGCGCGTGGTCGCGTTCGGGGGTGGCGCGGCCGCGTCGGTGCCCGGTGGGCCCGCTCGGATGGCGCTGCCGACGGGCCTGACCCAGTCGGTCGACGCGCTGCGCGCGGCGGTCGACGGCTATCCGCCCGACCGGCCGCGATAGGCATCGAGGGCACGCAGCCGGGCCGACGCATGGTCCACGACCTGCGCGAGATAGGCGCCCGCGGGCGGGTCGTGGACCGTGGCATCCGGGAGATCCCGGAGCTCCGGGACCCATCGCCGCACGTAGTCCCCATGCGGGTCGTGGCGGATGGCCTGGAGCGTGGGGTTGAAGATCCGGTAGTACGGCTGCGGGTCGGTGCCCACCGACGCGGCCCACTGCCAGCCCCCGGCGTTGCTCGCCGGGTCGCCGTCGACGAGGTGCTCCATGAAGTGCGCCTCGCCCACGCGCCAGTCCACGCCAAGGTGCTTGGTCAGGAAGGACGCCACCACCATGCGCGCCCGGTTGTGCATCCATCCCGTGGCGGTCAGCTGCCGCATCGCCGCATCGACCACGGGGTAGCCCGTCCGGCCGTCGCGCCACGCATCGACGACCCGCGGGTCGGTGGTCCACGCCACCGCGTCGAGCTCCTGGCGGAACGACCGGCGCGCGAGGCTCGGGTCGTGCCACAGGAGATGGGCATAGAAGTCGCGCCACGCGATCTCGGTGCGGAACCGCGTCGGCCCGGGCCCAGGGCCGTCGCAGGCGTCCAGGACCTCGACCGGCGACAGGGTGCCCCAACGCAGGTCCTGGCTCAGCCGCGAGGTGCCGGGCAGGTCCAGACGGTCCCGCTCGGTGGCGTAGCGGACCAGCGCGTCGGACCGCGCCCATGCCGCGAGTCGCCCGCGGGCGGACGGCTCGCCCGGCTCCAGCAGCAGCGAGGCGTCGGCGGTCGGTCGCGGATGGCCCAGCGCGTCATCGATCGCCAGCGCGCCCGAGACCTCGCCGCCCTCGGCCCAGGGGATCGCGTCCGGCGCCCCGAGCACCGGCCGGACGGCCATGGCCTCCCACACGCGGTGGAACGGCGAGAACACGCGGAGCCATCCGCCGTCCCCCCGATGGACCTCCTCCGGCTCGTGGACCAGCGACCCGCGGCCGACCCGCAGCTCGATGCCCGCGTCCCGGAGCCGCGCCCGGACCTCGTCATCGCGACGTCGGCCGTACGGCCCCAGGTCGCGGCTGGCGACCACCACGTTGGCGCCGACCGCCGCCGCCACCCGCGGCACCTCGTTGGTCGGCGGGCCGACCACCGTCACCAGGGATGCGCCTCGCGCCTGGAGCCCCTCGTCCAGCCGCTCGAGGCATCGGGCCAGATGCCACAGCCGGTTCGGGCTCCGCCATCGGCCACGCAGCAGCGCGGGGTCGACCACGAACAGCGGCACCACGTGGTCGGCGACCTCGAGGGCGTGCGCCAGGGCCGGCAGGTCGTGCAGCCGCAGGTCCCGACGGAACCACACGACCGCGGTCGAGCCACGCGGCGACCCCACCGGCGTCAGTCGCGCGCGAGGATCGCGCCCACGATCCGGCCGACGCTCGGTCGGACCCCGTACAGCAGGAGCGTCGCCCGGAACACCCGTGCCGACGCGATCGTGGCGAGCACCACGAACACGCCCAGCGTGGCCAGCGAGGCGACCACCATGGGCACCGGGATGGTCGCCGACACGGCGAGCACCAGGAGCATCGTGGCGGGCGTGGTGATGGGGAACAGCGCGAGGGCCCACACGAGCGGCGAGGACACGTCGCCGCCCAGGAACGCGCTGCTGAAGATGAGCGGGATGACCGCCATGAACCCGAAGAACCCGGAGTACTGCTGCGCCTCCCGGTTGCCCGGGGCGATGGCGCCGATGGCCGCGAAGATGGCGCCATAGGCGAGATAGCCCAGCACGAAGTAGAGCAGCGCCAGCAGGATCACGGTGGGGTCGAGCGAGACGTCGCCCAGCCCGCCGACCTGCGCCGCGATGAGGGGGATGGCGAGCAGCGTCGCGGCCACCCAGATGGCCACCTGGGTCAGCCCCGCCGCACCCAGCCCCACGACCTTGCCCGCCATCAGCGGCAGCGACGGCACCGAGCTGAGCAGGATCTCCACGACCCGGTTCTCCTTCTCCTCGGTCACCGATTGGAGCAGGTAGCCGCTGGTGATGAAGATGCTCATCACGAACAGGAGCGTGAACCCGAAGGGCACCAGGAACGAGGCCACGGCGCCCAGCTCGGAGGTGGCCGCCCCGTCGATGGCCACGGCCGTCACCTGGACCGGCACCACGATGCGCTGCGCCACGTCGCCGCTGACGCCGCTGCCGGCCAGCAGCGCCGAGCGGAGGACCGCCGCGAGGGCCTCGTCCTGCGAGGCGCGGCGCTGGAGGGCGTTGACGTCCAGCGGGCCGCCGCCGGTCTCGACCCGCTGCACCTCCGGCGACCGGGGCCACGTGGCGGGGATCACGTAGTACTCGGCGATGGTGCCGTCGCGGATGAGCTGGTCGGCCGCGTCGGCACCCACGACCTGCAGCAGCGGCGCCTGCGAGCGCAGCCCGACCGACGAGCGGTCGACCACGACCAGCTGCACCGACGCGCCCTCCGTGCCGCCCCCGGACGATGACGGCGCGAGCAACGCCGACAGCACGAACAGCGCCGCGAGGCCCAGCGGCAGCAGCAGCGTCCCGAAGATGAACCCCTTCCGGCGCACCGTGCGGAGGTAGTCGCGCCACGCGACCACGCCCATCAGGCGCAGAAAGCCGGTGCCACGACCCCCCGTCCGCCCGGTGCTGGCGTCCGTCATGCCACCATCGCCGTGCGAGCGTCGCCCGCGACCGCGCGCAGGAACACCTCGGACAGGTCGGGCGCGTCGAGCGAGAAGCGCTCCACCTGCGCGTCGCTCGCGGCGAGCTCGCGGAACAGGTCCTGCGCCGAGGCGCCCTCGCGCAGCAGGAACCGCACCCGGCCGTCCGCGGCGGTCACATGGCTCACGCTGCGGTACCGGGTCGGGTCGAGCGGCACGTCCCGGCCCACCACCTCGACGGCACCATCGCCGAAGGCCGCCCGCACGTCCGGCACGGTCCCGAACAGCAGCCGCCGACCGCCGTCGATGAGCAGGATCCGGTCGCACAGCGTCTGGGCGTCGCCCATGTCGTGGGTGCTCATGATCACCGCGGCACCCCGGTCCCGCTGCTCCAGCAGCACGCCCTTGAGGAGGTCCGCGTTGACCGGGTCCAGCCCCTGGAAGGGCTCGTCCACGATGAGCAGGTCGGGCTCGTTCATGATGGTCGCGATGAGCTGGGCCTTCTGGTGCATGCCCCGCGACAGCTCGGCCGCCCGCTTGCGCATCGAGTCGCCCAGGCCCATCCGCTCCAGCAGGTCGGTGGCGCGCCTCCGGCTGTCCGCGGTGCTCATGCCGCGCAGCGCGCCGAAGTAGGTGAGCGTGTCCACCACGGGCACGTCGCGGTACAGGCCCCGGTCCTCCGGCAGGTAGCCCACCCGGGACTGGTGCTCCACGCCCGGCTCGCCGCCGAACACGCGGATCGTCCCCTGGTCGGGCCGGATGATGTCCAGGACCATGCGCATGGTCGTGGTCTTGCCCGCGCCGTTGGGACCCAGGAAGCCCATCAGCTCGCCCGGCCGCACGTCGAACGAGAGCCCCTGCACCACGTCGGTCCGGCCGAACCGCTTCCAGACGCCGTCCACCACGACGGCCGGCGCGTCGCCCCCTGGCGCGGTGCTGGCGGCGGAGGCTGTCGGGCCGGTCATGCCCACAGGCTACCGCACGTGCCGGCGTCCCCCGGCCATCGGTGGGAGCATGCACGGATGCGCATCGTGTCCCTCATCCCCGCCGCGACCGAGATCGTGTACGCCCTGGGCCTGGGTGACGAGCTGGTGGGTCGGTCGCCCGCCGACGACCACCCCGCGGAGGTCGCCGACGTCCCGGTCGTCGCGTGGGTCGACGCCGGCGACGGGTCCGCCCACCTGCCACCCCCCAGCCTCACGGGCACGACCCAGGCGACGCGGCCCTCGCCCCATCACATCGACCTCGACGCGCTGGCGCGAGCGCGCCCCGACCTCATCCTCACCCAGCGTCAGTGCCAGGCCTGCGCGGTGAGCCTC
The DNA here is from genome assembly GCA_046328155.1 of Chloroflexota bacterium. Lineage (GTDB taxonomy): Bacteria > Chloroflexota > Limnocylindria > Limnocylindrales > CSP1-4 > JAFMJV01. The sequence continues at coordinate 117,266 of JAXLXC010000002.1, forward strand.
GACCAGGTGGAGCGCGCCGTGCGCACCATCGGCATCGACCCGACCATCGTCGCCCTCGAGGCGTCGAGCGTGGAGGGCATCCTCAACAGCATCTCCACGGTGGGCGCCTTCGCCGAGGCCGAGGACGAGGCGGTGGGGCTCATCGAGATTCTGCGCCAGCGTCTGGCGGCCGTGGAGGACCGGGTGCTCGAGCGGAGGCTCGCCGGCGTGGCCCCGCGCCGGGTGGTCATCCTGGAATGGCTCGAGCCGCCCTTCTCGTCGGGCCACTGGGTGCCCGAGATGGTGCGCCGGGCCGGCGGCTGGGACCTGCTGGGCCAGGAGGGCCAGCCCTCGGTGGAGGTGGGCTGGGAGCGCGTGCGGGACGTGGACCCCGACCAGGTGCTCCTGGCGCCCTGCGGCATGGATGCCCTGGGCGCGGTCGCCGAGTGGGAGCAGGCGACGATGCCCGTGTGGCTCGACTCGCTGCGCGCGGTCCAGACGGGCGAGCTGGTCGCGGTGGACGGCGGCGGCCTGCTGTCGCGGCCCGGGCCACGCGTCATCGACGGCATCGCGATGCTCGCCGAGGTGTTCGACCCGGCGGGGCTCGCCGGGTTCGCGCCGGCCGGGTCGTGGCTGCCCGTGGGTCGCGCCACCGGGTCGGTCGGCGGGCTCCGCTAGCCCGCCTCGAGGATGCCCTTCCGCGCCACGTTCGACTGCCTGTGGTGCGGCCGACCGTGCCGAGCGACGAGCGAGGCGGACCTGACGGGGTGGGCCGCCCTGTGCGCCGACTGCCTCGAGCGGGCGCAGGACAACGGCTTCCTGCGCTTCGGCTGCGCGCGGCACTGCGCGAGCGCGCCGGGGCGTCAGCGACCCAGCGGCCAACGGCGCCCGCGCCCTGCGGGACGCGCCGCCCGCGCCGGTGCTGGCCGCGCCGCCTGCCCCACCCCCGGCGGCTGGCCTCGATGCCGAGATGGTCGCCTACTACGCGGCGCGTGCCCCGAGTACGACGACTGGTACCTGCGGCGTGGGCGCTACTCCGAGGCGCGGCGCGTGACCTGGCGTGGCACATGGAGCTGGACGCCGCGACCACCTGGCTCGACGCCCAGCCATTGGCCGGGGTCATCGTGGAGCTCGCGGCGGGCACGGGCTGGTGGTCGCCGCTGCTGGCGGGCAAGGGCGAGCTGTCGCTGTACGACGCCAACGAGGCGCCCCTCGACCGCGCGCGCGACCGGCTGCTGGCGCACTGGCTGCGCGCACATCCACGTCCGGGACGCATGGCCGAGCCCGACCGACAGGTCGATGGCGTGTTCTGCGGCTTCTGGCTGAGCCACGTGCCAGAGGAGCGACTGGGTGCGTTCCTCGCGCTCGTGGCCCGCTGGCTGCGACCTGGTGGCCGGTTCGCGTTCATCGACTCGCTGCCCGACCCGGAGTCGGGTCCGGTTGACGTCGCGCCGGGGGCGCTCGATGGCGTCCAGGAGCGCCGCCTGGCGGATGGCCGCCAGTTCCGGGTGGTCAAGGTCTTCCGGACCCCAGACGCCTACGCGGACGCCCTCCGGGCCGGCGGGTTCGAATCGCCTGCCGTCACCACCACCGGGCGCTTCTTCGTGACCGGCAGCGCGGTCAGGCCGGGCCGATCCGCACCGCCCGCGTGGCGGCGTCCCACACGACCACGTGCCGCTCCAGGGCGAAGCGCTCGTACATCCCATGCGCGATGCGCACGGCCGCCTGGTGGCCCGGCAGCCGCAGCGCCTGGTGCGCCTGCTCGGCCGAATCCCAGAGGCACAGGGACAGGCACTCGCGGTCCGCGGTGGGCTCGCCCTTGAAGTACAGCCGCAGCCCGCCCGAGTGGCGGGCCTCGAGATGCGCCCGGTCATCGAACTCGGTGAGGATGTCGGCGTCCGCGCCCATGCGTCGGACCGACCGGAAGACCACCAGGAACCACGGCCCGCCGGGCGCGCCCGCCAGGCAGCGCGCCCAGTCGAACCCGTCCCGGACCGGTGCGGTCGCGTAGTCCCGTCGCGTCGGGTGGAGGAGGCCGCCGGTCCAGCCCGGCGTGGTGTGGCAGCCCGGCTCGCTGATCCGGGCTGGCGGGAGGGGCGCGAGGTGGGATGCGAGCTGGGCTGCGTCCATGGCGGCTCCTGTCGGCTGGGCGGCGCGGCAGGTGCCGCGTGCGGGTCGCTTCGACCGGTCTGGGCACCGCCCGGTCGGCAGGTGGGGGCGGACCACCTGCTGGAATGTTTGTCGACCGGAATAATAGGACATGAGCCGAGATTGGGCCCGGACACGCATGGCTGCTGCTGGGGCGACCCTCGCCGACTGGCCTCAGTCGTGCGGCGGTGGCTCGGTGGCGAGGCCCTCCACCACGGTCGCGCCGGGGCATCGGCACAGGAGCTCGCCGGGCAGGATGAGCTTGGAGCCACGGATGCCGCTGCCGATGAGCGCCGTGGGCACGTCGCGGACCCGGGCATCCACGTACACCGGCCAGTCGGCGGGCAGCCCGATGGGCGTGATGCCGCCGTACTCCATGCCCGATGCGGCGACTGCCGCGTCCATGGGCATGAACGAGCACTTGCGCACCCCGAGGAGGTTGCGCATCACACGGTTGACGTCGGTGCGCGTGTCGGCGCGGATTGCAGCCGCACCCACCCGCTCGCGACCCTCGCGCGAGCCGGCGATGACGACGCAGTTGACGGACGCCTCGATGGGTACGCGATAGGCCGCCACGTAGGCCGCGGTGTCCGCGAGTCCGGGATCGCTCGCTGCCACCAGGACCAGGTCGGCCACTGCGGGGAGCGTCTGCGCCCAGGCGAGCAACGCGGCGTGGGTCGGTGGGGCCAGCAGGTCGGGTCGGTCCAGGGCGGGCTGCCAGTCGAGCTCGCCCAGCGTGGTCGTGCGCACCCGGGGATGATGCCGGACGGCCACCGCGACCGCTGACGATGTGTCCGTGCTGTGGCCCTTCCATGACGATCGATCGGATGGTTGGCGGAAGGGCCCTCGGGCACCAGCCGCCTCGGTCACGACCCGCGTGTCCAGCATGGGCCGGGCCACCCCATCCGCCACCTATACTCCGGCGCGTGTCACTGAACGACGTCACCGTCGCGACCGTGGGCACCGGGGTCATGGCAGGGTCGATGATCACCGGGCTGCTCAAGGCGCAGCGGGTGCAGCCCGCCCGGCTCATCGCCAGCCATCCGCGCGCCGCGCGCCGCGACGAGCTGGCAGCGACGCATGGCATCCGGGTCACGGCCTCGAACGTCGACGCGGTGCGCGAGGCGGACGTGATCGTCCTGGGCATCAAGCCCCAGATGCTCAAGCGGGTCGGCGCGGAGCTGGCCCCCGTGCTCCGTGAGGGGCAGCTGGTCATCAGCGTCATCGCGGGCGCCACCACGGGTGCCCTCGCCAACGTCCTGCGCTTCGACGCGCTCGTGCGCGCGATGCCCAACACGCCCGCGCAGCTGGGCCAGGGGATGACCGTGTGGTACGCCACGCCCAGCGTGAGCGCCTCGCAGCGCGAGCAGGCCGCCGAGCTGCTCCAGAGCCTGGGGCACCAGATCGAGGTCGAGGACGAGAAGTTCGTGGCCATGGCCACCGCCGTCAGCGGCACCGGCCCGGCGTACGTGTTCCTGGTCATGGAGGCGCTCATCGACGCGGCGGTCCATCTGGGCTTCCCGCGCCACGTGGCGCACGACCTGGTCATCGAGACGCTCGAGGGCAGCACCTCGTTCGCCAAGGCGAGCGGGACGCACCCGGCGCAGCTCCGCAACATGGTCACCTCGCCAGGCGGCACGTCCGCCGCGGCCATCGCGGAGCTGGAGCGCGGTCGGCTGCGCACCGTGCTCTCGGAGGCGGTGTGGGCGGCCTACCGGCGCACCGACGAGCTGGGGCGCGAGCTGGAGGCCGCGACCGCGGACCCCCACGACGACTGACCGGCCGGAGACGCCGGCTTCGGGCACCGAGGCCCCGGGGTCGGGCGCCGACCCGACATGGCCCCGGCTCGCGATCCTGTTCGCGGCCACGGGCTTCGTGGAGTCGATGGCGTTCGCCCACTACCTGACGTTCCTGCCGCTGCTGGTCCGCGACCTCGGCGCGCCGGAGACGGACGTGGCGGGCATGGTCGGGCTGCTGTCCAGCGCGGCACTGCTCGCGGGGCTGCCGCTGGTGCCGTTCTGGGGTGCCTGGGCGGACCGGTACAGCCGCAAGGCGGTGGTCGTCCGCAGCGCCGTGGTCGAGGGCGTGCTGTTCCTGCTGCTGGCCTTCGTGCGCGACGTCCAGCAGCTGTTCCTGCTCGTGCCCCTGGTCGGCCTCGTGCTGGGCAACACCGGCGTGATGCTCGCGGAGCTGTCCGACCGGGTGCCGCGGGCGCGGCTGGGCCTCGCCATCAGCGTGGTCGGAGCCTCGGGGCCGCTGGGCGTGTCCCTGGGCCCGGCCATCGGGGGCCCCGTGGTCGACAGCGTGGGCGTCCAGACCCTGTTCCTGGTCGACGCGCTCCTGTCGGGGGTCGCCGTCGTGGCCCTGGTCCTGGCGTACCACGAGCGTCCCGACCGACGGCGCAGCCCGTACCCGGTGCTGACGCTCGTGCGGCGCTCCCTGGTCGCGGTGGTCAGGACCCCACTCGCACGGACCGTGTTCCTGGCGTACTTCCTGGTGCTCCTGGGCCAGCGCGTGGTGGTGCCGTTCCTGGCGCTGTACGTGGAGCTGCTGGGCGGGCCGCTGGTGCTGGCGTCGACCGTGGGCCTGGTCGCGGGCGTCAACGGCCTCGCCGCGGCGGTCGGGTCGGCGGGCGCGGGCGCGCTCGCCGATCGCGTGGGCTTCCGACCCGTGCTCCTGGGTGCCATCGCGCTGGCCACCGCATCCGCGCTCGCCGGTGCGGCCCTCGACGCCCTCGGGCCGTTCATGCTCGACTACGCCCTGCTGGGCGTGGGCATCGCGACCGCCAGCGCGATGCTGTTCGCGTTCCTCGCCACGGGCCTGCCGACCGACGTCCGCTCGTCGGTGCTCAACCTGTCGCTGCTGCCGATGTACCTGTCGGGGATCGTGGGGTCGCTGCTCGCGGTCGAGCTGCTGGGCCGGAGCGGTGGCGACCTGCGTCAGCTGTGGGTCGTCGGCGCGGTGTCGCTGGCGCTGGCGCTGGTCCCGGCATCGCGTCTGGGCGGGATCGGCGGTCTGCGGGTACCCTATCGGCGTGAGACGCGCCCTTCGCCTGGCCGGCCTCGTGGCGGCGCTGTCCCTGTGGGTGATCGCCGCGCGTGCCAGCGCCGAGTCCCCGGCACCCGCAGACGCCTCGCCCGCACCGCCCACGCTCCTGTCGTGGGACGTCGTGGGCTCCATGCCGCATGACACGGACGCCTGGACCGAGGGTCTGCTCATCGACGCCCACGGTCGCCTGTTCGAGTCGACCGGCATCGTGGGCCACACCTCGGTCCGGGAGGTCGACCGGACGACGGGCGAGGTGCTCCGGAGCGCCGAGCCATCCGACCCGGTCTATGGCGAGGGTCTGGCCGAGGCGGACGGCACCCTGCTCCAGCTCACCTGGAAGGACGGCGTGGCACTGGTCTGGGATCCCGAGACCCTGGAGCTGCTGGGCAGCCATGCCTATGCCGGCGAGGGCTGGGGACTGTGCTCCGACGGCGCGCGATTGGTGATGAGCGACGGCTCGGACACCCTGACCTTCCGCGACCCGAGCACCTTCGAGGCGACCGGCAGCGTGGACGTGACGGTGATGGGCAAGCCCCTGGTCAAGATCAACGAGCTCGAGTGCGTGGATGGCGAGGTCTGGGCCAACGTCTGGGAGACGCCCTACATCGTGCGCATCGACCCATCCACGGGCGAGGTCACCGGTGCCCTCGACCTGACCGGGCTGGCCGACCCCGACCCCTCGGCGGCCGACCCGGGCGCGGTGCTCAACGGCATCGCCTACGACCCGGACACGGACACGTTCCTGGTCACGGGCAAGCTGTGGCCCACCATGTACGAGCTGCGCGTCGACCGCTGACGCGGGCCGGGCATGGGGCGGCGGCCGGCTCGCGCCGACCGCCGTGACGAGGGATCGAGCTCAGCTGGCTCGCTGGAACACGAAGCCCTGGTTGCCGCCCAGCGCGGACAGCAGGCTCAGCGAGCCGTCGGCCTCGATCTGCGCGGTGTCCAGGAACGGCAGCAGCGAGAAGTAGCCCGTCTCGAGCCCCTGGGTCAGCTGGTCGCAGGTCCCTGACGACGCCGCCTCGAAGTCCGTGACGGTGAGCTTCGTGCCGGCGAGCGACCACTGGCCGGAGTAGTCGTTGCAGCCGCCGAAGCCACCGAAGGTGCCGTCGTCGGAGAACGTGATGTCGATGGCCAGCATGTTGCCCGGCAGCGACTGGTTGACGTAGGTCGTCATCTTCCAGCTGCCCACGATGTCACCGGCGCCCACCGCTGCGGTGGCCTCCGGGACCGCCGTGGCCGCGGGCGTCTCGGTGGGCACGACGGGGCCTGCCGAGGTGCTGAAGTCGAGCGTCTGGTCGGCTGCCGTGGAGATGACCAGGTCCTGGCCCGAGATGGCGAAGCCGAACGCGGCCTCGAGGGCGCTGAGATAGCTCGACTCGAGGGCGTCGGTGGCGCTGCCACAGCTCATCCGGGTCGAGGCCAGGGGCCCGACCGTGAGCGTGTCGCCATCGACCGAGTAGGTGCCCCGGAAGTTGTTGCAGCCCCCGGAGCCCGTCGCGCTGCCGTCGTCGCCGAACGTGACGCCCATGCCCAGGCTGCCGTCGACCGGGGTCCCATCGATGGCCGTGAGGAACCACGCCTGGCCGGTCAGGGTCGCGTCGGTGGCGCTGCCGCCGCCGAACACCAGGTCGGCGGTGCCGAACAGGAACAGCTGCCCGTCCTGGGTGCCCCACTGGGTGGCGTTCTGGAGCCCATCGAGATAGCTCGCCTCGAACGCGTCGGCCGCGTCCCCGCAGGACATGCGGGTGGCCGCCACGGCACCCACCGACAGGTCGCCCGCCTCGGTGGCCGTGTAGGTCGCGTTGTAGTCGTTGCAGGCCACGCCCGCGAGGGTGCCGTCATCGCGGATGTCGAGCACCACGGACATGCCGGCGGGCGGCGCCTCGCCGTCCACGGTCGCCAGCGGCCAGGTCCCGACCAGGAGCAGGCCACCCGGAGCCGGGCTCGCGCTGGCGGAGTCGCCGCCATACACGATGGTCGCGCCGCTGGTGGACGTGACCACCACGGCCGACCCGTCGAGCGCCCAGCTCGCGGCGTCCTGGAGGAGCGTGAAGTAGCTCTGCTCGCGTGCATCGACGTCACTGCCGCAGGACATGCGGGTGGCCGCGACGCCGGTGACCGTCAAAGTGTCGCCGTCGCTGGTCCACGTCGCGCTGTAGGTGTTGCAGCCGCCGGACCCGGTCAGCGACCCATCGGTGGCGAAGGTGGCGGTGATGGCCGGGTCGCTGGGGACCGCGGCGCCGTCGAGCTGGGTGACCATCCATTCCACGTCCAGCACCTGGACGGCATCGGGGGATTGGGCCAGTGCGGGCGCGCCCACCAGCAGCGGCGCAGCGGCCAGGATGGACAGGAGTGCGCGAGGGGCTCGTCTCATGGCGTGGATGATACGAGCCACCGCGAGCGCTGGCGACCCCCTCCGCAGGTCACGGGTGGGGTCGCCAGTGGGGTCATCGCGCCGGGGCGTCGGAGAGGGTCGCACCGCCCCGGGCATGGGTGAGTCCGGTTCAGTAGCTGGGCACGGCCGCCGTGGGGCTGCCCACCGGCGACGCCGCCGGCGCGGCGGCCGGCACGGAGCCGTCGACCGCCGCGACGTACCACACGTCGCCGACGCCCTGGCCGGTCACGTCGCCCGCCGCCTGGTCACCCACGAAGTAGTACAGGGGCCGCCCGTCGTAGGTGGCCTGGGTCGCGCCATCCGCGCGCACGAACGATGCGAGCACGCCGGTCACGCCCTCGCCGGGCGCGAACCCCTGCCCCTCGGCCGGGCCGTACACGGGCCAGTTCTCGAGGCAGCCGCCCGCCTCGCACACGCTGGCGCCCGGGGCGGTGTCCTTGGTGAAGTAGTAGAGCGTGCGTCCATCGGCATCGACCAGGAAGGTGCCGAGGTCGGTCGTGGTGGCATTCACCACCAGCCCGCCCGCAGCCGGGCTGGCCGGGCCGTCGAGCGTGCCGTCGACTGCCGCGACGTACCACACGTCGCCCTTGTCCTGGCCGTTGGTGTCGCCCGCCGCCTGGTCGCCCACGAAGTAGTACAGCGGCCGACCGTCATAGCTGACCTGGGTCTGGCCGTCGGCACGCGCGAACGTGGCGAGCACGCCCGTCACGCCCTCGCCCGCCGCGAGCGTCTCGTCCGCCTCGAGCGTGAACAGCGGCCAGTTGGTGACGCAGTCACCCTCGCACGCGCTGACGCCGGGCGCCGTGTCGTTGGCGAAGTAGTAGAGCGTCCGGCCGTCCTCGCCGGTCAGGAAGGTCCCCAGGTCCGAGGTCGCGGCGTTGACGGTGTAGACCTCGCCGGCCGGCTCCTCCGACTGCGCCACGATGGGTGCGGCGACGACCAGCGACGCGAGCGCGACCGCACCGGCAGCCGCGAGGGCGCGCCCATGACGCCCCGGGGTGCTGGGATGGACGAACTGTGACGACACGGCGTGTCCTCCTCCGTGGGTCGGCCGCGCGCATGGCGGTCATCCCCTGCGACCCCATACGACACGCGCCGGCGCATCGGTTCACGCCGGGGCGCCGGGCGCGCCCCGCCCGCTCCCCGCCCGCGTCAGGCCAGCTCGCGGAGTCGCAGGCGTGCCTCCAGATGGTTCGCGTCGAGCGTCGCGACCTCGCGGAACGCGCGCGCGCCGCACGCACCCGGCCGAGGCCCTGGAGCGCGAGGCCCTCCAGGTAGCGCGACTCGACGCGCTGCCGGAGGGCCAGGTCGTCCGTGAACAGCAGGAACGAGGGAGGAGGTGGCGAAGTAGTCGACCCGCGGCCGACGGGCGCGCATCGCCCGGGCCGCGCGGAGCATGGCGTGGAGCACGCCGTCGGCGGTCTCGACGTCGCTCAGCTCGCGGAGCGCGCGCGCGCGCCACGCGTCCGCGGGGACGGGTCCTGCCGCGGGGTCGGTGACGGATGCCGTGGCCGCCTCGAGCGCGGCCCGCGCCGCCCGCTCGTCGCCGCTCGCCCGGTGCGCCTGCGCGACCAGCCACAGGAGCTCGTTCTCGGGTGCCAGCGGGTGGCGGTCCTCGCCCAGGTCGGCGGGCGACCGCGCGTCGCCGAGGCGCGCGCCAGCGCGGTCGCCGGGTTGCCGGCGGCCAGCGCCTCGAGCGCCAGCTCGCGGTTGGCCACGACCCACTGTGCCGAGATCAGCCCCTCGCCGCCCTCCCACGGATGGAAGCGCCGGCCCAGCACGACCGCACGCGCCTCCGCATGCCGGCCGACCTCGTTGAGCAGCGTCACCAGCTCCACGCTGAGGTCGTCCCGGCGCTCGACCACCGAGCGGTGGCGGCGCAGGGCGGCCAGCCGGGCCGTCGGCGCGTGCCCCAGGCGCTTGCGCAGCTGGTCCAGCTCGTAGAGCACGCGGGCGTCGGTCGGGTCGAGGCGGAAGGCGCGTCGGTAGGCCGCGAGCGCCCGTGCCGGGCGATGCTCGACGTTGTGGGCCGCGAGGCCCAGGTTGCGATGCACCGTGGGGAAGGCCGGGTCCAGGCGCGCGGACGTGCGCCACAGCGCGATCGCCTCCGGATAGCGCCGCCGGTCGTAGAGCAGCAGCCCCAGCAGGTATGGCGCGTGTGGGTCGGACGGGTCGGCATCCATGGCGCTGCGTAGCACGACGACCTCCTCGGGCCGTCCGGGGAAGCAGCGCTCGATGCCCAGGTCGCGGGCCTGGCGGCGCCACTCGGCCGCCGCGCGTGGGTCGTCCGCCGCGGCGGAGAGCCGGCCGAGCGTGTAGGCGACCAGGGGCCGGGTCGACGAAGTAGCACTTGGTAGCACATCAACCAGGAGTGCGATGGCGTCTGTGTACGCACCGACGCGCGCGTCCTCATGGGCCACGTCGAGCGCGACCTGCGCATCCCGCAGCGGGTCCGTGGCCGGGGCCGCTGGCAGTCGGGAGTGCTCGACCCCCGCCGCCAGCAGGCGTGCGCGCTCCGCCAGCGCGCGTGCGTCCAGCGGGTCGTCGGCGAGGGCATCGGCCACCACCTGGGTCGCCTCGTCGACCCGACCCACCAGGCGCAGCAGCGCCGCGTGCTGCACGCTGGCAGCCGCATGGCGCGGCTCGCGGGCCAGCACCGACTCGACCAGGCCGATGGCGCGCTCCCGCCCGCCGGCCCGGGCGGCCATCTCGGCACGCACCAGCGTGGCGGGCGTGCGCCAGGCATCCAGCCATGCGGCGGCGGCCAGCGACTCGTCCGCGCCGGCATCGTCGCCGAGCTCCCGGAGCGCGAGGCCCAGGGCGTAGGCGGCCGTGCCATCGGCCGGGTGGTCGTCGAGCCGGGTGAGCGTGGCGAGGGCGCGGCGGAGGTGCGCCGCGGCATCCTCGGGCTCGCTGCGACGGAGGTGCCACACCCCCAGCTCCGTGTTGGCGCGGCTGTCGTCCGGGGAGCGCCGGAGCGCCTCGCGCCAGTAGTCCTCGGGCCGACGGGTGGCATGCCGGTAGAGGTCCAGATGCCGGCCGATGAGCACCAGCGTCTCCACGTCCGGGACGTCCGCCGGCAGCGCCGGCTCCCGAGCCGGGTCGGGTGGGCCACCCGGCGCGGGCTCGATGGGCCGGTGCTCCACGAGCACCCGGTCGCCGTCGGTCACGCGCAGCAGCAGCTCGGTGGGTCGCGTGCCGCGGGGCACCGCCACGCCGTCCAGCACGATGGGTCGGTCGGGCGCCGCCGCGGCCTCGTGCGCCAGCAGGGTGCGCGCCCCCGCCGCGAGGGTGACCCGCACGGAGTTCCTGGGACGGGTCACGGCGACCCCGATGCGCGCGCGCGCCCCGTCGAGCGACAGGTGGACCGCCGCGTCGAGGGTGGCGCGGTCGGCTGGCCCGATGCGCTGCGTGGGGTACCACCATTGGCTGAAGCTGCGCGTCTCGCCCGGCGCCAGGTACGAGAAGTCGGGCTGGTTGTCCGTGAACACGCCCGCCATCAGCTCGATGTAGGGGTCGTGGTCGCCGTCGGACAGCTCCCGGTCCCAGGCGTGGCCGAAGGGCGCGTTGCCCCACGTCCAGAGCTTCTTGCCGGGCGAGACCGCCCGGTCGGCCCAGTGGACGAAGCCCGCCTCCGCCGCGTGGTCATAGCCGCCGAACCACTCCTCGCGGCTGCCCATGGCCATGTAGCTGGTGGGCACCGGGATGTTGCGGTACCAGCGCAGGTCGGCGTCGGCGGGCGCGCGCGAGCCGTAGTCCACGCCGTAGTAGCGGCCGCGCGCGACCGGGAACGTGGACATCGCCCGACGCGCATGGTCGGCGACCCACGTCACGTCCGCGGGGAACACCGCTTCGTAGCGGTCGTGGACGCGCGCCGCCACGTTGGCCCACCACAGGAACGAGTGCGTCAGCTGGGTCCGGTTGACCAGCCGCACGCGCAGCTCCATGCGCGCGTCGTCGGGGTGCAGCGTGACGCCGTGCATCCCCTTCATGCGGTCCATGGGCTCGTGCTCGGAGAGCCACACCGTGACGCCGCCATCCGCGAGGGGCTCGATCGCCCAGTCGGTGGGCATGCACGTGGAGGGCCGATGGTGCTGCGGCCAGTTGAGCTCGATGCCACCCGAGACCCATGGTCCCAGCAGCCCCACCAGCGCCGGCTTGATGACGTCCTGGCGATACACCACGTCGTAGTCGTTGCTCCGGTCGCGCAGGACGTGGATCCGGCCGCCCAGCGCGGGCAGGACCATGACCCGCAGCCATGCGTTCTCCAGATGGATGGCCTCCCAGGGGCGTGGCACCGGCACGTCGCTCAGGTGGTCGGTGACCGGGTTCGGGTACACGCGGCCGGACGAGCCCTGGTAGACCCGCTGCTCCAGGAACGCGGGGTTCCGGTCGGGCGCCGGGACCTCGTACGTGGGGATCGTCACGGGCGCCGACCAGGCGGCCACGGGTGCGTCGGCGAGGCCGGAGGGGCGGTCGGGCAGTCGGAGCATGGTCGTGGTGACCTCGGCTGGCAGTCAGGCGGGACGCGTGACGGGCGACGGGAACCCGGCCACGCGGTCGCGGGCGAGCCGGTCGAGCATCGCGTCCAGGGTCGCGACCTCCTGGTCGTCGAGGGTGCGGGCGGGCGCCCGGAGCCGCTCGGACGGCAGGAGGCCCGCGCGGCGGAGGTGGTGCTTGGCGCCCAGCAGCAGCAGCTCCAGCGACTGGCACTCGAACGCGAGCAACGGGAGGATGGCCCGGTACGCCGCATCCGCGCCCTCGGCGTCGCCGGCACGCGCGCGGCGGTCGATGTCGAGGAGCGCCGGCGCGAGGTCGCAGCCCGGCATCACGCCCACGGCGCCCCTCGCGACGCTGTCGGGATAGCCCAGGCCGCCCCAGCCGGCGACCACCTCCAGACCCGCGTCGACCGCCCCGCTGACCTTGCCGCCGGCACCCGGCACCTCGGACTTGAGCGACCGCACGAGCGGGTGCGCCGCGAGCGCGAGGAGGGTCTCGAGCGACAGCTGGACGCCCGTCGCCTGGGGCGAGTCCTGGACCAGGATGGGCAGCCCGGTGGCGTCCGCGAGGGCCCCGAAGTGCGCCGCGAGGAGCGCCGGCGTCCGCGCCGCCGCCGGCGGCAGGACCATCAGCCCCGCGGCGCCGTGCGCGGCCGCCACGAGCGCCCGCGACAGCGCGACGCCGGTGGTGCCCTCGATGCCCACCGTGACCGGCACCCGGCCAGCCACGACGCTGGCCACCGTGCGCAGCACCTCCTCCCGCTCGGGCTCGCGCAGCGTCCACGCCTCCGACGCCAGCCCCAGCACGACCAGCCCATCGACGCCGGCATCGACCATGGCCGTGGCCAGGCCGCCGAGCGCCGCATGGTCGATCGGCTCGTCGGGGCCGGTCCCGAAGGCGAGATGCAGCACCGGTCGGACCCCGCCGAACGCCACACCCACCTCCTCGAACGCCAGCCAGGGTCGCGGGCGAATCCCGCGCGCCACCTGGTCGGCACCACTTCGTATGATGATATGATGGATTGCGGTGGCTCATCGGGACCGGGCCGTTCGGCACTCGATACCCGATCGACACCCGGTCGAAACTGTACGATGATCGCATGAATGGTCCGTACCGATCGGACCTATCGCGCGGGGCACGACCCCGGAGGAGGAGCAGACCGGACCTGTCCGACACGCGTACCCCAGTCCATCCGCTTGGAGGAGATCCCACGTGGCTCACTCGTTCACCCGACGCTCCCGGGCTGCGGCTGCGGCCGTGGCGGTCAGCTGTCTGACGCTGTCGCTCGCCGGATCGGCGGTCGCGCAGGATGCGTCCCCGGCCAGCTCCGCGGCCGGCACGGGCCCCCTGTTCGTGGCCATCAACAAGAGCGCCGACCAGCAGTACTTCATCGACCTGCAGACGTCGTTCAAGGACACCATCGTCGGCCTCGGCGGCACCGCGCAGGCGTCCGACGCCAAGCTCGACCCCAACCTGGGCATCAACCTCGTCAACGACGCCATCTCCGCGGGCGCCAAGGGCATCGCCATCACGGTGCCTGACCAGACCATCGGCCCCGCCGTCGCCGCGGCCGCCAAGGCAGCGGGCGTGGCGCTCGTCGCCACCGACGACGGCATCGTGGATGACGCGGGCAACCCGGTCCCGTTCGTGGGCTTCAACGGCACCGACATGGGCACCAAGGTCGGCGAGGCAGCGGCCCAGCTGCTGACCGCCAGCGGGTGGCTCACCGACACCACCAAGAAGGTCGGCGTGCTGTCCACCGAGGTCCAGACCCTGAGCGTGTGCGAGGACCGCACCAACGCCGCCAAGGAGCAGATGGCGGCCGCGGGCGTGCCCGCCGAGAACATCTTCCAGGTGCCGTACACCGGTGAGACCCAGTCCGCGCAGGACGCGGCCGGCCCGGTCATCACGGCCCACCCGGACGTCACCAACTGGGTCGTCTTCGCCTGCAACGACGAGGGCGCCCTGGGCACCATCAACGCGCTCGCGGCCTCCGCGGTCAGCCCCGACAACATCATCGGTGTCGGTCTGGGCGCCTATGAGGCGTGCAAGCCGTGGGCAGCCGGCCAGCCGTCGGGCTTCAAGGCCGCGCTGTTCATCTCCGGCCTCGACGTCGGCGCGTCGGCGGCCAAGGTCCTCTACGACAACGTGGTCAACGGCGTGGCGCTGCCTCCCGAGACCATCGCCCCCACGACGATCGTGGACGCGAGCACCTTCGCCACGGTGATGGATCCCATCTCCGTCGCCAACTGCTCCAAGTAGTCCGCACGTTCCGATGGGGCCCCGGGCAGACCGGCCCGGGGCCCCATCCCTCGCCCCGACCCGGGGCTGACCACGCTGGGACCTGCCATGACCATCGCCCCGCCGCCTGAGCCAGCCGCGCCCGCGACCCCGTCCGGGGTGCTCGAGATCCGCGGCATGACCAAGGCCTTCCCCAACGTCCAGGCGCTGACCGACGTGTCGCTCGACGTCCGCCCCGGCGAGATCCTGGCGTTCCTGGGCGAGAACGGCGCCGGCAAGTCGACGCTCCTCAAGATCCTCAACGGCGACTACCAGCCCGACGCGGGCAGCATGACCATCGACGACCAGGAGCTGCGCTTCTCGAACCCACGGGAGGCGCGGGCCGCGGGCGTCCGGGTCATCTACCAGGAGCCCGAGATCATCCCGGGCGTGGACGTCGCCGAGAACATCTACGCGGGCGAGCTGCCCAGGCGCGGCCCGTTCGTCGACCGACGGAAGCTGGACCAGGATGCCCGGGCGGAGCTCCGGCGCTTCGGCTTCGAGCGCATCCTGCCTGCCGACCGCATGGGCGACGAGCTCTCGTCAGCCCAGCGCCAGCTGGTCGAGATCATGCGCGCGGTCAAGTCCCCGATGCGGGTGCTCGCGCTGGACGAGCCCACCTCGTCGCTGACCGACGAGGAGGTCGACCGGCTGTTCGCGCTGGTCCGGCGGCTGCGCGACGAGGGCGTGGCCATCATCTACGTGAGCCACCGGCTGCGGGAGATCCTCCAGCTCGCCGACCGGGTCGCCATCCTGCGTGACGGGAAGCTCGTGACGGTCCGACCCGCGGCCGAGCTCACCGAGCGCGAGATCGTGCGCCTGATGGTCGGCCGCGAGCTGGGCGACGTGTTCCGGCGCCATCCCGCCGCCACCGAGACGGTGGTCCTGCGGGCCACGGGCATCGTCAGCGACTGGCATCGCGACGTGTCGTTCGAGATCCGCGCGGGCGAGATCGTGGGCTTCGCGGGCCTCGTGGGTGCCGGCCGCAGCGAGCTGGCCAAGGTGGTGTTCGGGGAGCTGCCGCGCCAGGCGGGGACCGTCGAGGTCGGCGGCCATCGCGTGGACATCGGCGCCCCCGACGACGCCATCCGCCACGGCATCGGCTTCGCGCCGGAGGACCGCAAGCGCGAGGGGCTGATCCTCATCCGGAGCGTGCTGGAGAACACCACCCTCGCGGTGCTCCGTCGCCTCACCCGGTTCCGGGTCATCCGGCAGCGCGTCGAGCGACGCATCGCCCAGGACTACGTCCGCCAGCTCAACGTCCGGACGCCGTCGGTCGACCAGGAGGTGGGCAAGCTCTCCGGCGGCAACCAGCAGAAGGTGGTCCTGGCCCGCTGGCTCGCCGCGCGGCCCCGCGTGCTCATCCTCGACGAGCCCACCCGAGGCATCGACGTGGGCGCCAAGGCCGAGATCTACCGCCTGGTCGACCAGCTCGCCGGCGAGGGGCTGGGGATCATGTTCATCTCGTCCGAGCTGACCGAGATCCTGGGCATGTCCGACCGGATCTACGTGATGCAGAGCGGCCGGATCACCGGGGAGCTGCCCGGCCCGGGCGCCACCGAGGAGCAGGTGCTCAACCTCGCGATGGCGGAGCACCTCAGCCAGTCCAGCGCCGAGCACGTGGCCGACCCACCAGCCACCGAGGCGCCCGTCCACCCACCCACCACGAGCGAGCCATGAGCGACGTCCACCAGCCCGCAGCCCCCGTCCCGGCCCCGGCCCCCGACCCCGCCTCCGGGTCGGTCGAGAGCCCCACGCGGCCGTCCCTCTGGCGGCGCGTCCTGGGCGTGGTGGGGGTCGACAACCTGTCGCTCGTCATCGCGCTCCTGGCGGTCACCGCCATCGTGACCTGGCTGTCGCCGCGCAACGCGCAGGGCGACATCCTGTTCCTGTCGTGGCAGAACCTCATGAACAGCCTCGCCCAGGCCATCGTCATCGTGGGCCTGCTGGCCATCGGCGAGACCGTGGTCATCGTGGCGGGCGCCCTCGACATCTCCGTCGGCTCCATCGCCTCGGTCGCCTCGGTCGCCTCGGCGATGGCCATCGGCGGCTTCATCGCCTTCGTGCCCAGCGGCTCGATGCAGGTGGCCATCGTGGTGGGCATCATCGCGGGCGGGCTGCTGGGCGTCGTGAACGGCTTCATCGTGACCGTGCTCAAGGTCAACCCCATCATCGCCACCCTGGGCACGCTGGCCGCGTTCGCGGGCCTGGCGTTCCTCATCGCGCCGGACGGCAAGCCGGTGGGGGTCATCACGGAGCCCGACTTCACGTGGCTGGGCACCGGTCGCCTGTTCGCGGACGCACCCGTCCCGCCCCTGGGCGGCACCGCCTGGACGGGCGTCCCGGTGGTCTTCGTGGTGCTGCTCATCGTGGCCGCGATCTTCCACGTGATCATGCGCTACACGGACTACGGCCGGTCCATCTACGCCATCGGCGGCAACGCGATCGCGGCCCGCCTGGCGGGAATCAACCTGCGCCGGGTGCGCATCGCGATGTACGTGCTGTCGGGTGCGGTCGCCGGCCTCGCCGGCGTCGTGCTGACCGCGCGGACCACCTCGGGCAACCCCATCAACGGCCAAGGCCTCGAGCTCCAGGCGATCACCGCCGTGTTCCTGGGCGGTGCCGCGACCACAGGTGGCAAGGGGACGATCGTGGGCACCTTCCTCGCGGTGGTCCTGGTGGGCGTGCTCAACAACGGCATGAACCTGCTGGGCGTCAACACCTTCTACCAGCGCGTGGCCCTGGGCGTCCTGCTGGTGGGTGCCGTGGCCATCGCCCAGTGGCGCCAGAGCCGAGCCGAGCGGGTCCGCACGCGCATCGCCGCGACGTCCTGATCCGATGGTCGCGAGGGTGCCCACGCCCGAGGCGGTGCGGCGGCAGTACGGGATCGCGTCCCCGCCCTCGACGGTGGTCGCCCGGCGTGCCCCCGGTCCGGTCGTGGCCGACGGTCGGCTGGACGAGGCCGCCTGGGCCGAGGCGGCGTGGTCGCGTCGGTTCGGCGACCTGGTGACCGGCGCGCCCGCGCTGTACGACACCCGGGTCGCGGTCACCTGGGACGACGACGCGCTCATGGTCGCGTTCCGGGCGGAGGAGCCATGCCTGCGTGCCTCGCTCGTGGACCGGGATGCGCTGGTGTGGACCGATGACGGCGACCTGGAGCTGTTCGTGGCGGGCCCGGACGCGGTCTGGGAGCTCGAGGTGAACGCGCTCGGCACGGTCTACGAGGTGCTCCACGTGTGGGCCGACGCGTGCCGCCCCGGTGGCGCGTGGGACCGCCCGGAGTTCGACCCGCGCCGGCGGGACGCGCGTGGCTTCGTGGGCAACGGCGACCCCGAGCGATGGGACTGGGATGGCATGCACCCTCGGGGCCATCGCTGGTCGTTCCTCGACTGGGACCTGCCCGGCCTCCGGACCGGCGTCGCGCTCGAGGGCACCCTCAACGACGACCGGGACGTCGACCAGGGCTGGACGCTCGAGGTCGTCGTCCCGTGGTCGGGCCTGGCCGAGGTCCTGGGCGGGCCGGTCGTGCCGCGTCCCGGTCTCCGCCTTTCGTGTGCGTTCGCACGCTTCAAGAACCTCGAGCTCAACGGTCGGCGGGTGGTCCCCACGACCGGCTGGACGCTCGACCCGCACGGTCGGTACGACATCCACGTGCCGGAGGCGTACACGGTGGTCGAGCTCGCGGAGCGAGACGCGGGCGAGCCCCAGCCGCCGGGAGCCGGCTGATGGGCGCCCGGGTGACGGAGGCGGCCTGGGGCCCCTGGCCGGCGGTGCGGCTCGAGGACGCCGCGATGGCCGTGACGGTGGTGCCGCAGGTGGGCGGCAGGGTCGTCTCGCTCGCCGACCCGCGGACCGGGCGCGAGTGGCTGGCCCAGGGCGACCCGCCCGATGCCGCGGAGCTCGGGCGCTGGGCGGGCGAGGACGCCGCGTTCGGGGGCCGCGAGTCGTTCGGCTGGGACGAGTGCCTGCCCACGGTGACCGTGTGCCCCGACCCCACGGACCCCTCCGCGCCGCCCCTCCGCGACCATGGCGACCAGTGGGGCCGCCCATGCGACGTGCGGGTCGACCCCGCGACGGCGAGCGTGACCACGCGCTGGCCGAGCCCGCGGTGGCCGTTGACCCTCGAGCGTCGTCTGACGCTCTCGGCGGGCGCGGGGCTCGTGGCGGACTACCTGCTGCGCTCGCGGGCGACCCGGCCGCTGCCGGTGCTGTGGTCGGCCCATCCCGTGCTGCACCTGGAGCCCGGCACCCGGATCGGGCTCGGGGGCGTCCCCGTCGTCCGTGTCGTGGGCGTCATGGGCTGGTCGTTCGAGCCCGGCGAGGCCGTCGGCTGGCCCGAGCCCGTGGCGGGGTTCGACCTGTCGAGGGTGCGGGCGATCGAGGAGCGCGGTGCCGTCAAGCTGTATGCCGCGACGACCACGGCATCCGCGACCACCCCCGATGGCGCCCGGATCACCGTCCGCGCCGACGGCGACCTGGTGCGGACCACGGGCGTCTGGCTGGACGCGGGCGGCTGGCCACCGGGCGACGCGCCCGTGCAGCAGACGGCGCTCGAGCCGACGAGCTCGCCCGACGACCACGTGGCAGCCGCGCTCGCCCATGGGCGAGCCTGGGCCCTGCCGGCCGGTGGGTCGCGCAGCTGGTGGATGCGCGTCCAGCTCGATGAGGTCGGTCGTGGCTGACGCCGGCGCCGATGGGGGCGCCCTCGATGGGCTCCGGGTGCTCGACGGCAGCCAGATGCTGGCCGGGCCCATCTGCGCGATGCGGCTGGGCGACTTGGGCGCCGACGTGCTCAAGGTCGAGCCGCCCACGGGCGAGCACAACCGGAGCCACGGCTTCGGGGCCGTCCGGGTGGGCGGCGAGACGCCCACGTTCATGGGCCTCAACCGCAACAAGCGGAGCGTGGTCCTGGACCTCAAGTCGGCCGCGGGCCTCGCCGCGTTCCTGGGGCTCGCGCGGGTGGCGGACGTGTTCCTCCAGAACTACCGCGTGGGCACCGCCGAGCGTCTGGGCATCGGCTGGCACCAGCTGCATGCCGTGAACCCGCGTCTCGTCTACGCGCAGGTCTCGGGGTATGGCGAGGACGGGCCGTTCCGGGACCGACCCGGCCAGGACCTGCTCGTCCAGGCGATGTCCGGCTCGATGTGGTCGGTGGGCGCCAAGGACGACCCGCCACGCCCCGGCGCGCTCTGGGCCGCCGACGCCCTCACGGGCTACCAGACGGCGATCGGCATCCTCGCCGCGCTGCGGGCGCGCGACCGGACGGGCGAGGGGCAGAAGGTGTCGGTGAGCATGCTCGGCGTCATCCTCGACTGCCAGGCCCAGGAGCTGGCCGCGTTCCTCAACGGCGGCACCACCTTCGAGCGGACCGATCGACCCTCGGCTCACGCCTGGATCCCGGCGCCGTACGGCGTGTACCGCACGGCCGATGCGTGGCTGGTGCTGGCCATGGCGCCCCTGCCGCGTCTCGGCGAGGCGCTCGACGAGCCGCGCCTCGCCGCGCTGACCGCCGAGGACGACGGGGTCACCCAGCGTGACGCCATCGACGCCATCCTGACGCCCATCCTGGCCACCCGGACCACCGAGGCGTGGGTCGCCTTCTTCGATACGCATCGCCTGTGGTCCGGCCCGGTGCTGACCTACGCGGACCTCGAGCGGCACCCCCAGGTGGTCGCGAGCCGGCTCATCGCGGAGGTGCCCGACCCGGTCGCGGGCACGCTCCGGCTGGCCGCGCCGCCGCTCCGGCTGAGCGCGACCCCGCCCGCCATCCGGCGCCCACCGCCGCGTCTGGGCGCGGACACCCAGACCGCGCTCCGGGAGTGGCTGGGCTGGGATGACGCGCGGATCGCGGCGGCGGCACGGGACGGCGCCTTCGGCCGGGACCCCATCGAGGAGGTGGCATCGTGAGCCAGGGCGCCGACGCGCGGGGGCAGGTCCATCTCGAGGTCGAGGACGCGGTGGCGACCCTGGTCATCGACCGTCCCGCCAAGCACAACACGTTCACGGTGACCATGGCGGGCCAGCTGACCGAGCACTGCGCGCGGCTGGGCAGGGACGACGCGGTCCGCGCGGTGGTCATCCGGGCGATGGGCGACCGGGCGTTCTGCGCCGGCAGCGACATCGGGCTGCTGGACGACCTGGGCGGCCCGTGGCAGGGTCGCGACCGCGCCGCCCACGGGCGCGACTACATCGCCCCGCTGCTGGCGCTGCGCCTGCCCATCGTGGCCGCCATCCGGGGCTACTGCCTGGGCGGGGGTCTCGAGATCGCGCTCGCGAGCGACATCCGGGTCGCCGGCGAGGGTGCCTCGTTCGGGGCGCCCGAGGTGCGGCTGGGCTGGCACGCCGGCTCCGGCAACACCACGATCCTGCCGCGGCTCATCGGCTATGGCAACGCCGCGCGCTGGATCCTCACGGGCGACCGGTTCGACGCCGCGGAGGCCCTCCGCGTGGGGCTGGTCCAGGAGGTGGTCGCGGACGACGCGGTCGAGGCACATGCGCTGGGCATCGCGCGCCGCATCGCCGCCAACCCGCCCATCGCGGTCCAGGCCGCCAAGTCGCTCATCCGTCGCTCCCAGGGGACGACCGTGGAGCAGGGGCTCGCCTGGGAGAACGACCTGTACACCCTGTGCATGACCACCGAGGACGCCCGCGAGGGGATCGCGGCGTTCGTGGGCAAGCGCGAGCCACGGTACCGGGGGCGCTGACCATGGAGGGCCGAGGGTCCGAGGTCGCGGACGGCATCCATCGCATCGAGGCGCCGCTCGGCGAGCGGTACGTGGCGTGCTATCTCGTGGTGGGTGCGGAGACGGCGCTGCTGCTCGACACGGGCGTTGCGGCGAGCCCCCTGGGATCGATCCTGCCGTACGCCCGGGGCATCGGCTTGGACCCGGGGCGCATCCGCTGGGCGGTCGCGAGCCACTGCGACGTCGACCACATGGGGGGCGACGCGGCGCTCCTGGCCGCCGTGCCGGGCGCGACCCTCGTGGCGCACGCCGCCGACCAGGCGCTCATCGAGGACGTCGGCCGCATCGTGGACGAGCGCTATCGCGAGTTCGCGGCCGACCATGGCATCGACATGGACCCGGGCATGGTCGCGTGGTGCCACGACGTGGCCCAGGCGGCTCCCGTGGGAATGGCGCTCACCGGGCCTGCCTGGGTGGACCTGGGCGACCGACGGGTGGAGCTGTTCCCGACGCCGGGGCACTCGCCGGGCTCCCTGTCGGTCTGGGACGAGCGGACGCGCGCCGCGCTCACCAGCGACGCGGTGCTGGGCAGCACGCTGCACCTGGCGGACGGCCGACCGGCGTTCCCGCCCACCTATCGCCACCCGGGTCCGTACCGCGCCACCATCGCGGAGCTCGAGCGGCGCGACCCGGCGTGGCTGCTCACGGCCCACGAGCCGGTGATGGACCGGGCTGCCGGTCGCGCGTTCCTGGCCCAGAGCCGGGAGTTCGCCGACCGGCTCGAGGCGGAGGCGCTCGAGGCGCTCCAGGAGCGGCCACGCACCACGTGGGAGCTCATCGAGGTGCTCGCGCCACGGGTCGGACCCTGGGACCGGCCCGCCTGGGTGTTCCTGGCCAACGGGCTGGTGGGCCATCTCGAGGAGCTCGCGGAGCAGGGTGTCATCGAGCGGTTGCCCGGGCAGCCGGTCCGCTGGCGGTCGAAGCAGGGGGGAGGGGGCCGATGAGCCGGCTCGCGGGTCAGGTGGCCATCGTCACCGGTGGTGGCCAGGGCATCGGTGGTGCCATCAGTCGGAGGTTCGCGCGCGAGGGCGCCCGGGTGGTGCTCGCCCAGCGGACGCTCGCGGTCGCCGAGGAGCTGGCGGCGACGATTCGTGCCGAGGGCGGCCAAGCCGTCGCGGTCCGCGCCGACGTCACCAGCCGGGCCGACATCGACGCCCTGGTGGAGCGCACGGTCGAGGCCTTCGGCCCGCCCACGACCCTCGTCAACAACGCGGGCATCGCGGTGTTCCAGGACCCCTTGACGCTGACGACCGAGCAATGGGCCCGCTGCTTCGCGACCGACCTGGACGCGGCCTGGTGGATGACGCAGGCGGTGCTGCCGCACCTCCTCGCCGGTGGCGGCGGCAGCATCATCAACATCGCGTCGGTCCACTCGTTCCAGATCATCCCGGGCTGCTTCCCGTACCCGGTCGCCAAGCACGGGCTCATCGGGCTGACGCGCGCCCTCGCCGCGGAGTACTCGGCGCGCGGCGTCCGGGTCAACGCCATCTGCCCCGGCTACATCGAGACCCAGAACGTCGTGGACTACTTCGCCAGCTTCCCCGACCCCGCGGCGGAGCGTGCGCGATGCGGTGGCCTCCACGCCATCGGGCGCATCGGCGAGCCGGACGAGGTGGCCGGGCCGGCGCTGTTCCTGGCCTCCGCCGATGCGAGCTTCATCACGGGCGAGGCGCTGATGGTGGATGGCGGCATGAGCATGGTCCTCAACGGCCACGGGCTGCCGTTCGTGCCGGGCGTGGGGCCGAGCGGCACGACCACGGGCGTGGACGCGTCCGCGGCGCCGGGTGCGTGATGGTCGACTCGGTGCCCCGGCGGCTCCAGGCGGGCCGTGGCCTCCACGGCAGCGTGGTGGAGACCCTGGGGCGCGCCATCGTGAGCGGTCGATACGCCGAGGGGACCGTGCTGCCGGTGGAAGCGGAGCTGGGCGAGGGTCTCGAGGTCTCCCGGTCGGTCGTCCGCGAGGCCGTGCGGGTGCTGGCGGCCAAGGGGCTGGTCGAGGCACGGCCCATGCGCGGCACCATCGTCCGCTCCCGCCGGGAGTGGCGGCTGCTCGACCCTGACGTGCTGCGCTGGTGGGTCGCGGTCGAGGGCGAGGCCACCATCCTCCACGACCTGCTGGAGGTCCGCGCGATGGTGGAGCCGGCGGCCGCCCGGATCGCCGCCACCCGAGCCAACCCCGCGGACCGCGAGGTGCTCCAGGAGGCCTACCAGGCGCTCGTCGTGTCGATCGACGAGCTCCGGCCCTTCGAGGAGGCAGACCAGCGGTTGCACGCGGCGATCCTCGGCGTGTGCCGGAACGCCATCCTCGACGAGCTGGGCGAGATGGTGTCGGCGACGCTCCGGCTGGGGCATCAGGCGCAGGCGCACATCCCCGGTGACCAGGCCGCGCGTCGACGCGACTCGCTGCCGCTCCATGGGCAGGTGGTGAGCGCCATCGTGGCCGGTCACCCAGCGACCGCGGAGCGACACATGCGCGAGCTGGTCGAGGCGGCGGCCCGCGATGCCGAACTGGTCCTGGGGGTGCGGCCCGACCCGGGGAACCCGTCGTGACGGACCATGGGCAGCTGGTCGGCTCGGGGGCTCGGGGACAGGACGTGGCACGGCTGCGGCTGGTCGCCGACCACCTCGTGCGCCATCCCTTCGTGGAGCGGGCGCTGCGGCACCCGTACCAGGCCTGGTTCTATGGCGATTCCATCGGCTTCGAGGGGCTCCTGGCCGCGAGCGAGCCTGCCGGCCGACCGCCGCTACGCCGACTTCGTGCACGGCTTCCTGCGGGGCTGGGCGGCACGCGACGAGCCCCGACGACCCGACGACAACACGGCAGCCGGCCATGTGCTGTGCGCCGTGGCCATGGGGCGCGATGACCCACAGCTGCGCGCCGCCGCCGAGCGGCTGGGGCGATACCTCGCTGGGCGGCGTCACATCGATGGCGTGGGCGTCACCTTCGAGGATGCGCGGCGCTCGGTGCGCGCGCCGTACGGCGGGCTGACGCTCGACGCCGAGGGTCAGGGGTCCTCGCCGACCCGGGCCCCGGAATCTACGTGGATTGCCTCCACTTCGACCCGCCCTTCTTCGCGCATCTGGGGCGTCTGACCGGCGACCGCGCCTGGCTGGAGCGGGCGGTGACGGAGGCGCTCGGCCATGGCCGGCTGCTGCGGGACGACGGCACGGGCCTGTACCACCACTTCTGGCTGGAGCGGACGGGGCGCGCCTATGCCCCGGGCTGGGGCCGTGGTCAGGGCTGGGCGCTGCTGGGGCTGCTCGACGTGGTGGGGCAGCTCGATGCCTCGGGCGTGGAGGTGGCCGGGCGGGATGCGGTCGCACGGGCTGCGCTCGAGCTCGCGACGGCCATGGTGGCCCGCCAGCGGGAGGATGGCCACTGGCATGCCATGGTCGACGAGCCCGCCAGCGGCGACGAGACCTCGACCGCCGCGTTCATGGCCGCGGGGTTCCATCGCGGCGTGGCCCTGGGCGTCCTGCCCGCCGGCGTGTTCCTGCCGGCAGGGGAGCGTGCCTGGTCGGCCACTGTGCGCGCCATCGACGGGAGCGGCCTGCTCACCGGGGTGTCCGCCGCCGTCTACTCCTCGACCGAGCCGCGCCACTATCACCACGTGCCACGTGGCCTCGACGTGCCCTGGGGCCAGGGCACCGTGCTGGTGGCCGCGCTGGCGCGCCGCGATCAGGCCGTGGCGAAGGCGTAGCAGCGCGCGGGGTTGTCCACGAACAGCAGCCGCTGCTCCGCGTCGCCCAAGCCACGGTCGCGCATGACCGCCGCGAAGTCGCCCAGCAGGTAGGCCATGCCGGGCGTCCCGCCGTACACGCTCCAGTACCCCTGACGGGCGGCATCGAGGCCCAGGAGCACCTGGCCCAGGTGGCCGTCCTCCGCCGCCCATTCGAGCAGCTGGAGCGTGCCGTTCGGGCCGCCCTTCCATCGGAAGGCCTGGTCGTACTCCACGAACACGCCCGTCGCGAACAGCTCGCGTTGGTGGCCCCGGTCGACCACCTTGTCCACGTGGGACAGCGCCACGTGCCCCAGGTCCGCGCCATGCCGCGCCAGGAGCGCCGCCTGCTCGAGGGCGCCGGTGCCGTTCTCGCAGTGGGTCAGGATGGGGCAGCCCGTCGCGACCTGCGCCGCCGCCGCCGCCTCGAAGAAGCGCGCATCCCGCGCCGATGGGCCGTCGGTGGAGCCGGCGACCTTGATGACGCCCGCCCGGTGGGGCGTCCGCTTGACGATGGGGCTGCCGTAGTCGAGCGCGTCGATGCCCTCGGTGATGTCGGCGACCAGCAGCCCCGTCACCTCCTCGATGGACAGCAGCGCGGTCCAGTGTCGCTCCGGGTAGTAGCGCTGGTGGTGGATGCCCGTGGGGGCCACGAGGTTGACCCCGGAGCGTCGGCTGACCTCGGCCAGGAGCTCCACGTCGCGGCCCGCGTCGGCGGGCATGGCATCGACGACCGAGCGCAGGCCCAGGGCCTGGGCCGTGGCCAGCTCCGCCACCGCCTGCTCGACGTCGTCGAGCCGGAAGTCGGGATACAGCTCCACGGTGCGGCTGCCGGCGATGACCAGATGCTCGTGGCTGTAGGTGATGCCCAGCTCGGCGGCATCGATGTCGCCGAGGACGGTGCGGACGAAGGACATGGCGAGCCTCCTAGCTCTGGGTTGGCGGTGGGGTGGCGTCGCGCGCCTCGTCCACCGCCTGCATCACGAGTGCCACGGCGCCCAGGACGCCGGCGTGGTCCGAGCGTTGCGCACGCACCACGGGGATGCGCCGGTCGGCCGGGTATCGGAACGAGTAGCGGTCCACGTACGCCTGGACTTGGGGCAGGAACAGGTCGGCCGCGGCGAGCGGCCCGCCCGCCAGCACCACCAGCTCGGGGTCGTAGGCGTGGATGGCGGTCACGATGGTCGCGCCCAGGTCGCGCTGGAAGTCGGCCATCACCTCCAGCGCCACGCGGTCGCCCTCGCGCACCCCCTCCACCAGCGTCTGGAACGTGATGCCGCCCGGGTCCTGCTCGTAGCGGGTCGTGATGGTGGAGGGCACCTTGCGTGCCACGTAGTCACGGAGCCGACCCACCACCGCGGTCGCCGCCACTCGCGTCTCCACGCAGCCCACGTTGCCGCACAGGCACGTCCGCCCGCCCACCTCGATGGTGGCGTGGCCGAACGAGATCCCCGCGGCCAGGTGCCGCGACACCAGCAGCCGACCGCCCACGATGGCCCCGGCGCCGACCCCCGTGCCCAGGGTCAGGCCCACCACGTCCTGATGGCCCCGCGCGGCGCCGAAGCGCCACTCGGCGAGCGTCGCGGCGGCGCCGTCGTTGACGCATCGCACGGGGACGCCGAAGCGCTCCTCCAGCCGCTCGCGGAGCGGGAAGCCCTCGATGCCCAGCACCTTGCCGGGGAGGTTGCGCACCCCGGCCATGGGGTCCACGATGCCCGGCGCCGCGATGCCGATTCCGGCCAGGCCGCCCGATGGGTCGCTGGCGCCCTGCGCCTCGGCATACCGCAGCAGCAGCTCCCACACGTCCGCGAACGGCAGGTGGCCCGTGCCCTCGACCCGGCTGGCCTCCACCTCGCCCGATTCGGTGACCACACCCAGCTTGGTCCGGGTGCCCCCGATGTCGACGCCCAGCCACCACGGGCGCCCGGCCCCGTCTCCTGCCACCGGTCCTCCTCCCGTGCCGCCGGCCACGGTCGGCTACGCGACGGCGGCTGCCGTCAGCTCCAGCACCGCGCCATCCTGCCGCAACCGGTCCCGGAGCCGCGAGGCGGGCACGTCGCGCGGCTCGACGCCCGCGGCCGTGGCGAGCGCGGCGGCCGTGCCCGCGGCCTGGCCCATGGCCATGCACTGGGCCATCGACCGCACCGACGCGTGCGCATCATGGGTCGCCGAGAAGCAGCGGCCGGCGACCAGCACGTTCGACGCGTCCCGCGCGATGAGCGTGCGATACGGGATGCCCACCACCTCGCCGTCGGGCAGGTACTGCCAGTGCGTGTCGGCGCCGCCGTGGTGGTCCTCGATGGGCGCGCCGCACAGCCCCACCTCGTCCTCGAAGCGTTGCGCGCCCAGCACCTCGTCGCGGGTGAGGCGATGGTCCCCGTACACCCGGCGCGTCTCGCGAACGCCGATCTGGGTGGACAGCGCGGCGAGCGAGGCGTGCTCGTAGCCAGGCACCCGGTCGACCAGGAACCGGGCGTACTCCAGCGCCTGACGCCTGCCCGCCATCTCGGCGCTGGACAGCAGCTCGGGGTCGGTGGCGTTGATGACCCGCTCCCCCCGGTGTCGAGTGGACTCGACGCGGGTCATCACGGTGGCCACCATCCCCTCGACGGGGGTGATGTGGTCGGAGCCCTCCCTGCGCGGGAGGTCGTAGCCGCCCGACGCCGCCGCGTCGGCCATCAGTCGATGGATCTCCTGGCTGGGCACGCCCCGTCGGCGTGCCTGGTCCACGTTGGCCATCCGGAACGTCGTGGTCAGGGTCTGGGCCGGGTCCAGCTCGCCCGCCTGCTCGTAGCCCAGGCCGGCCTGGAAGCACAGGTCGGCATCGCCCGAGGCATCCACGAAGACGCGGCCGGCGATCCGCACGAGCCCCGCCTTGGTGGCCACCAGCACCTCCTCCACGCGTCCGTCGCGCACGCTCGCGCCCTGGAGGAAGGCATGGAGCAGGACCTGCGCTCCCGAATCCCGGGCGAGCCCCTCCCAGACCACCTTGAGGTGCTCCGCGAGGTACGTGATCCCGGTGCCCGCGCCATAGGTGTTGGGTCGCTCGACCACGGGCCCCAGCGCCCGCAGGCCGGCGATGACGTCGTCGGCGACCCCGCCCACCACCTTGTGGCTGACGGACCCGGGCGTGTAAAAGCCATAGAACGTGTCCAGCACCGCGGTGCTGGTGCCACCCAGGAAGGGCAGCTTCTCGATGAGCAGCACGGATGCGCCGGTGCGCGCCGCGGCGATGGCCGCCGTGGACCCGGCCGAGCCCGAGCCCACCACCACCACATCGGCCGTGGCATGGAGCGGTGGGTCGATGGCCCAGGCCATCAGACGCCCCACTCGCTCTCGGGGACCGGCAGGGCGCCCTCGGTGTCGTAGACCTGGCGGACGCGTCGGAAGTACTCCTGGTACACCCGCTCCAGCTGCTGCTCGCCCTCGGCGCTGCCCACGAAGTGCGGGCTGGTGAGGACCACGGGCGTGACGCCGCGCTCCGCGAGCAGCTCCGCGGTGCGGCACTTGAGCGCGTCGACGACGGCGATGGCGCCGATGGACGAGGTGGGCCCGACCTTGTACGGGACGCCCTCGATGTCCACCGCCGCGTCGCCTGCGGGCGAGCAGTTGTCGATGGTCACGTCGGCGATCTCGGCCAGCTTCCTGCCGGATGGGTGGCGGGACGCCGTCGCCCGACCGTGGTCGAGCGAGGTCACGGCGACCACGGGCAGCCCCATCTGCTTGGCCAGGATCGCCAGCTCGATGACCGTGCCGTTGATGCCCGTCGAGCTGAAGATGAGGAACGAGTCGCCCGGATGGACCTGGATCTGCTGGAGGATGATCCGGGCGAACCCCGGCACCTTCTCGAGGTACATCGCCTGGCGCAGGCCGTTGGGGCCCACCACGCCCACGTGGTTGGAGAGCGCGAGCTCCGCGATGGGATGGAACCCCGGGTAGCTCCCGATGCGCGGGAACATCTCCTCGGTGTTCATGCGCGAGTGGCCGGAGCCAAAGACATGGACCAGCCGGTCGGCGGCGATGCTGTCGGCGAAGATGTGGCTGGCGGCCTCGATGGCGTCGCCCTGGGTGGTGGCGACGGCGTCGAGGACGTCCTTGGCGGCGGCGAGCCAGCGGTCGGCGGCGGTCATGGGCGGGCACTCCTGGTGTTTGGTCGACGGAGGGGCCGGGGGGTGTGGCGGGGTGGGCCGCCGAGCTGGCCGGCGACCGTCTGGGCATCGAGGCGGGATGGCGTCCGGGCGGGCAGCCGACGGCCTTGGGCCCCCTGCGCGGCTGGCGCGTCGGGCGCGCCCGGTGTGCCGTGGGGGGCCTGCGTCGGCGTGGCCTGCCTCGGTGCGGCCTGTCGTGGTGTCGCCTCGGTGGCCGGCTCCCGGACCTCGCGGATGAGCAGGTAGCGCGATCGGTCGCCCCGCAGCAGCGCCTGTCCCAGCTCCACGATGACCCCGTCCCGGTCGGTGGTCACGCGTCGGGTGAGGATGGCGGGCGTGTGGCGCGGCACGCCCAGGAGGGCGCATTCGGCGGGCGTCAGGATGACCGGCTCGATGGTCTCGCGCGCCTGGGCCACGGCACGCCCGAAGTCCTCGCGCAACATCTGGTACAGCGAGCGACTGCCCAGGTCGACCTGGTCGAGGCCCGGGAACAGCTCCAGCGGCAGGTGGGAGGATTCGAGCACCAGCGGCTCGCCATCGACCAGCCGAAGCCGCTCCAGGTGGAGCAGGCGGTCGCCCGGCAGGCATCCCAGGTCCGCCGCGAGCTGCCGGGACGCATCGACCACCGTCTGGGCCAGGACGCGCGTGACCACCGTCCCGCCACGCTCCGCGAGCGCCTCGCGCAGGCTGAACGTGCCGGACAGCGGCGCCGTGACCCGGTCATGCGTGACGAACGTGCCGCGACCCTGATGGCGCGTGATGAGGCCGCGCTCCTCGAGCTCCGCGAGCGCCTGACGCAGCGTGGCGCGCGAGACATCCAGCTGACGGCACAGGTCGCGCTCGGGAGGGAGGCGCGTGCCCGGGCCCCACTCGCCAGAGTGGATGAAGCCCTCCGCGCGACTGGCGATGACCGAATAGAGCGGCTCGCGGCGACCGGACGGCATGGCGCCGATTGTACCGCAACTGGTCCGATTGGTACAGACCATGTGTGGGGCGGGCGCCTCCGAAGGCCAGCGCCGGCGGTGTCACCAACCGCGCTGCCGGCCGCCGCGGCACTCGCCGGCCGCCGCGGCACTCGCCGGCCGCCGCGGCACTCGCCGCACATCGCGGGCTCTGCGTCGTCGGACTTGCGGGCGCTCCGCCGCGGCACTCCGCAGGTTTTCGGTCACACCGAACGCCGACCTGGCGGATCGCGAGATTCGGGCACCTCGAGCGCCCTCGGCAGGCCGTCGAGCGCGCCGAGGGGTCCATCTGCGACCTCGGAGCGCACCAGACGTTCGGAGCGACTGAAGACGTGCAGAGATGGGCCAGGCCGGACGCCGCACGGGCCGCGAAACCCCGCAGCGGTGCGGGAGGGCGTTCGGCGCTGCCGAACATCTGCGGACTTGGGCGGCGAAGAGCGGCGAAGGGCGGACTTGGGGCGGAGATCTTCCGAGTCCGGTGGCGGCCGGCACTCCCCACCGCGCCATGGCACTCCCCGCGCCACTCCCCGCTGCGGCACTCCCCGCCGCGCAACCCGGCCTATGCTCGCGGCATGCGTATCACGGACGTCCGGACCTGGCTCGTGGGCAACCCCTGGAAGAACTGGCTGTTCGTGCGGGTCGACACGGATGAGGGTATCCACGGCGTGGGCGAGGGCACCCTCAACGCCCTGACCCGGACCGTCGGCACCGCCATCGAGGAGCTGCGCGCCCAGTACATCGGCCTCGACCCGACCCAGGTGGAGCTGCTGCTCCAGCGGATGGTGCGGGACCCGTACAGCGAGGGCGGCCAGCTCCACATGACCGCGGCGGCCGCCATCGAGGTGGCCTGCTGGGACATCATCGGCAAGTCGGTGGGGCTGCCGGTCCATGCCCTGCTGGGCGGTCGGATGCGGGACAAGGTCCGGGTCTACGCCAACGGCTGGTATCGGGTCGACCGGACGCCCGAGGCCTTTGCCCAGGCCGCCCGCGACGTCGTCGCCCGCGGCTACCAGGCCCTCAAGTTCGACCCCTTCGGTGCCGCCTGGCGCGTCCAGTCGCGGCGCGAGGAGGACCTGTCCATCGACATCGTGGCCGCCGTCCGCGACGCAGTCGGCCCAGCGACGGAGGTCATGATCGAGGGCCACAGCCGCTTCTCCGTGGCCACCGCGCTGCGCATCGCCGACCGCCTCGCCCCCCATCGCCCCACGTGGTTCGAGGAGCCGGTGCAGCATCAGCACATCGGGGCCATGGTGGAGGTCGCTCGCCGCTCGCCGGTGCCCATCTCCACGGGCGAGTCGTTCAGCTCCACCCACCAGTTCGCGGAGCTGCTGGCCCACGACGCGGTGCACATCATCCAGCCCGAGCCGCTGTACCTGGGTGGCCTGTGGCGCACCCGACAGGTCGCGGCGATGGCGGACGCCCACTACGCGGTCGTGGCGCCCCACAACGCGCAGGGCCCCGTGTGCGGCGCGATCTCGGTGCAGCTGGGCGCGTGCATCCCCAACTTCTTCGTAATGGAGACGTTCGAGGAGTTCAACGCCGATTGGACGCGCCAGATCGTGGACCATCCCATCGAGGTGGTGGACGGCGAGGTCCAGGTCCCGGACCGCCCGGGCCTGGGCATCGACCTCGACTGGGAGCGCCTCGACGCCCACCCCTACGAGCCACAGCATTGGCTGCCCCTGTTCGGCGAGGGCTGGGAGCGCCGCGAGTCGCGCGCGACGGACGGCTGATGGGCGCTCGCCGGATGAGCACCCACGCGCCAGAGGTCGTGACCCTGGGCGAGTGCCTCGTCTCGCTCATCGCCCAGGAGCGTGGCCCGCTCGCGGAATCGACCACCTTCAGACGCACGGTCGCCGGCGCGGAGGCCAACGTCAGCGTGGGCCTCGCGCGGCTGGGGCACGCCGTGGCGTACGTGGGACGGGTGGGCGCGGACGCCTTTGGGACCGTCATCCGACGCCAGCTCCGGGGCGAGGACGTCGATGTCGAGCACCTGACGATCGACCCGTCAGGCCCCACCGGGCTCATGGTCCGCGAGCTCCGGGATCTGGGGCCGATGGAGGTGATCTACCACCGGGCCGGGTCGGCGGCATCGCATCTCGAGCCACGGGACGTGGACGCCGCAACCGAGCTCATCGAAGGCGCCCGATGGCTCCATCTGACCGGAATCACCCCGGCGCTCTCGGCATCGGCGGCCGCCGCCGTGGTGCGGGCCAAGGAGCTGGCGCGCGGCGCGAACGTCAAGGTGAGCCTGGACCTCAACATCCGACGACGGCTGTGGTCCGAGGCGGACGCCGCAGTAGCCCTCCGGGCGCTGGTGGATGGCTGCGACCTGGTGCTGGGCGGTCTCGAGGAGGTGGCCCTGGTGGGCGGCCTGGCCGGGTCGCTGGAGGAGGGGAGCCGAGCCGACGCGGAGGCCGCTGCCGATTCGCTGCTGGCGGCCGGCGCCGGGCGGGTGATCGTCAAGCTGGGCGCCGATGGCGCGCTGCTGCGCGACCTCGACGGGACGACCCTGCGCTCACCCGCGCTCCCCGTGCCCAGGGTGGTGGACCCGGTGGGCGCCGGTGACGCCTTCACGGCGGGCTACCTGGCGCTGACCCTGGAGGGCACCCCCGCGCAGCTTGCGCTGCGGGCGGCCAACGTGTGCGGCGCGCTCGCCGTGTCCACGGTGGGCGACCTGACGGGCCTGCCGGACCGCCCCACCCTGGAGGCCCTCATGGGTGGCGGGAGCCTCGACACGATCCGCTGACGCTCAGCGCCGTTGGCGGGGCGACGGGCGCGGCGGTTCGTTCGGGCGAGTCGGCTGCGCCATCGACCACTCGAAGTCATCGAGCAGGGCGATCAGCGCTGGCGCCTCCCAAGCGCGCGAGCGCTGCCGGCCCAGGACGATGGGTCGCAGTACCCCGCCCGCCGCCAGGGCGTTGAGCGCATTGCGGGCCGCGACGTGCGAGACGTCCAGGGCCGTCGCGACGCTCCGTGCGTCCACGATGGGCTGACCTGGCAGGAGGGCGATCAGACGGGTCGCTGCCGAGTCGGACCGAGGGCGCCCAGCTTGGGCGAGCCACATCGCCCGGAGGTCGGCGAGGTCGGTCGCGAGCGACTCGGACCGGGCCACGGCATCGACGGTGACCCGGGCGAAGAAGCCGCACCACTCGGAGACGCCGCCTGCTCGGTAGGCCCTCAGCCCCTCCACATATCTCGCCCCGTTCGCGGCGAGGACGAGGCTGATGGGCGGCGCGAACCTGGTTGCCAGCGCGCGGCGCCGGAAGACGGCGTGGATGAGCGCACGCCCCACCCGGCCGTTGCCATCGGCGAACGGGTGGATCGTCTCGAACTGGGCATGTGCGACGGCCGCCTGGACCACGGCCGAGACGTCGGCGCGGTCCAGGTAGGCGGTCAGGTCGTCGAGCAGCGGCTCGACGAGGTCCTCGGGTGGCGGCACGAACTCGGCGCCCCGCGGGCTCCGGTCGCTGCCGCCGACCCAGTTCTGCTCGTGACGGAGCTCCCCAGCGACGTCCGGGTGGCGACCGTTGCGCAGGAGGACGTGGTGGATCGCCAGGAGGTCGGGAGTCGTGATGGGGCCGCCGCGCCCGCCGATGTCGACCGCGGCTTCCATGGCCTCGATGTTGCCCACGACCTCGCGCGCCACCGCGTCCGCCTCCGTCGGCGCCAGGGACGCCTGGGCGAGGCGACGCTGGGACAGCCGGAGACCCTCGATACGCGAGGAGGCGATGCTCTCCGCGCGAAGGAGCTGGCGGCTGAGGGCCTCCAGACCCGTGAACGTGGCCGAGACCTGGAACTGGCTGACGGCTCGCTCGGCCTCCAGCACGGCGACGGTCGCGTCGTGGCTCAGGTCGGTCGGCATCGACCCGATCGGGTCGGGCACGTACGCCTCGTACGCGAAGCTCATGCGCGAGCTGCGTGGGCCGTGCTCGTCTGGGTCCGGTCGCCAGACGCGCGTGCGCGTGGTCGGCATCTCATCCTTTCGTAGTGGGCTCGCTCGGACAAGGATAACCAATATCCTTACCCTCGACCACCCCGGCTACGACACCGGTCAGGCGCCCGAGGTGCGGCCCTTGGTGGCGATGCTGTCCGTCTGCGGAGGACAGGTCGCCCCGTACCACGGCCCGGTGACCATCGGGCCGCTGGTCGTGGGCGTGGGCAGCCCGTAGCATCCGGACGGCGGGACGGGATAGGGGGATCACGGCCCGCAGGGGCGGCTCCCTCGTGGCGCCCGCGACGCGCCGCGACCGGTCGGACTGGGCCGACGCGCGGGAGCGCGGAGCGAGGGAAGCTCGGATGCCCGAGGTATCCGACGAGGTCGTGGAGCTGGCGTCGCTGGCCATGCTGCGCGTCTTCCTGCGCCTGCCGGGGCGCCATCGCCCGTCGTCCGGTGCCGTGCCGCCGGCGGGTCAGGCCGCGGACCTGCGTCATCTCCAGACGGAGCTCCATGACCACACCATCCAGCGTCTGGCGGCGCTCGCCTGGCAGGCGGACCTGATCCCAGACGACGCGGGGACGGCCGTCGCGCAGGAGGCACGCGCGATCCTGGAGGAGCTGCGTGCCATCGTCCTGGAGGACGGTGCGCCCACGGCCGACCGCATCGACCTCCTGTCAGCCCTGCGCGGGCTCACGGACGAGCACGCGGCGACCGCCACGGCGATCCACCTGGTGCTCCTGGACGAGACCGGTGGGCGGCGCACGCGGGTCCCGGACGACGTGACCGAGCATGCGTTCCGTGTGGCATGCGAGGCGGTCGGCAACGCGCTCCGGCATGGCGGCGCCACCGCGGTGACCGTCGAGGCCTCCCTGGGCGTGGACCGGCTCCACCTGGCGGTCAGAGACGACGGGCGAGGCATCGACTCCAGACGCATGACCCATGCGCGCGGCCAGGGGCACCTGGGCCTGGGTGCCATGGAGCACCGAGCGACGGTCATTGGCGCCCGGCTGGCCATCGAGTCGAACGCCAGGGGCACGGCAATCACGCTGGACTGGCGGCGATGACCACCATCCTCATCGTGGAGGACCATTCCGCGATCGTGGACGGTCTGCGGGCCGGTCTCTCGCAGGTGGAGGGGCTGACGGTCCAGGCGGTCGCATCCAGCCTGATGGAGGGTCGCTCGGTGCTGAGCCGCTCGGGGCCCTTCGACATCGCCATCGTGGATGTCCGCCTCGGGACCTGGTCCGGGTTCGAGCTGCTGGAGGTGATGGATACCGACCGGACGGCCGTCGTCATCTTCTCAGGCTGCGTCTCCTCCGCCTATCTCGAGGGTGCCCGGCGCCTCGGGGCGCGAGGCTATCTCCTCAAGAGCAGTCCCATGGCACGGCTGGTCGCGTCCGTCGCCGAGGTCGCGGCGGGTGGCACCGCCTGGGACCGCGACGCCCTCCAGCATCGCCGCGATCATCCCTGGCGGCCTCTCACCGTGCGTGAGCGCGACGTGGTCCGGTGGCTGCTGGCCGGGTGGTCCAACAAGCAAATCTCCCACAAGCTGGGCATCACCACCAAGACCGTGGAGAGCCACCTCACGGACCTGTACGTGGCCCATGGCGTGCACTCCCGTTCCGAGCTGGCGCTGCTGGCCGACCGCGAGGGCTGGCTCGATGTACCAGCATGGTGACGGACTGCGCGAGGGGATTGGGCGGGATTGAGGCCGCGGGTGAGCGCGCCGTCTGTGCACCACCCGAGGCCGTGATCGCCGACTGATGAATCGACCCGTTGGGCACCCGGTGAAGCCCCAACCGGCCGTGGCAGAGTCGCACGTAGGGACGAATTGGACCACAGGCTAAACGCCCAAGCCGACCATCACCGCGAACCCATCGGCCACACACGAAGAGGAAGGATGACCCGCTCCGCCCCCGGAGGGTTCCGACCCAGCCTTGGGGTGGCCAAGGCGTCTGGCCTAGCGGTCAGGTCGCTGACGAACCCTCTGTATGAAGCGGATGGCAACTAGGACCACCAGCACGGCGACGACTGCAAGCAGCAGCAGCTCAACGGGACTAATCGGATCGGGCATGCCTACTCCCACTCCCCTGTGTGCGGGGCCTATTGCCAGGACACCTTGACGTCACGCATGCGGATGGTGGTCTCTAGAAACATGCCGTTCAAGAAGCCCAGTCCCGCCTCTGCCCGGATGTATAGTCGAACCAACGGCAGGTACAGATGACCCTTTCTCGGCTCTCCGAACGTGAAGCGCTTCCCGTTCAGCGAGCGCTCAGTATTGTCTATCTTCACTCCGCCCGAACACCCTCGTCACGGCGTTGCACGTCTTGACTTGGTCCAAGAATGAGGGGGTCCCAGCCCATCTTTGCGGGTGGTCCGCTTGGTGACGCGGCCCGACGCGTCCGTAGAGTACGTGCCCGACGCCGAGTCCGCGGCGATGCGGTCGGCCGCGTTCACGGTGTAGGTCAGGGTGGACGGGGCGCCCGACGGGTCACTCGTCACCGAGGTGCGGTTGGCGACCCTCTTCGGGTGCTTCCGTCCACGGCCACGTGCCGGCAACGCAGCGCTACGTGGGGCGCCACCCGACCGGCTGGGTCTCGTCGGCGACGCCTGCGGGAAGCCGAGCCACGAGGGGCTCGAGCACAGGAAGGCTCCCTGCAAGGTGGACCACGTGGCCGTCGACGGCCCAGAACAGAACGTCGAACCCGGGCGGGTGGCCCTCTGCCATGACCACGACCCGGCCGCCGAAACG
This sequence comes from Chloroflexota bacterium, assembly GCA_046328155.1. Taxonomy (GTDB): domain Bacteria; phylum Chloroflexota; class Limnocylindria; order Limnocylindrales; family CSP1-4; genus JAFMJV01. The sequence goes on from JAXLXC010000002.1 coordinate 153,883, forward strand.
CCGCTCCACCCACCGCCCGCCGCCCTTGTAGATAACACGCCGAAACTCGTGCTGGAGCCCCGGTGCGGGCGCTCCGGGGACCACGTAAACGGCTATGTACGCCACCCCGTTCGGGCCGCCCATGCCCGTGAGGAGCACGACACCATCAGGAGAGATGCCGAGTCGCGAAAGGGCGCGATTCAGCAGACCTGCGCCCCACGTCCTGGCCCGCATTGACTCCACACGGAGCGGTGGGTCGACCAGGTCAACTGGCAGCAGGCGTTCAGCCTCAGGGACGTCGTGGCACTCAGGCGGAACTATGTTCTCGGCGAGCCCCGACTCTACTCGGGCGAGCAGCTCGTCGGGGTCAGCCCTCAGGCGAACGGGGCGCGCGGGCGGCACCCGCTCGGCGCCACCGGCCCGCCACCGCTCAAGCAAGTCGTCGAGCGCTGCATCGAGCCCGTCGCCCGGCCCGAGCCCGGCCAAGCGCTCGACGTACGTCGCATAGGAGTGGCGGGTGAAAGCGTCGCCTTCCGGGCTCAGCAGGTCGCTCGCGAGGACACCATCGACGTAGTCCTCCAAATCGGACCCGTGCATCTCGTCCCAGGCAATCGCCTCCAGATGCTCGGTCTCGAATGCGTGCTGGTCGACCAGGCCCCTGCGGACCAGCCAGTCCAAGTATCGTCCGATTACCTCGAACGAGCCGTCCTCGTGCCATTCAGCCTTGTCGTAGACGGTCATGGCTCCCCTTGCGCCGCCGAGCTAGGCGACCCACCCCAGTCCATACTGCCACGCAGGCGGGGGCGTGTCACGGGTACATGACTCACCGCACTGGCCAAATGTGGAGGTTGTGCCCAAACTCGTCTGTCACGATGATGGAGAACGGGGGTTCGTGGGGTGGGTTTCGCTTGGTCGACAGCCAGATGTCCTTATGTCGTTGGCGGATTGCCTCTGGGTCTCTAGGCATGCTGAAGTACGCTTCGGTAGTTCCGGTCGCTTCCCGACTTGACTTCATGCAGAGTGCTGGTCGGTTGGTGGTGTTCTGCCAATCGATATAACCGCAGATATCGAGCCGTCGAGGTCCCATCGGCGTTCGGAATGTGATCTCTGGCAGCCAAATCAAGCCACGGACCCGCCTAGCCATCCTGATTTGAACCCGGTCACGCACGCGATCGCCGGATAGCTTGTTCGTGACGACCGTACTTCGATTAACTGCCAGGCCGGCGACCACGCCCAGCACGATGCCCGCGATTATCCGAAGGCCGGTGTAGCCAATCTCGCATGGTGTGCCGTAGTTCTTGGGGGAGGCTGCTGCACGCCAGGTCGATCGGATCTCTCCCGTCCGGGTCCCACGCGTTGACCGGGTCGCCCTCGCCGTAGGCGTAGCGGTGGCGGGAGTCGGGGTTCCGTGGCTCGCCCAGGAGGGAGTCCTCCGACAGGAACCGGGCGGTCGTCGGGTCGTACCAGCGGCTGACCACCCAGTAGAGTCCCGTCGACAGGTCGTACCACGACGACTGGAACCGGGTGGTGGGCGTGATGCCCGAGCCGCCCGAGGCCGCGAAGGCGCCGTCGGGCGTGTAGCGGTAGTAGCGGCCGAGGGCGCCGGAGGAGTCGAAGGTCGCCACGGTGTCGTGGTGGGCGTTGAGCAGCCAGGACACCCGGCCGGTGCCGGCGGCGCTGAGGTAGCCCCACGGCTGGCCCGCGAGGTCGTTCAGCAGCAGCCGGTCGGTGACGCCCGCGGTGTTGTCGCGGACGAGGGCGATGGAGCTGGTGGTGCCGACGTAGCGCAGGACCCAGGTCGTGCCGGAGTTGGTGTAGCTGCGCACCCGGTCGAGGGCGTCGTAGGTGTACGTGGTGATGGTCGTCCCCGAGCCGTCCCTGACCGTGGTCAGGCGCCCCAGGGAGTCCCACACGAACTGGCGGGAGGTGCGCGCGGTCACGCGGCCCGAGGCGTCGGTCCCGTAGGTGCCCGACGCCGAGTCGGCGGTGATGCGGTCGGCGGCGTCCAGCGTGTACGTCAGCGTCGAGGGCGTCCCGGACGGTCGCCGGTCACCGAGGTGCGGCTCGCCACCTTGGCCCATGCGTAGTCCCGGTCGGCCGTCGACGGCATCGGGGAGTCGTAGCCCGTGAGCCTGCCCAGGTGGTCGTAGGCGAAGGACGCGGTGCCGTTGACGGCCGCGTTGGAGCGGCGATACCTGGGGTCGTCCCGGCATCCCACATGCGCGTCTGGCCGTCATCGGACGGGAGGCACCGGCCCGGTCCGGTCGACTGCGGCTCCGGCCGGTCGGCCGCTACAGCGGGTGCGGAGAGGCCAGCCCTCCCGGCTGTCGGCCCGTCTATGAGCTGGCCCAGGCGAACCCGAGCTCGGCGGGGTGGTCCGGACACTGGGTCAGATGAGCGATGCCCATGTCGCCGAACGAGACGGGCAGGGTCCGCTCGGAATCGACCTGGATGACGGAGCCATCGTCCTGCCGCAGACCCGGCAGGACGGGTATTCGATGCCCTGGACCCATCGCGGCCATCCGCCGAGCTTCTCGCCGTCGTAGGGAAGCTCCCAGACATCGTCCGGAGGCTCACCCGCGTCCACGCCGAGCGCGGTGAGCTCCTCCCATCCGGGCAGGTCGGGCACCGGTAGCCAGCGCGTGACGCGTCGGGGCACCAGTGCCTCGCCGGCCACGGAGACACGGCCGTCCGATAGCGCTGGCACCAGCCGCTGCACGTGGACCGGCGAGAACGCCTCCCAGTCCTCGAGACCGGCCGGGCACGGCGACAGGTCGTCCGTGGCGCCGCAGTAGAAGACCTGGAGGAGGCCCTCGCCCGAGGCGATTCCGGCCGGCATGGAGGCCGTGTCCAGCTGCACCAGCAGGGGCATCGCCTCGCCACAGCCCGGGCACCGCGGGTGCTCGGTCCCGCCCGGCAGATAGGGCCGGCCTCCGAAGCCCGAACCGGCCCCGAGGTCGCCGAGCTCGGTCTCGGCGAGGTAGGCGGTCCGCTCGAACCCCCGGGCGCCGGCCGGAGCGGCAGCGAGCAGGGCTTCGTCGTACGACCGGGGGCGAGGGCCCAAGGGCCCGCGCAGGCCCACCGCCTCTCGGCCGGCTCCCGGCTCGTGGCTCACGGCGGGCTGACCTCGCGGGTACCGCCGCCGAGGGGTCGCATCCGGCTCACAGCAGGCCCTTGATCCAGGTCGTCCTGGAGCCCTTGGTGTCGCCCTCCATCCACCGGTCCACGAGGAGCCATCGCCCGTCCTCGCGCTGGAGGCGGTACTGGTAGACGAACGGCGGGAGCACGTCGAACGTGTTGACGTCCTCGAGCGTCCGGACCGTCGCCCGCGACCCCACGACCTCGATGCTCACGATCTCGGTCCTGGCCGGATCGGCGTCGGGCGGGCTCTCGTACACGACGGTCCCGATCGCCGCCGCGGCCGCGGAGGTCCGATGCCGGCGCTGGAACTCCTCGTATCGGACCTGGAGTTCGCGGTTGAGGTCGTCGAACGCCTCCCAGGATGCCTCCGTGTCGAGCAATGGCCCAAGCTCCTCGTGGGAACGAGCTGCCTCGAGGTCGAACGCGCGCCGGTCCAGGAGGTACGCGAGGAGGCGGTCCCGGATCTCTGCCTCGTGCTCACTCACCTGTTCTGCCACCATTCGTTGCCACCCTGCCACTGGGCTTTTGGCGCATGGAACCTGTACTCGTACATGATCTGATCGGGGACGTTCGTGTAGTTGTTCGGGCGGTACCTGAGGGTAATGCGAATGTCGACTGGCTTGCCGCTGCCCTGGATTAACCGCTTGATCAAACTCGTCCCGCCGCGCCATCCTTCCGCGGTTGATGCCCCGCTTGATAGCAACCACATTGGCGGACCTGACTCCGCTCGGCCCTCCGAGGACTCGCGCGATCAGGTGGCCGGCATCGTAACCCTTGGCGCTGAGCCCCGCGCAGCAAGCACTGCGAGCGGCCTCGGTCACCGGCGTTCCGGTGAAGAGGTCTTGCGGCATGGGCCCCGGCCGAGGGCCGCTCAAAACCACTACGTCCCTTCCGCCAAGCATTATGTCAGTTGACGTGACGCATCCGTCTCGCGCCATGATTTCGCGCCGAGCAACGTCAGTCCAAACGAAACCGTCTACCGCTCGTGATCGACACGAGAACGACCGGAGGCACGCCTTCGATGCTCCTGCCGGTGGCACGATCCGCAGACACCCATTCTAGGTCGCCGCCCGCGGCGATGGTCATTGTTGCGGCCAGCCCGAATGCCGTTCGGGCACCGATGTTGCCGGTTCCTATCCGGTGTCTGACGCGCAGCCGTCACAGCCGCGGACGTCACATTGCCGTGTCGTGGTATCCGTCGGTCGTGGCGTACGCGTTGCTCATGTCGGGGTCGGCATCGAAGGTCCGGCACGTAGGGGGTCGGAGCCCATGCCGATGGTGCACGGCGGTGAGGAGGTGGACGCCGAGGTCAAGCCGCGGAGTGATATGTATTCACTAGCCCCATGACCTGCTAACTGTCGTGCCATTCCGAGTTTGACCAACCTCGAAGGAAGCCGTCAGTTGCCCGGATTCCGATTCGGTCAAGGGTTCACCCGACCGGGACTCGCACCAAAGGAGCCTTGACCAAGCCAGAACGCCGACGATTTGATTAGGGCCCAAGACGTCATACGTGACGATGCACGAATCGTCAAGCGCGGTAGCGGACGCCCGCCAACGACGCCCTTCGGACCGAGGCACTAACGGAGGCCCGGTTTCCAACGACAGCCATCCGAAGCGGTTCTCAGATGCAGACTGTTCCCACGTGAAGCCTTCGATGCGAAGATCCCAGCCCCGTCCAACGAAGTGGAGTTTCGGTCCCAGCCGCCCAAGTCTACCGCTCACAAGAGCGAGCGTTCGCAGGTTTACCGAGGCCGCACGACTTTGGACGGTGATGATTGCCGAGCCAGCGGCGAACGGAGAGTCGGTCCATCCAGTCACGGCGGCCTACCAATGACATCCTGACTGAAGGTTCGCCGGACATGAGAACTCAGGGCTACGCTCGGGCCACCCATAGAACGAGCCGCTAGATTGTGACGGGTTCGCAATGTCTGTCCTCCACGAGACGTCGAAGGATAGGAAGTAGTCACCCTGTTCGACGAGCTTGACAAGGCGCTTGGGTATGCCAAGTGGCGCCGATGACCAATCGCGTCGACGTCCATGGGAGCGAAATGTGAACGTGCCGCAAGACTTGCCAAAGAAGAGCAAGGTCGCGCGCTCCTGGTTGCAGTGGATTCTGAAAGTCGATTGTACCGGCGGACCAAATAGGACGCTGGACCCCACGGCGACCCTCACCCACCGCTCGCCCAGGGTGACACGCACCCAAGCACGCACTTCGCCCACCTGAGTGGCGCCAATGCCGTAGTTCCAGTCGCTCTCGCCCACCCAAGTCCAACCGTTGCCGCGGAATGCCGACCATTCGCGAGTGGACCTGGACCAATCTCCCTCCGGGTCCCAGGCGTTCACGGGGTCCCCTTCGCCGTAGGCGTAGCGGTGGCGGGAGTCAGGGTTGGCGGGCTCTCCCAGGAGAGAGTCCTCGGAGAGGAACCTCGCAGTGGCCGGGTCGTACCAGCGGGTGACGACCCAGTAGAGGCCGGTCGTGCCGTCGTACCAGGACGACTGGAACCGGGTGGTGGGCGTGGCGCCCGAGCCGCCGGACGCCGCGAAGGCGCCGTCGGGCGTGTACCGGTAGTAGCGCCCGAGCGCGCCCGAGCTGTCGAACGTGGCGACCGTGTCGTGGTGCGCGTTGAGAAGCCAGGACACGCGGCCCGTGCCGGAGGCATTGAGGTAGCCCCACGGCTGGCCGCCGAGGTCGTTGAGCAGGAGCCGCTCGGTGGTCCCTGCGGTGTTGTCGCGGACCAGCGCGATGGAGCTGGTCGTGCCCACGTACCGGTGGATCCAGGTCGTTCCGGAGTTCGTGTAGCTGCGCACGCGGTCGAGGGCGTCGTAGGTGTAGCTGGTGATGGTCGCGCCGGAGCCGTCCCTGACGTTCGTGAGCCGCCCGAGCGAGTCCCACACGAACTGGCGGGATGGCCGTGCGGTCATCCGGCCCGACGCGTCCGCGGAGTACGTGCCCGAGGCGGAGTCGGCGGTGATGCGGTCGGCGGCGTCGAGGGTGTAGGTGAGCGTGGACGGGGTGCCCGAGGGGTTCGTGGTCACGCTCGTGCGGTTGAGCACCTTCGACCAGGCGTAGTCGCGGTCGGCCGTCGAGGCGATCGGGCTGTCGTAGTTCGTCAGCCGGCCGAGGTGGTCGTACGAGAACGACGCGGTGCCGTTGACGGCCGCGTTGATGCTCGCGGTGGCCTCCGTGCGGGCGAGGCCTGCGCGGTTGTAGGTGTAGTCCATGTCGGCCTTCGTGGTGCCACCCGCCGCGAGCCTGATCTCGGTGAGGCGGCCGGCCGCATCGTAGGTCCGGGCGTTGGTGTTGCCATCGACGTTCGCGGAGGAGGCGACGAGGCCATCGGGCCGCCACGTGACCGTGTCGACGGTGGTGGATCCGACCCTCATGGGATGTCCCCGTCGCTATCAACCTGCCCAAACGTCATCCAGACGCGTAACAGCCCATCGACGTAGCTACCCCTGTGAGCTCGCGGTGGTATGTGCGGCCGTGGATAGCCGTTGGCCCGCGCCCTTCTCGAGCACCAATCCACGGTTCGCGCCAACGACTCCGCCGGGAGGCGGCGCACCAGCGACTGCCAAGCGATGGCGGCGCGCGTCTCGAACACCAGAACCCTCACTTCGACGGCGTCCTGATCGTCGGATGTCATCAGGGATGCCAGTCGATCAAACGTGTTGCCTTGCTGAGTAATGTCAGCAGGCCAGAGTATGGACCTGAGCACCGTCGCGACCTGCGACTCGCCCATGGAGCGCAGGACCGGGGGCTCCTCACGTGCCATCGCCCGAAGCGACCACTCCAGGAACTGGAGCGTCGTATCGATGTCCTGCGCCGGCACGTAGACGTCGTGGAAGAGCCACTCGAACGGGGTTCGGTATGGGTCGATTGACTCGAACAACCCATTAAGCTCAGCCGGCGCGACCCGTCCTGGCGCTCCTGCTCGGTGTGGGAATGATCACGTCAAGTGGCCCCACCGTGATCATTCCCACCGTGGAGAGCCACCTCACGGACCTGTACGTGGCCCATGGCGTGCACTCCCGCGCCAAGCTGGCGCTGCTGGCCGAGCGCGAGGGCTGGCTCGACGTACCGGCACCGTGACCAATTGCGCGAGGGAATTGGGCGAGGCTTGCAGGCCTTGGCGTCACTGCGGCGTCTCCGTACGATCGGAGCCAAAGAACCCGAATGATGAGTCGGCCCGCTGGTTACCCGATGAAGACCCGTCCGGCCGTGGGAGAGTCGCGCCCGTGGTTGCGTCCTACCGCCGGCTGGCTGCCCAAGTAGGGGCACGTGGCGCAGTCCCATCAGCGCGACTGCGGTCCGCCCGCACGAGGGCCTCGGCTTCGACAGCCCCGCTCAGCCGCTACGTCGCGGACCCGGCCGACCATCATGAGCCCTACCTATCCGAGCCCGACCGTATTCAGGAATCTGACGCGGGACACTCTTCGCCCGTCTTGAGCGTGACCAGGGGCGCCTACTAGTACGGGACCATCGAGGGCGCGTCGTCGGCGTCCGCGCGCCCGCCGGGGGCGCGGCGTGAGCGGAGCTGTGACTGGAGCGGGGCGTCGTCCGTCCTACTCTGTGAACACATGGCCTATTCCCGGGTGCGCATGCGAGCCAAGGACAGACCGGCGCCCAAGATCAACAGGGCCGCGCTGATGACGGTCCAGACTGGCCACGCGGCGCTCAGCGAGCAAGTGATGCGCTCTCCGAACGAACCCACCGTTACAGAACCGGCGCCGCCACCACACCCGGAAAGCAGCCCTGGCACATAGACAACCAACCAAATCGACGAAGAGACAACGAGCAGCCCTGCGATTGAGGGTGCCATGGACCGTCGGTGGAGAAGCAGGACGATTGCCGCGAGGACCGCGAGCGTGGGCACGTAGGCAAGGACAAAGAGGATCCCACCAACGAACAGGCCCAGAGCGGCGCCAATCAGCCAGAGGCGTATGAACGAGCCTCCGCTACGCTGATCCATGTCGGACGAGCCTCCCGTTGTAGTAGATGCGCCAGTGCCAGAAGAACGTATCGCGGTACTGCACGCCGGCTTCCCACGTATGGGTTCCGTTGCCCCGGATGACCACAGCGGCCCGGTGCACGTTGTGATGTGTGGCCCAAGGCAAGCCGGGTGTGAATATGCCGAAGTAGTTGAACTCTGCGACGAATCCGAGTCCGCGACTCGCACATCCTCCAATGTGATGCCTAAGGCACCGATCATATGTCCTCTTGCTGCCCAATGACCAGCCGGTGAAATAGCCCGCCTCGCGATGGTACGTCGCGGTCATCGTGCCTCTATAGTCGGTGATTCGGCGACCATCGTAATGCCAGCTGACTACCAGAAGTGCTCGAGTCAATTGTATATTGCAGCAGTCATATATCCTGCTCTCGATGCGCACGTGAGCCAACTTCAGCCTCGCCCGCCCATCCGGGTCCCAGGCGTTCACGGGGTCGCCCTCGCCGTAGGCGTACCGGTGGCGGGAGTCCGGGTTGCTCGGCTCGCCCAGGAGCGAGTCCTCCGACAGGAACCGCGCGGTGGCCGGGTCGTACCAGCGGCTGACCACCCAGTAGAGGCCGGTGGTGCCGTCGTACCAGGAGGACTGGAAGCGGGTGGTGGGGGTGGCGCCGGTGCCGCCGGACGCCGCGAAGGCGCCGTCGGGGGTGTAGCGGTAGTAGCGGCCCAGGGCCCCCGAGGAGTCGTAGGTCGCCACGGTGTCGTGGTGGGCGTTCAGGAGCCAGGAGACGCGGCCCGTCCCCGAGGCGCTGAGGTAGCCCCACGGCTGGCCGGCGAGGTCGTTGAGCAGCAGCCGCTCGGTCGTGCCCGCCGTGTCGTCCCGGACCAGCGCGATGGAGCTGGTGGTGCCGACGTACCGCAGGATCCACGTGGTCCCGGAGCTCGTGTAGCTGCGGACCCGGTCGAGCGCGTCGTAGGTGTAGGTGGTGATGGTCGTGCCCGACCCGTCCTTGACCGTCGTGAGGCGGCCGAGCGAGTTCCACACGAACTGACGGGACGGCCGGGCGGTCACCCGCCCCGACGCGTCGGTGCCGTAGGTGCCCGACGCCGAGTCCGCGGTGATCCGGTCGGCGGCGTCCAGGGTGTAGGTGAGGGTGGAAGGGGTGCCCGACGGGTCGCTGGTCACGGACGACCGGCTTGCCACCCTCTTCCAGGCGTAGTCGCGGTCGGCCGCGGACGCCATCGGGCTGTCGTAGCCCGTCAGCCTGCCGAGGTGGTCGTAGGCGAAGGACGCCGTGCCGTTCACCGCGGCGTTGATGCTCGCGGTGGCCTCGGTGCGTGCGAGGCCCGCCCGGTTGTACGTGTAGTCGATGTCGGCCCTGGTGGTGCCGCCTGCCGCCAGCCGGATCTCGGTCAGGCGGCCGGCGGCGTCGTAGGTCCGGGCGTTGGTGTTGCCATCGACGTTCGCGGAGGAGGCGACGAGGCCATCGGGCCGCCACGCGACCGTGTCGACGGTGGTGGCTCCGACCTTCATGGTGGTCTGGCGACCCCACTTGTCCAGCCCGAAGTCGAGGGCGCCCGATGGGTCGTCGCGCTCGAGCAGCGTGAAGCTCGTGTACCCGTACTCCGTGGTCGCACCGGAGCCGGGCGTGACGAGCAGCGGACGGTCCAGCCGGTCGTAGGTGACCGAGATGGTCTCCGCCGCCACCGCCGCGGACGTCATGTTGCCGTTGGCGTCGTAGCCATAGCTCGTCGTGTTCCCGTCAGCCACGCGCGTCAGCATGCGGTCGGCGGCGTCATATGTCCACGTCACGAGGTCCGAGGACCCGGCGATGCGGCCGTCGAGGGTGAGCCGGTTGCCGCGGACATCGTAGGACCAGGACTCGGTCGCGCCGAGGCCGTCGGTGCGTGAGGTCATGCGACCGAGCCGGTCGAAGGCGTAGGTCTGCGTGCTTCCCTCGGCGTCTGTCGCCGTCACGAGGTTCCCGGCCTTGTCGTACCCGTAGCGGGTCGACACGTTGCCGTCGGAGGTGCTGGTCACCGAGCTCGTGCACGGGTCGGCGAGACCCTGGAGGTCGGTCGAGGCGTTCTCGAGCACCCGACACAGGCGTCCGGCGCCGTCATAGGCGTAGCGGGTGGTGATGGTGGTCGTCGACCCCGTGCCCGCGGCGGGGTCGGGCATCTCGAGCGACAGGACGTTGCCGACCGCGTCATAGGCCGTGGTGGTGGTGATGTTGTGGGAGGCGTCGGCTGTGCCGGCGGCCGTGCAGGCGGGGCTCGAGGGCACGGTGGTGCCGCTGCTCGTGCAGCTGGCGGTCACCGATGTCACCCGACCGAGCTCGTCGTAGACGGTCCGGGTCACCCCGAAGGTGGTGCGCGACGACGTCGGCGCTCGGACGCCAGTCTGGTTGCCGTCGTCGTCGTAGGCGTACGTGGTCTCGAGGTCCTCGTTGCCCGATGGCGATGCGACGTCGTTGTCCACGACCGAGGTCACCCGGCCGGCGTCGTCATAGGACGTGGTGGTCTTCCGAAGGTTCGATGCAACCTCCGTCACGAGCTGTCCGAGGTCGTCATAGTCGTTGGTGGTCGTGACGTTCCAGGTGGCATTGGCGGTGCCGCTGCCATCGCAGCTGGCGAAGTTGCCGCTACTCATGCCCGTGATGGTCCCGGTACTGTCCGTGGTGCAGTTCCGGATCTCCTCGACGACGTTCCCGGCGTCGTAGTCCCTCACCGTCGTCGTGCCTAACGGGTCGAACTCGGCGATCGCGTTGCCGAGGTCGTCGTACGCGGTGCGGGTCGTAAGCGCGAGCTTGCCTGAACCGGCGTCGACCACGGTGATGGTGCGGTTCCCCGCATCGTCGTACGTGTGCTCGGTCCGCACGTCCTTGGAGCTGTCGCTCTGATGGCGGATCGTCGACGAGAGGAGGCTCCCGCGCGCGTCGTAGGTCATGTCGGTGACCACGTTGGTGGACGCGTCGTGGGTGCCGCCCCCAGTGCAGGTGGTGGGCGTGGACGTCGGCGTGGTGCCCGAGTCGGTGCAGTTGACGATGGTCCTGGTCTCCCGGCCCATCGCGTCGGTGACGTGGCGGGTCACGGTGCCGCGCGGGTCCCTCGTCGCGGCCACGTAGCCGAGCGGTCGTACCATGTCTCGTCGATGAGGTCCTTGTCGCCGTCCGAGGAGGACCCGGATACGTCGTTGCGGGTGGCGCTCGTCTGACGCCCGAGGTTGTCGTAGGCGTAGGTGGTCACGATGCCCCGCGGATCGGTCTCGGAGGCGACGTTCCCCGCGGGGTCGTAGGTGTATTCGGTCCGCACGTTCCGGGACGACGTCGCCGACTGACTGGACACGTAGTTGTCGACGCGTGCCGTCATGTTGCCGGGGTCACCGCTGTTGGTGTCGTAGTCGTACTCGTACCGCGTGACCACGCCTCCGGGCGAGGTCTCGGTCCGCAGCTGGTGGCGGGTCGTGTAGGTGTAGCTGGTCGTGAGGGCCAGGTTGCCGGGACCCGGGTCGACGGTCGTGGAGTCGAGCTCGCCGTGGTCACAGGACTGGGTGGTCTCTTGGATGACCGCGTTGGCGTCGTCCTTCACGACGATGCTGTTGACGTCGGTCGTACCGGCCTCGTAGGCGTACTCGCTCGTGACAGGGCCGTCGGGACCCGGTGCGACCTCGCGCTCGACCGCGCCCGTCTCGTCCACGTAGGTCACCGACGTCGTGCCCTGGCTGCCGTTCGTGATCGTCGCCGGCAGGTCGTGCTCGTCGTAGGTGACGGTCGTCGTGGCGCCGGACTCGACCTCGGTGGCGACCGGCAGGTCATCGTCGTCGATCGTGTACTCGGTGCGTGCCTGGGCGACCGACCCGGTGTGGGTCTCGAGCTCCTTCACGACCGTGGTGTCGTCGGCGGCGTCCATGACGATGTCCGACCGCCAGGTGCTGCCGAGCCCGTCCGCGATGGGGTCCTGGACCCACGTCACGACGCCGCTGCTGTAGCCGATGTCCCAGTTGACGTCGCCGCCCCTGTGGGCGGTGACCCGCGTCAGCTCGCCGCCCGAGCCCCCGTAGGTGAGGTCGATGTCGGACCCGACCGGGTCGACGATCTCGGTCAGGCGACCCGACGTGTAGGTGAAGGCCCAGTCGCGACCCGCCGAATCGACCGCGGTGGCGATGCGCCCCGACGACAGGGTGAGCGTCGTTGTCCGGTTGGATTCGTCGGTGGCCGTCACGCTCGAGCCGCCCCAGGCGAGGTCGAGGCACTGGTCGAAGCGGTCGCACATCGCGAGGAGGCGGCCGTCCCCCGAGTCGGCGAACCGCATGTATGAGCCGTCAGGGTCGGCGAGGACGTACCTCGCGTTGCCGACGTCGTGGGTGAGCGTCTCGAAGCGGCCCACCGGGGGCACGAAGGCGCTGCCGTTCCAGGCGTAGGGCAGGAGGGAGCCGTCGGCCGTGTGCCACACGACCACGGCGCTCCCGACCTCCTCGAGGCGTTGGGTCAGGTCGCTCGACCACCCCGTGCCCAGGAGCCCGTCGTCGTCGGCGTCGCCCGAGGCGTAGTGGATGCTCATGGTCTGGGGCGCCCCGTAGCTCGGGATCGTGAACAGCGTCCGCGACAGCGACAGCTCGCCGTCGGCCACGCCCACGCCCAGGGTCCAGTCCGGGCCCACGGCGAAGGTGTGCTCGGACCCGCCATCGGACGACCCCTGCCGCGGCTCGCCGAGGAGCACCACCTGGCTCACGACGGCGGGCGCGTTGGCGAGGCGGTCGTGGACGGTCAGGCGGACGGTGTAGAGGCCCGGCGAGAGCGCCGACGTGTCCCACGTGGCGAGCGGCAGCAGCACGCCGGCGTCGTCGACCTCGGTGCCGGTGCGGGGCTGGAGGTAGGCGCTCACGGACCCATCGACCAGCGCCCAGCCCGAGCCGGGCGACTCGCCGGCGGCGTACTCGAGGACGTAGTCCGAGAACCCGCCCGGCGCGGCGTCGTAGGCGGTGCCGTCGATGCGCACGAGGTCATCCGGGCTGTAGCCGATGGCGAGCGAGCCGACCGGCGAGGTCGTGTCCAGGGAGACGCACCGGTTCACCACGACGTTCGTGGCGTAGGCCACGGTGAGCACGACGAGGTACTGCCCATCGGCGAGGGCCGTGGGGGTGGTGGTGTCCCAGGTGCCGAGGGTCCCGTTCGTGACGGCCGAGGTGCGCGGGTTGGTGCCGATGTCGACGAGGGTGCCGCCCGGGGTGCAGCCGACCTGGTACTTGAGGGTGTACGAGGTGAAGGAGGCGCCCGCGGCGGTGCCCGTCACGGTGATGACGCCCTTCGCGACCCCGCCCTCGGAGGGGGCCGCGATGTCGCCGAACACGGGCGGCACCGTGAACACGAACGACGCGCCGCCCGACCACGGCGACCAGATGCTGCCGTCCTTCGCCCGGACCCGCCAGTAGTAGGTGGTGGACGCGGTGAGCGTCACCGACCCCGGGATCGTCCAGCTCGTCGCCGGGCCCACGAGGTCCGTAGCGCCGTTCAGCGTCGTGGAGTCGGCGATGATCGATGAGAACCCGGAGTTGCTCGACACCTGGACCTGGTAGTGGCTCTGCGGGTTGGTGACCCCGCTGTAGCCGTCGGAGTACGTCCATGCGAGCGTCCGGCTCGCGGTGCTCGCGCCCCCGGTCGGGGCGCTCGGCGTGGCGCTTGGGGCGTACCACACGATTCGCAGCTTCGGGCTGAGACTGCCTCCCTGGTCCGCGGCGATGAGCCGCTTCCAGTGGGTGTACCCGTTCGACTGGTTGTCGAGGCGGAAGCCGTTGTCGGTGAGAGTGCCGTCCACGAAGGCCTGCACGGCCTTGGTCACGATGAAGCTCGCCGTCTTGTCCTCGGAGGTCGAGATCTTGACGCTGTCGCCGGTCGCCATGTCCGTGGTCGATGGGCGGTTGTTCCAGTTGAGCGTGGACGACGTCCACGGGTCGGTGATGCGCCGGATGCGCGTGCCGGTCGGGCTCTTGTACTGGTGGTAGGGGCGCACCTGGAGCTCTGCCTTGATGACGTGCACCGTGCCGAGCGTGCCGAGGTAGCCCGAGAACTTGATGTGCGGGTAGTTCTGGTCGTTGGGGTGGTCGGGCGACTTGCCCAGCCACAGCTCGTAGTAGCCCGGCGCGTCGGGTCGCTGGTAGGCGTAGAACTCGTCGTTGGGGTAGCCCTCGGCCGCGAACGTGTCGTAGGCTCCGCCGTCGTCGTCGGGCACGATGGTCGTGGGGTCGATGTACACCGGGTAGGTCGCGTCGCCGAGGAAGCCCGGATCGACGGTGATGATGAGCGTCTGGCGGCCGCCGGCCTGTCCGACGGAGATCGCGACGTCGCCGCTGAAGCGGCCCGAGCCGAGGCCCTCGACGAACGTCGAGTCGACCGCGAACGGATCGGGCACACGTCCCTGCGACCGTCCCTCGTCGTCGACGAGCCGGACGGCCCCGTCGTCCTCGACGAGGGTGAGGCCGGGCGCCTCGACCGGGAACTCCCAGCGGTTCGAGGTGGGCGGGGCGTCGAGGACGATGAACGTCTTGGCGCCGTCGGCGTGCGGGAACACCCGCAGGTCGGCCCCTCCGGGCAGCACGTCGTGGTAGTCCGCGGCGCGGCCGCTCGGGTCGCGCGCCGGCGCCACGCCGGCGGCGGCGCCCTGGGGCAGGTACCAGTCGACGCGTGCGCCGTCGGCGCGCAGCGACAGGAACGGCTCGGAGGCGGAGGACGGGTCGAGGACCACGCGCACCGGGGCGTGCGCGGAGACCAGGCGGCCGTCATCCTCGGGCTCGGCGAAGCCCGGCTCGATGGGCAGCCACACGGGGAGCGGCGTCGGGGCGGGCTCGGGCTCCCCGGGGACGCTCGACGGCGCGGGGGCGCCCGACGCGTCGGGCGCGACCTCCTGGGCGAGCGCGGAGGTGGCGCTGCCCTCCGACGGCGGCTCCGTGGGCGCGACGTACCACATGGGCCCCGCGAAGGTGTCCGTGATGTAGGTCCCGTCAGGGGCGAGGTAGGTGATGGTGGAGGCGTCGCGCAGCTCGGGCACGACCTCGCCTGGCGGCTCCTCGGTGGGGCCTGGGGTGGGGAACGGCTCCGGGGTCGCGGTCGGCTCGGGCGTCGGCGCGGCGGACGGCTCCGGCGTCGGCGTGGCCGAGGGGAGGGCGGACGCCTCGACCGAGGCAGAGGGGACGGGCGAACTGGAGGTGACGGGGCTGGCGTCGGGCAGGGCGTCGGAGGGCGCGGGCTCTGGCGACTGCGCCGCCGGTGATGGCTCCGGTGCCGGGGTCGCCGCCTCGGTGGGCTCCGGCTCGGGCGTCGGCTCTGGAGTAGGCTCCTCGGTCGGCTCTGGCGTCGGGCGCTCGGTGGGCTCCGCTCGGACGTCGGCCCCGCGGTCGGGTCGGGCTCGGCGGGTTGCTCCGTCGCCGCTGGCGATGGGTCGGGCTCGGCGGCTCGGATGGCGCGTCCAGGACGCCCGACGTGGCCGCCACGACCATCGCGAGCAGCAGCGCGGCGAGCCGTTCCGTGACCCCGTGTGCACCCTGCGACCGCGCCATGCCACCGACCTCCGCCCGGGCGGGCGCCCCATGCGGGCACCCCTGCCCGGAGGGTCGGGCCGGGCCGGCCGGCGCGCGATCGGGGATTCCCCCAGCGGCGGATCGGGGATTCCCCCGATCGACCGGCCGCGGGGTGGTGGTACCCATGAGGCGTGGGAGGACGACGCCCGGCCTGGCGCGGCTGGCGTCGCCGACATCCGACCTTGGCTACGGCTGCGCGGGCGCGCGCCCACCCGAGCGAGAGGTCCGCGCCATGCCGACCCTCCCGCCGACCCCGAAGCCGTCCCGGCAACCCGCGCGTCCGGGCTCGCCGCCCGCGACCCTAGGGCCGGCGATGTCGCCCAGCCCAGCCTCCAGCGTTGGCCCGACCGCCTCTGCGCCGGCCGTATCGCCGCGTGCAGACGCATCGCCGGCCGCGACGAGCGCATCGACCCCACCGGCCGAGCCCAGCGACCCCGTCCAGCCCACGTCACAGCCGCAACCCACGCCGGAGCCGGAGCCCACGCGAGAACCCCAGCCCACGCGGGAGCCCGACCCGGTGCCGACGCCCGAGCCCGAGCGCACTAACCGGCCCCATCCGACCGACCCGCCCGCCATGCCCTCGGCGGACGCCAGCCAGGCACCGGAGACAGGCGCCCGGAGGCAGGCTCGCCCCGGCGTCGCCTCGGTGGCGTTCGCGCTCGTGGTGCCCCAGGAGGTCGACCCGTCTGCGCAGCCATCGCCGACGGTTTCCGCTCGACCGGGTCCCATCGCGGTGGGGCTTCGCCCTCTCATCGACGTCCTCCTCGACGCCCTGCTGGTGCTGTTCGCCCTCGCACTCGATGCGGCCGAGGCCCTACCCGACGCCGCGATCGACCCGGTCCAGTCGCCGGGGGCAACTCCTCGGGCGCAGGGAGCCCTCCTGCCGTACCTGCCGCCCCGGCTGGGTTCGGTCGGCATCGTGACCCATGGCATCGACCTGAGCCTCTGGAACGAGCGCGTGCCGTTCGGTGCGCTCCGGGACGCCGGCGTTCGGTTCGCGGTCATCAAGGCCACCCAGGGCACGACGATCGTGGACCCCGCCTACACCGACCACGTCGCGGCGGCGCGGCGCCAGCGGATGCACGTGGGCGCCTACCACTTCTACGACTACCGACTGGGTGGCCGGGCGCAGGCCGACCACTTCGTCGACACCCTCGTGGCGGCAGGCACGCTCCGACGCTCGCTGCCGCTGGTCGTGGACGTGGAGTGCTTCGCGCCCTTTGGCGCGGCGGATCGTGCGTGGGTGAGGGGGAGCTGCGGGCCTTCGTCGGCCGGGTATACCAGCGGACCGGCCACCTGCCCATGGTCTACACCTCGTGGTACATGTGGCGGCAGGTGACGGGTGGCGACCCCTCGTTCGGGCGCCTGCCGCTGTGGGTCGCCTGCTGGCGATGCCCCCGGCCGCTGCTGCCGGCGGGCTGGGACGACTGGGACCTGTGGCAGGTGGGCTCCGTGGTCACCGGCCGCGATGGCCGTCGGGTGGGGAGTGACGTGTTCGACGGGACGGCGCGTGAGCTTCGCGAGCTGGTGACCGACCACCTGCCGTGAGGTCAATCGCCCTCATAGAGTCGAGCGAGATCGACGAGTTCGATGTCCCGATGTGTGCGCGCCTCGCGTCGGACCGATGCGTCGAACCCGGACCGGCCGAACAGGAGGAGCTTGGTGCCGCTCACGTCCGCGCGTCGCCCCAGGGCCGCTCGGAGCCGTCGCAGACGTCCGATGTCGGCCATGGTGCGCGGTCGCTCGCTCGACTTGGCCTCGCCGATCGCCAGGAGCCGGGCGCGGCCGTCCACGCGCTCGCCAGCGGCCTCGACCACCACATCCAGCTCGTAGCCCTTGCCCTCCTCTGACGAGTCCACCCTCGCAAACCCGACGCGCCCTGGTCGGCCACCAAGCGTCCTGGTCGACGCATGCGTGCGTGCCCAGTCCGTGGCCATGCCCTCGAAGTGCGGCCCCAGCACCTGCGATCGGAACCGCGGCTCCGCATCGGCCCACGCCTCCGCCGTGCGTCGCGCCTCGAAGCGAGCCCGATCGGGGCGCGTCACCGCGAAGTCGAACCGGAGGACCGGGTCGGCCAGTCGCAGGAGCGGCCGATTGCTGCGCAGCAGGTCCTCGTCCCGGACGAGCATCCGCGCTCGCTCGAGCTGCGCGAGCGGATACTCCAGGGCGGTGCTGGGTCGACCCATCTCGTTGGCCAGCCCGCCCCGGGTCGACGTGCCTCGCGCGACCGCCCCGACGATCGTCTGGTAGAGGGCTCGGTCGGCGAGCGCCGGGTCCTCCGCCAGCAGGTATTCGGCCTCCCGGAAGAGGGCGTGCGACGGGTCCAGGATGCCCGTGGCCAGCCACTCGGGGAAGTCGGCCCCCGTCGCAGGGGCGCGGCCGTCCAGCAGGTCCCGGTAGCCGGGCGGCCCCCCCAGCGTTGCGTCGACGAGCAGGGCCGCGTGGTGGTCCTTGATGCCCCAGAACCGTCGCGACAGCCGATGGTCGAAGGGCGTGACGAGCAGGTCCATGGAGGCCCGCCCCCGGAGCGCCCGCTGGCCCGTCAGCAGTCCCGACATGACCGACAGCGCCGAGCCGCACAGGATCAGGCGGAACGGCGGCTGTCGTCCGTCGCTGGCGGCGTCATAGAGACTTTGGATCGCCGATGGGAGCTCGGGGGACTTGCGAAGCAGGTACGGGAACTCGTCGATCACGATCGGCCTGCCAGCGGCGACCTTCACGGTCACGCCGAGGGCGGCCTCCCAGTCATCGAACGAGATGGCTCCGACGGCGCTCGTCCCGGCATAGGTGCCCAGCGTGCGAGCGAACGTCCGGAGCGCGGGACGCCGCTCCTCCTCCAAAGCTTGGTGGTAGAAGCCACCGTGCTCGCGTGCGAGGGCCGTCAGCAGGAAGCTCTTGCCCTGGCGCCGCCGCCCGTAGACGATCGCGATGCCACGACCGTCCTGGGATGCGAAGCGCTCGAGGTCGGCCCACTCGCGCTCCCGGTCGAACAGCTGCGGCGGCTTCATGGATAACTCCAGTTAGTATAAGCGCACTTATATATCCCCGACGATGGACGATGGCGCGCCGCGTGTCAAGCGCCCCCAGGACGAGGCCGGCTGCGTTGTCCACAAAGGCCCACGTAAGGATCGAGCGCTAGAGTCGTGAGATGCGAACGACGTTCGTGATGGACCCGCCACCCATCGTCGAGGACTGGCTCGCGCAGCGGCATGCCCAGGGCCAGGACCTCTACGACGAGGTCTGGGAGGGCGAGTACCACGTGGCCGCGGCACCCACCAACCGGCACGCACAGGTCCAGACGAGGCTCGTCAGGCTCCTGGGGCCCCGCGCAGATTCGGCTGGGCTGCTGGAAGTCGGGCCCTGCAACATCGGCCGGCCCACGGACTTCCGCGTCCCGGACCTGGCCTTCCTCCGTCGCGAGGAGCACCCGGTGTGGAACCCCACGGCCGCGATCGTCGTGGAGGTCGTCTCGCCCGGTGACGAGAGCCGACGCAAGTTCGCCTTCTATCACCTGCGAGGCGTGGAGGAGGTCCTCATCGTGGACCCGGACGCACGCACCGTCGAGTGGTTCGTCCGCGCCTCGGACGCGTTCGTCGCGGCCGACGGCAGCCAGATCCTTGCCCTCTCTGGCGCGGAGCTCGCCGATGCCCTCGACTGGCCGGCTTCGTGAGCCTTGGTGGAGTGCTCCGGCGTCAAGATGCTACATTCATGTACATGGACCGAACCGTGGGCGTCGCGGAGCTGCGCCAGAACCTGAGCCGCTATCTGCGGCGGGTCGAGGATGGCGAGCGGCTGCTGGTGACCGACCGGAACCGCGTCGTGGCCGAGCTCGGGCCGCCGCCCAGCACCGGGCCCGCACTCGACCGCCTCATCGCCGATGGGAAGGTCAGACCGCCAGTCCGCCACGGCCTGCCCGCGCCGCTCGAGATGGGGGGTGATGCCCGGGCACTGAGCCGGGCCATCGACGAGATTCGCGGCGAGGTCTGAGGCGTGAGCCTCGTCTATGTGGACGCCTCCGCGGCGGTCAAGCTGGTGCGAGACGAGCCGGAGAGCGCGGCGCTCCGGGCATACCTGGATGGCGCCGAGCTCGTTGCCTCGGAGCTCGTGCTGGCCGAGGTCCCTCGGGCCATCCGTCGTGCGTCTGCCGCCGACCCGACGCTTCGGCTGGACACACTGATTGCTCGCGCCGACGCCGTGGTCGGCGCCATGGGGCTGGTCCCGCTCGAGCGGCACCTGCTGCTCGCAGCCGGGGCGCTCGCCGAGCCCGCACTCCGGGCGCTCGATGCGATCCACGTCGCCGCAGCCGTCTGGGTCTCGCCGATCGACGCGTTCCTCACCTATGACGAGCGACAGGCCGCCGTTGCCCGTCTCGCCGGGCTTCGGACCATGGCGCCTGGCGCCTAGTCACGGGTCGGTGCGGTGCCGTCCCACCATCCGAGAACGCGCATCGCGCGGAGCGTGGCCCATCGGCTCGGCTGCCCCTCGCTGGCCTCGACCCGCAGGAACGTCGGGCCCTCGTGGGTCAGCTCATGGGGCCAGCGTCCGTCGTCCAGCCGCTTGGCGCGGAGGAGCTCGATCGCCTCGGCGCAGCGCTGGTCGGGAGCCTCGCCCGCGAACAGTGACGCCGCGCGCAGGTGGTCGAGCGCCCGCAGGATGTCGTAGTACCACCAGGTCGGGAACGAGAGCATCGTGAACCGTGGGTCGACGACCCGGCCATCCGACCGCCGACGGAACAGCCGTCGCTCGAGGAGGTAGGCCTCGCCGCGCAGCCGCGCCTCCCGGACCGGGTTCGTGGCCCTGCCGGCTGCCTCCCACGCCAGCAGCCCCTCGACCACGCAGATGGTGCTGTGGAACGAGGACACCGTGGCACCGTGCTCGGCCCAGCAGTTCCAGCCGCCGTCCGAGAGCTGCGTCCCGAGCACCCGATCCGCCAGCCCATGCGTCTCCTGCCCCGCCCAGGCGGCATTGGCGAGCGCCGCCCCGTTGACGCAGGGCTCGACCTCCCCATCGAAGTAGGGCGTATCGAAGTCGGCCCACCGGACGCGCTCGCGCACGCGCTCGATCGCGCCCGCGACCGGCGCATCCGCCGGGTCCGCGCCCAGCTCGCGCAGCAGGCAGAGCGTGAAGTGCGTCGAGGTCCAAGCGTCGAAGAAGGGTCGTTCGTCGTCCACCCAGCCGGGTCGGTAGACGCCGCCGTCCCATCGGCCGTCATCGGCCTGGAGCGCCAGCAGCGCGGCGCCCCAGCCCTCGGTCGCGACCCGCGCCCGCTCGGCCGCCACCTCCGCGGCCGGCGCCCCGACGACGTCGCGCAGCACCTGCCAGCGGATCGAGGGATCGGTGTCCAGCAGCCACGCCTTCAGGTCCACACGCGGAGGGTATCGCGCCCATGGTCGCTATAGTCGGAGCCTGATGGCTGCCACGGACCCGAACGCGTCGCGTGTCGCGCGCACCGCCCTCCTCCCCGACCTGCTCCGTGAGCGGATCCTCGTGCTCGATGGCGCGATGGGCACCATGATCCAGACCTACGAGCTGGACGAGGCGGCGTTCCGGGGCGAGCGCTTCCGCGACCACCTCCACGACCTCAAGGGCGCCAACGACTTGCTGGTGCTCACGCAGCCGGACATCATCCGGGCCATCCACGCCGAGTACCTGGCTGCTGGCGCGGACGTCGCGTCCACCAACACCTTCAACGCCAACGCGATGTCCATGGCCGACTACCACCTCGAGCCGTGGGTCGCCGAGATGAACGAGGCAGCGGCACGTCTCGCGCGGGAGGCCGCGGACGCCGCGGAGGCCGCCGACCCCTCACGCCCCCGCTTCGTGGCCGGGAGCCTGGGCCCCACCAACCGGACCGCGTCGCTATCGCCGGACGTCAACGACCCGGGCGCCCGCAACGTCACGTGGGAGCAGCTGCGTCTGGCGTACCGCGAGGCCGCCGATGGCCTGCTCCGCGGCGGCGCGGACATCCTGCTCATCGAGACCATCTTCGACACGCTCAACGCCAAGGCCGCGGTGTTCGCGGTGGAGGAGCTGTTCGACGACCTGGGCTATCGGGTGCCGGTGATGATCTCCGGGACCATCACGGACGCGTCGGGGCGCACGCTCTCCGGCCAGACGGTGAGCGCGTTCTGGGACAGCATGCGCCACGCACGGCCGTTCGCCATCGGGCTCAACTGCGCGCTCGGCGCCAAGCAGCTGCGGCCATATCTCCAGGAGCTGTCCGGCATCGCCGACACGTTCGTCTCGGGCTATCCCAACGCCGGGCTGCCCAACGCATTCGGCGGCTATGACGAGCAGCCGCCGGAGACCGCGGGGATCCTCTCGGAGCTGGTGGAGGCGGGCGCCCTCAACCTCGTGGGTGGCTGCTGTGGCACCACGCCCGCACACATCCGGGCCATCGCGGACGCGGTGCGTGGCAAGGCCCCGCGCCTGGTGCCCACCATCGAGCGCCGCACCCACCTGTCCGGCCTGGAGTCGCTGTCCATCGGCCCCGACTCGCTGTTCGTCAACGTGGGCGAGCGGACCAACGTCACCGGCTCGCGTCGGTTCGCCAAGCTGATCCTTGACGGGCGTCATGCCGAGGCGGTGGAGGTGGCCCGCCAGCAGGTGGACGCGGGCGCCCAGGTCATCGACATCAACATGGACGAGGCGATGCTGGACTCGGAGGCGGCCATGACGCGCTTCCTCGACCTGCTCGCCGCGGAGCCGGACATCAGCCGGGTGCCGGTCATGATCGACTCCTCCAAGTGGTCGGTCATCGAGGCCGGGCTCCAGCACGTCCAGGGTCGGTCGGTCGTCAACTCCGTCTCGCTCAAGGAGGGCGAGGAGACCTTCCTGCGCCAGGCGCGGCTGGCGCGCCGATATGGCGCGGTGGTGGTGGTCATGGCCTTCGACGAGGAGGGGCAGGCGGAGTCGGTCGAGCGGCGGCTGGCCATCGCGCATCGGGCCCATCGACTGCTGACCCAGGAGGCTGGCTTCCGGTCGGAGGAGGTCATCCTCGACCCCAACATCTTCACCATCGGCACGGGCATCGAGGAGCATCGTGGGTACGCGGTCTCGTACATCGAGGCCACCCGGCGGGTCAAGGCGGAGCTGCCGGGGGTGCTCGTCTCCGGCGGCGTGTCCAACGTGTCGTTCTCGTTCCGGGGCAACGACCCGGTGCGCGAGGCGATCCACGCCGTGTTCCTGGTCCACGCCATCGCGGCGGGCATGGACATGGGCATCGTCAACGCGGGTGCGCTGCCCGTGGTGGACGACCTGAACCCCGACCTGCGCGAGCGCGTCGAGGACCTGGTGCTCGACCGCCGCGAGGACGCCACCGAACGCCTGCTGGAGGTGGCCGACACCATCCGCGAGCGGGCGTCCGGGGAGCGGGCGGGCGGACCTGTCCTGGCGCGAGGCGCCCGTGGACGAGCGGCTGCGCCACGCGCTGGTGGAGGGCATCGGCGACTGGATCGTGGAGGACACCGAGGAGGCGCGGCTGGCCGCCGACCGGCCGATCCACGTCATCGAGGGGCCGCTCATGGCGGGCATGAACGTGGTCGGCGACCTGTTCGGGCAGGGCCGCATGTTCCTGCCGCAGGTGGTCAAGAGCGCCCGGGTCATGAAGCAGGCCGTGGCGCATCTCATCCCGTTCATCGAGGCGGAGAAGGCGGCGCGGCCAGGGGCGGCCAACGAGGGTCCCGCGGTGGGGGGTGCCGGGCGCGTGGTCATGGCCACGGTCAAGGGCGACGTGCATGACATCGGCAAGAACATCGTGGGGGTCGTGCTCGCCTGCAACGATTACGAGGTCATCGACCTGGGCGTGATGGTGCCGTGGAGCCGAATCCTGGAGGTGGCGCGCGAGCAGCAGGCCGACCTCGTGGGGCTGTCCGGGCTCATCACGCCGTCGCTGGAGGAGATGCGCACGGTCGCACGAGAGATGGAGCGCGAGGGCTTCTCCGTGCCCTTGCTCATCGGTGGCGCCACCACGTCCCGCGCGCACACGGCGGTGCGCATCGAGCCGGCATACAGCGGCCCCGTGGTGCACGTGGTGGACGCCTCGCGAGCGGTGGGCGTGGCGCGCGCGCTGCTGGACCCGGCGCAAAAGGGCGGCTTCGTGGAGCGCACCCGCGACGAGTACGCCGCGGTGCGCGCGGCGCACGAGGGGCGTGACCGCGGGGAGCAGCGGCTGACCTTGGCGGAGGCGCGCGACCGGCGTCTGCGCATCGATTGGTCGGCCGTGCCAGCGCCCGTGCCGACGTTCCTGGGGCCGCGGACCTTCGCCGACTTCCCGCTGGACGAGCTGGTCGAGCGCATCGACTGGGGGCCGTTCTTCAGCACCTGGGAGCTCTCCGGGCGCTATCCGGATATCCTCGCCGATCCCGTGGTGGGTGGGGCGGCGACGACCCTCTTCCGTGACGCGCAGCGGATGCTCGAGCGGATCGTGTCCCAGCGGCTGCTGCGGGCGAGCGGCGTGGTGGGCTTCTGGCCGGCGGCATCGACCGAGTCGGATGACATCCAGCTGTGGGCCGATTCGGCGCGCACCCGGCCGCTGGCGACCATCCATACGCTCCGCCAGCAGTTCGCCAAGACGGGCGGGCGGCCGGACCTCGCGCTCTCCGACTACGTCGCGCCGGCGGGGTCGGGCGTCGCGGACCACCTGGGCATGTTCGCGGTGAGCGCGGGGTTCGGGGTGGAGGAGCTGCGGGCGGCGGCGCTCGCCGAGCACGACGACTACGCGTCGATCATGGCCGCGGCGCTCGCCGACCGGCTGGCCGAGGCGTTCGCCGAGCGGATGCACGAGCTGGTGCGTCGCGAGCTGTGGGGCTACGCGCCAGCGGAGGTGCTCGACAACGACGCCCTCATCGCGGAGCGATACCAGGGGATCCGGCCCGCGCCGGGCTACCCGGCATGCCCCGACCACACCGAGAAGCAGACCATCTTCGAGCTGCTGGAGGCCGAGGCTCGGGCGGGCATCACCCTCACCGAGTCGATGGCGATGCTGCCGGGCGCATCGGTGTCTGGCTTCTACTTCTGGCACCCCGAGGCGCGCTACTTCGGTCTGGGCCGGATCGACCGCGACCAGCTGGAGGACTACGCGGCGCGCAAGGGCTGGAGCCTGGACGAGGCGGAGCGCTGGCTGGCGCCCAACCTGTTCGGTGGCTGATCACGACGGGGGCGGCCGCACGACGGCACCCGACCCCACCCGCACGACGGCACCCGACCCCACCCGCGGGACGACCCCCGACCCCAGCCACGCGGGCGAGGAGCTCGACCCGGACGAGAGCCCCAAGCAGCGGCTCGACCGGGAGCTCATCGAGCTGCTCAACGAGGTCCGCGTCGCGCTGCCGGGAGCGCAGGTCCTGTTCGCGTTCCTGCTCGTGCTGCCGTTCCAGAACCGGTTCGCGGAGCTGACTCGGATCCAGGAGGACCTCTACACGGGTGCCCTCATGGCCAGCGCCGCCGCCATCGCGCTGCTCATCGCGCCATCCTCGTATCACCGGCTCAACTTCCGACGACCCATGAAGGAGCGCATGATCCGCTGGGCCAACGGCCTGCTCATCGGCGGCATGGCGCTGGTCGCGGTGGGCATCACGCTGGGCGTCGCCCTGGTCATCGACCTGGTGCTGGGTGACGCCGCGGCGATCGTCCTGGCCGGCGGCACGGCGGTCTGGTTCGCCGGGTTCTGGTTCGCGGTGCCGCTCTGGCGCCGGCACTCGTTCGAGGCGAACGGCGAGTAGGACCGGCCGCTACCCGTCGGCTGGCTCGCAGATCCCCGATGGCACGCTCGTGCGGCCCTCCGACCGGCGCCACGTGTTGGCCGTGCCGGCGGTGCCGTCGCCCGTCGACTGGTCGATGCAGTCGATGAGCTGGTCGCGGATGCCCCGCACCTGGCGGAACGTGACGCCTCGCACCTGGGGGCCCACGCGGAAGCCCGTGAGGCTCCGCTCGGCGTCCGAGCCCACGACCTGCCCGCCGTCCACCCGGTCGAGGAAGTACGCATCGCCATAGCTCCGCTCCACGAGGGTGTTGAGGATGGCGATGCCGTCGGAGCCGGTCACCCGGATGCCAAATCGGCCCACCCGACGCACCACGGTGTCGCCGCGGATGGACACCCCGGGCGTGTCTCGGATGTCGATGCCCACCCACAGGACCGGCGCCAGGTCGTCGTCTCGCGCGGGCACCCGCGAGAACACGTTGACGGTCCGGATCCGAGCGGCGTCGGCGCCGTCCACCAGCAGGCCGGTGGCCTCGTCGTCGAGCGTCGATCCCGGCAAGGCCTCGGCGAGACGGGCGTGGAGGAATCGGATGTCCGAGGCCTCGATGGCCACGTCCGCGCCCGCCCGCACCACGACGCCCCGGGACAGGAAGTCGGTCACCAGGTCGGTGAAGATCCGGGCGCTCGAGCGCACCACGCGGATCCCCGTGGCGTAGCCACACCCGGCGTCGGCCTGGATGCGCATCCCGCGGATGGTGACCCCGCTGGCGTCCCGCACCCGGATGCCCACGGGCGCGGGCGAGCAGACGCGCGTCCCCGCCACCGCCACGGGGCCCAGGCGCACCGGCCCGGTCCGCCCTCGGAGGACCATCCGGAAGCCCCGCACCTCGACGCCCTCGGCGCCGGCGATGTCGATGGCCGGGCGGGTGCTCGTGGCCGGCGGCGCGATGACCGCCCGGAACGAGTCCTCCGACACGAGGTACACGTCCTGGGCGCCACCCCCGAGCCGGATCGCCTCGTGATAGCGCCCGGGGCACACGGAGATCCGCTCGCCGTCGCGTGCCGCGTCGATCGCATCCTGGATTCGCCGGAACGTCGCGTCCCGCGCATCGCAGTCGCCGGGTGCCGCGCGACCATCGGCGTCCACCATGACCCAGGGCCGCCCGCCGTCGCCCGGTCGGGCCGTGGCCACCGATGGCGCCAGGCCGGCGCTGGCCAGCGCGATCCACAGCGCGAGCGCTCCCGCCCGCCATCGATGGGCAGCCGCCTGCGCCCCCATCGGGCGTCCCTCGGTCAGCCCTCGCCGCGGATCCAGCGACGCCCTTGGGCGATGAGCAGCAGGTGCAGCAGACCCACCCACACGGCGATGACGCACACGATCGCGGCGACCCAGGTCAGGACCGAGTCCGCCTGGTCGGCCGCGTGCTCGATGTCGCCCTGCGTCGCCTCGATCTGCACGTGGACCTGGCCCAGCGCCTGGTTGACCTCGACCAGGCGCGCGCTCGCATCGGTCGCGGTCTGCGCGACCTCGCGGGCCTTGCTGGCCGTGCCGACCCCATCGGTCGCCACCTGCTCCAGGCCCGCCATCCGCTCGTCGACGCTGGACCACCGGGCGTCCACGTCGTCGATGACCCCCGTGACCGTGCCCGGCAGGCTCACGAACGGGATCGCGTCGTCGAGTGCCTGGACCACGGTGGAGATGCCCACGACACGCTCGCGCATCCCGCCCAGGCGCTCCTGGAGCTGGTTCCAGGGACCCGTGACGACCGTGGTGATGGAGGCACTGAGGGCCCGGTCCACCGCGGCGTCCAGGATCGGCGAGTCCGCCGCGGTGGTCGCGGCGGCGGCAAGGCGGTCGAGACGTGCCCCCACCTGGACGGACAGCTCGCTCGCATCGGAGCTCAGCGCGGCGGCCTGCTCCAGGCCCTCGACCGCCACGCTCGCGATGTGGTCGATGCGCGTGCCCACGTGCGGGCGGACCACCCACACGCCGACGGCGATGGCCAGGCAGACGACCACGCCGACCACGCCCAGGATCGCCGCCAGCCAACCAACGATGCGCATCCCGTCACTCCTTCTGCCTGCGGTCGACGCCAGCATAGTCGGCACGAGGCCCGGGCGCGGCCGTCCACGGGAGGCGTCAGTCGGCCTCGCCCGGCGTGGCACGCCTCGGCTCGAAGCCCAGGAGGCGCCGAACCCGGCGCACGTCGATGGGGGCCGCGCGACCGGGGTGCGCGCCTTCCACGGGCACCCCTGGCGCGTGGCGTGCCAGCAGCTCGGCGGTGGGCAGGTCCTGGAGCGTGGTCGGCGCGGCGAGCTGGAGGACGTGCGCCCCGGCGTAGTCGGCGGTGAGGGCCAGCCGGAAGCACTCGGCGCCGTCCCGCACGTCGAGCCAGCCCCAGCCGTCGCGCGCCCCGTCCTGGGCGTGCTCCCGGCTCCACGCGACCAGCCGCTCGGCGTTCTCGGGGGCGACCATCATCGGCAGCCGGAGCGCGACGCCCGACGCGTCGAACGCCCGGCACACCGCCCGGAGGGTCGCCTCGTCGACGTGCTTGGACAGCGAGTAGGGGTCGGCGAGGTCGGGCGGCGTGGACTCGTCGATGGGATACCGCGGCGGCAGCGGCCGATGTGGATGGAACAGCCGCCCGATGGCGTTGACGCTGCTCGCGATGACGAACCGACGGATCCCCTGCTCGGCGGCCGTCCAGAGCGTGGCGAACGTGGCGGTCACGTTGTTGCCGAACACGTCGGGCGCGGGCCGCCCGCGCGGCGTCGGGTAGGCCGCGAGATGGGCGACGGCCTGCGCGCCCTCGGCGGCCTCGCGGACCGCGTCGGGGTCGCGTGCGTCGCCGCGCACCACGCGCACCCCGGCATGGGGCGTCGCGTCCGGCAGCGTCAGCGTGGTCACCGGGTGGCCCGCCTCGAGCAGCCGGGTCACCACGGCGCGACCCACGAGACCCTCCGCGCCGGTGACGAGGACCCTGGGCTGGCTCATCGGGCGGTCGCCGTGCTCGTCTGGGCCGGCCCGGGACGCAGCTCGTCGTTGGCGGCCCGCAGCACCGGGGCCCGCCCGAGTGCGTCCAGGTCCGCGGCGGACAACGCCGTGGGGGAGGTCACCCAGAAGCGGGCGCGCTCGCCCGGCAGCAGCGTCACGAGCGCCTGGTCGACGACCGCGTCCGGCACCACGCGGTCGGCGAGCACGCACAGCTCGCGCGTGATGGTGCGTGCCGCGACCTCGACCAGCGCGCCATCGACGGTGGCGCTGACGCTGACGTCCAGCGTTGGCGGCCCGAGCGCGAGCTCGTGGTCGTCCGCGAACCACCACGCGTCCCGCACGCCATCGACATCCAGGACCAACAGCTCCGCACGCGGGTCGCCGGGGGTCACGAGGTGCTCCGTGACCTCGAGCACGCTCGCGCTGCGCGGACGCACGGGCGTCGTGAACATCTCGAAGCTCAGCGTCCGGCCATCCAGCGTCACGCGGCGCAGCTCGCCTTCCGCCGGCCACGTGTCGGGACTGTCGTTGACCAGGGTGACGTGCGGGGTCCCGTTGCCATCGGGGTCCAGCGCGAGCATGGCGAGCCGGTCGCGATACGCCGTGCGCACCGCGTACCACGCGAGCTTGCGGCGCCCCGCGACGTCGACGAGCGACCACGAGACCGACGGCCAGCAGTCGTTGAGCTGCCACACCACGCTGCCCTGGCAGGTCTCGTGGAGCGAGCGCAGATGGGTGATGCCCGCCCACAGCGCGCGAGCCTGCTCCAGCTGCGCCAGGAACTGCCAGTCGTCGATGTGGGCGATGCCCGGGAAGCGTCGGTCGAGGCCCCGTTGGAGCTTGGCCCAGCCACCCATCGCCTTCTGGTGCGCCCGGAGCGCGGGGCTGTCGAGACGCATGCCCTCGGGGCCGAGCGCCTCGCGCAGCGTGGCGTGGTTGGGAGGGCCCTGATAGCCGAACTCGGGCACGAAGCGCGGCCGATGCGTCCGGTAGGCCTCGTAGTCGAGTTGGTTCCAGACGTCCCACAGATGCGAGGTGCCGTGGCCGTCGTCGTTGGGATGGATGGCCATGTCGCCCGACCAGGGGCTGCTGGGCTGGAGCGGTCGGTCCGGGTCGAGCTCGGCGAGGAGTCGTGGCAGGAGGTCGGCGTAGTAGCCGAGGCCCCAGGGTCGGCCGGCGAGCGGTGCCTGCCAGTCCCAGTCGAACCAGCCCCAGATGCATTCGTTGGAGCCGTTCCACACCGCCAGGCTGGGGTGCGACCCGAGTCGCGCGACGGCGTCACGGACCTCCCCCTCGACATCCGCCACGGTGTCGGGGTCCTCGGGGTAGGCGGCGCACGCGAACGGGAAGTCCTGCCACACGAGGAGCCCGGCACGGTCGCAGGCGTCGTAGAAGGCGTCGCTCTCCAGGGTCCCGCCACCCCACACCCGGATGAGGTCCATGTTCGCGGAGACGGCTTGGCCGATGCGCTCCGCGATGCGCGCGGGCGAGACCTGGGTCTGGTAGGTGTGGTCGGGGATCCAGTCGGCGCCCCGGACCCACACGCGCTCGCCGTTGACATGGATCGCGAACGAGCGGCCCAGCTCGTCGGGCTCGGACACGATGGCCACGTCCCGGAAGCCCACCTGGCGGGTCCAGGCATCCAGGACCGTGCCGCTCGCGTCGACCAGGGTGATGACGCACGCATGGAGCGTGGGCGAGCCATGCGACCGCGGCCACCACAGCGCGGCGTCCCGCAGCGGTCGCTCGATGTGCGCCGCGCCGTCGGCGATCGCGGCTGTCAGGACGGTCCCGGCCACCTGGACCTCCACCCGCAGCCCGGCGCGGTCCGCGCCTGGGGCGTGCGCCACGCGGATGTCCGCCCGCAACCGGGGCACGCCTCGGGGCGCCGTGGCCGACACCCGCACCTCGTCGAACCGCGCCACGTCCCAGGACACGAGCGACACCGGCTTCCAGATGCCGGCACCGATGAGCGTCGGGCCCCAGTCCCAGCCGAAGTCGCTGGCCTGCTTGCGGATCTGGTTCATGGGGTCGGGATAGGCACGCGGCCAGGCGCCCAGGCGGGCCTCGCGGTCGGCCGCCCACTCCGCGGGCGACGCGAACCGGACCTCGAGCACGTGATCGCCGGCGCTCGCGAGGAGGTCGGTCACGTCCACCCGCCAGGCGCGATGCTGGTCGTGGGTGGCGAGGATGCGC
This sequence comes from Chloroflexota bacterium, assembly GCA_046328155.1. GTDB lineage: Bacteria > Chloroflexota > Limnocylindria > Limnocylindrales > CSP1-4 > JAFMJV01. The sequence goes on from JAXLXC010000002.1 coordinate 184,413, forward strand.
GTGCCGTCCAGGGTCACCTCGGCGACCGTGTCGAGGCCCTCGAACAGGAGGTCGTGGCGGGCCGCGGATGGCACCGCGGGCAGCATGGTGCGATACGTCCAGTCGCAGGCGCCGACCCAGTGCTGGTCGCTCTCCGCGAGCCCGACCCAGGGATCGGCGAGGAGGCCCGCCGCGAGGAGGTCCGTATGGACGCACCCGGGCACGCTCGCGGGGATGGGTCCGGCCAGCAGCGCCTGGGGGATGCGTGCGGCCCGCACGCGGTCGCCCTCGCCCTCGATGGCGAGCCCCGTGGCGACGCGCGCCTCCGCCGCGCGAGCGGCGGCCTCCAGGTCCCCCACGCGGCTCAGCTGGAGGGTCCACGGCCCGGCCAGGGGCTGGATGATGGGCGGCATCGCGCGTCAGGATATGCCCTGGGCGACCCCGGGCGCGGGTGCCACGCGGCGCCCGGTCAGCCGACCGGGACGATGCCGAGTGCGACGGGCGCGCTCTCGTCCTCCGTGGCCATCGATGGCACCGACGCTCCGACCGGCTCGATGAGCCACATCCCGTCACCCAGCGGACCCGGCTGTCCCAGCAGCCGACGGGCGGCCGGCGAGCCGGCGTCCCGATGTGCCTCGAGCAGCGACCGCAGCTCGGCCAGCCGCTCGGAGCCGTCCTGCCGGGCGGTGATGACCGACCGCAGCCGCGTGGCACGCACCGAGTCGGTGTCGACGCACGCGACCCGCGTCCCGTCGGGGTCCCACAGGTAGGCACGGCCACCGGTCATGCCCGCCCCCATGTTGGGCCCGATGGGCCCCAGGATGACGACCACGCCGCCCGTCATGTACTCGCAGGCGTGGGCGCCGACGCCCTCGACGACGGCCGTGGCGCCACTGTTGCGGACCGCGAAGCGGATGCCGGCACGACCCACCAGGTGCATCCGGCCGCCCGTCGCGCCATACAGGCAGGCGTTGCCCGCGATGGCCAGTTCGCCGGCGCGCTCCACGATCGCATCGGGGGGCCGGACCACGACCCGGCCGTCCGAGAGGCCCTTGCCCACGTAGTCGTTGGCCTGGCCCACGAGCTCCAGCGACACCAGGTCGTTGGCGAAGGCGCCGAACGACTGGCCGGCGGAGCCGGCGAGCCGCCAGCGGACCGGCCGACGAACGCTCGAACGCTCGATGAGGCCGCTGGTATGGGCGCCGAACGAACGCTCGGCGGTGGTGATGGTCGCGGCGATGGCGAGCGGATGCGGGTCGTAGCCGCCCACGGGCCGCTCCACGCCCGGCACCAGCGCGTCCTCCTCCACGTCCGGCAGGTTCATGTACGAGTCGGACAGCCGCGCCTCGGCGGGCGAGGCCGGCTCGCGCACGACCTCGAGCCGGGCTCGCGCGGGATCCGACCGGCGGGCCGTGCCCGCGCCCCACGCCGGCGCGCCCAGCAGCCGCTCGAAGTCGAACGTGCGCTCGCGATCGGTGGCCACCGCGAGGCGGCTGACATCGCCCACCACCTCGCCCAGGGTGCGGGCACCCAGCCGCGACAGCACCGAGCGGACGTCCTCCGCGACAGCCGTGAAGTAGCGCACCACGTCCTCGGGGGTGCCCGTGAACTTGGCCCGCAGGTCCTCGCGCTGGGTGGCGATGCCCGTGGGGCAGGTGTCGAGATGGCACTGGCGCGCCATGTCGCAGCCGATGGCCACGAGGCCCGCGGTCCCGAAGCCGAACTCCTCGGCGCCCAGGAGCGCCGCGATGACCACGTCGCGCCCGGTCTGGAGGCCGCCGTCCGTGCGCAGCGCCACGCGGTCGCGGAGGCCGTTGCGCATGAGGACCTGGTGGACCTCGGCGAGACCGAGCTCCCACGAGATGCCCACGTGCTTGATGGACGAGAGGGGGCTGGCGCCCGTGCCGCCCACGTGGCCGCTCACCTGGATGTAGTCGGCGCCCGCCTTGGCGACGCCCGCGGCGATGGGCCCGATGCCCAGCGAGGCCACCAGCTTGACGCCGATGCGGGCGCCCGGGTTGATGGCGCGCAGGTCCGCGATGAGCTGCGCGAGGTCCTCGATGGAGTAGATGTCGTGGTGCGGCGGCGGGCTGATGAGCGAGATGCCCGTCTGCGCACGCCGCAGGCGCGCGATGAGCGGCGTCACCTTCTTGCTGGGCAGCTGGCCGCCCTCGCCGGGCTTGGAGCCCTGGGCCATCTTGATCTCGAGCTGCTCGGCGCGCGCGAGGTACTGCGCGGTCACCCCGAACCGCGCCGACGCCACCTGCTTGATGGCGGCGTCGCGACGGAAGCCGTCGATGTCGTCGTACCACGCGGGGTCCTCGCCGCCCTCGCCGCTGTTGAGCGCCATGCCCAGGCGGCGCAGGCCGGTGACCGGCGCCTGGTGCCGCCTCCGGCGATAGCGCGCCGAGGCTCATCGCGGAGCCGAAGCCGACGCAGGATGCGTGGCCCGCGTCCTCCACCTCGGTCAGGTGGCGCGGCGCCGCGGCGTTGACCAGGTCGAGCTGGTCGCGGACCGTGGCCGGGTTGCGCAGGAGCGCCTCGCGATACACCGGCAGCGCCTCGGGGTCGGTGGCGCCGCGCGCCGCCAGGTCCTGGACCGCCTTGACGATGGGCGGCGCGTACAGGTGGCGCTCGCCGTCGCTCCGATAGCGCGCCCACCCGGGGTCATGGAGCTTGACGCCCGGGGCCTCGGTGGGCGCCGCGGCGGCCGCCGGAGCTGGCGACCGGCGATGGTCCCGAAGCCCACGGTGCCGGGCCAGGTCGGCGCGGCGGGGAAGCAGCGGCGGGTGACCTCCTCCTCGAGCTCCAGCACCTCGAACAGCTGGCCGCCGAGGTAGGAGGCGGTGGTGCTGATGCCCATCCGGGCGAGCACCTTGCCCAGACCCGCCTCGAACGCCCGCAGCAGGTTGCCGATGGCGGACTCGGGCGTGACGTCCTCGGCGCCGCGGGCCTGGCGAACTCGGCGGCCAGCTCCACCGCGAGCCACGGCACGATCGCGGAGGCACCCGAGGCGAGGGTCATGGCCGCGGTATGCACGTCGAGCAGGTCCGCCCCATCGACCACGACGTCGGCCTGGCCACGCAGGCCCGCGTCGGTCAGCGCCGCGTGGGCGGCGCCTGCCGCGAGCACCGAGCCCACCGGCAGCCGCCCGGCGGCGACGTATCGGCGGTCGGACAGCACCACCAGCTCCACGCCGTCGGTCGCGGCCGCGCACGACTCGGTCGCGATCCGCTCGATGGCCTGCGCGAGCCCAGCCTCGCCAGCCGCCGGATCCCAGGTGGTGTCGATGGTGCGCACGCGGCGGCGGCGGCCGTCGCCGATGCCCGAGCGGCCGCCCACGAACATCCGCTCCAGCGACGCGAGGTCGGCCACGAACGGGGAGGGCAGCCGCAGGGTGCGGCCGTGGGGCGGCAGTGGCGCGAGCAGCGCGGCCCGGCGACCCAGGTCGACCGTCAGGTCCATGACGATGCGCTCGCGCTCGGGGTCGATGGGCGGGTTGGTGACCTGCGCGAAGCTCTGGCGCAGGTGGTCGGCCACGGGCCGGTCCATGTGCGAGGTGCCCGGCGTGGGCGTGTCGTCGCCCATGGACCACAGGGGCTCGTGGGCCTCCAGGGCCATGGTCTTGATGTCCGAGCCGGAGGCGCTCCGCGTCGAGGCCCGCGACCCAGCGCGCCGCGAGCAGCGTGAAGTGGTGGGCGCCACGATGGGCAGCGCCACCGGGCCGACGGGCGTCCGCCGGGGTGGGCACCTGGCGTCGGCTCTCGGCCCGTAGCATCGAAGGCGTGCGGCGTCCTGGCGGGCCTCATGGTCGCGGCGGATGGCGTGGCGCTCCACGTCCACGATGAACATCTCGCCCGGACCCAGCCGACGCTGCTCCACGATGTCCTTGGCATCGAGCGGGATGGCGCCCGCCTCCGACGCGGCAGCCACGATGCCCGTGCTGGTCACGGTCACCGCGAGCGGGCGCAAGCCGTTGCGGTCGAGCATGGCGCCGACGCGGGTGCCATCGCTGAAGCACAGGGCAGCGGGGCCGTCCCAGGGGGCCATGAGGCCCGCGGCGCGGCGCCGCAGGGCGTCCAGCTCGGGCACGATGTCGGTGCGCAGCGCCGGGGCGTCGGGGATGGCCACGAGCAGCGCCGCGTCGAGCCGCCAGCCGGACGCCACCAGGAGGTCCAGCACCTCGTCGAGCGAGTGCGAGTCGGAGACGCCGTCGAGGAGCAGCGAGCCCATCGCCGCGAGCCGGTCGCCGATCTTGCCGCCCAGCTTGGCGCGGCGGCCGCGGACCTGCTCCCGGTTGCCGCGGACCGTGTTGATCTCACCGTTGTGGGCGAGGATCCGGAACGGCTGTGCGAGCGCCCACGTGGGATGGGTGTTGGTGGCGTAGCGCTGGTGGAACACGACGTGGCTCACCGGCAGGTCCGCCAGGAGGTCGGGGTACAGCGCCCCCACGGAGCCGCCCGCCACGAGGCCCTTGTAGACCACCGTGCGCGTGGAGGCGGAGACGATGGCGAGGTCCGTCAGCCCGGCGGCGCGTCCGGCGATCTCGGCGCGGCGCCGCGCCAGCAGCAGCCGGCGGTCGAGGTCGGCGCGGGGCGTGCCGTGAGGCGCGGTGACCACGACCTGGACCACCGTCGGCAGGCTCGCGCGCGCCTCCTGGCCCAGCGCGTCCGGGTCCACGGGCACGATGCGCCAGCGCTCGAGGGTCAGCCCCTCGGCCGCGATGGCGTCCGCGACGATGGCTCGCGCCTGGGCGTCCGGATCCGCGGCGGCGGGCAGGAACAGCCCGATGACCCCGAACTCGCCCTTGACGCCCGGGGCGACGTGCGCGCGCACCGCGGGCTCGAGCGGCAGCAGCACGCCCGCGCCATCGGAGGACGCTCCGTCGGCCGCGAAGGCGCCGCGATGACCCAGCGCACCCAGCCCGGCCAGCGCGAGCGGCAGCACCGCGTCCCGCGATGCCCCGGTCGCGTCCGCCACGAAGCCGACGCCACACGCGTCGTGCTCGAAGCGCGGATCGTAGAGCGGGTACGCGGGATCGAACGGCATCGGGTGACCCTTTCGAGGGGGTGACGGACCGGCGGAACCCGGCTCCTCCGGACTCCGCTGACGATCTCGGGACTGGGCCCGACCGTACCGGCTGCCGTGCGATGCGGCCAGCACCGTGATGGTTCCGACACAGTTGCGAATTGGTTACGGCGCATCTCGTGCCGGAGGGCAGGGGCGGCGGGTATCCTTGAGGTCCGCCCACGACCACCGACACCCGGGGATGTGCCGTCGCGTCCTCGCAGGAGCC
>JAXLXC010000020.1:0-71270 GCA_046328155.1 Chloroflexota bacterium
GCCCGCGCCCGTCGACCTGGGCGTCGTGTCCTACGCCGACAGCGGGTTCGTCAACACGGGGCTGCTGCCCGAGGGCACGACCGCGAGCATCACGTTCCAGACGGCCGGCGAGTACCAGGTCTACTGCGCGGACCACCCCAACATGATCGCCACGGTGACCGTGGTGGACCCGGGAACGGCGACCGCCACCACCCAGCAGCAGGCGGACGCGGATGCGGCAAGCACGCGCGACGCGCTCCTGGGCCAGGCCGACGGCCTGCGCGAGTCGCGGCTGGCGGACGTGGAGTCGTTCTCGTCGTCCGACGGCACCACCACCTGGAACGTGTTCGCGGACGCCGCGGGCGTCGCGACCGACCTGCCGGGCGGCGGCGTGGGCTACCTCGAGCTGTTCGAGTTCGTGCCCGCCACGCTGTCGATCGCACCGGGTGACACGGTCCACTGGTCGGCGGTGGGCGTCACGAGCGTGACGTTCCCGGCGACCGGCCAGGACGCCACGTCGATCGACCCGACCGCCCCTGCCACCACGGGCGAGACCTTCGACGGCACCCAGCTCGCCAACTCGGGGCTGCTCAACGCGGACCTGGGCTCCCCCTCGGCCTACACCCTGACCTTCCCGACGGCCGGCAGCTTCACCTTCGTGAGCCTGCCCCATCTGGCGTTCGGCCAGCAGGGCACGGTCGTGGTGGGGGCATCGGGCTCGCCTGCGGCCAGCACGGCCCCCTGAGGCCAGCACGGCGACCTGAGAGGCTGTGAACCAATCGACCCCGAGATGGGATCTTCCCAACGGGTCCCCGATCGGGTACGCTCGGCCGATGGACGAGCTGTTCGACCTCCCGCCCACGGCGAGCCCACCCGATGCCGGCGACATGCCGGCCCGCGGCCGGCCACGGCTCCAGCGGCCCGACCGGGACCAGGTGGAGCTGCGACCGACCCACCTCGACGCGCTGCTGCCGCCCGACCACCGGGCGCGGGCGGCGTGGGACTTCGTGCAGGGCCTCGACCTGTCGCCGCTGCACGGTCGCATCCGCGCCGTCGAGGGCCATCCCGGCCGGCCGCCCATCGACCCGGCCATCCTGGTCGCCCTGTGGCTGTACGCGACGCTGGAGGGGGTCGGCTCGGCACGCGCCGTCGCCCGGCTCGTCGAGGAGCACGACGCCTATCGCTGGATCGCGGGCGGGGTGGGCGTCAACCACCACACCCTCGCGGACGTCCGGACCACCGACCCCGACGTGCTCGACGGCATCCTCGCCGCGTCGGTCGCGGCGCTCGTCGCCGACGGCCTCGTCACGCTCGACCGGGTCGCCCAGGACGGGATGCGGGTGCGCGCCTCGGCGGGCGCCGCCTCGTATCGCTCCCGGGACGCCCTCGATGCCGCCCTCGCCGACGCCGAGGCACGCGTCGCCGCCCTCCGGCGGGAGCTGGACGACGACCCCGCGGCGACCTCCCGGCGGGTGGCCGCGGCGCGCGAGCGGGCCGCCCGGGAGCGGGCCGAGCGGGTCCGCCGGGCGCTCGGGCGGCTGCCCGATGTCGAGGCGGCGAGGCGCCGCAACGGGGGCCGCGCGGAGGACGCCCGGGCGTCCACCACCGACCCCGACGCACGGGTCATGAAGATGGCCGACGGCGGCTTCCGGCCGGCCTTCAACGCCCAGCTCGCCACCGACACCGCCAGCGGCGTCATCGTGGGCGTCGACCTCGCCGACGTCGGCTCCGACCACGGCCTCCTCGGGCCCATGGTCCGGCGCATCGCCGAGCGCCACGGCCGGGCGCCCGCCGAGGTGCTCGCCGACGGCGGGTTCGTCACCCTCGACGGCATCGCGGGGCTCGCCGACGCCCACGGCACCATCGTCTACGCGCCACCCACCGCCCCGCGGGACCGCTCCCGCGACCCCTTCCTGCCGTTCCCCGGCGACCATCCCGCGGTCGCCGCCTGGCGGGTCCGCATGGGCACCGACGCGGCGAAGGCCGTCTATCGGGAGCGGGCCGCGTCCGCCGAGTGCATCAACGCCCAGGCCCGCAACCGGGGCCTCCAGCGGTTCGGGGTCCGGGGTCTCGCGCGGGCACGCGCGGTGCTCCTCTGGTTCGCGCTCGCCCACAACCTCGTCCGGACCCTCGCGCTCCGGGCGTCACGGACCGCGGCGGCGGGAGCCGTCTGATGGCCGGGCCGGGCCCAAGCGGGGACGCACCCGGCGTCCCTCGGACCACCCGTGGCGCCGTCGGGGCCGGTCCCAGCCGCGTCGACGTGCCGGCATCCGACCCGTCACCGACCGACCGCCGCCCGGCCAGCCTGACCGGCCGGGCCGGGCGTTTGGTTCACAGGCTCTGAGGCCAGCACGGCCCCCTGACGCCAGCACGGCCCCCAGAGGCGTGGGCCGGCGACCTGAGGCGTAGGCCCGGCGACCGCCGGGTCCGTCCCAGGCCCGACCGGCGCGCGTGGCCACCCGTAGACTCCGAGGGTGACCCGCGACCTCGGCACCATCGCGCAGCTCGCCGCCGTGCGCTACGCCGCCCCCCTCCGGGAGGGCGGCTCGCTGCCGGCCGTCGTCGAGACGAGCGACGGCGACGAGTGGGTGGTCAAGTTCCGAGGTGCCGGCCAGGGGCCCGGCGCGCTCATCGCGGAGGTCGTCGCCGGCTCGCTGGGTCGTCGGCTGGGCCTCCCCATCCCCGACCTCGCCGTGGTCGAGGTCCCAGCCGAGCTGGGGCGCGCGGAGCCCGACCCGGAGATCCGGGAGCTGCTGGAGCGGAGCGTGGGCGCCAACGCCGGCCTGCGCTTCCTCCGGGGCGCCCTCCCCTTCCGCGCGGGCGTCCACGCGTGGCCCTCCTCGGACCTGGCCGCGGACGTGGTCTGGTTCGACGCCCTCGTGACCAACATCGACCGCACCGCGCGCAACCCGAACGTGCTGGTGTGCGACGGGGCGCCGTGGCTCATCGACCATGGCGCGGCGCTCTACGTCCAGCACACCTGGCGCGACCCGGACGAGCATGCCCGCCGCCCGTTCGGGCAGGTCGGCGACCATCTGCTGCTGGACGTGGCCGGCTCCATCGAGGCGGCGGATGCACGGCTGGCGGGGCTGCTGGACCGCGACGTGCTCGATGCCATCCTCGCCCAGGTGCCGGACGCCTGGCTGGAGGTGCCTCGGACGCGCTTCGTGGACTACCTCGCACGACGATTGGAGCCGCCGAGGCCCTTCGTGGCGGACGCCGAGGCGGCACGGCTCGCCCTCGCGCGGACGGGCTCGCGGCGCGTGGGACGTGCCCGCGACGAGGCCCGCACCGATGCCTGACCGGACGTCACCCACGGCCGGCCCCGGGGCTGGGCCGCCGCCGGGGCGGCTGCCGTTCCAGTACGCGACGCTGCGCGTCGTCCCGGACGTGGAGCGTGGCGAGCGGCTCAACGCGGGTGTCGTGCTGCTGTGCCGGCCAGCGCGGTTCCTCGAGGCACGCATCGAGCTCGACGAGCCGCTCCTGGCTGCCCTGGCTCCGGGCATGGACCTCCAACCCATCCGGCGCATCCTGGCGCTGGTGCCCCGGGTGTGTGCCGGCGAGCCCGATGCCGGGCCCATCGCGAGCCTCGAGCCGGCCGAGCGCTTCCATTGGGTCGTCGCACCCAGCAGCACCGTGGTCCAGGCCTCCGCGGTCCACACGGGCCTCACCGACGACCCGGCCGCGACCTTGGCCTGGCTGGTCCGACGACTCGTGCGCCGGCCCGCCGCAGACCACCCCGACCACGACCCAGGTCCATCGCTAACTTGACGCAGATCGTCCTGTTCTGACACTCTGCGCACCATGCGCGCCTCTCGCCTGCTCTCGATCCTGCTGATGCTCCAGACCCGCGGCCAGCTGACCGCGGGCCAGCTTGCCGAGGAGCTGGAGGTCTCGATCCGGACGGTGTACCGGGACATCGAGGCGTTGAGCGAGGCCGGGGTCCCGGTGTACACGGAACGTGGCCCGCATGGTGGGATCCGGCTCGTGGACGGTTATCGGACGCGTCTGACCGGCCTCACCACGGACGAGGCCGAGTCGCTGTTCCTGTCGGGGCTGCCAGGGACCGCCGCCGAGCTGGGGCTGGGCACCGTCGTGGCCGCGGCGCGGCTCAAGGTGCTCGCCGCGCTCCCCCCGGAGCTCCGCTCGCGGGCCTCGCGGCTGGGCCAGCGGTTCCATCTGGACGCACCGGGCTGGTTCCAGACCCCCGAGTCCGCCCCGCAGCTCCAGGCGCTCGCCACCGCGGTCTGGGAGGACCGCGTCGTGCGCATCCGCTACGACCGCGGGGACCGCTCGGTGGAGCGGGAGCTGTCGCCGCTCGGCCTGGTGATCAAGGGCGGCGTCTGGTACATGGTCGCGCTCTCGGAAGGCCAGCCGCGCACCTACCGTGCCTCGCGCGTGCTCGAGGTCATCGGCACCGAGCTGCGATTCGACCGTCCCGACGAGTTCGACCTGGCCGCCTACTGGAGCGAGACGACCGCCGCCTTCGAGGCGCAGGCGGACAGGGACACCATCGAGCTGCGCATCGACCCGCGGTACATGGGCCGGCTGGTGGACGCGTTCGGGATGGAGGTCGTGGGTCGCGCCGAGCGCTTGGAGGTCCCCGACCCGGAGGGCTGGGACCACCTGCGGATCACCGTCGAGTGGCCCGACGAGGCCCACGCCCGGATGCTCCGGCTGTCGGGGCACGCGGAGGTCCTGCGCCCGCCCGAGATCAGGGAGCGGCTCATCGCGAGCACGATCTCGGTCCTGCGCCGGTACGGGGTGGCACTGCCCACCGACGGCGTGGACGGGCCGCCCGCGACCGGCGAGGCGCCCGCCACGGGCGATGCCGATGACGCCGAGCTCGAGCCGGGCTCAGCGGGCGAGCCCGGCTCAGCGGGCGGGCCCGGGCCGGCAAGCGAGCCTGGCTCGGCAGGCGGGCCCGAACCAGCAGGCGAACCTGGCTCAGCAGGCGCCCTGCCCGTGAGTGCCGCCGGCGCGGCCTGAGACGCCGGTCACGGCGCTGCCCAGGCCGCGCCCGAGGCGGCTGGCCGACCGGCCCGATGGGAGCTCCGGGCGTGGTCGGAGTGCGGCCGCCATCCGGTCGCGCAGACGACCGAGGGCGGTCGGTGGTTGTCGCAGTCCGCGGTGCCGCATCGAGTCGCGGATGGCTCGTTCGCGGTCTGCGGCGAGCGCGACCATGACCTCATGCGCGAGCATCGGCGGTCACCTCACGAGGCTGCAACGCATGTCCGTGCGTCGCCGTACCAAGGTATCGGTCGTCCATCATCCGTCACCCCCAGTCGACCGGCGCGTACCGGTCATCGATCACCTGCAGCCTATCGGTCCAACATGCCAGAAACTGTCATGTTCTGACGCGGCTGCGCGGCGAGCTCGTCGGGGGCCTGGGCTCCCTGGATGTGGGCCTAACGACGGCGGGTCAGGCGGGATGGGCTGGTTCGACCAGGAGTCGGGCTGCTGCTTGGTCACACTGCCCGGGATCTGGGCAGATAGGACGGCGAGGGCGTGTCGGCGACCCTCTGACCTGCCTCGGCGGGGCGCTTGTTCGTCGTCCGGGGTCGTTACGCCCTGAATCTGGGAGCAGCGGGCGGGCGGGCCCAGCGAAGGCCCGGCACGGGGCGGGCGCTGGCGCCGGGGACCGCGGGGCAGCCCGGCACGGGGCGGCGCTGGCGCCGAGGACCACGCCGCGGACCGCGGGGCAGCCCAGCACGGGCGGGCGCTGGCGCACCACGGCCAGTCGGGCAGCCACGCCGAGGACGCCGTAGAGTGCGGATGGGGACGTGGGTCGTTACAGGAGGCAGGCGGTCGGCGTGCTGGTCGAGCGGGATGGGTCGGTCAGGATCGCATGGCATGCGGACGGCTTCGAGGCGATCCACGTCCGGGCCCGGTTCCGCACCCCCGAGGAGCTCGCGGCGTGGGCCCGGGGCGTCGCCGACGAGGCGCTGCTCGAACGCACCGTGCGTGGGCTCCACGCCCGCCTTCGGGAGCGCTACCCCGGCGCGTTCGACCTCATCACCCGCGAGCGTGCCGGGGAGCCGGGCGCGCTCATCGTGACGTTCCACCCACCCAAGGGCACGCCCCGACCCGACGACTGACCCAGACAGCACGAGACCCACGTCCGTTGCGACGTGGGTCCTGTCCGACGATGACCGCAGGCGGGTGGCGCTCGAGCCAGACCGCCTGCTCAGCCCGCACGCGTGTCGGTGCTGATGTTGCCCGCGCGGGGCCTGGACGCGAGGTTCGTCATCCCATGCGACTCGTCCGCGGTGCATGGCAACGTGGCTGAGCGCCCGGCCGTCCGGGCCACGCCCATCACGTTCCTGCGGTCCCCAAAGGGGGTGCGGCGAAGATCGATGTCCACGGGTGGCATCACCTCCATGGCCATCCTACACCCGCGCGCAACCCACGCCGCCGAAGTGCGCCTGCTCGGTGCGCATTGTCACCGCACCACAAGATGTAGTACCTTCGGGATGCCTCGCTCCGCTAGATGTCGGGGGATCTGACTTGCTCCGAGCCTTGACGCGCATGACCCTCCTGGTCGTCGCGCCGCCGGCACCCGTCGCCTGGTCGCCGGGCACGGCACCCCTGAGCGAGACGCTGCGGGCCCGGGTCCTGGCCGGGGCGGGCACCGTCGCCGAGCGAGCCGTGGCGGTCATGCCTGCCTCGGGTCGTCGCATGGTCGCCGTGCCGGTCGGGACGGCGATGCGCCGGATCGGCATCCCCGATGCCCACGGGCACACCGTCCGCGAGCGGATCGCCATCCCGGTGGCGACGCCGAGCGTGGCAGCACTGACCGGGGCAGTGGCACCGCCGAGCGTGGCAGCACTGACCGGGGCAGCGGCGACGCCAAGCGTGGCACCGCTGCCCGCGGCGGTGGCGCGGCCGAGCGTGGCACCGCTGACCGGGGCACCAGCCGGGCACGCGCCGTGGGCGACTGCCGTGATGGTCCCCGGCGTCACCATCCGGACCAGCCAGGTGCCCGCCGACTGGCTGCGACCGCCCGCACCCTCCCGGGGCCCCGTCCCGGATGCCGCACCCGGTGGCATCGCCGCCTGGGTCGCACCCGCGCCGGCGACACCTCCGAGGACACGGGTCGCGACGCGACCGGCCGAGCGTCCCCTCCCGGCATCCGCTCGCATCCGCCGAGCCGCCGTGATGGCGGTGGGCCTGCTCGTGTCCCTGGTGGCCGTGGAGGCGGCGGCGCGGGTCGGCCGGCGCTGACCAGGACCATCGGCGATGGCGACACACACGAGGACGTGGTATCGTCGGTGACGGTTCGTACGCAGACGAGCGCTGGTCCGAGCAACAGCTGATCAGCTCCCGCGCCGCGCGGCGACCCAATCGACACACCCGCTCCGGGCCACATGGCTCCCGTCGAGTGGGCACACATCAACAGCAGGCGGCCCGGCACGCATACCCGCCAGGGCCCCAGGAAGTAGCATCAATGTTGACCCGTTCCATGAACACCTCGACCGCGCTCGGACAGCGCGCGGTGGCCCAGCGCCGATTGCGGCGCTCCGCGGCCGATCGAGCCGCCGGCCGGCGGCTCCTGTGCACCACCAACGGGTGCGCCACCTTCATGTCCCTCGACGCGTCCGGGACGCTGACCTGCCCCATCTGCGGCAACCAGCGGCGATACCCGGCGTTCGCGGCCGCCGCGCACTGACGCGCGCGGACGATCCAGGCCGCCCCGCCGTCCGGCGCGACGCCGACGGCGGATACCGCATCGGCCCCACCTGGGAGTCGGTGACCGAGCGGCTCATCCGCGAGGCCCAGGAGACGGGCGGCTTCGACGACCTGCCCGGCCAGGGCCGTCGCCTGGACCTGGACGACGACCCCCGCGAGGGCGAGATGGGCCTCGCGTTCCACATCCTGCGCACCAACCAGGCGGTGCCGCCCTGGATCGCGGCCGACCTCGAGGCCCGCCGGTGCGTGAACGACATCGAGCGGCTGCTGTCGGATGCGGCGCAGGCCGGTCGCCACGGGCGCGCGACGCCCGGCCTGCGGGCCGGCGAGCGCTCGCGGCTGCTCGGCCTCGTCCGCGATCACGACCGTGCCGTCGACGCACTCGGCGCGAGCGCGCCGTCGGTCACGCTCCACCGGCCGCGGCTGGCCCGTGCCACGCTCGAGGCCCGTCTCGGCAACGCCCTCGACGGATGCCCCGACGAGGCACCGGCACCACCGTGACCCCCGACTCGACCCAGTCGCAACCGCCGCGGCCGACGCCGGTGACGTGGTCGTGCTGGAGATGCGGGCCTCGCACGGGCCTGCTGATCGGACCGCCGTGGGCTACGTTCGCGAGCCGGGCGGGTCGCTGGTCGTGGCCGCCGCCTTCAGCCATTCTTGAGGTCGACGCAACCTCGAGGCGGCCGGTCGGTGCCGGGCGACCATCAGCTCGACCAGCGGCGAGTACGACGCCATGCGCCTGCCCCGACGATGCGCGGACCCGTGGTCGTGGCGCTCATCCTGCGCTATGGCACGCCCGCGGAGCGGCGGGCGCCGGAGCTGCCCTTCCGGCTCGTCCCCCGCACGGAAGTGACGCATGGACTCGCCAACAGGTACCGACAGTGACGCCCCTCGGTCGGCGTCCATGCCACGCAGCTACCAGCCCCGCCCGACCCTGGACCGAGCCCCCAGACGGTGGGTCGTGGCGCACCATGGAGCATCAGCGTGTCCTTTGACGACCTGGGCCTGAGCCCGGAGATCCTGCGAGCGGTGGCCGACGAGGGCTACACCATCCCCACCCCGGTCCAGGAGCAATCGATCCCCATCGTGCTCGCGGGCCACGACATCATGGCGCGCGCGCAGACCGGCACCGGCAAGACCGCCGCGTTCGCGCTGCCCATCCTGGAGCGGCTCAAGGCCCACGCCAACACCAGCTTCTCGCCCGCGCGACATCCGGTGCGCTCGCTCGTGGTCACCCCCACGCGCGAGCTCGCGGTCCAGGTGGAGCGGAGCTTCCGAGCCTATGGCCGCCATCTGCCACTGCGCATCGCGGTGGTCTATGGCGGGGTGCCCATGCCCCCGCAGGAGAAGCAGCTGCTCGGTGGCATCGAGATCCTCGTGGCCACGCCGGGCCGGCTCCTCGACCACGCCGGCAGCCGGACCGTGAACCTCGGCCAGGTCGAGGTCCTCGTGCTGGACGAGGCCGACCGGATGCTGGACATGGGCTTCATCGAAGATCAAGCGGATCGTCGCGCTGCTCCCGGCCAGACGGCAGAACCTGCTGTTCGGCGCCACGTTCGCGACGCGGAGGTCCGCGCCTCGCCCACTCGCTGCTGCACGACCCCCGGCAGGTGGACGTGGCGCCCAAGGTGTCGGCGGCCGAGTCGGTGGAGCAGGTGGTCTACCTCGTCGATGCCGACCACAAGCGCGAGCTGCTGGCGCACCTGGTCCGGTCGCGCGACCTGCGCCAGGTCCTCGTGTTCACGCGCACCAAGCACATGGCGGCGCGGCTCGCCTCGTGGCTCGACCGCGTGGGCGTGGATGCCACGGCGATGCTGGGGACCGCAGCCAGGCGGACCGCGAGAAGGCCTACGAGCAGTTCAAGGTGATCGGGCGACGTCCGAGTGCTCGTGGCGACCGACGTCGCGGCCCGCGAAATGGACATCGAAGGGGGCTGCCGCAGGTAGTCAACTTCGAGCTGCCCTACCACGCGCAGGACTACGTGCATCGGATCGGGCGCACGGGCCGAGCGGGCATGACCGGCCACGCCATCTCGCTCGTCTCGCTCGACGAGGAGGAGCAGCTCAAGAACGTCAACAAGCTGCTCAAGCGCGACCTGCCGCTGCGACAGGTCCGCGGCTTCGAGCTCGACCCACGAGCCGCCGCGCCCGCCCGATCCGGTCGCCCCGGCGGCGCGTCGTCGCGCGGTCGAGGTTCGGCGGGCCCGCGACGACCCCGGACCGCCGTCGCGCGTTGAGCCGGCGAGCGGACCTCGCCGCCCAGCTGCGGGAGGTCCCGGCCGCCGAGCTGGAGGCCTGGCTCGAGGCGCGTTCGGGCCTGCCCGGTCCACGCGCCAACCTCGAGCTGCTCGACGCGGTCGGCGACGTGGTGGCGGCGGAGCGGCTGCTGGCATGGAGCGAGCTGACCCCCCAGGCGGCGCCGTCGGGCACCTCCCGCGAGTACCTGCCCGTGTGCGGCGTGGCCGGAATCGGCCGGCTGCTCGTCGAGGCAGGCGCAGGCGCCGAGGGCAGCGAGCCGCTCCTCGCCCCGCTCCTCGCCCCGCTCCTGGGGCGGCTCCTCGCCGCGGCATCCGACCCACGCTGGCGGGTCCGCGAGGCGGTCGCCATCGCGCTGCAACGCTGGGGGGACGCGGGCATGGCCCCGCTGCTCGCAGCGACCGACCGATGGGCCGACTCGTCGGACCGGCTGGTCCAGCGCGCCGTGGTGGCCGCGCTGTGCGAGCCACGACTGCTCCGCGAGCCCGCCACGGCCGCCCACGTGGCGCGCACCCTCGACGCCATCACGGCGACGCTGGCCGGAGCGCCCGACCGCCGCAGCGAGCCGTACCGGGTGCTGCGCCAGGCCCTGGCCTATGGCTGGAGCGTCGCCGTCGCGGCGGACCCCCTGCCGGGATGGGCGACGTTCGGGCGCTGGGTCGACTCGGACGACCCGGACGTGGCGTGGCTGGTCCGCCAGAACCTGGGCAAGCGACGCATGCCGCCCCGGCCCGTCACGCTCAGCTGACCGACCCCGCCGAGCGGGGCTGCCACCGTCTCGGCGTCAGCCCTCGGCGCGCTCCGCGAACGCGCGCACGCGGATGACCCGCCCGAGGTCGTCACGGACCTCCATCAGATGGCGGCGCAGCTGGACCTCGTCGGGGCCCAGCTCGTCGAGCAGCCCGGTGGAGCGCTCCTCGACGGTGGCCTCGCCCCAGGTGGCCGGATACAGCCAGCGGAGGTAGGACTGGGCGAAGCCCAGGTCGCGCTCCCGGTAGATGCCCCGCACCCGCTCGAAGAAGCGCTCCCGCCACGGCTCCAGCAGCTCGCGCTGGGAGCGCCACGCGAACCCCGCCAGCGCGGACCGCGTCAGGTAGTCCGAGCCGTAGCCCTCGCCATGGATCCGCTCCCACGCGGCGTCCTTGACCGACGCGTCGGGTGCCGCGACGCTGGCACGGATGGCCTCGCGCTGGCCCCGGTCCGACGCGTCGCGCTCGCGCTCCGCCGCGACCCGCTCGTGCGCGCCGGGCAGCCCCAGGGAGACGGCCTTGATGGCCACGCCCCAGCGCATCTCCTGGTCGATGGGCAGCCCGTCGGACGCGCCCGCGTCGACGAGGTCCTCCAGGCCCGCCACGTCCTCGGGCGTGGTCGCCGCGGCGATGGCGAAGCGCAGCCACACCCGGCGGTCGTCCTCGGCGCGGCCGGCCGCCAGGGCGACGCCACGCGCGGTCGCCACGAGCGACCGGCTCTCCTCGTCGATGCGCGACTCCGGCACGTACCGTCGGAGCACCGGCACGGCCTGCTCGAGCACCGCGTCGAGCAGCGCCACGTCCGCCTCGTGCGGGGCATGCCGGCGCACCATCGCGAGGTACTCCGTGGACCGCAGCCGGGCATCGCGCACCATGTCCCACAGCGACGTCCACACGAGCTGCCGGATGAACGGGTCTTCGACGTCCTCGAGGCGCTCCCGCGCGAACGCCAGCGACACCGGGTCGAGCATCACCTTGGCGTAGTCGTGGTCCTCGTGGTTGGGGAACACGAACGCGGGCACCGGCAGCCCCACGAGGGCGGGCACCTCGGCGCGCGCGCCATCGATGCTGGCCACCTGGGTGGTGAGCGCATCGCCGCCCAGCGCCGGGTCGAGCAGCCCGATGGTCATGGCGTGGGGTCGCAGGGTTGGGTGCCCCTCGGGCGCGCCCTGATGCAGCGAGAAGCGTGTGATTCGACCATCGTCGGCCTCCCAGGACGCCTCGATGGTGTTGAGCCCCTCCGTGGCGATCCACAGGCGGGCCCACTCCTCGAGCGGTCGCCCCGCGGCATCGCCCAGCGCCGCCAGGAAGTCGGCGAGCGTGGCATTGCCCCACGCGTGGCGTCGGAAGTAGGCCCGGATGCCATCCCGGAAGGCGTCCCGCCCGATGGTCGCGACGAGCTGCTTGAGCACCGACGCACCCTTCTCGTAGGTGATGGCGTCGAAGCCCAGCTCCGCCTCGTCGGTGTCGCCGATGCCGGTCGCGATGGGATGGGTCGTGATCCGCTGGTCATCCCGGTACGCGAACGGCTTGAGCGTGCCGTTGAAGTACTGCCACGCGGCATGGAACCGGGTCGCCTGGTCGAGCGCGAGGAACGACATGAACGTGGCAAACGACTCGTTGAGCCACAGGTCGTCCCACCAGCGCATGGTCACGAGGTCCCCGAACCACATGTGGGCGAGCTCGTGGAGCACGACCTCGCCCCGGGTCAGCCGCTCTGGCTGGGTGGGCGGGTCTCGGAACAGGAAGGAGTCGTGGAACGTCACCGCCGCCACGTTCTCCATGGCGCCCGCGTTGAACTCCGGCACGAACAGCTGGTCGTACTTGTCGCCGAAGGCATAGGGCTGGTCGAACAGGTCGGCGTAGAACCCGAACCCCTGACGAGTCACCTCGAACAGCTCGCCCGCCTCGCGCTCCACGAAGCTCGCCATGGAGCGTCGTGCGAAGAGGCCCAGCGACAGGCCGTCGCGCTCCTCCCGGACCTCGTGCCACTCCCCGGCGATGACGGGCAGCAGGTACGTGCTGAAGCGCGGCGTCTCGGCGAACCGGTGGCGACGCGCCCCGTCCGGCAGCCGCTCCACCTGCGCCCGGGTCGCGCTCACGACCGCCCAGTGCGCCGGGGCATCGACGGTCAGCCGATACGTGGCCTTGATGTCGGGCTGGTCGAAGCACGGGAACAGGCGATGCGCCTCGAAGGGCTGGAAGTTGGAGTAGACGTACTCGGTGGCGTCTTCGGGGTCGACGAACCGGTGAAACCCGTCGCCCGTGTGGTCATAGCGGTGCCGGTAGGTGACGGCGACCTCGACGGGCCCCGGGGCGAGGTCCTCCGGGAGCAGCAGGCGATGCCTATCCTGGGCGCCGGCGGGGATGGGCTCGCCATCGACGAGCACGTCCGGGGCGCCCGCGCTCGCCGTGTGGTCCAGCCACACGGCGCCGTCGCCGGGCAGCAGGTCGAAGCGAACCACCACGCGTCCTGCGTACTCCGGGGACCCGGCCACCAGCTCCAGGGACAGCTCGTAGCGGACGTCGCGCACGCGCGTGGCCCGCCACGCGGCCTCGTCCTCGCGCAGGACGTCGCGCGGCGGATCGGACACCGAGATGGATGGCATGACCGGACAGCACCTCGTATCGTCGGACACGGCTTGCCCCGGTCGCCGTGGATCGGGCGACAGGCTACCGCGATCGCTGGAGGCACGCCACCCACCGGGCGCACGCCGTGTCGCGCTGTGTCACCCTGTAGCCCATGGCCTCCCCCCGATCCGCCGTCGCCCTGCTGCGCTCGCTCGACCTGATGCCCGACGGCCCCATCCGCTGGGGCGAGCAGGTGCGCAGTCGCGCGCCAGGGGTGCTGCTGGTGGAGACCGCCGCTCGCCTGGACGTGGCGCCCATCGACGTGACCGCCGTGCGGGCGTGGGTGGAGCGTGTGCCCACGCTGCTCCTGGATGGCGAGCGACCGACGCCCACCCAGCTGCTCAACCGGCTGGCCGCCTTCTGGCTGCCCCAGGAGACGGTGGTCTACGTGGGGCGCACGACCAAGACGCTGAGCGCACGCGCCGCGTCCCTGTTCGCGACGCCCCTTGGCGAGCGCAAGCCGCACTCCGGCGGCCACTGGCTGTGGACCCTGCTCGAGCGGGACCAGCTGCGCATCTGGTGGGCGGAGACGCCCTCGCCCGAGGAGTACGAGGACGGCCTGTTCGACGCCATCGCGAGCGACCTGGACGACGAGTCCCGCGGCCGGCTCGCGGCCATGGGGCCGGTCCTGCCGTGGGCCAACCTCACGGCCGCCACGGGCGATGCCAAGCAGACCGGCATCACGGGCTCCCTGCTCGCGGAGGGCGAGGCTGCCACGAGCGTCGCGCCGCCACGCGCCGCGACGGCCGCCCAGCGCACGGCACCCGGCACCCGACGGACGCCCGCGTCCGCGGGCGGCCGCACGACGCGCGCGCCGTCGTCGAGGCCGAGGACCACGGCTGTGCGCACCAGCGCCCCGCCGCCCAACGCGGCTCCCGCGGCGCAGCTCACGGCGTCGGGGCTCGCCGCACTCGAGCAGGAACTCCAGGAGCTGACGGCGGTCAGGCGCCCCGAGGTCATCCTGCGCGTCAAGCACGCGCGCGAGCTGGGGGACCTGCGCGAGAACGCCGATTACGAGGCAGCCCGACGCGAGCAGTCCTTCCTCGAGGGGCGGATCCAGCAGATCGAGCAGACGCTCCGCAACGCCGTGATCATCACCACCCAGAACTCGGGCGTGGTGCACATGGGCTCGCGGGTGGAGGTGGAGGTCGAGGGCGAGCGCACCACGTTCCAGATCGTGGGCCGCTCCGAGGTCGACGTCGCCGAGGGGCGCATCTCGGACGAGTCGCCGGTGGGCCGGGCGCTCATGGGCCACGCATCGGGCGACGAGGTGGTGGTCCAGACCCCGGGTCGCACGCTCCGGTATCGGATCGTGGTGGTCAGCGCCGGGTAGCCGCGGTGGCCGGCGCCGGCTAGTTCCTGCTGGCGTGGGCGCGTGGGGGATGGCCGACCCTCCTGGTCCACGGAGTCGGACGTCCGGGCGGCGCTCGTGGCGTCGCCGCTGGGCGCCCTGCCCAGCCCCACCATCGCCGCGCTGCTTGTGGGCGCGCGGTCCGTGGCCGCGTCGCCCGGCGAGGTCATCCAGCACGAGGGCGTGGCCGGGCCGCACCTGTCGCTCGTGGTCGATGGGCTGGTCCGCAACGTGCTGCGGGGCGCGGACGGCCGGAGCCTGACCGTCCGCTACGCCAGGCGTGGCGCGCTGCTGGGCACCCTCTCGCTGTACGGGGGCCGTACGTGCCGCCAGGCTCGACCCAGACCGTGGTCCAGGCGCGGCTGCTGGTGCTGCGCGCGGACGTGGTGCGGTCCGCCGCGGACCGGGACCCGGTCGTTGCCAGGGCGCTCCTCGAGGACCTCGCCACCCGCGTCCGGGAGTACATCACGCAGATGCCGCGCCGCCTTCGGCTCCGTGCGGCAGCGGGTCGCCCGACACCTCCTGGACCTCGCATCGGAGCGGCAGCAGGGACCCGAGCTGGTGGCGGCGGTGACCCAGCAGGAGCTCGCCGATGCCGTGGGCAGCGTGCGCGAGGTGGTCGTCCGCACGCTCGCGGACCTGCGTACCGAGGGCATCGTGGCGACCCATCGGGGCGGCATCGTGATCGTGGCGCCGGGGCGTCTGCTTGAGGTGCTCGACCCGGCACCCATCGTCTGAGGCGCCCAGAGTGACGCGGGTCACAGACGCGGCACTCGCCGCCGGCCCATGCTGCCGCGCGGGATGCCCGCGACCCTCGATCCCGCGCCTCGCCCATCGCGTCCTCCACGCTGGTCGCCGCGCGGCCGGCCGACGCGCGCCCTGGCGTGGCTCGGCGCCCTCGCCCTGCTGGCCCTCGGGGCCGCGCCCTCACCCACCGCCACGCCATCGCCCGCGCTCGACGCCACGCCGGTGCGCTTCTGGTCGGTGGATGAGGTCGTGCGAGGCGCCGGCGAGCGACCGGTCCAGTTCGGCGCGCAGACGCTGGGCGAGCTGACCAAGGCGGTCGACATCGGGCGGGTCGTGTTCAACCTGCCGCTCCACGCGCCGTACTGGCAGTGGCTGCCTCGGGATGGGGCGTTCGGCGCCCTGTCCTCGAGCGCCGATGGCACCCGCTACTCGGTCCTCGCGCAGGCACCCACGCCGGGTCGGCTGCGCGAGGACCGAGTAGCGGCACCGTCACCCACCTCGACGAGTATCAGGCCTACCAGAAGGTCGCGGGCGACGCGACGCTGCGGATCACCCTCTCGGACCTGCTCCTCCAGACGATCGACGCGAACGCCGACACGGCGGCATGGGAGTGCCCCGGCAGCGGGCCCTGCGAGCCGGTCCGGACGATCGTGCGCGTCCACGCGCGCGCCTATGCGTCCTCGACCGACGGCGACTTCTTCAGCGTGGGTGGCGTGGCGTACCTGGTGGGCCACGCGCGCTCCTGGCGGCCAGGTGCGGCGACCTCGGCGGATTCCCCCGGCCCGCTGTGGGGCGAGCAGGACTTCCGGGTGGACGGCGATGCCGACGACAGCGGCACCGGCGCCGCGGGCCAGATGTTCCTCGCCCAGCCGCTGACCATCCACGTCCTGCTCGACGCGGTCCCCGTGGGCGAGCTGTTCGCGGTCCACGTCAGCCTGGAGGCCACGGCCATCGTGGCCCAGGAGGGCGAGACCGCGGCCCAGGCGTTCGTCCAGGACCCCCAGGAGCTGGACCCCGGGTCGCTGCTCGTCCCTGACGGCCTCGAGCCGCGCGACACGTCCGGGTCCGACGAACCGCCGACCCGGCCCCTGGCCCCCGCCACCTGCCCGGACGGCACGCCACCCGACGCCGGCGCCCTGGCGCTCGCGGAGCCGCTGGTGACGGTCGACGAATCGGGCCGCGCGGCACTGGTGCTCGTCACACGCACCGGCGGTTCGGCGGGCGAGGCCAGCGCGGTGCTCGAGGTCATGGGCGGGAGCGCCGACGCGGGCGCCGACCTCGACCCGGCGGCGACGACCATCCGCTTCGCTGACGGCGATGCGTCGCCACGCGTGGTCGAGGTGCCCATCCACGAGGATTCGCAGGCCGAGCCGGAGGAGTCGTTCGGGGTGGCGCTCGGGGACGTCCACTGCGCGACCCTCGGGTCGCAGGACCACGCGACGGTCACCATCCTCGACGACGACCAAGTGCTGGCGCCAACCGCCCCGCCCGGCCTCATGGTCGGTGGCACGGTCGAGGGCCTCCTGGGTAGCGGGCTCGTGCTCACGAACCTGGGCACCGAGGTGGCCGTCGCCTCGGACGGCCCGTTCGCGTTCCCGGGGACGCACGCCGACGGCGAGTCCTACGAGGTCCGGGTTCGGACCCAGCCCCACGACCCCGGCCAGGCATGCCACGTGGAGCACGGCGCGGGCCGGGTGGCCGGCGCGGACGTCACCGACATCCTGGTCCGCTGCGAGACACCCTCCAGCGCCGGGCTCGACGCCACGTTCGGTGACGCCGGGCGCGTGTCGACGCCCATGGGTGGCGCCGCCCATGGCGAGGCGGTGGTCATCGCGCCCGACGGGAGCATCGTCACGGCCGGCTGGCGCGCCACGGGATCGGGCAACGACATCGCGCTCACGCGCCACGACGCGGCGGGCACCCTCGATTCGTCGTTCGGCGACGACGGGGTCGCGACCATCGACCTCGGTGGCGCCGACGACGAGGCGTCCGACGCGGCGCTCGCGGGTGATGGCTCGGTGGTGGTCATGGGTCGGAGCGACGCCGCAGGCCCCAGCCAGCCAGACATCGCCATCGTCCGCGTCGGGCGCGATGGGCTGCCGGACCCAGGCTTCGGGACGGCTGGCATCGTGCGCACCGACGTCCTGGGCGGATGGGACCAGGGGGACGCGATCGCGGCCCAGCCGGACGGACGCCTCGTGGTCGTCGGGTCCGCCGTGCGCGACGGCATCGACGGCGACCTCGCGCTCGTCCGCTATGAGCCCGACGGCACGCTCGATGGCTCGTTCGGCACGGACGGAACCGTGACCACCGACCTGGGCACGCAGGCAGACGAGGGTCGCGCGCTGGCCATCGGCCCCGACGGCCGCATCGTCGTGGCCGGCATCGCCGGGGAGGACATCGCCCTCGCGCGATACCTGCCGGACGGCACGCTCGATGGCTCGTTCGGCAGTGGTGGCACGACCATCATCGACCTGGGCTTCGACGACGTCGCCGATGGCGTGGCACTCGCCCCGGATGGCGCGATCCTGATCGCAGGCACCACCGTGGGAGCGGGCGGCGACCGCGACCTCCTGCTCGCCCGCGTCACCAGCGACGGCAGGCTGGACGCCACCTTCGGGGCGGGCGGCATCCTGACCACCGACCTGGGAGGCGGCGATGACTTCGGCGAGGGTCTGGTGGTGGACGACGACGGCCGGATCGTGGTGGTGGGTCGCGCCACGAGCCCCACGATCCTCGACCTGGCGCTCGAGCGCGTGCGACCCGATGGCACCCTCGACGACGGCTTTGGCGCGCACGGCGTCCTGACCGCCGACTTCCACGGTGCTGGGGACCTGGGGGAGGACGTCGCACTGGATGCCGACGGCCGGATCGTCGCGGTCGGCACCACCGCCGATGGCGCGGCCACCGAGTTCGCCCTGCTGCGAGCCATGCCCTGAGCACGGAGGTCGTCCGATGTCCCTGAGCACCACCATCACCGCGTCCAGACCCGCGCTCGACGACGCGGCCGTCGCGGAGCTGCGCGCACGAGAGTTCGCGCGTCTCGACGAGCGCGACCAGGCGTACCTCGACCACACCGGCGGCGGGCTGTACGCGGAATCCCAGGTGGCCGAGCATCGGCGGCTGCTGGGCGGGCAGGTGCTGGGCAACCCCCACTCGACCAGCCCGGCATCCGCGCTGTCCACGGAGCTCGTGGCGGCGGCGCGTCGGGACATCCTGGCGTTCCTGCGGGCATCCCCGGACGAGTACGTGGTGGTGTTCACGCCCAACGCCAGCGGAGCCTGCAAGCTGGTCGCGGACGCATATCCCTTCCGCGTGGGCGACCGGCTGCTGCTCGCCGCCGACGACCACAACTCCGTCAACGGCATCCGGGTGCCGGCCATGGCGCGTGGCGCGGAGGTCACGTACCTGCCACTGCGACCCGACGACCTCCGGCTCGACGCGGCTCTGGTCCACGACGCGCTCGACCAGCTGCCGCCCGGGCGACGTGGCCTGTTCGCCTTCCCGGCGCAGTCGAACTACTCGGGCGTCCGCCATCCGCTCGACTGGGTGGGCGCGGCTCATGCCCGCGGCTGGGACGTGCTGCTCGATGCCGCGGCCTTCCTGCCCACGGCACGGCTCGACCTGTCGCGCTGGCATCCGGACCTCGTGGTGGTGTCGTGGTACAAGGTCATGGGCTACCCGACCGGCGTCGGGTCGCTCGTGGTGCGGCGCGAGGTGCTGGAGCGGCTGGAGCGTCCGTGGTTCGCCGGGGGCACCATCGGCGTCGCCTCGGTGGCCGTGGTCCGGCACACGCTCGCACCGGACGAGGTGGGCTTCGAGGACGGCACCGTCGACTATCTGGGCATCCCCGCGCTGAGCATCGGGCTGCGCACCATCGAAGACATCGGCGTGGACGCCATCGGGGAGCGCGTGCGTCGCCACACGGACGACCTCCTGCGGCGGATGCGGGCCCTGCGCCATGCCGACGGCTCCCCGCTGGTGCGCCTCTACGGGCCGACGACCACCCAGGACCGGGGTGGCACGATCCCCTTCAACCTGCTGGGGCGCGATGGCGGCGTCATCGACTTCCGGGTCGTCGAGGCCGCGGCGGTCGCCCGGCGGATCTCGCTGCGGACCGGCTGCTTCTGCAACCCGGGGGCGAGCGAGACCGCGCGTGGAATCACCGCGGACGACATGACGCGGGTGTTCGCGCTGGGTCGGATGCCCTCGCTGGAGGCGATCCGGGAGGTCATCCCGGACAAGGCGCTGGGTGCCGTCCGCGTGTCGCCGGGCTTCGTGACCAACGCCCGGGACATCGAGCGGTTCGTCGCGCTGCTCGAGGCGTTCGCCGGCTGACCTGACCCTCGGGCGCCTCAGGCGGTGGCGTGTCCCGGCTCGACCTCCATCATCGCGTGGTGGATGCCGTCCCGGTCGAGGATGGCAAGGTAGGGGTCGGGGTCGAAGGCCTCGCAGCCCAGCACCCCGGCGCCCGACCAGACGCCCTCGGCGAGCAGCTCCATGGCCACCACGGGGTTGAAGCCGGTCTGCCAGGCCACCGGCTGGAGCCCGAACCGGGCCATCGTCTCCTGCGCGTCGCACATCTGGTACAGGTAGACCTCGCGCGGCCGGCCGTCGCGGAGCCCCGTGACATGGGTGCCCACCACCGCGCGCCCGCGCATGTGGTCGCCCAGGGTGGCGGGGTCGGGGACCAGCGCGGCCACGACGTCGCGCGGCCGGACCTGGACGTCGCGGACCGCGATCGGGTCGTTACGATCCAGGCCGATGGCGTGGAGCGTCCTGAGCACGCCGATGAACTCGTCGCCCAGGGCGTACTTGAAGGTCACCCGTTGGGCGTCCAGCCACCGTGGCAGGAGCGTGACCTCCTCGTGCTCCACATGGACGCACTCCACCGGCCCGATGCCCTCGGGGAACACGAAGCGCTCGGGCTCCGCGAACGGCTCGAGGGTGTACCAGCCGCGGTCGCGCTCCCACACGATCGGCGGGTTGAGGCACTCCTCGATGGTGGTCCAGATGGAGAACACCGTGGCGAACCCGTAGCCCTCGATCCGCAGGTCGCCGCCGTCGCGCACGTTGAGCTGGTGGACCTCGTCGAACAGGTGCTTGGCGGCGTGCGCCGCGAACACCTCCGACAGGCCCGGGTCCATGCCCACCCCCACCAGCGCCAGCTTGCCCTTCGACTCCCAGTCGGACGCCAGCTCGAACTGGCGGTCGCCCAGCTTGACCCCGGGCTGCCGGAAGGGGTCGGTGGGGTGCGGCTCCGACAGGCTGACGGCCATGTCCATGTAGTTCCTGCCGGCCGCCAGCGCGCCCCGGAACACCGGCATCAGGTACCGCGGGTCCACCGCGTTCATGACCATGTCCACGTCATGCGCCCGCGCCAGCTCCGCGACGGCGTCCGCGTCGGACGCGTCGATGCGCGCCACCGGGTGGCTCGCCGCGTCACCCACGGCCGCCTGGATGCGTCGCGCCCGGTCGATGTCGTAGTCCGCGAGCACCATGCGCTCCAGCCACGGGCGGCCCGCACTGAGGCGGGCGATGGCCTCGCCGACCGTGCCCACGCCGATGAGCAGCACCTTCATCGCAGCATCCCTCCTGTCGAGCCCCTGGCCTCCAGGGGCGATGGTGGGGCCTGCGTGGGCGCCGTGCTGGGCGTCGGCGCGGCCGGGGTCTCCGAGGGTTCGGGCTCGGGCGTCAGGGCGGGTCGGGGCGTGCCCCCAGGGTCCGTGGTCAGCAGCCGCACGGCCCGTCGCAGCTGGGTGTCGTCGGAGCGCCGGAAGCCGCGGGCGTCCAGGCCATCGAGCGCCTCCGGGTACAGGATGAGCCCGGTCTCCGGCAGCTCCACGACCGTGTCGGGGCCCACGCCCGTGTCGAACACGCTCGCCCCCTCCGGCGTCAGCCAGCGCAGCACGCCCAGCCGGATGGCGGAGCCGTCGGACAGCGGGAAGAAGTTGAGCACCGTGCCGGTGCCGAACGTCCGCTGGCCCACCAGCCGCGCGCGGCCGTTGTCGTGGAGCGCCGACGCGACGATCTCGGCGGCACTGGCGCTGCCCTCGTCCACCAGCACCACCAGGGGCACGTCCGGTGCCACGGGCTCGTCCTGGGTGGTGACGTCGATGCGGTCGCCGCCGCGGTACTCCTCCTGGTAGACGGTGGCCCCCTCCGGCAGGAACAGGCCCGCCATGCCGATCGCCTCCTGGACCAGGCCGCCCGGGTTGCCGCGCAGGTCGAGGATGATGCCCGTCGCGCCGTCGGCGAGCGCCCGTCGCAGGGCTCGCCGGGTGTCGCGCGCGGCACCGTCGGAGAACTGGTTGATGCCGATGTCCGCGATGGTGGTGCCCGGCACCATGGACCAGGCCACGGGCGGGATGGTCACCTCGGCGCGCACGATGTCCACCTCGTCACGCGCGCCGTCCGCGTGGCGGATCCCCAAGGTCACGGTCGTGCCCGGCTCGCCACGCACCCGCTCGAGGAGGCCCGAGACCTCCAGGCGGTCGACGCGCTGGCCATCGACCGACTCGATGACGTCACCGGGCCGCAGGCCCGCCCCCGCCGCCGGCGATCCCGGGAACACCGCGATGATGGTGGGCGCGCCGCCGCGCGTGTCGACGGAGACTCCGATGCCGATGACCCGGCCGTCCAGGGCGTCGACCTCCGCCTGCACCTCCTCAGGCGTGAGGTACACCGTGTGACCGGTGTCGCCCAGCGCGTCCACCATGCCCCGGATGGCGCCGCGGGTGAGGTTCTCGTCGGTGAGCGCGTCGCCATCGACGTAGTTCTCCCGGACGATCCGCAGCGCCTCCCAGAACAGGTCGAAGTCGGCCGGCACCGCGTCGCTCGCGGCGGGCGCGGGCGGCACCACGAGCATCGTGGGCGCGGCCGGTGGCGCCGACGCGACGGGAGGTGGGACCGGCTCGGCCGCCACGGCCGAGCCGCCGGGGAGCGGGCGTGCCACGCCCAGCGCGATACCCAGGACGAGGATGCCGAGCGCGCCGCCGAGCCGCAGGGCGGCGGGCATCGCGCGACGCGGCGAAGGCGGGGCACCCGATGCGGCAGGCGAGGGCGTCGCGGGTGTGGGCTGGCTGGGCATGGTGCTCCTGGGCGGTGGGGTCGCGACATCATGGCCCGTCCTCGCCAAGCGCGCCCCCGGGACGACGGTCCTGGGTCGCCCGGCGATGTCGTCCACCGATGTGGATGGGCGGCGCCATGGGACGTGGACCGATCGTGGACGATCGGGCGCTCGTCGTCGCATCTCGTGGATGGCTGGCCTTGTGGCGCCCGCGCGTGGCGGGGTACTGTCTGGTCAGCCCGGAGGGGCCACGTGATCGCCGATCGGATGGCTGGCTTGCCAGCCGACCGGACGGCATCGCGGAGGGTCCTCCGGGTCTTTGCGTGCCTGCCGTGGGCATGGGTCCCGCCAGGCATACGTCCCGCGGGCGTGCCATGCGAGCTGTCACGGACCGGACCGATCCTGTGGGTGTCGACCCCATCCCGGGGTCAGCCACATGGAGGGTCGTCCCGTGCTCAGCATCCCCTGTCCCTGGTGCGAGGCAGAGGTCGGACTGACCCAGCCTGCGCGGGCTCACGAGACCCTGCGCTGCGAGGAGTGCGCGACCCTGGTCGACCTGGCGCCGCTGGCGGCGGAGGCCCCCGTGGAGCTGGCCCTCGCGGCCTGAGGTGCCCGTCGAGCTGGCCCTCGCGATCCGAGGCGCCCGCCCCTAGACCAGCGTGGGCGCCGCGGCGGCCTCCTGCGCCATCAGCCGCTCGTAGCCGGGCTTGATGACGCCGTTGATGAGCAGCAGCCGCTCGTCGAACGACAGGAACGAGCTCTTCATGGCGTTGAGCGTCAGCCACTGCATCTCCGCGAGCCCGAAGCCAAACGTGCGCGACAGGAGCTCCAGCTCGCTGCTGAGGCTGACCCCGCTCATCAGGCGGTTGTCGGTGTTGACGGTGACCCGGAAGCGCAGCCGCCGCAGCAGGTCGAACGGGTGCTCGGCGATGGACGGCACGGCGCCGGTGTGCACGTTGGAGGTGGGGCACATCTCCAGGGGCACCCGTCGGTCACGGACATACGCCGCCAGCCGGCCCAGCGCGTACCGGCCGTCCGGCTCGCGCCGGATGTCGTCGACGATGCGGACGCCGTGCCCCAGCCGCTCGGCGCCGCACCACTGGAGCGCCTCCCAGATGGAGGGCAGGCCGAACGCCTCGCCGGCATGGATGGTCACGTGGAAGTCCGCCCGATGGATGAGCTGGAAGGCGTCGAGATGTCGGCTGGGTGGGAAGCCTGCCTCGGGACCCGCGATGTCGAAGCCCACCACGCCCTCGTCCCGATAGCGCACCGCCAGCTCCGCGATCTCCACGGAGCGCGCGAACTGGCGCATGGCGGTCACGATGGCCCGGATGACGATGGGCCGGCCGCTCGCCTCCGCTGCCGCGGCACCCCGTCGGAAGCCCGCCAGCCATGCCTCCATGACCTTGTCCAGCGACAGGCCGCCCTGCGTCGACAGCTCGGGCGCGTAGCGCACCTCCGCGTACACCACGCCGTCCGCGGCGAGGTCCTCGGCGCACTCGGCGGCCACCCGCTCGATGGCCGCGGGCGTCTGCATCACGCCCACGGTGTGCCGGAACCCCTCCAGATACAGCTCGAGGCTCTTGCGGTCGGCGCCCTGGCGGAACCAGGCGCCCAGCCGCTCGGGGTCGTCGGTCGGGAGGTCGGTGTAGCCCGTCGCGCGCGCGAGCTCCACGACGGTCGTGGGTCGGAGGCCGCCGTCCAGATGGTCGTGGAGGAGCACCTTGGGCGCCCGTCGCACGACCAGCGCATCGGGCGACGGGATGGGCGCGGTCGTCATCGCCCATAGCGTACGTCGGGCGGCCACCATCGATGGTCCGTATCCTGACGCCCATGCCCCGCACCGCCGACCGCGTCAGCGGCTTCACCGAATCCGCCATCCGCGAGATGACGCGCCTGTCCCTGGCGCATGGCGCCATCAACCTGGGCCAGGGCTTCCCCGACTTCCCGGCGCCCGACGCCATCAAGGAGGCCGCCGTCCAGGCCATCCTCGCCGACGACAACCAGTACACCGTGACCTGGGGCACCACGGCCTTCCGCGAGGCGATCGCCGCCAAAACCGCCCGGACCTACCCGGGCTGGGCTCCCGACCCTGTCGGGGAGGTCACCGTCACATGCGGCGCGACCGAGGGGATGATCGCCTCGATCCTGGGCACCATCGACCCGGGCGACGAGATCGTCGCGTTCGAGCCGTTCTACGAGAGCTACGCGCCGGACGCACGGATGGCCGGGGCATCCATCCGCTACGTGACCCTCCACGAACCGGGCTGGCGGTTCGACCCACAGGAGTTGCGCGCGGCGTTCACCGAGCGCACCCGGGGCATCGTGGTGGGCAACCCCCACAACCCCACGGGCAAGGTGTTCACGCGCGACGAGCTGGCCGTCATCGCGGAGCTGTGCCAGGAGCACGACGCCATCTGCTTCGCGGACGAGATCTACGAGCACATCGTGTACGACGGCGCCGAGCACGTGCCCATGGCCACCATGCCCGGTATGGCCGATCGGACGGTCACCATCGACGCCCTGTCCAAGACCTACTCCGTCACGGGCTGGCGCGTGGGTTGGGTGGTCGCGAGCACCGCACTCACGACCGGCATCCGCAAGGCGCACGACTTCCTGACGGTGTGCGCCGCCGCGCCGCTCCAGGCGGCCGGCGTGGTGGCGCTGTCACTCCCCGACGCCTACTACCGGGACCTGGCCCGCGGCTACCAGGCCAGGCGCGACCATCTGGTGGGCGCCCTCGAGGCCGCCGGTTTCGGCGTGAGCGTGCCTGCCGGAGCGTACTACGCGATGGCGGACATCTCGGGCATCACCGCGGAGGACGACGTCACGTTCGCGCGTCGGATGGTCCGCGACCCGGGCGTGGGCGCGGTGCCTGGCTCGTCGTTCTACTCCCGGCCCGAGCTGGGTCGCACGCGCCTCCGCTTCGCGTTCCCCAAGCGACCCGCGACCCTGGATGCGGCGGCGGAGCGCCTGGCACGCGTCGGTCGTGGCCGCGCGGACGCGTCGGCGTCTGGCGCGGGCGCGGTCGCATGAGCTCCCGAGTACCGCCGATCCCCTGACCAACGGCTGCGCGAGCACCGAGACAGGGCAGCAGCCCGTCGCTATCCTGCTGCGCCAGAGGCCGGTGCACCCGCACCGGGAGCAAGGGACAACCGAACAGCCGTCCGATACGGGACGATGGCCACCGGCTGAGGGAGACGGGGTCGTCGATGCCACCCCAGCGTGGAGCCCGACACGACGGCCATGCGCATTCGTGCGTCTTGCCCTGCCGCGGTGCCCAGTCGAGCCGTGCGCCGGCCGGGGGCCTGTGGTCGTCGGTGGTCGCGCGCCTCGCCTGGCGTGGCCTCCCTCCTGCCCACGCCCGCGATCCGCACCCGTTGGTCGGCCATCACCCACCGTCGTCGCGTGCGTCCGCGCGACGCTCCGGCAGATGGGAGGTCACGTATTGCCCGAACGAGCGCCTGGCGTCCCGGGGACGCCTGACACGCGGCGTCGTGGACGCTCGGCCATGCGGCTCCTGTGGTCGCTGGTGAGCGTGGCGCTCGTCATGGGTGCCCTCGCGGGCGCCCTCGCCCCGGCCGTCGCCGCGGCGCCCAAGCCCAAGGCGGTCATCATCGTCGGCCCGTCCGGCCTCGACAAGGCCAACAAGGAGGACGCCCGGCGCATCGCCCGGCAGGCGAGCGCCGCGGGCATGCGCGTCGTCAGCATCATCACCCCCAAGGCGACCTGGAAGCGCGTCGTGCCCGCGCTCCAGGGTGCCAGCCTCGTGGTCTACCTGGGTCACGGCAACGGCAACCCGGGTCCCAACGGGTCGGGGGACGACACCCACAACGGGTTCGGCCTCAACCCGCGCACCGGCGTCCGCTCCCCCGTCGACTACCAGGGCGCGGATGCGCTGCGCAAGAAGGTCCGACTGGCCACCAACGCGGTGGTCCTGCTCTATCACCTGTGCTACGCCTCGGGGAACGGCGAGGAGTACATGGGGCCGGAGTTCCGCAAGTCCGTTGCGGTGCCACGCGTGGACAACTTCGCGGCAGGGTTCCTGGGCATCGGGGCGCGCGCGGTGTTCGCGTATGGCACCGACCAGGACGTGAACCTGCCCAAGGCGCTGATGCGCACCGACGACACGATGGACCGGATCTTCATGTCCCGGTCCGGGACGGCGCTCCAGGCCTACGACGGCTTCGTGGGCCGGCGGGACTACTATCGCGACTCCAACCGGGTGGGCTGGGCCCGGCTGCATCTGGACCCCCACCCCAAGCGGGGCCACTACCGAGCGCTCACCGGCGACCTGACGATGCGCGCGGCCGACTTCCGGGCCGGTGCCGGCACCGTCTACGAGCCGCCGCCACCCGACCGGACGCCACCCGAGCTGGCCATCCGACGCAGCGATGGCAGCGACATCGCGGGCGCGACCCTGACCATCACCCCCAACGGGGATCACACGGGCGACAGCCTGCGGGTCCGCAGGACGCTCTCGGAGAACGCGCGCCTCCGGCTCGAGGTCCGCACCCGCTCGGGTCGCGTGGTGCGGGCCATCAACCGTGATGCCGACCGGGGCAAGGGCACGCTCGCCTGGGACGGTCGTGACGACGACGGCCATGTGGTCAGGGATGGCCACTACGAGGTCGTCGTGGCGGCGCGCGACAAGGCCGGCAACCGGAGCGACTCCCAGCGCTTCGAGGTGGTCGTGCTGACCGCGATCCGCACGGTCAGCCGCTCGGCCAGCGCGCTCCACGCGGCCGACCGCGACAAGCGGGCTCGGTCGGTGCGCTTCGGGTACGCCCTCGCACGGCGGGCCAAGGTGCGCATCGAGGTCCGCGACCCCCAGGGCCAGGTCGTCCGCAGCCGCCCCGCACGCACCCAGCAGCAGGGCACCCGCGACTGGGTGTGGGACGGGCGGGACCAGTCGGGCTCGTTCGTGCCGTCCGGCTCGTACGAGGTGGCCATCATCGCCACGACGGGCGTGGGCACCATGCGCGTCGAGCGGTCCGTGTTCGTGGGGCCGTACCGGATCGGTGTCTCCGACGGCACCCCGGCTCGCGGCCAGCGGCTCCGGATCACGGTCGATGCCACCGAGCGTCAGCGCGGCGCACCCACGCTCGTGATCACCCAGGCGGGTGGCAGCGAGCGACACGTCCGAACCCGCAAGGACGCGCATGGCGACTACGTCGCGACCGTCCGGCTGCGGGCGGGTGGGGACGCCGGCACGCTGCGCATCGAGGCGGTGGGTCGGGACGACCGCGGCAATCGCGAGACCCAGGCCCGGGAACTGGCCCTCCACTAGCCCCAGACGCGGCCGCCCGCTGGGCCCAGCCGGCTCGTCGCGGGTCGTCGATACTCGGCGCATCGTGTCGGACCAAGCCGGTGACGCGCCGCTCGTGATGTCCTACCTCGGCCACTCGACCGTGCTGGTCGAGATGGACGGGGTGCGCGTGCTCACCGACCCGATCCTGCGGCGCCGGGTGGGCCCGCTCGTCCGGGCCGCCACCCCCATCGAGCCCCAGGCCTGGGCGGCGGTGGACCTGGTCGTGCTGTCGCACTCCCACTGGGACCACCTCGACCTGGCCTCGCTCCGACTGCTGGGCGCCGACGTCACGTTGGTGGTGCCCCGAGGCATGGGCCGACGCCTCCGGGCCCGCGGGTTCGGGGAGGTCATCGAGGTGGTGCCGGGCGACACGCTCGAGGTCCACGGGCTGGCCATCGAGACCATCCAGGCGCTCCATCGGGGCTTCGGGCCGCCCATCGGCCCCACGGAGCTGGCCGTGGGGTACCTGCTGGGCGGCTCGCGGTCAATCTACTTCGCGGGCGACACCGCGCTGTTCGAGGGCATGCGCGACCTCGATCGCGGGCTCGACCTCGCGCTCATCCCGGTGTGGGGCTGGGGGCCCCGCGCCCGCCCCACCGAGCACCTCGATCCCATGGGCGCGGCACGCGCCGTGGAGCTCATCCGTCCCAGGCTGGCCGTGCCCATCCATTGGGGCACGCTGCACCCGATCGGGATGCACTGGCTCCGACCCGACACCCGGGTGGAGCCGCCGCAGGCGTTCGCGCGATATGCGGCACGCCTGGCGCCCGACACGGAGGTCCGGGTCGTGCCCATCGGGGGCAGCCTGCGCGTCGGGGGCGACGGGAGCGGCGGGCGCGACGGGGCCGACGGGGGCGGCGGTGCCGGCAGGCCCGACGGGGCCTCAGGCTGAGCGGACGAATGCCGCCACGCGGTCGAGCACGTCCTCGAGTACCGGCTTGAGGGTGTGGCCGAGTCGCGGGTAGGCCACCAGCTCGGCGCGCGACAGCCGCTCCGCCACCGCGAGGCGCAGGAGGTCGATGCGCGCGAACGGGTCGGCGTCGCCCGAGCACAGCAGCACCGGTACCGCGATGGCGGGCCAGTGGGCGCTCCGCACCTCCCAGTCGGGGCTGCCGGGACGATGCAGCGGGTAGGACAGCAGCACCAGGCCGCGCACGCCGGGGGTGCCATCGGCGGCGACCAGGCTGGCCACCCGCCCGCCGTACGAATGGCCCCCGATGACCGCCGGACTGGCGTCGGGGGCCAGC
Organism: Chloroflexota bacterium; assembly: GCA_046328155.1. Lineage (GTDB taxonomy): Bacteria > Chloroflexota > Limnocylindria > Limnocylindrales > CSP1-4 > JAFMJV01. The sequence continues at coordinate 29,029 of JAXLXC010000020.1, forward strand.
AGCCCCCCGGCCGCGCGGTAGGCGTCGAGCGCGGTCTCCGCCCTGCGCACCGGCAGGTCGATGGCCACGGCCTCGATGCCGCGTGCGGCGAGCCCCTCGACGTGGGGTCGCATCGACGCGGCGTTGCCGGAGGCGCCGTGCGCCAGGACCACGCGCATCGTGCAAGGGTACCGGGGGATGGCACGATGGTCGCGATCGACCGGGGCCCACCCTCGACGTAGCCTGTGGGCGTGGCGCGCAGACGCGGGACCCTGGTGCTGATTGCCTTCCTCGCCGCCGTGATGGCGTCGGGCGGTGGCGGCGTGACCGCGCCCTGGATGCCACGCCCCGCCGATGGCCCGGCACCAACGGGGCCAGTGGCGCAGGCCGGCCCGATGGCGATCGGCACCCGCGGTCGATACCGGATGGAGTGACAGGCGACCTGTCACACGAGCGTCCGAGGGTCGGGTCATGGAAGCGCTGCGACCCACCCCCCTCCGAGCCGTCGACCGACCCGCATCGCCCATCGTGGTCCAGGGCGACCGCCTCGTCATCGAGGACCTGGTCATCGTGGACCCATCCATGGCGGCGTTCTTCGCGGAGCGTCCCGCGGATGACCGAGCCGCGATCCTGGAGCGCGCCCTTCGCATCGGCGTGACCGCGCTCCAGGACGCCGGCGTGTCCATGGACGTGGACGTGGTGCGTCGCGAGTTCGAGGCACTGATGCGGCGCACCCAGGCGGTCAACGAGAAGGCCGCCAGCGCCCTGGACGAGGTGCTGCGCCAGAACTTCGCGGATGGCGACGGTCGGCTGCCTCGCACCCTGGAGCGGTTCCTGGGCGACCGCGGCCAGCTGCGCGCATTCGTGGCCGAGCTGTTCGACGAGGGCAAGCGGGACTCGGCGCTGGGTCGGATGCGGACCATGCTGGGCAGCTACTTCGATGGTGACGCCTCTCGGCTTGCCCAGCTGCTGGACCCGACCCGTCTGGGCTCCCCCCTCCACCAGTTCCGGTCGGAGGTCGCGGCGGGCTTCGAGCGGCTCAACGAGCGATTGGCCGCGATCGAGGCGGCTGGTGCCGCGCGCGCGTCGGAGCGGGCACGCTCGTCAGCCAAGGGCGCCGACTTCGAGGCGCTCGTGGGCGAGCTGTTGGGGGAGGTGTGCCGCGGCTCGGGCGACGCGCTCGACCGCACCGGCGACGAGGCCGGTGACGTCATCCGCTCCAAGCAGGGCGACCTGGTGCTCACGCTCGACCCGGGCCTCACCCAGGGCGCCGACCTGCGGGTCGTCATCGAGTGCAAGGACCGTTCGATCTCAGGCAAGGCGATGCGCGAGGAGCTGGCAGGCGCCAAGCGCAACCGAGCCGCCCAGGTCGCGCTCGTCGTGTTCACGCCCGCCCACGCGCCGGCGGGCATCGCGCCCTTCGACGTCCGGGTGGGCGACGTCTACTGCGTCATCGACCCCGAGGCTCCCGACCAGACGACGCTCGAGGCGGCGGTGCGCCTCGCTCGCCTGCTCGCCCTCGCGACCTTGACCCAGCACGAGTCGGAGCTCGATGGCATGGCCATCGGGGCGGCGATGACCGCGATCCGAGGGCAGCTCGACTGCATCCGCGCGCTCAAGATGCAGCTGACCTCGATCGGCAGCGCCGCGCGCGACACCAGCGCCGGTCTCGACAAGCTGCGCGAGGCGATCACGGCGAGCGTCACGGACGTGGAGCGAGCCCTGCGCGCCGGCGCCACCCGCTGACGGCGGCTCGTTCCCGGACGCGGGCGGCGGCGGGCGGCGGAGACGCGCGGAGCGTCGGGGCGCCGGTCCAGACGACCTGGCATGACCCACGGTCAGGCGGGCGTGCGCCTCCGCCCGCGCAGGCCGGCGAACCAGCTGGCGACCCGGTCGTACGCGTCGGTGCGCCAGAGCAGCACGGTGACCACGGCCCACACGATCGCCACCAGCGCCGTCAGCGCGATGACCCCACCCGGCAGCGGTGCCAGCTCGAAGAAGTCGCTGGCGGGCGCGACCAGGACGCACAGGCAGTAGGCGCCCAGCATCAGCAGGGCCAGGATCGTCGGGCGCACGTCGCCACGCGGCGGCTCGGCCGGATGGGCGCTCGAGAAGGAGACCGCCACGGGCGGGTGGAGCAGCGGCAGCAGCAGCAGGCCACACAGCACCGCGAACGTGGTGAACGTGGTGCGCGCCTCCGCGAGGGTCGTCGTCGAGCTCGCCCACCAATACAGCGGCAGCCCCAGCGCCGCGAGCGCGACCGCGGGCGGCACCACGAGGGCGAGGATGCGCCGGACCGCATCGAAGCCGGCCCGCGACGGCCGCGCCCAGTAGGCGAGCGCGAGCGCCGGGATGCCCACGGTGAGCAGCGCGACCACGGTGTTGTGGCGCGGGTTGACGGGCATGGCGAGGCCCGCGATCGCGGTGACCAGGATGGCCAGCGCCATGTACAGCACCCGCGTCAGGAACAGGGCCATGCTGTCGGTCATCCCCGCCACGATGCGCTGGCCCTCGATGACCGCCTCGGGCAACGCGGAGAACGAGTCGTCGAGCAGCACGATGTCGGCCACCGCGCGAGTCGCCTGGCTGCCGCTCTGCATCGCGATTCCCAGATGTGCCTGCTTGAGCGACAGGATGTCGTTGACGCCGTCGCCGACCATGGCGACCCACTGGCCCTCGCGTCGCAGCGCCGCGACCAGACGCGCCTTGAGCGACGGCGGGACGCGCCCGAACACCGAGCCATCCCGGACCGCCTGCTGGAGCCCGGCGTCGTCGAGATGCTCGAGGTCGAGCCCGCTGGTCGCCACCCCGTCCAGCGACAGGCCCACCTGGCGGGCAAGGGCCGCCACGGTCACCGGGTTGTCGCCCGAGATGAGCTTGAGCGTGACGCCCGCCTCGGCGAACCGGGCAAGCGTCGGGCGTGCGTCCGGCCGGATGCGCTCGCGCAGCACCAGCACACCCACGGGCAGGAGGCCATCCGGGAGCCCGGGCGTGGCGCCCGGGCGGGCGTCGGGCGGCAGGAGCGCAGGCGGCTCGCCGACGCGGCGCGCGAACAGCACGACCCGCAGCCCCTCGTCCGCCTTCGCGTGCACGAGGGCATCGATGTCGGCGTGATCGCCGGCCACCAGATGCGGCCGGATGACCTCGGGCGCGCCCAGCACCAGCAGCGAGGGACCGTCGTCGGCACGCACCGCCAGCGCGCTCCAGCGAAGCTCGGAGCTGAACTCGACCTCCTCGGTGACCTCCAGGCGCTCGCCGCCCGGGAAGTGCTCCGCGATCGCATCGGAGGTCCGGTTGCGCAGACCCATCGAGGCCGTGAAGGCGCCAGCCCATCGGGCGAGCTGCTGCTCGGAGCCGATGGCATGGACCTCCGCCACCTCGATCTCGGGCGTGGTCAGGGTGCCCGTCTTGTCCAGGCACAGCACCGACACCCGGCTCATCGACTCCACGGCGTTGGAGCGCTGGATGAGCGCCTTCTGTCCCGCGAGCCGGACGATGGCGAGGGCATAGGTCACGGTGACCATGACCACGAGCCCCTGGGGGATGAGCGCGACCAGCACCGCCGCGGCACGCGCCGTCTCCACGGCTGGCAGCCGCCCGAACTCGCGGTACAGGCTGATGAGCACGGGCACCGCGGCGACCAGCACCAGCAGCGACATGCCGCGCAGGATCCGTGCCACGTCCTGCTGGAGCGGCGTGCGCTCCGCGCGGAACGCCCGCGCGCCCGCCGTCAGCTGGTTGGCGAAGCTCTCGGCGCCCACGCGCGTGGCCACGTAGCGCGCCTCGCCGTCGACGCAGAAGCTGCCGGACAGCACCTCCGACCCAGCGGTCTTGGGGATCCGATCGGACTCGCCCGTGAGCAGTGATTCGTCCGCCTGGAAGGTGCCCTCGGTGACCTTGCCGTCGAGCAGCAGCTGGTCGCCGCGCCGGATCACCAGCAGGTCCCCCAGGACCACCTGGAGGGCGTCCATGGCGCGCTCCACGCCATCGCGGATGACGCTCGCCGTGGGTCGCGTGAGCACGGACAGCCGGTCCAGGCTGCGCTTGGCACGGACCTCCTGGAACAGCCCCACCGCGACGTTCACGACCACCAGCACGATGGTCACCGCGGCGTCCCCGTAGAGCTGGAGCCAGACCAGGACCAGGCAGATGGCGGTCAGCAGGACGTTGACCGGCTGGAGCAGGTTGTCCCGCAGGATGTCCGGGTAGGTCCGGCCGCTCGTGATTCGCGCGTCGTTGCCCAGGCCACGCGCGTGTCGGGCAGCCACCTCGTCATCGGTCAGACCGGTCGCCGGGGTGGGTGGCAGGTCGGGAGGCAGGTCGGGGACGCCGTGGCCGGCAGCCTCGGACGCGCTGGCGGGGCTGGCCGAGGGCCTCGTCGCAGGGGCGTGCTCCGTCACCTGCAAATCCTGCCACACGGAACCGGCACAGCCGGCCGCGCGGCGTACTGCGACGTCTGGCGTATCGCGACGTCTGGCGTATCGCGACGTCTGGCGTACTGCGACGTCTGGCGTCGAGGGGCGGTCAGAGGACCGCGGCGAACCCCTCCGCGGGCGCGGCGTCCGTCTCGGTGGGCACGATGAGCACCGGCACCCCGGCCGTGCGCACCAGCTCGTCCGAGACCGAGCCCAGGAGCATCCGCCCCGGGCCTCGCCGCCGATGCGTGCCCACGACGATCATCTCGGCACCCTCGGAGGTCGCCGCCTCCGTGATGGTGTCCACCGGCGCCCCCTGCCAGAGGAGGAACTCGGCCTCGACCCCCGCCGCGCGGGCGGCGCGCACCATCTCGAGGAGCACCGGCTCCCGTTCGGCGCGCGCCTGGTCCACCCGGTCGTGACGACCCAGGCCGGAGAGCCGGCCCAGGTCGAGCACGTTCACCAACAGCAGGCGCGCCGAGAGCCGGCGCGCGAGATCGATGGCCACCTCCACCGCGCGTGCCGAGACACGCGTCAGGTCGGTGGCCACGATGACGGTGCTCACGTCACTCCTGGACGACGAGCGCGGTCACCATCCCGAACATGCCACGCGGGCCTTCGGCGTGCGGCAGGATGTGGCAGTGGAACGCCCACGCACCTGGGTTGTTGCACGTGATCACGACGTCGTAGCGCTCCCCCGGGTTGACCCCCAGGGTGTCGCACGTGAACTCGGCGCTGCCGAGCGGCCACCCGTCCCGGGCGACCACCCGCATGGGCATCCCGTGGAGGTGCCACGGGTGCATCATCACGCCCTCGTTCATGAACCGGACGACGATGACCTCGCCCTTCTGGGCGACGATGGGGGCCGTGGCCGGGAACTGACGGCCGTTGATGGTGAACCCACCGTACGCGTCGTTGCTGATCCAGACGATGTCCTGGGTCGCGCCGTACTTCTTGTCGTACCCCTCGTTGGGGTCCTGGGGCGCCACGATGAAGGCACCCAGCAGGCCACGTCCCACCTGGTCGGTGGCGTTGTGGTGCGAGTGGTACATGTGCGAGCCGGACGGCGTGACCGTGAACTCGTAGGAGAAGGACTCGCCGGGCAGGATGGGCGGCTGCGTCACGAACGGCACGCCGTCCATGGGGTTGGGCATCTCCTGGCCGTGGAAGTGGACGCCCGTCGACTCATTCATGTTGTTGAGGAAGACGGCCCGCATCTTGTCGCCCTGCGTGATGTGCAGGGCCGGGCCGGGCCAGGTGCCGTTGTAACCCAGGGCATCCACCGGATCCATCGTCGCGGTGATGTAGTGGACGATCGGGTCGATCGTCATGTTGAAGACCTTGGTGTCGCCATCGATGGTCGGTTCGAGCGGCTGGTTGCCGTAGCCCGGGATCTGCTGCCACTCGCCGGCGAGGAAGCGATCGACGACGGCCTTCGCCTCGTCGTCGTGGCTGACGGTGGGTGCGGTGCTGGCGGGCGCCGCGGTCTCGGTGCCCGTGGTGTGCCCAGCCATCGGGCTGGGGCTGGGGGACGCGCCGGCCAGGTCGGCGCTGGGGGTCCGAGGGTCGAACGTCCAGCCCGCCCGCGGCGACGCGCAGGCGGCAGCCACGGAGCCTGCCACCATGCCGGTGGCCGCCCACGCGGCGCTCTTGATGACGGTTCGACGAGCCACGAGCGGAGTGGGGCCGCGCTGCCCCGCGGGTGTTGGTTCCATCCCGGCATGTTCGGGGTGCCCGTCAAGGTGGCACACGGCCGAACGGCCCGTCCTCCGGGGGTCCACTGGTCACACCACGGCCGGCGGGACCGCGTCGTGGCGGCTACGCTGATGCCATGGACGTCCCGCACGCGCCCACGACCGAGGAGGAGGGCGCCCTCGAGCAGCTGCCCGCCGAGACCCTCGAGGCGCTGGATGCCGCGACGGCCGCGATCGCCGGCGCGCGCTCGCTCGATGACGTGCTCCAGGTCATCACCGACCGGATCCGCCCGCTGGTGGGTGCGCGCTACGCAGCGCTGGGCATCGTGCGTCCGGACCAGCGGATCAGCCGCTTCATCACCAGCGGCGTCGACGAGGCGCAGCGACGCGCCATCGGTGCGCCCCCCAGCGGCCACGGCATCCTGGGCCTACTCATCCGCGAGCGACGCAGCATCCGCATCGATGACGTCATGACCGACGAGCGACGCTACGGCTTCCCGCCCAACCATCCCCCGATGCACTCGTTCCTGGGCGTGCCGGTGGTCCTTGCGGACCAGCCCGTGGGCAACCTGTACATGACCGAGAAGGAGGACGCGCCCCGCTTCAGCCTCGCCGACCAGCGTCTGGTCGAGACGTTCGCGCGCCAGGCGGCCATGGCCATCCACACCGCACGCCTCCACGACGACCTGGAGCGCCTCGCCGTGCTCCAGGAGCGCGAGCGGATCGGCCAGGACCTCCATGACGGAATCATCCAGGCGCTCTACGGGGTCGGCCTGTTCCTCGAGGACGTGCCAGAGCTCATCGACACGGACCGGCCGGAGGCCGAGGCGCGCGTGGATCGGGCCATCGACGCGATCCACGAGAGCATCCGCGACATCCGCGTGTTCATCTTCGGTCTGCGTGACGAGGATGCCGGCGAGGACGGGCTCGCGGACGGGCTGCGTCGACTGGGCACCGAGCTGGCGCGCGGCTCGTCGGCAGCGGTCACGGTGCGGGCACCCATCGACCCCCCGATGGATCCCGCGGACGTGGCGCAGGTGCTCCGATTCACACGCGAGGCCCTCAGCAACGTGGCGCGTCATGCCGCCGCGTCGAACGTCGAGGTCAGCCTGGAGGCTCGCCCGGACGGCGCCGAGCTGCGGATCGTGGACGACGGCCACGGGTTCGACGCCTCGGCGGCCGCTCCCCCCGGCCACCACGGCCTGGGCAACATGCGCGCACGCGCCGTCGAGCTGGGTGCGACACTGGATGTGGACAGCCGACCAGGTGACGGCACCACGGTGCGACTGTGGGTGCCACAGCGGATCCCGGGACGAGCGAGGTGAGCGACACGATGACCGCCCATGACGGGGCTCCGGACGCCCAGACCGACGACGCCAGCGCCGAGGGCGCCGCCCACCGGGCCGGACCGCTCCGGATCCTCGTGGTCGACGACCACGAGGTGGTCCGCGAGGGCCTCGTGGCGGCGCTCGACCGACGCGAGGGGTTCCAGGTCGTCGCGCAGGCCGGCTCCGTGGCGGAGGCCATCGCGGCCGCGGCGCGCTTCGAGCCGGACCTCGTGGTCATGGACGTGCGACTCCCCGATGGCTCGGGCATCGAGGCGTGCCGGGACATCCGGAGCGAGCACCCCGACACGCACGTGGTGATGCTCACGAGCTACCCCGACGAGGAGGCGGTGCTGTCCGCGATCGTCGCGGGAGCCAGCGGCTACCTGCTCAAGGAGACGCGCATGCGCGACCTGGTGCGGGCGCTGGAGACCGTGGGCGCCGGCGGCTCGCTGCTCGACCCCGCCGTCACGGGCAAGGTCCTCGAACGCGTCCGACGCATGGCCCATGACGACCAGGACGACGAGCTGGCCCGGCTGACGGTGCAGGAGCGGCGCATCCTGCTGCTGGTGGCGGAGGGCAAGACCAACCGCCAGATCGCGGCCGAGGTGTTCCTGTCCGACAAGACGGTCAAGAACTACGTCAGCTCGATCCTGTCCAAGCTGGACCTCCAGCGGCGCGCCCAGGCCGCCGCGTTCGTCGCCCGCCGTCGCAACCTGGGCGGCTGACCGCCCGATCGCCTGCCCGGCTCAGCCGGCGCGGCTGGCGGCCGGCTCGGGCTCCGGGGCGACCGCCGGGCGCGGCGGGACGAACGAGCCCAGGATCTCCGCCCATCGGTCGTACAGCAGGTGGTGGGCCTCGCCCGGGAAGAAGGTCGCCTCCACCCGCGGCAGCGTGCGTGCCAGGTACAGCCCCATGCCCACGGGAACGGCCGGGTCCGCCTCGCCATGCCACAGGCGCACCGGCACCTGGACGCCCGCGATGGGGAACCCCCACGGGCGGGCCATGATGAGCGCCTCGTCGTAGAGGCCACGGCCGCCTTGGCGATACAGCTCGTCGGCGTTCGCGATCATCACCCGTCGCAGCGCCGGGTCCTCCAGGACGAGCTTGTCGGCCTCGATCATGCCCTCGATGGCCTTGTCCAGATGCCGCTCGGGATCGGCGCGCTGGGCGCGGGACCAGCGCCACATAGCCAGTCGGATCATCCACGGCGCCGCGTCCGAGACCCGGGTGGCCACCCGATGGTGGCGCAGCAGGTAGTCCGCGCCGCGCACCAGCGGTGCCGCGGCGCTCACCAAGCCGATGCGGTCGACCCGGTCGGGCAGCGACCAGCCCAGCGCCAGGGAGTAGGGTCCGCCCCCGGACCAGCCCAGGACGCTGAAGCGCTCGATGCCCAGGCGGTCAGCCAGCTGCTCCACGTCGCCCGGCCAGTCGAGCAGCCGCCGACCGGGTCGGCCGCTGGACAGCCCGATGCCCGGTCGGTCGACCGCGATGAGCCGCAGGCCGAGCGACGCGACGATGCCGTCGTCCGGATGACGCACCATCCGGGAGCTGCCGAACCCATGGTGATACAGCACGACGGGCGCATCCCGCCCCCCGATGTCGTCGAACCCCAGGGTGCGGCCGTCGGCGAGCGTGATGGTCCGGCAGGGGCCGGCCGCCGCCGGGACCGGCGATCCCGACGCCGTGACGGTGGCCATCCGGCGCGTGGCAGAGCGTCGGGTCAGCCGAGCCAACGTGACCTCGCGGGCGCGGGCGGCGTTCCAGCGACGGGTGCCGCCGGTTCGCACCCGCGGTTCGCGCATCCGCAGGTCAGGCGGATGTCGTCGCCACCGGCGACGGGATGCCCAGCCCGGCTGCGACGCGCGCCCCGTAGTCGGCGTCGCACCGCGCGAACAGACCCACCATGCGGTCCTGGATCTGGCGCTCGCACTGGCCCAGCAGGGCGATCAGGTTGGCGACCAGGTCCTCGCGCTCCCAATCGGGCATCGTCCGATACCGCTCGCCGGCCTGCGCGAAGTCGTTGGTCCGCTCCAGCGTCGCGCGCACCAGCCTGCCCGCGATGAGCGGCTCGTAGTCCGGCCCGGACGGCTCGGCCTCCTGGAGCCCGCCCGTGGAGTTGGGTTCGTAGTTCACGTGGGGGTTGGGTCCCGTCGTGTCGACCGAATAGGTCATCTGGCCGTCGCGCTGGTTGGTGGCGGGCTTCTGGAGCGGCGCGTTGATGGGCAGCTGGAGGTAGTTGGGGCCAACCCGGTGGCGCTGGGTGTCCGAGTAGGAGAACGTCCGGCCCACGAGCATCTTGTCGTCCGAGAAGTCGAGGCCATCGACCAGGACCCCCGTGCCCATCGCGATCTGCTCGTTCTCGGCGAAGAAGTTCTCCACGTTCCGGTCGAGGGTCATCATGCCCACGGGGCGCAGCGGGAACACGTCCTCGGGCCAGGTCTTGGTGTCGTCGAGCGGGTCGAAGTCGAGCTCCGGGTGCTCGTCGTCGCTCATGACCTGCACGTTGAGCTCCCAGCGGGGGAACTCGCCACGCGCGATGGCCTCGAAGATGTCTCGGGAGGCGTGGCCCAGGTCCGTCGCCTGGATCGCATCGGCCTGCGCCTGGGTCAGCGACTCGATCCCCTGCTGGCTCTTCCAGTGGTACTTGACCAGGACGCCCTCGCCCTTGGCGTTGACCATCCGGTAGGTGTTGACGCCGAAGCCGTCCTGGGTCCGGTAGTTCCTGGGGATGCCGCGCGGGCTGAACAGCCACGTGAGCATGTGCATCGACTCGGGCGTCAGGCTCATGAAGTCGAAGATCCGGTTGGGCTCCTGGCGGAACGTCACCGGGTCCGGCTTGAGCGCGTGGATGACGTCCGGGAACTTGATGGCGTCGCGGATGAAGAACACGGGCAGGTTGTTGCCCACCAGGTCCCAGTTGCCATCCTCGGTGCGGAACTTGACCGCGAAGCCACGCGGGTCGCGGGCCGCCTCCGATGAGTCGCGCCCACCGATGACGGTGGAGAAGCGGATCGTGACGGGTGTCCGCGTGCCCTTCGTCTGGAGCAGCTTGGCGCGGGTGTAGGTCGAGGCCGGCTCGTCGCCGACGGTCCCGTAGGCCTCGAAGGTGCCGTGCGCCACGAAGCCCCGGGCATGGACCACGCGCTCGGGGACCCGCTCGCGGTCGAAGTGACTGATCTTCTCCAGGAAGTGGTAGTTCTCGAGCGTGGCGGGGCCGCGGCTGCCGACCGTGCGCTGGTTCTGGTTGTCGACGACGGGATGGCCCTGGCGGGTGGTCAGTCGGGTGGTGTCGGCCTGGGCGGCGTGGCTGTCACGGCCGTTGGTGGGTTCGCTCATGGTGCGTGGCTCCTCAGTGGCCGGGCGCCCGGAATCGACCGGTCGGCGCCTCTGGCCCGTCCACGTATTGTCGCCCTTCGCCGGGCATCCGGCTACCCGGACAGGCAACCCGGCTGGGTGCCCGCCCGGTGCGTGGCGCCCGCCTCAGCCAGCCGTCGCCCGGCGCATGGCCTGGATGGCGGACAGCTGGTCCGCGAACTCGACCCGCACCGAGTCCACCTCCGACGAGGTGAAGCCCAGCTCCTTGCCGATCTCGTTGAGCTCGGCGGACTCCTCCGCGGTGATCGTGTCATCCACCGCGGTCACCGTGAACGCGAAGCGCAGCAGCCGCTGGCGGTCCTCCAGGGAGGCCGACGCCGCGAACTCGCGGGTCACGAGGTAGTCCTCGGTCGCACCCTGGAGCTCCGCCTGGGCGCGGGCGATCTCGACCACCAGCACCGCCTGGGCCTCCGGCAGGCCGCCCACGTCCATCATCGTCCGCTCGATGTGGGCCACCTCGTCGGGGGTGATGGCCAGGTCGGCGTGCGCCGCCCGGCCCAGGACGTACGCGAAGCCGGCGATGAACCGGCGCCGCTCCACGGGCAGCTCCTGGAGCCGGGCCGCGATGCGCCGGATGGTCTCCGTGTCGGTGTCGGCGGGGGCAGGTCGCGGCACGAGCTCCGGGTCGGGAGCGGGCTGCGGGGCGGGCTGCGGCTCGGCGGAGAAGAGACGACGGAAGACCATGGGACCTCTCACGTGGGGCGGCGGGGATCGGCAGCGGGTGGCGAAGCCGTCACATCATAGGGGGAGGCGGCGATCGGCCCTCGGATGCCGCCGCGAGCCGCCAGTGAGGGCACCACGGAGGAGGCACCATGCACGAGTGGGTCGTGTTCGCGCACATCCTGGGGGCACTGCTGTTCATGCTGGCACACGGGGCGTCCGCGGCGGTCGTGTTCCGACTGCGACAGGAGCGGGACCCCGCGGCGGTCCGGGTGCTCGTGGGGCTGTCGCGGATGACCCGCCCTGCGACCTATGCGGGGCTCATCCTGCTCATCGTGGCCGGCTTGTGGGCCGCCATGTCGGGTCGCTGGCTCAGCGCCGACGGCAACCTCTGGCTGTGGGTGTCGATCGTGCTGCTCGTGGTCATCCTGGGTGCCATGTACGGCATGCTCACGCCGACCTTCCTGCGGCTGCGGATGGCGCTGGGCGACGGCTCGGCCCCCGTGGACCAGGCAGCGCTCGAGCGTGCCTTGGCGGCGCCGGGCCCGATGGTGGGGGTGGGCATCGGCCTCCTGGGCACGCTGGCCATCCTGTGGCTGATGGTGCTCAAGCCGTTCTGAGCGCCTGAGCAGCGGGCCCGACGCGGGTGCGTGCCGGCGGCCGAGCCGCCAGACCGCTGTCGGGGCGACGCTGTGTCAGGCCCCGGCAGCGTGCGGTGGCCGAGCCGCCAGACCGTTGCCGGGGCAGGGCTTATGCGGGTGCCTGGGACCGACAAGGCGCCATACCCGTGCCGTGAGGGTGGCGTGGCGGTTGGTCACCGCTCGTTGAGCGTGGGCCTCGTCGCGCCGACGAGCCCCGCGACGCGTCCGAGGCGCATAGGCTCCGGCTGGCCGCGTGTTTGGCGGTTGGCACTCGGGACCCGAGCGGGGCCCGCCCAGTTCCCTTCGTCGCGTCCACCCAGGCTGCTGCCTATGCGTCGAGGGGCAGCTCCCGGACGAAGCGCGCCAGCACCCGCGCCAGGCGCGGACCCGCCTCGTTGGCGGCGACGAGCACCTCGTCGTGGGTGAGCGGCGTGGCGGAGATCCCCGCGCCCTTGTTGGTGACCAGGGAGACCGCGACGACGCGCATCCCCACGTAGCGCGCGCCGATCGCCTCCATCACGGTCGACATGCCCACCGCGTGCGCGCCCAGCACGCCCAGCATGCGCACCTCGGCCGGCGTCTCGTAGGTGGGGCCCAGCAGACCGGCGTAGACGCCCTGGGCCAGCGCCACGCCCTCCGCATCGGCAGCCGTCCGCACCCGCGCACGGAGCTCTGGGTCGTAGACCGCGGTCAGGTCGAGGAAGCGCGGCCCCAGCGCGTCGTCGTTGGGCCCGAGCAGCGGCGACCGGCCCGTCAGGTTGAGATGGTCGGTCATGAGCATGAGCGTGCCTGCCTCGAAGCTGGGGTCGACGCCGCCCGATGCGTTGGTGAGCACCAGCACCCGGGCACCGAGGCGGCCCATGAGGAGCGCCGGCTCGATCACCTGGATCGCGTCGAGGCCTTCGTACATGTGCAGCCGACCCTGGAGGCAGGCGACCGGGACGCCCTCGAGATGCCCCAGCAGCAGCCGACCGGCATGCCCCGGCGCGGACGCGGCAGGCCACCCGGGCAGCTCCCCGAACGGGATGGCGACCGGATCGCGCACCAGGTCCGCGAGGCCGCCCAGGCCGGATCCCAGCACGAGGGCGACCCGTGGCACGAGCGCCGAGCGGCTGCGCACTGCGCGCTCGAGCTCGTCGAGGCGTGGGCCCAGCGACGCGGGGCCTGGGTGGGTGCTCACGCGCTGGGGACCTCCGGGACACATGACAACGCCCGGAGAGACCCTTCCGACCTCACCAGCCGCCTTGATGCAATCTCGGCTGCGGTGTGGTCCTCACTGGCCCCTCCGGGCAAGACACATACTCGGCCGTCCCTGCCGCCGACGCAATGGACCTTGTCCACCAACTGCGACCATCTCGCCGTGATCCGTCCACGGATCCCGGCGGATCGTGGACGGGCGGTGGATGGGGATGGCGATCCGGGCGAGCCTCAGGCCGCGCGACGTGCCGCCTTGACCACCATCGTGTGGGCGTACTGGTCGTGGAGACCCTGCTTGGTGGGACTCTTCGCCGTCGTGTACAGGAGCACCAGGAACCACACGAACTCGATGAGCCCCAGGATGCCCGCCAGGCTCAGCGCGAACGCCGCCGCCAGGCTGGCCACGAAGCCCGGGCCGAACATCGCGGCGATCCGGATGATCGCCTGGTTGGTGTCGATCGTCCGACCGTCGGCCTCGTGCCCGATCTGCATGCCCAGCAGCCGCATGCCGACGGTGGCACGCATGCTGGTCCAGCAGAAGAAGAAGTAGGCCGCGATGATCCCGTAGTACAGGAGCGTCGAGACCAGCGAGGCCGCCGAGTTGAGGGTCGTCACGGTGCCGCTGCCGACCGTCGCCTTGTCGCCCAGGATCGCCAGGATGATCCCGCCGATGATGGCGCCGACGATGAACAGCACGACGAAGTCGATGATGTAGGCGATGGCCCGGTTGGGCACGTCGCCGTACACGAAGCCGGCGGGCCCCGCCACCGGCGTGGTCGAGGTCAGGTTGGCCGACCAGGAGGGCGGCTGTGACCGCTGTGGGGCGGTCGGCGCCACCGGTTGCTGGGGCGCCTGCTGCCACGACTGGGCAGGCGGGGGTGACACGGGTTGCTGGGGTGGCTGCTGCCAGGACGGCGGGCCTCCCTGCGGCTCGCCAGTCGGTTGGGACATCGCTGTCTCCTTGCTGTGCGTCACTGCTCCGATATCCGTGCCCACCCACTCCGGGCACGGACCGCGCGTCGGGCCCCGGCCCTCGACCGGGCCCTCGCCCGTTGCCGATGACAGGATAGCGGTGCCTTGTGCGCCGTCGCCCTGCGCGCCGGCGCCACGTGGCCGTCGGCCACGTGCGTCGATGTCGGGGGCACGCCCCGTCTCAACCGCCGATCGCGGACATCTCCACGCGCGGCAGGCCCTGGGTCGCATCCGACCGGAGCTCGGAGTAGCGGTCGGTCCGCCCGGTCCAGGCGCGCGCGACGAGGTCGGTCAGGGCCTGGTCGTCGACACCGTCACGCATCGGCGTCTTGAGGTCGGTCGCACGCATCCCGAACAGGCACAGGAACAGCTGTCCCTCGGCGGACAGCCGGGCCCGGGAGCAGGTGGCGCAGAACGGGCGCGTGACGCTGGCGATGACGCCGATCTCGCCGCTGCCATCGCGATACGCGAACCGGGACGCGACCTCGCCGGTGTAGGCGGGCGGGACGGGCGCGATGGGCATCACGGCGTCGACGGCGGCCAGGATCTCGTCGGCGGGGACCACGTCCTCCAGGCGCCAGCCGTTGGTGTGGCCGACGTCCATGTATTCGATGAACCGGACGACCCAGCCACGGCGGCGGCCCTCGAGCGCAAGCGGGACGATGCTGCCCTCGTTGACGCCCCGGCGGACCACGACATCGACCTTGATGGGCCCGAGCCCCGCCTCCTCCGCCGCCTCGATGCCCTCGAGCACGCGACCCACGGTCATGCCCACGTCGTTGAGCTGGGCGAAGACCGCATCATCGAGCGAGTCCAGGCTGACGGTGACGCGCCCGCGACCGGCCGCGGCGAGGGCGCCGGCCTGGGCCGCCAGCAGGGAGCCATTCGTCGTGAGCGCGAGGTCGTCGATGCCGTCGACGGCCGCCAGCTGACGCACGAGGCTGGGCAGGTCGCGTCGGAGCAGCGGCTCGCCACCCGTGAGACGCACCTTTGTGACGCCCAGCCCCACGAAGATGCCGGCGAGCCGTGCGATCTCCTCGAAGCTCAGCAGCTGCTCGCGGGGCACGAAGCGATGGCCAGGCCCGAACACCTCGCGCGGCATGCAGTACGTGCATCGGAAGTTGCAGCGGTCGGTGACCGAGATGCGCAGGTCCCGCAACGGCCGGCCGCGCCGGTCGAGGGTGATCAAGGGCGACGCAGTCACAGGGCGATGGTACGACGGCACGTCCAGCGGCCCGCGACGCGCGCCCGTGGTTCCTGCCGTGAAGCGTCGGTCGCGCCTGCGGGCTCGTGCCGCGAGCGCGTCGGGTCGGGTCCGGCCCGTGCCGCGCGGTGTCGGGTCGCGCCCGTACCGCGCGAGGCGTCGGGGCCGGCCCGTGCCGCGGGAGGTCGGGTCGCGCCCGCGGGCGCGCTCCGTGCAGGGATTCGGTCTGGCCGAACGCCCTCGCCCGATGTGCGCGTTCTCGCGGCGCAATCGGGGCCTGGTCGGGAGTCGCCAAGCCCTCCCCGACCGCGCTCCACGCGACGGGAGTTCGGCACTGCCGAACTGCTACGTGGTTGGCGGGGCCGAACCTCCTGCCCGGCCGCGGGATGTCGGCACCCGACCAGGTCGGCGTTCGGCCGCAGCGAACAACTGGGGCGCCGCCAGAGCGGCCACGGAGCCACTTCGCTTCGATCGGCCGGCCGATGGCGCCCGTGCTGCCGCCTTGCCATCGGCCCCCGCCTCACCCCACGTGTGGGCATCCCGCGACCCGCTCGTCCCGCCGGTCCACCGTCATGGAACGGCGCCCGGCGGCTCGGCATGTGCCTCGGCCGTCAGCTCGACCGTCACGGAGGCTGCCGGAGGGAGCGGCTCGAAGCGGCGGGTGACAGGTCAGAGGTCGACCCGCAGGCGCAAGGTGACCCGACCGGACCGACCCAGGCCCGGCGCAACCGAGGCCACGCGCATCAGGACTGGGGGTGCGTCTCGTCGGGTGGCAGGCTGTCGTCGCGCGGGGCGGCGTCAGCAGGTTCGGCGTCAACGGGTTCGGCGTCAGCGGGTCCAGGGTCGGGCGGGGCACTGATGTCGGCTGGGGCGTCAGTGGCGTCATCGGCGGCGGCGAGCGTCTCGGGGTCGGGCAGGGCGGCGGCCGTCTCTGCGCCCGGGCCCGGGGCAGGCGCGATGTCGGCAGGGGTCTCGTCGTCGAGCCGCAGGCCCAGCGGCTCGGTCGGGGCCTCGACGAGCTCCGCCTCGGCGGCCTCGGGTCCGGCGGGCGCGACCTCGGGTCCGGCGGGGCGGGCCTCCGCCTCGGCGGCGGCCTCGGGTCCGGCGGGGGCGGGCCTCGCCTCGGCGGCGGCCTCGGGTCCGGCGGGCGCGGCCTCCGCCTCGGCGGCGGGCCCGGGTCTGGCGGCGGCCTCGGGCGCGGCGGGCGCCGCCTCGGGTCCGGCGTCGGACTCGGGCGCGGCGGGCGCCTCGCGGGCAGTGGTGCCGTCGTCAGCCCCGTCGATTCCGCCGTGACAGCCACGCCCGACGCTGCGAGCGCCGCCCGCCGGTACGCGCCCGTCACGATCGGCACATTGACGGCGCCGCTGCCCGCGAGTCCCATGACGAGACTGCCGAGGCCCACGACGAGGTGCAGCAGCTGGTCGCCGAGGCCCACCGCATATGGTGCGATGCCGAACCATCGGCCATCCAGCAGGCCCACCGCGAGCAGGATGAGCGCTGCCGCGCCGAGCCCGATGAGCACGACATCCCGACGCGCGCGCGACAGGCCGAGCGCCGCGTGGATGGCGATCGCACCACCCACCAGGTGGATGACGTCATGCGCATCGCCGGTCAGGAGCAGGGGTGTCCCCCATGCGGCCGACGGCGCGCCCACGAGCGGGTTGGGCACGAACCCCAGGAGCCCCAGCGCGATGAGCACCACACCGACCAGCAGCGCCCACGCGAAGCCGGGGTCAGCGGCCGCGGCACTCGCGACGTCCCTCCACAGCGCCGACGCGCCCGCCCGGGACACGCTGGCCGAGCGCGGTGTGGGGACCGGGTGGTCCGAGCTCGCTCCCGGGGCCGTCATGCCCGGAAGCCTAGTCCTCCTCGGCCGTTCCCGCACCCACCCGGATCGACTCGACCACGCCCGCGTCCGCGAGGGTCGTCGTGTCACCCAGCTGTCGCCCCTCGGCGACGTCCCGCAACAGCCGGCGCATGATCTTGCCGGAGCGCGTCTTGGGCAGGTCGGGCGCGAACAGCAGGTACTTGGGTCGCGCGATGGGCCCGATGACCCGGGCCACGTGCTCGCGCAGCTGGTGCGCCAGCTCGTCGCTGGTCTCCACGCCCTGACGCACGGTCACGAACGCGAAGATGGCCTGCCCGCTGACCGGGTCGTCCTTGCCCACGACGGCGGCCTCGGCCACCACCGGGTGGTCGACCAGGGCCGACTCGACCTCGATGGTCGAGATCCGATGGCCCGCCACGTTCATCACGTCATCGACGCGGCCCAGGAGCCAGAAGTAGCCGTCGGCGTCACGACGCGCGCCGTCGCCCGCGAAGTACATGCCCGGGAAGCGCCCCCAGTACGTCGCGCGGTACCGGTCGGGGTCGCCATAGATGCCGCCGAGCATCGCCGGCCAGGGTCGCTTGAGCACCAGATAGCCGCCCTGGCCCAGCTCCACGCTCGCGCCGTTGGAGTCGACCACGTCCGCCGAGATCCCCGGGAACGGGAAGGTGGCGCTGCCCGGCTTGGTCTCGGTCACGCCGGGCAGCGGCGTGATGAGGATCTGCCCGGTCTCGGTCTGCCACCAGGTGTCCACGATGGGGCATCGCTCCTGGCCGATGTTGACGTGGTACCACAGCCACGCCTCGGGGTTGATGGGCTCGCCCACCGACCCGAGCAGTCGCAGCGACGACAGGTCGTGCGCCTTGGGCAGCGCCTCGCCCTGCTTCATGAAGGCCCGAATGGCCGTCGGCGCGGTGTACAGGACGGTGACCTTGTAATCCTCGACGATCTGCCACCAGCGGTCCCAGGCGGGCGTGTCCGGCGCGCCCTCGTAGATGATCCCTGTCGTCGCGTTGGCCAGGGGTCCGTAGACGATGTAGCTGTGGCCGGTGACCCAGCCGATGTCGGCCGCGCACCAGTAGACATCGTCGGGCTTGATGTCGAACACCATCTCGTGGGTGTAGCTGGTGCCCAGGAGATAGCCCGCGCTGGTGTGCATGATGCCCTTGGGCTTGGCCGTGGTCCCCGAGGTGTACAGCAGGTACAGCATGTGCTCGGAGTCCACGGGAACCGCGGGGCAGTCGGCAGCCTGGCGGTCGACGATGTCGTGCCACCACACGTCGCGGCCCGGGGTCATGGTGGTCGTCGGGAGGGCGTCGCCCAGGCGGCGCACGACCAGCACGTGCTCGATGGTGGGGCTGGCCGCGGCCGCCTCGTCCGCGGCGGCCTTGAGGTCGACGGGCCGGCCACGACGCCAGCCACCGTCCGCGGTGATGATGAGCTTGGCCTGGGAGTCCTCGATGCGGCCCGCCAGCGCCTCCGCGCTGAACCCGCCGAAGACGACCGTGTGGGGCGCCCCGATGCGGGCGCATGCGAGCATGGCGATGGGCAGCTCGGGGATCATGGGCATGTAGATGGCGACCCGGTCGCCGGTGCCGACCCCCAGCTCCTTGAGCGCGTTCGCCGTCTTCTGGACCTCCCGATGCAGGTCCGCGAAGGTGATGGTCCGGGTGTCCCCCGGCTCGCCGATCCAGTGATAGGCGACCTTGTCACCCAGGCCGGCCGCGACGTGCCGGTCGACGCAGTTCTCGGACACGTTGAGGGTGCCGCCCGTGAACCACTTGGCGAACGGCAGGTCCCATTCGAGGGTGCGCTTGAATGGCGTCCGCCAGGCGAGCCGCTCCCGGGCCAGGCGCCCCCAGAAGGCCTCGTAGTCCTGGTCCGCCTCGAGGTACAGCTCGGCGCTCGCCACGGCCTGCGCCCGGAACTCCGCGGAGGGCGGGAACGACCTTCCCTCCTCCAGCAGATGCTCGATCTCGGGCGCGGATTCGGACGGCTCGGCAGCGGGTCGTTGGTCGGTCACGGGACGTTGCTCCTCCGGTCGACGGGCGCGCATCGGGCAAGGCGCGAACCACGGCCGGGGTCCGCGATGCCAGGCACGAGTCTAGCGGCGCCGGGCGCGGGCGGACGCCCGCAGGGCGTGTCGTCGGGCGGCGAGGCGGAAGGAGCGCCGCGCCGCGGGACATGGGCCGCGCCGCGCGACTTCGGCCGCGCCGCGCGACATCACCCGATCCGGAGGATGCGGCAGGCGCACCGTTGCGGCAAGGTCCCCTGGTCGGGAACCGGCACATCAGGGAGGGAGGTCCGAGTGATCCTGCTGGGGTGTCTGCTGGCGTTCGGTCTCGCGGCCGCGCCGCGCTTCTTCCTCGTGCTGGCGTGGATCTTCAGCGCGCGCTGGCCGATCGTCTGGCAGGGCGACTTCCTGCTGCCACTGCTGGGAATCATCTTCCTGCCCTACACGACCGTGATGTACCTGCTGGTCTGGACCATCACGGGCATCCAGGGTTGGGATTGGCTCTGGATCCTGTTGGGCCTGGTGCTGGACCTGACGCAGTGGGCGCAGACGGCGGCCAACCGCAAGAGCGTCCCGGGCTACACCGGGCCGTAGCGCGGACGGACCCGACGGCTCGGGTTGACGCGGGGCCGTCTCGGTCGCCATGCTGAGGGAGCACCGTGCAGTCCTTGGACGGCCTGTCCATCCCGGCCATCATGGTGCTGTTCGCGGTCATCTCGCTCGTCGGCTACGAGCTGGGGTTCCGCGCCGGCCGCTGGTGGCAGGACCGGGAACCCGGGGAGCAGGAGGGCCCGACCGGGATCATCGTGGGTGGCCTCCTGGGCCTCATGGCGTTCGTGCTGGCCGTGACCATGGGCATGGCCACCGACCGCTTCGACACGCGACGCGCCCTGGTGCTCGAGGATGCCAACGCCATCCGGGCGGCATACCTCCAGGCGGACTACCTGCCGCCAGCCGACGCGGCGCGGCTCCAGGCGCTGTTGCGCGAGTACGCGCCGCTGCGAATCGCCAGCGACGACCGGGTGGTCGTCGAGGACCACGTCGTCCGCTCCCAGGAGCTCCAGGGGCAGATGTGGGCCATCGAGACGGGCGCCGCCCGGAGCGGCTACTCGGGGGACCTCGTGGCCTCCCTGGGCGACTCGCTGACGGAGCTCGCGACGGTGGCCGAGACCAGGGCCACGGCCGCGCTCCACGCGCGGGTCCCCGAGACGGTGCTCTGGATCCTGCTCTTCGGCTCGGCGCTGTCCCTGGTGATGCTGGGCTACGCCGCCGGCCTCACGCGGCGCCGGAGCCTCCTGAGCGCCGCGGTGCTCATCGTGGCCCTCGGCGCGGTGACCACGCTGGTGATCGACCTCGACCGCCCGCAGGATGGCTTCCTGCGGGTCAGCCAACAGCCGCTCGTGGATGTCGTCGAGTGGATGGCCGGACCAGACGCCTCGGGTTGACGCCGAGCCGGTTCGGTCGCCATGCTGCAGGTCCATGGACGCGACCTCCGTTGGACTTCTGGCTGTCCGCGCCTTCGTCGTGGTCACGATGGCCTCGTTCGGCCTCCAGATCGCCGGCAGCCAGCTGGCCGCGGTCCTCGGGCGGCCTCGGCTGGTGCTCGCGGCGCTCGTCGCCAACCTGGTCGTGGTGCCGCTGGTGGGAGTCGTCCTCGCCATCGTCCTCGGCCTCCCGGACGCGGTCGCGATCGGCCTGATCGTCACCGCGTGCGCGGCCGGTTCCTCGTACAGCGCCAAGCTGGTGGAGCTCGCCGGCGGCGACATCCGCGTCGGCGTGGGCCTCATGTTCCTGCTCGCCACCGTGACGGCGGTGGTCCTGGGCCCGCTCGCGGCCGTGATGCTGGGGCTGCTGGGGTCCGCCACGGGCGGGCGCGTGTCCCTGGACCCGGTGCCCATCCTGGTCACCCTCGTGCTGTTCCAGCTGCTGCCGCTGCTCGGGCTCATGGAGTTCCAGCGGCGCGCCCCGGCGCTCGCCCAGCGACTGCGCACGCCGGCGATGCGCGCCTCGACCGCGCTGCTCGTCGTCGCCTGCGTGGCGGTCGTCCTCGACAGCGCGGACGAGGTGGCCGCGCTGGGGCCGCTGCCCCTGGCCGCGATGGTCGCGCTCATCGGGGCCGGGCTGCTGGTGGGCCACGCCGTGGGTGGCACGCGCCTGCCGGACCAGCGCGCCACGGCACTCATCACGGGCCAGCGCTCCGCGTCGGTGGCCTACATCGCCGTCCAGGGCGTGGGGATGCCCATCGCGACCGCGACGGTCGTCGCCTTCGCGCTCGTGATGCTCGTGGTCAACCTAGGCATCTCGCTGGTCGCCCGTCGGCTCCATCTCGCCACCCGCGCCGGGGCGCTGCCGGATCCCGTGCCCAGCACCCTCGACCAGGCCGCGGGCTGATCGCCCGAGGCGCGCCCGGGCCGCGCATGGGCGGACCTACCCCGCGACGTACGCGGCGAGGTGCTCCCCGGTGAGCGTGCTGCGCGCCGCGACCAGGTCCGCGGGCGTGCCCTGGAACACGATCCGTCCGCCGTCGTGGCCGGCGCCCGGTCCCAGGTCGATGACCCAGTCGGCGTGGGCCATGACCGCCTGGTGGTGCTCGATGACGATGACCGAGCGGCCCGCGTCGACCAGCCGGTCGAGCAGCGCCAGGAGGTGCTCGACATCGGCCAGGTGGAGGCCCGTCGTGGGCTCGTCGAGGATGTAGACGAGCCCCTGCTCGGCCATGTGGACCGCCAGCTTGAGCCGCTGGCGCTCGCCACCCGACAGCGTGGTCAGCGGCTGGCCCAGGCTGACGTACCCCAGGCCCACGTCCAGGAGGCGTCGCAGGATGGCATGCGCCGCGGGCACCCTCGCCTCCCCTGCCCCAAAGAAGCCCACCGCCTCGGAGACGGGCATCGCCAGCACCTGGCTGATGTCCTTGCCGCCCAGGTGGTAGTCCAGCACCGCCGCCTGGAAGCGACGGCCCTCGCACACGTCGCAGGGGGTCGAGACGCCGGCCATCATGGCCAGGTCCATGTAGATGACGCCCGCCCCGTTGCACGCCGGGCAGGCGCCCTCCGAATTGGCGCTGAAGAGCGCGGGCTTGACGCCGTTGGCCTTGGCGAACGCGCTCCGGATGGGGTCGAGCAGACCGGTGTAGGTGGCCGGGTTGCTCCGCCGCGAGCCCTTGATGCCGCCTTGGTCGATGGACACGACGCCCTCGCGCCCGGCGACCGAGCCGTGGATGAGCGAGCTCTTGCCCGAGCCGGCGACGCCCGTGACCACCACCAGCACGCCCAGCGGGATGTCCACGTCCACGTCCTGGAGGTTGTTGGTCCGGGCGCCCCGGACCTCGAGCGTGCCGGACGCGCGACGCACCGACCCCTTGAGCCGTGCCCGGTCGTCCAGATGGCGGCCCGTCAGGGTGTCGCTCGCCCGCAGCGCCTCGACCGTCCCCTCGAAGGTGACCTCGCCACCGGCCGACCCGGCGCCCGGCCCCAGGTCCACCACATGGTCGGCGATGGCGATGGCCTCGGGCTTGTGCTCCACGACCAGGACCGTGTTGCCCTTGTCCCGGAGCTGGAGCAGCAGCTGGTTCATGCGCGCGATGTCGTGGGGGTGGAGGCCGATGGTGGGCTCGTCGAACACGTAGGTGACGTCCGTCAGCGCGGAGCCCAGGTGGCGGATCATGCGCGTCCGCTGCGACTCGCCGCCCGAGAGGGTGCCGGATGGCCGCTCGAGGCTGAGATAGCCCAGACCGATCTCGACGAACGAGTCGAGCGTGCCGCGGAGGGTGGCCAGGAGTGGTGCCACCGAGGGCTCGTCAAGGTCGCGGACCCACGCGGCGAGGTCGCTGATCTGCATCGCGCAGGCCTCCGCGATGTTGATCCCTCGGATCCGGGACGAGCGGGCCGTCTCGTTGAGCCGCGTGCCGCCGCAGTCGGGGCACGCGCTGAAGGTCACGGCGCGCTCCACGAACGCCCGGATGTGCGGCTGGAGGGCCTCCACGTCCTTGGACAGGAACGACCGCTGGACCTTGGGGACCAGCCCCTCGTAGGTGATGTTGATCCCGGCGACCTTGACCCGGGTGGGCTCGCCGTAGAGGAAGGTCCGGAGCTCCGTGGCCGAGTAGTCCCGGATGGGCTTGCCTGGATCGAGGAAGCCCGAGTCGGCGAAGGCCTTGACCATCCAGCCGTCGGCCGTGTAGCCGGGCACGGTGATGGCGCCCTCGGACAGGGACCTGTCCGGGTCGTACAGCTGCGCCAGGTCGATGTCCGTGACGCTGCCCATGCCCTCGCACCGGGGGCACATGCCGCCCAGGATCGTGAACGTCCGCCGCTCGGACGAGCCCGCGGCCCGCTCGACGGTGACCTCGCCACCGTAGTGGCGGGTCGTCTCGCCGTCGCGCGCGGCGGGCGTGGCGGTGGTTCGACCGCCCTTCTCCACGGTGAGCACCCCGGTGCCCCGGGCGGTGGGGATGTTGAACGAGAACGCCTGGGAGGTGCCGATGTGCGGCTCGCCCAGGCGGCTGAACAGGATGCGCAGCAGCGTGTTGGCGTCGGTGACCGTGCCCACGGTCGAGCGCGAGTTGGCACCCATCCGCTCCTGGTCGACGATGATCGCCGTGGTCAGCCCGTCGAGCAGGTCCACGTCGGGTCGCCCGAGGTTGGGCATGAAGCCCTGGACGAACGCGCTGTAGGTCTCGTTGATGAGCCGCTGCGACTCCGCGGCGATGGTCGAGAACACGAGCGAGCTCTTGCCCGAGCCCGACACGCCCGTGAACACGGTCAGCCGACGCTTGGGGATGTCGATGCTGACGTCCTTGAGGTTGTTCTCGCGGGCGCCCCGCACCCGGATCAGGTCGTGGGAATCGGCCGCGTGGGCCTGGGTCGCGCTGTCATGGGCCATCCGCCCATGATGCGACCTCAGCCGGCGGCGCGACGCACGAGCCCCACGATGCGCTCCTCGGCGGCGGGCGTGAGCTCGGTCAGTGCGAAGGAGGCGGGCCACATCTCGCCGTCGTCGAGCTTGGCGTCAGGCTGGAAGCCGAACGTGGAGTAGCGGACCTTGAACTTGGCGGCCGGCTGGAAGAAGCAGATGACCTTGCCGTCCTTGGCGTAGGCCGGCATCCCGTAGAAGGTCCGGGGCACCAGCTCGGGGGCCGCGGACGTCACGAGCTCGTGGATCCGCTGGGCCATGGCCCGGTCGGCGGGCACCATCTCCGCGATCTTGGCCTGGATGTCACGCTCGCCCTCGGCCCGTTCCTCCGGGGAGCCCCGAGGGGGCGCCTTCCGCCGCTCCTGCAGGGTCTCCTTGAGCGCCGCGCGCTCGACCTCGGACAGGCCCGTGCCGTCCCCGCCGGATGACCGGGTGGTCTTGGACTTGCTCGACTGCTTCGCCGTGGTGGCCATCGCGATGCCTCCTTCGTGTGCGGTCGACGTGCGTCAGGCCGACGCCTGGGCGGGAGCCTTGCCCCGGTGGAGCACCCGGATGGCGTTCCCGAACGGGTCGCGGAGCCCCATGTCGGTGCCATAGAAGTGCTCCGTGGGCTCCTGGGTGAAGTCGTCCACGCCCCGCTCCCGGAGCGTCCGGTACAGCCCGTGGATGTCGTCGGTGTGGAAGACGAGACCGCTCATGGCGCCCTTGGTGATGAGGTCGCGGAGCTGCGCCGCGGTCGCCTCGTCGTGGAGCGGCGGCCCGGGCTGCTCGAGCGAGATCTCCACGTCCGGCTGGCCCGGCACGCGCACGGTGAGCCAGCGGTAGTCGCCCTGGCGCACGTCCGCGCCCTTCTCCAGGCCCAGCTTGTCGACATAGAACGCCAGCGCCTCGTCCTTGTCGAGGACGTAGATGCTGGCGACGTTGAGACGGGTGATCATGGGTGGACTCCTTGGCTGACGGGCATCGATGGCCCGATGCTAGGGAGCGACGGCGACCGGCGCTTCTCCGGAACTGCTCGATCGGGGCGTCGGCGCGGCGGCCCGGGGGCGCGTGCCAGCCATCTGGGAGCAGTTGGGCGCGGCCATCGGGCCGTTGCCGGCGCGATAGGCCGTGGGCGTCTGGCCCACGATGTCCCGGAACGTCCGGCTGAACGTGCCCAGGCTCGTGAACCCCACGTCGAGGCACACGTCGGTGACGCTTCGGTCGGTCTCCCGGAGGAGACGCATGGACCGCTCCACGCGACGGCGCTGGAGGTACCGATGGGGCGTCTCGCCGAAGGTGGCTCGGAAGCTGCGGATGAAGTGGGCCTCCGACACATGCGCGACGGCGGCGACGGCGGGGATGTCGAGCGGCTCGGCGAACGCGCGATCCATGGCGTCGCGGGCGCGCAGCAGGCGCCGGTTGAGGTCCTCGGTGTCGCGGCTCATCGGCGACACCGTACCACCGGACCGGGTCGCGGCGGGCGAGCTACACGTCCTGCACGGCCGGCAGCCGACCCGCGGCCACCGCGTCGGCGAGCGCCTGGTGGTCCGCCTCGGCCACGTCGGCGTAGGCCCTGGCCCACGCGGCGATGGCGCCGTCGAACCGCTCGGAGCCGCCCAGGTAGTCCGCGACGGCCCCACCGCCCGGGGACTGGCTGTGGGCGCGCGCCAGCAGGCTGCCACAGGCGGAGCCGTAGCGGGCCAGCTGGGCCGCGTCCAGACGGCTGGCATCGATGGAGCCCCTCATGTCCCGGAACTGGCGGACGTAGAAGTCCGCCGGGCGCCGGGCGGACCCGTGACCGGCGAAGCCGCGCACCCAGCCCAGGAACGGGTCGGGGTGCGCCTGGAGGATGCGCTGCGCCGCGACCACCCGGTGCCCCTCGTTGAACGGCTCGTCCGACGGCGCGCCCGGCACGGCCAGCGGCATCCGGCCGTGCGTCACGAGCACCGTCGGCTGCGCCTCCTTGGCCTGGAGGAACAGCGGCTCGTCGTGGGGGCCCTGGAGCAGCACGATGTAGCAGCGGGTGCCCACGCTCCCCACGCCCACCACGCGCAGCACCGCGTCGACGATGCGGAACCCGGACAGCAGCAGCTGGACGTCCTCGCGCAGGGTCCCCCGGTAGGCCTCGAACAGCGGCGGGAGGAACGCGGTGGCGCCCTCCGACAGCCGGCGCGTCACGGGTGGCTGCCCCACGATCCGCAGCTCGCCGTCCTCGCTGGTCGCCGTGAGGTCGTCGAGCACCCGCTCCGACGTGCGGCGGCGCGCCCGGGCGGCGGCCCGACGCACGAGGCCGCGGTCTGGGTGCCGGCGCATCCGCTGGAGGCCCTCGGCGACCTCCACATGGTCGTGGAAGCGCCCGATCGATGACATGCCCATCATCCGCGCGAGCCACGTGCGGTAGGCGCGCACGGTCGCGACCGTGGCCGCCGCTCGGTCGACACCCCCGAAGCCCGCCGCTCGGGCGGCCAGCTCGACGCTCGTCGCCAGCCGCTTGAGGTCCCACTCCCAGGGCGCGATGCCACCCTCGTCGAAGTCGTTGAGGTCGAACAGCAGGCGTCGCTCGGGCGAGGCGAAGAAGCCCAGGTTGCCGAGGTGCGCGTCGCCGCAGGCCACGACGCGGACGCCCGTGACGGGCGCCTGCGCGAGGTCCGCCGCCATCACCGCCGCCGCGCCACGATAGAACGCGAAGGGCGACTGCAGCATCCGGCCGACCCGGACCGGCACCAGGTCGGCGAGGCGCGTCGCGTGCTGGCGCTCGATGATGCCGATGGGGTCGCGGTCCGCCGGCAGCACCAGCTCCGCCTGCCCCGACCGCCTGAGCGTGCGGCGCATCGTCCGCGCGTCGGGCATCGGCATCCGTCCCACCCGAGCCACCCCTTCCCTGCGACGACCGGGACATGGTCGGTCCTGCGCGGTCGCGTCCGGCGTCGAGCGTAGCATCGTCGGGCGGACGCCTCAGCGCGACGCGACCTCGAGCGCGAGCGGCCGACGCACGCCACGGCCCGGCCGCACGGCCCTCAGTCGAGGTCGACGGTCCCGGCCTCCGCGGCCGCGGGCGCAGCGTCGCGCTTGCGCCACGGGAGCACGCCCTCGAGCTCCACCTCGAGCGAGAAGCTGAGGAACGTCCGCACGAGCACGATGAGCCCCAGGGTCGCTGCGCTCTCCAGGGTCTGGTCCACGGTCACGGTGAGGATGATGTCGGCGATGATGAGCAGCTCCAGTCCCAGGAGGATGGAGCGGCCGATGTCACGGCGGAAGCGTCCATAGACCCCCGGCGTCCGGGTCGCCATGGCTCGCCCCGCATCGATTGCGGCCCAGATGGAGCCGCCCGCGAGGACCAGCACGCCTGCGGCCTCGAAGAGCTGGGTCGCGCCCTCCATCAGGTCGTGGAAGTCCATCACGCGCCCGGCTGCGCGCCGGCCCCGGACGCGTCCTCGTCGGGGCTGGGCGAGCCCTGGTGGGCACCCATCCGACGGTTGAGGCGGATCCCCGCGGCTGGCAGCGCGAGCGCCATGCGGCGGCGCAGCTCCGCCGGCACCGACCAGCGGCCCGCGGGTCGCACCTTGGTCGACATCCGCAGGGTCACGCCCAGGTCCGTGAACGCGACCGTGGAGCGATAGCGCGGCGTCTCCACCACCAGCGGCGCCCAGGCCTCGTCCGCGGCGAGCTCCTCGCCGACCCGGTTCATGACCGCGATGACCGACTCCACGTCGCGGTTGCGGACGCCCTCGATGTCGACCATGGCCACCGCATAGATGCGGGTCAGGTTGGAGGACACGCGGATCGTGCCGTTGGAGATCGAATGGACCGTCCCCTGGGTGTCCCGGAGGACCGTGCGACGCAGGCCGACCTCCTCCACCTCGCCCTCGATGCCGCCCACCGAGATGGTGTCCCCCTTGAAGTACTGGCCCTCGAGGATGATGAGCAGGCCCATGATGTAGTCGAGGATGACGCTCTGGCCGGCGAGCGTGAGGGCCGCGAGGAACAGCCCCAGCCCCGCGATGACCGACCACAGGTTGAACACGCCGAAGACCATGAAGATGACCGCGAAGAACAGCCCCAGCCGGATGAGCCGGTTAGCGATGTCCTCGAGGGTCGCGGCGCGCTTCGCGATCTCGTCGGGCGGCGAGCCCGTGGGCATCGCGCGCTCCTGCGCGTCGAGCAGTCCCATGACAATCCTGTGGATGAACGGGCGCGCGAAGCGCCACACGACGAAGAGGGTGACGGCGACGACGAAGATCCCGATCCAGTTGACCGAGAGCCAGCCCACCAGCTGCTCGGTCTGGGGGTTCGCGGGCACCAGCACCGCAGGCGTCGGCGCCGGGGCGGGCGCTGGCGTCGGCGCCGCCGTGGCGAGGGCGCTCGTCGGATCGGCCATCGCGTCGGTCCGCTAGAGCCCGGCCAGGCCCTGGCCCGCGAGCAGCGTGCCCAGCAACAGGAGGGTCACCGCCTGGATGGTGGCGTTGTCGTCGGCCAGGCGGTCGCCGATCGCCTCGAGCCGCGCGTGGGCGGTCGCGCCCGCCACCCGGGGCCAGACGATGGGCAGGGCCACGCCGACGGTGCCCACCAGGGCGAACACGACGAGCGACACGAGCGCCTGGGTCGACCCCTCGCCAGCGCCCGCGAGGGCGAGCGCCGTGGCGGCGATGACGACCAGCTTCCGGGGGTCCAGCGCCGCCTGCACCGCGCCCATGGCGAGCGCCCGGTCCGCCGAGACCCGCCCCAGCCCGGCCACCCACGAGTGTCCCGGCCCGTCCGCCGAGCGGCGGGCACCGGCGCGCTCCCACGCGAAGAGCAGGAGCAGCGCACCACCCACCAGACGCGCGACCTCGACCCAGGCGGGCCGGGGCGTGGCGCCCGCGCCCAGCACGCCCGCCAGCAGGACCAGCGCGAGCGTGGCGACGACCAGGCCCAGCAGCCAGCCCACCACGAACGCACTCCCGTTGACGCTGGCGTGCGCCGAGCGCGCGAGCACGATGACCGCCACGATGGCCATGGGACTCAGGGCGACGCCCACCGCGTAGGGCAGCACGAGGCCGATGGTCGCCATGCGTCGTCCGCTCAGCCTGCCTGCTCGTCGGACCAGCGGTCCACGGACACCGTCCTCGACCGCGACAGCCGAGCCTGGCCAGGCGGGTTCTTGGGCGCCAGCGCCTCGGGCGCCGGATGGCCGATGGCCAGCACCGACCGGGCGGTCCAGCCTGGGGGGATGCCCAGCGCCTCGTTCACCGCGACCCGCCCCGCGGGCGAGACCCAGAGCAGGCCACCGGCCAGACCTAGCTCGCCGGTCGCGATGAGCATCCGCTCCGACGCGCGCCCCTCGTCATAGGCGTTCGACTGGCTCGCCTCGCCGCCCGTCGGCATGACCACGACCACGGCGGCCGTGGCCGAGGTCAGCGCGCGGCTGTGGGGCAAATCCATGGCCCCGATGGCGCGCACCAGGGACACGTCGCGGACCGCGATGAAGCGCCACGGCTGGCCGTTGCGGCTGCTGCCGGACCAGCGTCCGACGTCCACGATGGCGTCCAGCTGCGCATCGTCGACGGGCTGGTCCGTGAACAGGCGGACCTGACGCACGCGCCGCAGCGGCCGGAGCGTCTGGCTGGGATCGGCGTGCGTCATGGGGGTACGGTACCCCGTCGTGGGCCGCGGAGGGCGACCCTCAGCGCCCGGACGCCGACCGAGCCGGGGTCGTCGCCTCCCCGCGACGCTCGAGGACCAGATCGGCCGCGACGGGCGGGAACCGGGTCGCGGAGGAGTCGAGCAGCCCCTGCGCGACCGCGGCGTCGATGGCCGCGCTCCGGGACGAGACCCCGAGCTTGGTGTAGATGGAGATGGCCTGCGTCTTGACGGTGTTGATGGACACGTACAGCCGGTCGGCGATCTCGCGGAACGAGAGGTGGCTGGGCAGGTAGCCCAGGAGCCGCAGCTCGGCGGTCGTGAGGGTGGCGGCGCCGGCGCGACCGCTGGTCATGCCGCCCGCGCGTGCACGCAGGCCGTCCATCTCCGCGGCCAGTGGCGCGATGCCGGGTCGCACCGCGATGAGGTCGGCGACCTCCGCGAGCATCAACCGCGCGCCGGCCACCTCGCCGAGCGCGAGATAGGCATGGGCGACCTCCAACCGGACCCGTGCCGCGAGATACGGGATGGTCGCCGTCAGGATCGGTCGGACGCGCTGGACGTGCGCGATGTCCGCCTGTGCCACGGCGTGCGCGCCTGCGTGTGCCGCGACATGGGCGCCCGTCGCGAACGCCAGGGCGCTCGTGCCATACCCCTCCAGCCGGTACTCGGCGATGAGCGATCGGGCACGTCGCGTGAGCTCGTCCGCATGGCCCCAGTCACCGCGCGCCATGGCGATGTGCGCCCGGATGCCCAGCGCGGTGGTGGCGGCGGGGATGCCCCCGATCTCGATGCCATGATCGATCGCCCGAACCATGAGGACGTCGGCAGCCGCCGGATCCCCGTGCAGCAGGTGCTGGACGCCGGCGCCCAGGTATGCGTTGGCCCGCCACGCGTCGCCCTCCGGCACGCCGGCGAGCGCGATGTGCGCCTCCTCGACCTGGAGGTCGATGGGCATGCGGCCCGTCACCGCCCGGAGCGCGGCGTAGGCCGCCCGCGTCGGCGGGTCGAGCTCGTCGAGCATCGGTCGGAGCACGTCCTCCCAGCGCTCGGCACGGCTGGTGCGGCCGGAGAGCGCCCAGATCCAGGCGCCCAGGATGGCCAGTCGGGGCGCCCGTGCCAGCTCGTCCACATCGAACCAGCCGAACCATCGGTCGAGCGTGGCCAGACGTCCGGCGCGGTAGAGGCGCAGGCCGTTGGCGACCAGCAGCGACGCGACCATCTGGTCGTCGCCCGCGAGATGCGCGTACTCGACGGCGCTGTCCGGGTCGTCGTGGGCGGCGAACCACGCGGCAGCCCGATGCTGGACCAGCACCTCCTGGTCTGGGTCGCGACGCCGCAGCTCGGTCAGGAGCAGCTCCCGGAACAGGTGGTGATACCGATACCACCGCGAGCGTCCGTCGAGCGGCACGAGGAACGCATTGGTGCGCTCGAGCTCCCCCAGCACCTCCCCCGAACCGGTGCGACCGAGGGCCTGGTCGCACAGCCGGGCATCGAACCGATCGAGCGGGCTGGTCCGCACCAGGAAGTCCAGCAGGTCGGGCGCCAGCCGGTCGAGGACCTCGGTCCGCAGGAACTCGGCGGCATATCGGTCCGCCATGCCGTCGGGCAGGACGGCCGCGCGGGTGGGCCCTGGCAGCGCGAGGTGGCCGCCGCCTCCGGCACGGAGCGACAGGGCGGCCATGTAGATGCCCGCAGGCCACCCCTCGGTGCGCCGCGTGATGGCCACGACGTCGTCATCCGTCGGGTGCAGGCCGGACCCCTCCAGCAGCTCCCGGGCCTCGGACTCCGACATGGCGAGGTCGAGCGTCCCGACCTCCAGCAGGCGTCCCCGGGCCCGCAGGCGCGCCAACGGCAGCGGCAGGCGGACGCGGCTCGCCACGGCCAGCCGCGTGGTGGGCGGCAGGTGCTCCGCAAGCCACGCCAGGGCATCGATGCTGTCGGCCGTCCGCAGCTGGTCGACGTCGTCGATCATCAGCACG
Organism: Chloroflexota bacterium; assembly: GCA_046328155.1. Classification (GTDB taxonomy): domain Bacteria; phylum Chloroflexota; class Limnocylindria; order Limnocylindrales; family CSP1-4; genus JAFMJV01. The sequence continues at coordinate 60,830 of JAXLXC010000020.1, forward strand.
GTCGGCTGCTCCGTCCGCCACATGGTCGCCGCGAGTCGGGTCAGCGCGGCGGTGCGCATGGCACCCGGCGGCTGGCCGACCACGAGGGAGGCGCCCGAGCCCAGCGACCCCGCCCGCTCGAGCGCGTTCGCGATGTAGTCCAGGAGCACGGTCTCGTCGTCGTCCGTGGCCTCGAGCGAGACCCAGGCCACGGCGCGGTCCTCGCGCTCGGCCCATTGCCGCAGGAACGTGCTCTTGCCGTAGCCAGCTGGAGCCGTCACCACGACCACCTGGCGGTCGTCCGTGCGGACCCGGTCGATCAGACCCATGCGGGAAGGCGACCCCGGCCGCCAGGGCGGAGGCATCAGCTTCGCGTCCAGCAGCACGGATGTCATGGGCGCCATCGAACGCGAGGGGCCCGTGCGGATGCGTGCATGCCCGCAAAGCATAGCCGCCGACCGCCCGAGCGGGCGTCCATGGGTCGCGGGCGACGTGACGGGCCCCGCGCGGGTGCCCGCTGGCGCGGGGACGGGGCGTCTCAGGCGCCCGAGACCACCACGGGCCTGGGGGCGCCGGGCGACGGGCGCCGGGCGACGGGCGACGGGCGACGGGCGCCTGAGACGACCACGGGCCCGGGGGCGACGCCCCCGGGCCCGTGGGCCTCCTCCTGGTCCCCGTGACGCCGGTCAGCCCGGTGTCACGGTGCCGGCTCAGCCGGCCGGGGGTGTCGGGGCGGCAGGCGCATCGCCAGCGTCCGTGGCCGCCTGCTCGATGGTCGCGGCGGTCGCCTCGTCCACCGGGATGCTGGTGACCTGCTGCGCCGCGGGCATCGCCTCGGTGACCGCGGGCAGGTCCTGGATGTCCACCAGCGCCAGGATCCCGGACGTGCCGGCGGTGATGACATCGGCGACGGCCTGCTCCACCCTGCCCTTCTGACGGATGTTGCCGATCTTGCCCAGGACGGCGCCCGCCCCACCCAGCGCCACGGCGCTGGCCAGGATGCTGGGCGGGAACACGATGCCCGCCACGACGCCGGCCACGACGCCCCAGCCGAGGCCGCGCTTGGTGTGGTGGTCGGTCAGCTGCTGGATCTCCACCTTGCCATCGGCATCGGCCTTGACCACGAGCACGCCATCGATGTGGAAGTCGCCGGCCGCCTCGCCATCCCTGAGGCCCTGATAGACCTCGAGCGCGGCGTCCGTGTCGGCGAAGCGGGCGACGAGCAGGGCGTGGCCACCCTCCACCGCCACCGCGCCCTGCGCCAGGACGCCCTGGTCGTCGGTGAGCTCCGCCGCGATGACCACGGCCTCGGTCGGGTCGCCCGCTGGGGCTGGGATGGGCTGGAGGCGGGTGGCGGCGGTGGCGCCACCGGATCCGGGCGCCGGCTGGGTGGTCTGGTCGGTCATTGGTCGATCCTCGTGCGGGTCGCCCGGGCACGTGCCCGGGCGACCGATGGTGCTAGTCGCGCGCGAAGATCGCGATCGCTTCCTTCTCCAGGTCCACGTACGCCTCGCCCGAGACGTCCACGATCACCTGCCGGATGGTGCCGCCGGTGAACGCGAAGTCGCCTCGCCCGGCGTAGTCGGTGGTCACCGGCTCGCCCGGGTCACGGCCCACGTTGAGCCCCTCCCCCACGAGCGAGAAGTTGCCCGGCTGGGTCTTGATCTCCGCCGAGCCGACCGCCTGGTCGTCGACGTACAGGGTCACCGTGCCGTGGGTGGGCATGTCGCTGCCCTCCCGCACGAACGCCGCCGACAGGACGTGCTGCCCGGTGGGCACGTCGGACGACGAGACCACCTCCTGGGCGAACATGCCCGCGAAGTTGTACGCGTACTTGAGCTTGCCATCCTTGATGTACAGCGAGTGCCCGCCGAAGCGCGCACCGTGCGAGAACAGCACGCCCGCCGCCTCCGGCGTGTCCACGGACACCTCGGCTGCGATGGTGTAGGAGCGGTTCCGGACGTTGACGGCGGCCGACTCCGGCACCTCCGCGCACCCGGGGTAGTAGATGTAGCGGTCACGCGGCGTGGACATCTGCGGCCGCTCGGTGGTCAGCACCTCGAGCGCGGTGCGGTCCTCGAGGGGCAGCCCATTGAAGCGACCCGCCTCGTAGTACCACAGCGCCACGAGCTCCTTGACCTTCTCGGGATGCTCCGCCGCCAGGTCGTGCATCTCGGTCCGGTCGGTCGTGGTGTCGTAGAGCTCCCAGCGGTCCTCGTCGTAGTGGCCCCAGCCCGCGATGGTGGGGTGGACCGAGGTGATCTTCCAGCCCTTGTGCCACAGCGCCCGCGAGCCGAGCATCGAGAAGAAGCCGGTCTCCTTCTGGGTGTCCGCGGCCGCGTCGTCGAAGCTGTAGCGGAAGCTCTGGCCCTCGAGCGGGATCTGGGTGTAGCCCTTGACCACCTGGGGCATCTCGATGCCCAGGCAGTCATAGATCGTGGGCACGATGTCCGTGGCGTGGTTGTACTGGTGACGGATGCCGCCTCGGGCCTTCATGCCGGTCGGCCACGACACCACGAGCGGGTCCGCGATGCCGCCCTCGAAGTTGTAGCGCTTCCACATCTTGAAGGGCGTGTTGAAGGCCCAGGCCCAGCCCGTGGGGTAGTGGTTGTAGGTGTCGGGGCTGCCCAGCCGGTCGAGGTAGGGCAGGTTGTCCTCGATCCTGTCGGGGATGCCGTTGAAGAACTTGTTCTCGTTGACCGAGCCGTTGGGGCCGCCCTCGCCCGAGGCGCCGTTGTCGGACACCAGGACCACGATGGTGTTGTCCATCTGGCCCGATTCCTCGAGGTAGTCCAGCAGCCGGCCGATGTGGTGGTCGGTGTGCGACAGGAAGCCGGCGTAGACCTCGGCCATGCGCGCGAAGAGTGCCTGCTCCTCGGCGGACAGCGAGTCCCACGGCCGCGTCACGTCCACCGGGTTCCAGGGCTTGCCCTCGACGCTGGTCTCCTGGGCATAGGGGTTCGCGGGCGTCAGCTCGGCGCCCTCAGGCATGATCCCCATCGCCAGCTGGCGCTGGAACACCAGCTCGCGGTACTTGTCGTAGCCCATGTCGAACTTGCCCTTGTACTTGTCGATCCACTCCTTGGGGGCGTGATGGGGCGCATGCGCGGCCCCCGGGCAGAAGTACATGAAGAAGGGCTTGTCGGGCGCGATGACCTTGGCGTCCCGGATGAACGAGATGGCCCGGTCCGTGAGGTCCTCGGTCAGGTGGTAGCCCACCTTGCCCTCCGCCCACTCCTCGGCCGAGGCGGGCAGGCTGGGCTGCTCCGTGTAGTGGTTGTCGTAGACCAGGTCGGGATACCACTGGTTGGTCTCGCCGCCCAGGAAGCCGTAGTAGCGCTCGAAGCCACGCCCCACCGGCCAGTTGCGCTTGGTGGACGCCATGTTCATCTCGTCGGCCGCGACGAGATGCCACTTGCCCAGCATGTAGGTGTTCCAGCCACGCTCGCCCAGGACCTCGGCGATGGTGGCGCACTCGAACGGGATGTGGCCGTTGGCGTTGGGGAAGCCCGTCGTGGCCTCGGCGATGCAGGCCATGCCGTTGGTGGTGTGGTTGCGGCCCGTCAGGAGCGAGGAGCGCGTGGGCGAGCAGAGCGCGGTGGTGTGCCAGTTGGTGTACGTCACGCCCTGCGCCGCGAGGCGCTGGATGTTGGGGGTCTCGATGAGGCCGCCCCATGGCTCCATGGCCGAGAAGCCCACGTCGTCCAGGACGACGTAGAGCACGCTCGGCGCACCCTCGGGTGCCTGCGGCTGCCGGTACGGCTCCCAGTCCGGGATGGAGTCCCGGGAGTCGATGTTGATGGTCCCTTGGAACGGTCGCGTCATGGTCACCTCCGCCGCGAGTGTACTGGCCTACTGACGGGCCATGACGATCTTGAGACGTTCCTCGGGGTCGATCAGGTGATCGTGGGCGTCCGTGCCGGCGTCGATCTGGACCCACTCGATGCGGCCGTTGAACCGGCTCGTGCCGGGCGTCAGGTCCGGGCTCACGGTGGTACCGCTCTCGTAGCCCACGTCGGTGGTCTCGTCGGCGGAGAAGATCATGGCCTGGGTGAACGGGAGGGTGCCTGTGCCGACGGGCTCGCCGTCGTGGTAGAGCGTGACCGTGCCGCCCTTGCCCAGGCCACCGCCGGCGTACGCGAACTCCATGCGCACCTGGTGGGCGCCGGTGGGGATGGCACCCGATGCGCTCGTCGTGAAATGGTTGATGCCCAGCACGTTGTACGTGAACCGCAGCACGCCGTCGATGACGTAGAGGGCCCACCCACCAAAGCGACCACCCTGGGCGACGATCGTGCCGCGCGCCCCGCCGTCCGGCACGATGATGTTGGACGTCACCGAGAACGACTTGTTCTTGATGGAGACGACGCTGTTCTCGGAGAGACGGCCCATGCCCGGGAACAGGAGCTGCGAGTCGCCCTTGATGAGCGTCGGACGCCCGGCGATCTCGGGCACGGCCCGTTCGATGCCCCGGTCGTCGAGCGGCAGCACGTTGTAGCGCATGGCCTCCAGCAGCCACTGGCGCTGGAGCTCGTGCAGCTTGTCCGGCTGCTCCTTGGACAGGTCGTGGGCCTGGGTCCAGTCCGAGCTGCCGTCGTACAGCTCCCAGACGTCATCGTCGAACGCGACCACCTTCTGGCCCACCATGAGCCACGGGGTGAGGTGCTTCGTCACCGCGCTCCAACCCTTGTAGTAGATGCCGCGGTTCCCGAACATCTCGAAGTACTGGACGTCGTGGCGCTCGGCCGCGTCTGGCTCCGTGAAGCTGTACGCCATGCTCGTGCCCTCGTAGGGGCTCTGCTGGACGCCGTTGACGAAGGTCGGCTCGGGGATGCCGGCCACCTCGAGGATGGTGGGGGCCACGTCGATGACGTGGCAGAACTGGTGGCGCACCCCGCCTCGGTCGGCGATGAGCTCGGGGTAGCGCACGATGGTCCCGTTGCGGGTGCCACCCCAGTGGGAGGCCACCTGCTTGGTCCACTGGTAGGGCGTGTCCATCGCCCACGCCCAGCCCACCGCGTAGTGGTTGTAGGACGACGGCGAGCCGAACTCGTCCATCTTCGACTGCATGAACTCCGCCGTCTCGAGGCCGCCCATGCCGTTGAAGTTGGCCATCTCGTTGAAGGCGCCCTGGAGCGTGCCCTCCGCGGAGGCGCCGTTGTCCCCGACGATCACGTACACCAGGGTGTCGTCGTAGACGCCCAGGTCCTTGATGGCGTCGACGAGCCGCCCGACGTGGTGGTCGGTGTGCTCCAGGAACGCGGCATAGACCTCCATCTCCCGCTCGAGCACGGGCTTGAGCGCCGGGTCCATGTCGTCCCAGGCGGGGATCTCGGCGTGGCGCGAGGTCAGCTCCGCATCCGGTCCGATCACCCCAAGCTCGCGCTGGCGCGCGAAGGTGATCTCCCGCTGGCGGTCCCAGCCATGCGCGAACTTGCCCTTGTACTTCTCGATCCACTCCGGCGGGACGTGGTGCGGCGCGTGGGTGGCGCCGGGCGCGAAGTACATGAAGAACGGCTTGTCGGGCATGAGCGCCTTCTGCTGCCGCACCCACGAGATGGCGTGGTCCGCCAGGTCCTCGGTGAGGTGGTAGCCCTCCTCGGGCGTCTTGGGCGGCTCGACGGGCGTGGTGCCCTCGTAGAGCGCCGGGTCCCACTGGTTGTCCTCGCCGCCGATGAAGCCGTAGAAGTACTCGAAGCCGCCGCCGCCCGCGGGCCAGCGGTCGAAGGGACCCATGGGGCTGGTCTCCCAGACCGGCACCTCGTGGCACTTGCCGAACTGGGCCGTGGAGTAGCCGTTGAGCCGGAGCGTCTCCGCGAGGGGCGCCTTGGTGTTGGGACGCAGCGAGTTGTAGCCCGGCGCGGAGGTCGCGATCTCGGTGATGCCACCCATGCCCACCGAGTGGTGGTTGCGACCGGTCAGCAGGGCCTGCCGGGTCGGCGAGCACAGGGCGGTCGTGTGGAAGCGCGTGTAGCGCACCGCGTCGGCCGCGATGGCATCGAACGTGGGGGTCTGGCAGGGGCCACCGAAGGTGCTGGAGGCACCGAAGCCGACGTCGTCGATGAGCACGATGAGCACGTTCGGCGCCCCATCCGGCGGCCGCAGCGGCTCGATGGCCGGGAACGTGGCATCCGGGTTCTTGTGGTCGTACACCACGGTGCCCGCATATGGGCGGTCCGGGATCGGCAGGACCGTGCGCGCGTGGGTGTCAGGACGGCTGGGCACTCGAAGGACTCCTCTCGATCGTCGGTAGCGCGGCCTGGGCAGCCGCGTCGGTGGCGTGGTACTCCGCGAGGAGCTGGCGCTCCTCGTCGTGCTTGGGGAACTTGAGGTACACGAGCGCGGCGCCGATGAGCACGGCCACGATGCCCGCGAGATAGGCCCACTGGTCACCGTCCAGGAACGCGGCCTTGGCGGCGGTCGTGATCTGCGTCGCGTACTCCGGGAACTGCGTGGCGACCTCGGCGGCGCCCGCGAAGGACATGGTGAGCTGGCTGATGACGCTGTTGGTCCAGGTCCGGGTTGGGCGGCGCGCTCGTCACGGCGGCCGTGGCGGCGGCGACGTAGCCCGCGGTCAGCAGGGCGCCGAAGATGGACTGCATGAGCGCCCCACCCAGATCGCGCTGGAGGTCGGCGGTGCCGGACGCCATGCCGGCGCGGGTCACGGGGACCGACCCTGTCAGGGAGTGGGAGGCCGGCGTGCCGGCGAAGCCCACGCCGATGCCCACGAACGCGTAGCCGAGCCCGACCACCAGGTAGTTGGCGCCCTCCTGCCACAGGAGGAGCATGGTCGCGAAGCCCAGCAGCACGAACACGTAGCCCACGAGGAGCGTGAACCGGGCGCCCTTGGCCTCCACCAGCTTGGCCGAGCGCGGCGCCACGATGACCATGGCGATGGCGGCGGGCAGGATGGCCGCCCCGGCGGCGAGGGTGTCGTAGCCCAGCACGTTCTGGAGGAACTGCTGGCCCAGGAACATGGCGCCCATGAGCGAGCCGAACACGATGATGCCCGCGACCGCCGCCACCCAGAACACGCGTCGCGCGGCGACCGCGAGGTCATACAACGGGTTGGCGGCGCGGCGCTGGCGCATCACGAACAGGACCACCGCCACCACCGCCACCACGAACAGCCCGATGGCGAGCGTGGTCCGGTTGGGAACCGGTGCGAAGTTGATGCCCAGGATGAGCGCGCCCACCATGATCGCGGAGAGCACGCCACCGATGTTGTCGACCGGCTCCGTGGTCTCGTTGACGTGCGCCGGCACGAAGCGCCAGGCCATGAGCAGCGCCACCGCGGCGAGCGGCAGCGTGACCAGGAACACCGAGCCCCAGTCGAAGTGCTGGAGGAGGTAGCCCGACACCAGGGGCCCCAGGCTGGCGATGGCACCGCCGAGGGCCGACCAGAGGGCGATGGACTTGGTCCGCCCGGGCCCCGACCACAGCGCCGTGATGAGCGCCAGGGTGGTGGGATATGCCATGCCCGCCGAGAGACCGCCCAGCAGTCGGGCGATGATGAGCACCTCGACGCTGGGCGCGAAGGCGGCCATCAAGCACGCCGGCACCGACAGCGCGACGCCCAGGATGAGCATCAGCTTGCGACCGTAGCGGTCACCCAGCGCGCCCAGCCAGAGCACCGATGCTGCGAGGCCCAGGGAGTAGCCGACGGCCACCAGGTCGAGCTGGGTCTGCGACGCGTCGAACGCGAGGCCGATGGACGGCAGCGCGACGTTGGCGACCGACAGGTTGAGGTTGGCGACCGCGGCGACCAGGATGAGCGAGAGCAGCACCAACGGCGCGCGCTCGGGCGCGCGCCCTGCGTCGGTGGCTGGACGTGGAGCAGTCACGTGATGCGTCCCTACTGCTACCGGGGGCCTAGGAGGACAGGACCGCGGTCCCGTCCGATTGGTTGGGCAGGGGCTCCTCCCAGCGGAGCCGCCGGGCCGCGAAGCGGAACGAGAAGCCGACCAGGAAGGCCGCGAACGTCGCGAACCAGAACCCGTGGTCCTCGAGCACGATGTAGACGATGCTCGCGAGGACCGCGGTCCCCACGAACCACTCACCACGCACGAAGTGCTGCGGCGTGACGCCGCAGGTCAGGTCGATGAAGAAGCGACCCGCGGTGGGGCCCACCACGCCGATGAGCACGCACGCGACGAGCGGCAGGTCCATGTCCAGCGCCTTGCTCGTGCCAACCACGGCGTACCAGGGCAGCGAGAACGTGGCCATGAAGTCGAACAGCCGGGACAGCCGGCTCTGGTCCAGCGATGCCGCCACCCGCAGCGCGAGCACGGCGGCCACGGTGCACAGGATGAGGTACCACGGGTTGGTCAGCGCCGATGGGACGTCGTTGAGCAGGATGTCCCGGCTCACGCCACCACCGATGCCGCCGAGGACCGCGATGAGCAGGATCCCCACCAGGGTGAACCCCCGGTAGTGGGAGGGCTGGCGCGCCAGGATCGCGCCGTTGAAGGCGTTGGTCGTCGCCGCGACGAGGTCGACGATGACGAAGGAGCCCAGGGTCCAGTCGCCCAGGGCGCTCAGGTCCATGACGGGCCCCGGCCGCCGCGGCCGCTCGCCTGCCCATTGCCCACGGTCAGCCCGGCACCGGACCCGGTCGCGGCCGCCAGGTCCGTGGCGGTCGCGGGGGTCAGCGGGGCGAACGCCACGGCTGCCACGACGGCAGCGGTCGGTCGACGTGTTCGCATCCTCGAGGTCCCCCGTTCTGCCAACCCGGCCATGGGCCGGGCGCCAGCGTCTGGCGCATGGACGGCAAGTCTGTGGACGGACGCCCGAGGGCGCATCACCCCGTCCGCATGGATCCCCGCGCGGTCGACGCCCGGTCGCTGGTCAGCCGGCCGCGAGCTCGGCATCGGGGGCCTCGGGCGGCGGCAGCCCCGCCTGCTCCTGCGCGCGCCGGAAGAATAGCCCGAACAGGTCGCGCGCGATGGCCGCGACGGGCAGCGCGATGATGGCGCCGATGATGCCCGCGAGCGCGAAGCCCATCGCGATCAGCAGCAGCACGGACGCGCCGCTGAAGCTGATCATCTTGCCCTCGAAGGTCGGTACCAGGATGGAGCCTTCGATGTTGAAGATGATGAAGTAGAACACGCTGATGACGGCCACCGCGACCGGGCTGACGGTGGCCGCGAGCAGGAGCGCCGGGATGTAGCTCAGGATCGGTCCGATCTGGGGGATGAGCTCGAACACGAAGGCCGCGAGACCCAGCAGCAGCGCGAAGCTCACCAGGATCCCGGCATCCGGGATGACCGTGCCGAACACCACCATGCCCACGGACACGATGCAGAACATGATCGCGCCCACCAGGATCTCCGCCTTGAAGTACTGGGCGAAGTCCGTGACGCAGATGGTGATCATCCGGCTGACGTCCGCCTTCCACGGCTCCGGCACGTTCCGATAGAAGGTGCCCGACATCCTGGGCTGGTCCTTGAGCAGGTAGAACAGGAAGAACGGCAGCAGCATGAAGCTGAAGAGCAGCCCCACCACGCCCAGGAGCCCCTGCAGGAAGCCGATGATCCACGCCCCCCAGTCCACGGTGGCGAGGGTGCTCTGGAGGGTCGTGCCCACCGCCGTGACCGCCTGCTCCAGCCAGCTCGGCAGCTCGAGCGCATCGAAGTCGGCCTTGAGGTCGGCGAACAGGCTGGGCAGCGACTGGACGAAGGCGGTCCCCTGCTCGATCAGGATGTAGGCGCCGATGAGGAGCGCGGTGAGCGTGATGAGGACGAGGACCACGACCACCAGGATCGAGGCCCCGATGCGGGGCACGCCATGACGCACCAGCCAGTTGACGACCGGCACCAGGAAGAACGACAGGGCGATGCCGATGGCGAACACGAACAGCGCCGACGAGGCGGCCACGACGAGCAGCACCGCGCTGATGCCCGCGATGAGCACCACCCAGAAGGGCGCGCTCGGCAGCTCCAGCGGCCGGAACCCGACCTGGGTGGCGGCCGCACCGGTCGGGGGCGTGCTGGGCGCAGGCGGCGCCAGCGAACCCTGCGCCCCGTCGTCGGTGGCTGCCGAGCCGTCGATGTCCGTCATCCGGTCCCTCCTGCCTCCCCGCCCACTGCGTCCGACATGGTGGCGTAGATCGGCGGCGTCGGGGTGCCCATCGCGGCAGCCCGGGCCAGCACGTCCCGGACCAACCGGTGGGCGTGCACCAGGCGGAACTCCACCCCCTCGTTCCGGAGGCGCTCGTCCAGCCGGCCCAGGACGGCCAGGCTGCCGATGTCCAGGTTCGCGCTCATCGACAGGTCCAGGACCACCACGGACGGCCTGGGGTCCATGCCCGCGGATGCCTGGCTGACCCGGTCGTGGAGCGTCCCGGCGTTGAGGAACAGCAGGGGCGCATCGAGGCGCAGCACCAGCACGCCCGGCATGGTCGCGGCGTCCGGGGAGCGTGCCAGCGACACGAGCTCCCCGGAGGGGTCCTGGCCCATGACGC
>JAXLXC010000021.1:0-65150 GCA_046328155.1 Chloroflexota bacterium
TCATCCGGGACTCGCGGGACGAGGCGCGCCGGGTCCAGGCGTCCATCTTCGAGCACAACGGACGTGCGCGGCTCTGGGACGACCAGCCCGTGGGCACGCCCGAGGACGTGGTGGAGCGACTCGCGCCCATCGTGGCGCTGGGATACCGCCATCTCATCGCCGGGTTCCCGGCGCCCTACGACGAGGAGAGCATGACCCGGTTCGCAACCGAGGTCCGACCCCGACTGGAGGCCATGGTCCGTGCCTGACATGCGTGCGCCCATCAAGCTTGGCGCCAACTGCTGGAACCAGTACGCCGACTGGCCATCGTTCCTCGCCGCGATGCAGCGCGCCGAGGGGCTGGGCTACGAGTCGCTGTGGACCTGGGACCACGTGTATCCCATCGTCGGCTCGTGGGAGGGGCCCATCCTCGAGGCCTACGCCGCGATGTCCGCGGTCGCGGCGCTGACCAGTCGCGCCACGATCGGGCTGCTGGTGGGGGCCAACACGTTCCGCAACCCAGCGCTCGTGGCCAAGATGATCACCACCATGGACCACGTCAGCTCGGGCCGCGCGGTGCTGGGCATCGGGGCGGCGTGGTTCGAGGTGGAGCACACGGGCTTTGGCATCGACTTCGGGAGCGGCTTCCCGGAGCGGCTGCGCTGGCTGTCCCAGGCGCTGCCCATCATGCGCGGCATGCTCGACGGTGCCGAGCCCACCATCACGGAGGGGCGATATCGGACCGAGGCCGTGCGCAACGACCCGCCGCCGGTCCAGGACCACCTGCCCATCCTCATCGGCGGCACGGGCCGCAAGGTGACGCTCAAGCTCGCGGCGCAGTACGCCGACCTGTACAACATGGGCAACGGCGACATCGACGATGCGCGGGACGTCGACGCGACGCTGGTGGCCCACTGCCAGGCCGTGGGCCGCGACGAGCGCGAGATCGAACGGACCATCGAGCTCCAGCGGGTGGTCATCCGCGACACCCGCGCGGAGGCGCTCCGGGTCCAGGACGAGATCCTGGCCGTCAACGGCGGTGCCGTGGTGGGCGAGGACCGACCCAAGTCCGCGGACATCGGGGCCGAGCGGGGCTGCGTGGGCACCGTGGACGACGTGGTCGACCATATCCGGCCCTATGTCGAGCTGGGCTATCGCCACCTCATCTGCTGCTTCCCCTCGCCGTTCGACGAGGAGTCCATGACGCGCATGGCCACCCAGGTGCGACCGCGTCTAGAGGCGCTCATCGGCTGACCCGGGAGAGCCGACTGCCGGACGAAGGCCTCGCCCACGTCCGGCAGTCCGACCGGTATCGACGACGCCGGGGCACGTCGGTCGTCCATCGATGGGCACACGGTAGCCAGCGGCTCTTATCGCGCGCTTATGCGGTGTGTCCACGACGAGCGCCGCGGGTCCCCCATGGTCATGGTCAGATATGGGGGATCGACTGGGCCCCCATCCGTTGGCATCGTGCGGCGCGATGAGACGCCCGACGCGGGTCCAGGTCTACGAGGGCCTGTATCGCTCGCAGGCAGACGAGCTGTTCCGCGCCGACGCCGCCGAGGCTGCGCGGCATGGCTGGCGCGCCGTCGACGAGGGCCGCTGGAACGGCGAGCAGCTCTCGGTCACCTTCGTCCATGACGGTCCCGGCCGGAAGGGCGGTGCGCCCCGTGCCGCCAAGCCCGCCACGCCCGTCGCGGACCCGGGTGGCGCCAAGCCGCGCTCGCGGTCCCGTCGGTTCGCCAGCGCACTCGTCCAGACCACGGTGCTCGTCGCACTGGTCGTCGCAGTCCTCGTGGCCATCGTGGGCGTCGCGCTCATCGCTGACGTGGGCAACATCCGGCAGATGGCCGAGGACCTGCCCAAGCCCATCCCGCGGCTGGTCAAGGACTATCTGGAGTGGGTCAAGTCCATGCGCGGCTGACGCGGGGCGCGATCCGGACGCAAGCGCCACGTAAGGATCAGATAAGAGCCGACCGCTAGGCTGGTCCTCGACCGCTCGGCCTCGACGCCCCTTGGCCACACGACCGAACAGGGCGCCGGGTGCCGGTCGGTCTCCCGTTCGACCCAAGGTCCGCCGAACCCGCCAGGGGCCCCGCCGAACGGCCCGCCGAACCAACGCTCACCCGCCTCCGCCCGCCGGCTGGAGGTCGTCCATGGAACCGGTCGCTCCCGACTGGCGCTCGATCGGGGCTCCCCCCGCGCAGCCGGGCGTGCAGCCCGGCTCTGGCCGTGCGCTGGCTGCGCTGCCCGCGCGACAGCTCGCCCTTCTCGCGGGCGGCTTCGTGGCTGCCCTGGTGCTGGGCGCGATGGCCACGCTGCTGGTCATGCCCACGCCGGGTGGCGTGCTCGTGGACGCACAGGACGCGGCTGTCATCACGCTCGACGCCGGGGAGCCGCCACGCGACGCGAGCACGCGGGGCGTGGATGCCGTGACGCTCGCCCAACCGGCCGCGCTCGTGGTGGACGTGGAGGGCGCCGTGGCGCGACCCGGCCTGGTCCACGTGCCGGCCGGCGGACGCGTCGCGGACGCGCTCGAGCTGGCGGGTGGCTTCGGGCCGACCGTGGACCTCGCAGCGGCCGCGACGACGCTCAACCTCGCCCAGGAGGTCACCGACGGGCTCACGATCGTCGTGCCGGCGATGGGCGACACGCCCGTCGGCGCGACGGGTGGCGCCGCGGACCCCGTGGGCGCTGCGGCGGGCGGGGTCGTCGACCTCAACCGGGCCTCGGAGGCCGAGCTCGACGCACTGCCTGGCGTGGGCCCGGCGACGATCGCCAAGATCGTGGCGGCACGTGCGGAGGCCCCCTTCCAGAGCGTCGACGAGCTCCGCTCGCGGGGCATCGTGGGCGAGGCCGCGATGACCAAGCTGCGCGACCTCGTCGGCGTCGGTCGCTGACGCAGCCTGGTCGAACCTCCATGCCCCGCAGCGGCTGGCTCGCGCTCGGCGCCGTGGCGTGCGGCGTCGCCTGCGGCGCAGTCCCGGCACCGAGCCAGCCACTCCTGCTGCTGCTGCTGGCGGCATGCGTCGCCAGCGCGGCCGCCATGACGCTGGTGCGGCGCACCGCCGGCATCGCGGTGACCGTGGGTGCCGCGAGCGTCCTGGCGCGGCTCCTGCTGGGCGGGCTGGCGGCCGAGCCCGTCGCGCCCCCACCCGCGGGCGCGACCGAGGGTCCCTGGGTCGCCCAGGTCGTCACCCTCGGCTCCACCGATGGCGGGCAGCAGCGGAGCGTCCTGCTGGTGAGCGCGCCGGATTCGGCGACCGGCACGGGCGGGCGCCAGGGGCCGTGGCGCACGTACGCCTGGCTGCCACGATATCCAGCCCTGGTGCCCGGCGATCGGATCGCCTTCGACGAACCCCTGGAACCGGTCCGTCACGATGGCAGCGAGTTCGCCGCGTATCTGGACGGCATCGGCGCGGTCGCCACGACCCGCATCCGCGACGTGGCCCTGGTCGGCGACCAGGGCGGTCTCCTTGGCGTCGCGGAGTCGATCCGGCGGCTCGCGGACGAAGCGCTGGCCCGGGTGGTCCCGGAGCCCATGGCCGGGCTCGCCTCGGCGATCCTGGTGGGACGGCGCGACCGGGTCGCCCGAGAGGTGACCGATGCGTTCACGGCCACCGGCCTGAGCCATGTCGTGGCCATCAGCGGCTGGAACATCGCGCTCATCGGCGGGGTCATCGGCGGCCTCCTGGCGGCCATGGGTCTGGGCAGGCGTCAGCGGACCATCGCCATCGTGGTCGCGCTCGGCGCGTTCACCCTGCTCGCGGGTGGCGGGGCAAGCGTGGTCCGTGCGGCGCTGATGGGTGGCGTGGTGCTCGTGGCGCGGGAGATGGGCCGGCCCGGCACGGCGGCCGCCGCGCTGGGGCTCGCGACGTGGTGCCTGCTCCTCCTCGACCCGGCGATGGCCAGCGACATCGGGTTCCAGCTGTCCGTCGCCGCCACGGCCGGCCTGCTCGCCTGGGGCAGCCGCCTCACGCAGCGGCTGCTGGGGTCTGGGCCCGGACCCGTCCGGCGCTGGCTCGGCGAGTCGCTGGGCGTCTCGCTCGCGGCGCAGGCGGCGACCCTGCCGTTGGTGCTGCTCCACTTCGGTCGACTGTCACTGGTGTCACCGCTCGCCAACCTGGTCATCGCGCCGCTGGTGGCGCCTGCGATGCTGGTCGGGTCCCTGTGCCTCGTGGCGGGTCTGGTGGTGGGCGCCGGCGTGCCGGCCATCCTCGCGGCGCCCTTCGCCGTCCTCGGCTGGGCGGTCCTGGGCTCGATGGTCGCCGTGGCGGGCGCGTTCGCCGGCCTCCCCTACGCCAGCGTCGAGCTCGCACCGGCGGTGGCAACGGCGAGCGCGGTGGCCATGGCGCTGGCGGTGGGTGGCGTCGCGTGGCGCGCGCGCGGATCGGGCACGCAGCCATCGACGTCCGATGCCGTGGTGCCCCGGCGTGACGCACGCACCCTCCCCGCCCGCACCAGGCGGCTCGTGATGTGCGCGGCCGGCGTGGCGATGCTGCTGGTGGGTGCGGGCGTGCTCGTGCGTGCCGTCACGCGCGACGCGCGGCTCGTGGTCACCGCGCTCGACGTGGGCCAGGGCGACTCCATCCTGGTCGAGGGCCCACGCGGCGGGCGGCTGCTGCTGGACGGTGGCCCCGACCCCGACCGATTGCTGCTGGTCCTCGACCGGCATGTCCCGGCGTGGGACCGACGCATCGACCTCGTCATCCTGACCCATCCCCACGAGGATCACGTCGCCGGCCTGGCGATGCTCCTGGCGCGCTACCGGGTGGCGGGGATCGCGGAGAACGGGATGCTGGGCGCGGGACCGGGCGACGCCGCGTTCCGCCAGCGACTCGCCGCGATGGGCGTGACCACCAGCCGGCTCGCGGCCGGCGACCATCTGACGCTCGACGGGATCCGTCTCGACGTGCGCTGGCCCATCCGCGGCGAGGTGCCCGCGCGGTCGCCATCCGAGGGCCGGCGGATCAACGACACGTCCGTCGTGCTCGACCTTCGGTTCGGGGAGCGGCGGATCCTGCTGACCGGCGACATCGAGGACGACGTGGACCCGCGCCTGCTGTCCGCGGGCATCGGCGACGACGACCGGCTCGATGTCCTCAAGGTCGCCCACCATGGCTCCGGGACGGCCACCTCGGAGGCCTGGCTCGACGCCCTCAGACCACGCGTCGCCCTCGTCAGCGCGGGGACCGGCAACCCCTACGGCCATCCCGCGCCCAGGACCATCGAGCGGCTCGAGACGCACGGCGCCCGGGTGCTCCGCACCGACCTCGACGGCGACCTGGAGGTCAGCACCGACGGGCACGACCTCCGGGTCGCGACGTCCGGTGGCCGGTCCACCGCCGCGGCATGGACCAGCACCAGCCCGACGACCCGCAACGCGAGGCGCACGATCCGCGGCGCGGCGTCACCGGCCCCCGTCGCCGCCGTGGGCGCACCCACCGTGGCGACGGGTCTGTTCCTGTGCGCCATCCCCCTGCCGGTCGCACGGCTCGCGGCGCTTGGCGCCCCGGAGGCGCCGCATCCCGCGCAGGGTCGCCGGGTGCCCGCTGCGGCCCCTCCCCCGATGCCCGGCTCGCCCACCGCGGGCGACCCGCCCCTGCCTTGCTACGATCGCACCGATGACGATCCCCTCACGGCTGGCGGCGGCCGGACTGTTGCTCTCGCTCCGGCCGGCGACGGGCCTCCTGGAGCACTGCATGGTCACCGCGGACGTCGCGTCGTTCCTGGCGGAGGCGATGGCTCGCGCGGGCCACCCGGTCGACCGCACGCTGGTCGAGACCGCGTCGCTGCTGCATGACCTGGACAAGGCACTGCCGGCGGATGATCCGCTCCGGGCGCTGGGCCATGGCCATGCCGGCGCGCGTTGGCTGGAGGAGCGCGGCCACGCGGAGCTGGCCCCCTCGGTCGACACGCACCCCGTGGGTCGTCTCGTCGAGCAGTCCCCCGCCGAGTGGCGCGCCACCACCACGCTCGAGCAGCGTCTCGTGGCATACGCCGACAAGCGCTCCCAGCGACGCGTGGTGACCCTCGACGAGCGCTTCGATCGCTGGGTCCGCAAGCATCCCGAGGGGGCCGCCGACCTCGCCCTCGCACGGGAACGCGCGGCCGACCTCGAGGCGGAGCTGTGCGAGCTCGCCGCCGTGCGACCGGACGAGGTGCGGCGGCTCCCGTGGGCCGAGGACGCCGTCCGCATGGCGCGTGCGACCCCGCAGGGACCGCCGTCGTGACCCAGCTCGCCTACCTGTGGGGCGAGGACGCGTGGTCCATCGACCATGCGGCCGCCGGCTGCGCCACGGGACTCGCCGATCCGGGGATGCCGCCACTCGCGACATGGCGCGTGTCGCTCGACGACGACACCGATGACACGGGTGCGGGGTCGGTCGCCAAGCGTCGCTCACGCCTCCTCGACGAGGTGGCCGCACGGCTGGGCACCGCGACCCTGTTCGGCGACGGCACGCTGGTCGTGCTGCGCCAGCCTGGTGGGCTGCTCCGGGAGCAGGCGAGCCGGGAGCGGACCATGGGCCTACTGGGGCTGGTGGCGCCCGGCAACGCCCTGTGCGTGACCGACCTGGTGGCGCAGGACGCCAAGGACGCCGCAGGGCAGGGGGTGCTGCGCGACGCCGTCGCTGCGGCGGGCGGGCTGGTCCGCCAGTTCCCGGCCATGGACCGAACGCGCATGGAGGGGTGGCTGGGCACGCGGGCGGCAGACCTGGGGGTCCGTCTCGGCCCCGGCGCGGCGCAGCTGCTGGCGCAGCGGGTGGGCGCGCACGTCCGCGAGGGCGATGTCGACCGGCGACGCCAATCCGAGCTCGCCAACGCCGAGCTGGAGAAGCTGGCGCTCTACCGGCCCGGCGGCGAGGTCAGCCGCGACGATGTCGCGGAGCTGGTGCCGGAGGCGATCCCTGGCTCGATGTGGGCGTTCCTCGACGCGGTCGCCGCGCGTCGCGGGCCAGAGGCCTCCATGCTCGCCACGCGGCTCGCCGCGTCCGGGGCACCGATGCCGGTCATCGTGTCGCAGCTCCATCGACGGGTGCGGGAGCTCATCCAGGTCCGCGAGCACATGGACCACGGCACGCGGCCACCCGAGCTGGTCCGGGTGATGCGCCTGGCGCCGTTCCGCGCCCAGAAGCTCACCGAGCAGGCATCGACCTGGGATGCGGACGCACTCGACCGGGCGCTCCTGGGACTGGTGGAGCTCGACCTGCGGAGCAAGGGCATCAGCCTGTCCGGGGGCGTGGTGCGCATGGATGATTCGGTCGATGCCCTGGGGCTCCAGCTCTGGATCGCGGAGCATGCGAGCGCGCCCCGGGCCCGCACGTCGCAACGGCCCACGGCTGTCGGCCGACGCGGCTGAGCCCTGCGGGAGCCGTCAGCCGAGGGAGTCGCCAGGCCTGGGGGACGTCAGTCCAGGAACAGGCCGCTGACCCGCGCCACGCGCTCGCGCACCTCGCGGTCGGTCTCGATGGCGAACACGCAGCGCCCGTCCGGGATGTCCAGGAGCTCGATCAGGTCGGGGTCGAGATACAGCTGGTGGCAGTGCTCGCACAGCGATGCGGGGATCGCGAAGCGCAGCCGCTCCTCGCCGTCGGGCATCCGGAAGGTCGCGTCGAACCGTGAGTCGACGATCGACCGATCGCACTGAGGACAGGTGTCCCGGAGCTGGGACATGGCAGGCGACTTCCTCGGTTGCCCCGGCCGGCATCTCCGGTCGGCGAGGTCCCGATCCTAGGTCGCGGCAGGTACCACGCCCTATGGGCCGCAGGTACCGCCAGCCATCAGCCGAAGGGCCCACCACCTCGACCGAGCGGGCCGGACGTCCCTGACCGACCCTCACTGCACATGCAGCAGCAGCGGGGCGTCGGACCACAGCTGCTCCAGCTGGTAGTACTCGCGCTCGGGTGGCGCCATCACGTGGACCACCACCGAGCCGTAGTCGATGAGCGCCCAGTGCGCCGAGGGGCCGCCCTCGCGCCCGATCGGCTGGAGGTCCTCGTCCTTGAGCGCCTCGATGATTCCGCTCGCGATGGCGCCCAGCTGCCGCTCGGAGCCACCGGAGCAGATGACGAGGTAGTCAGCGACGCTGGTGAGCGCGTGGATGTCCAGGAGCACGATGTCGGACGCCTTCTTGTCCGCGGCGAGCTCGACGATCCGATGGGCGAGCGCCAGTGCCTGGGGGTCGACCGGGGGCGCCACGCCCACGTCGAGACCCTCCTCGACCCGCGCACGCCCGGGTCGGCCCTCGCGCGCCGGGAGCCCCGCCCTCCGCCGAGGCGTGGGCGCTGGGCTGGACGGGGCTGGCTGGCTGGCTGGCGTCTGGTCGTCGGTCATCGGTCCCATGGTCCCCCATCCGCGGCACGGGTGCCATACAGCGAACGTCTCGCGATCCACGCCCGTACGTCGTCCGGGACGAGGTATCGGATCGAGCGGCCCGCGGCGACGCGCGTCCTGATGTCCGACGCGGAGTGCCCCAGGTCCGGGCCATCGAGCAGCAGGAACCGATCGGCCCGCCCCGGGAAGGCTGCCGCGAGCCAGTCGGCCGATGGCGGTGGATAGCCACGACGGGGGACGACGGCCACGCGCGCCAGCTCCAGGATCCGCTCCACGCGATGCCACGCCGGCAGGCCGGCGACGGCCTCGACCGACAGGATGAGCACGGGATCCGGTCGGTCGGCCCCCGCGTGGCGCCCCTGCGCGTGGAACGCCTCGAGCGTGTCCACGGTGTAGCTGGGTCCCTCGCGATCGAGCTCGACGCGGCTCGCCCGGAACCGCTGGTTGCCGGCGATGGCGAGCTCCACCATGGCGATCCGGTCGAGGGCGGGACTTGGGCGCACATCCTTGTGCGGGTTCTGGGCGGCGGGCACGAACACCACGCCCTCGAGACCCAAGGTCTCGCAGACCTGCTCGGCGATGGCGAGATGACCCAGGTGGATGGGGTCGAACGTGCCCCCCAGGATCCCCCAGGCAGCGCGGCCCGACGGTGCCGCGGAGCCCGACGGTGTCGCGGAACCCGGCCGTGCCACAGCGCCCGACGGTGCCGCGGTGCCCGACGAGCCGCTCACGACCATGGCTCGCCGCCCCACTCCAGCTCGTGCCCGCCGATGCGCACGGTGTCGCCGGGCCGCACCCCCGCGCGCACCAAGGCCCGCTCGACGCCCAGCCGGGCGAGCTCTCGCTGGAATCGCTCGGCCGACTCCTCGTTCTCGAAGTCCGTCATCGTGACCAGGCGTTCGAGCTTGCGGCCACGCACGCGGAGCACGTCGTCGGCGTCGTGGTCGATGGACCACGAGCCGCGGTCGCCCTCGGGTCGATGGACCACCACGCCCGCCGGTTCGCCCGGCTGGGACAGCTCGTCCGCGTCTGGCAGCAGCCGCGCGAGGTCACCCAGGAGCTCCGCGATCCCCAGGCCCTCCGCGGCGGAGATGCCCACGACCTCGAGTCCCTCGGCGGCGCGGGCCGCCCGGAACTCGGGCAGCCGCTGTGGCGCGCCGGGCACGTCCAGCTTGTTGGCGACCACGAGGGTGGTCTTGTGGAGGAGCCGCGGGTCGCGCGCCTCCAGCTCGTCGCGGATGATGCCGAAGTCGCGACCGGGGTCCGCTGCGGACAGGTCGACCACATGGATGAGCACCCGCGTCCGCTCCACGTGTCGCAGGAAGGCATGACCCAGCCCGGCGCCGGCGGACGCGCCCTCGATGAGGCCTGGCAGGTCGGCCAAGGTCACCCGCCGGTGGTCGGCAGGGTCGAGTGCCTCGAGGTCGAGCACGCCCAGGTTGGGCTCCAGGGTGGTGAAGGGATACGCCGCGATGCGTGGGGTGGCCGCGGTGAGTGCCGCGAGCAGCGTGCTCTTGCCCGCGTTCGGAAGGCCCACGAGGCCGACGTCGGCGATCAGCCGCAGCTCCAACGTCACGCTGCGCACCTCGCCCGGCTCGCCCTTCTGGGCGTGCTTGGGTGCCTGGTGGGTGGCGGTCGCAAAATGCGTGTTGCCCAGGCCGCCCTTGCCGCCGCGCGCGACCATCACGCGCTGGCCGGGCGAGACGAGGTCCGCCATGAGCGCACCGTCGGCGTCCAGGACGACCGTGCCCGGCGGCACGGGGAGGTCGAGGTCGGCGCCGGCCTTGCCGTGGCGGCGTGACCCCTCGCCGCGCCCGCCCGGCTGGGCCCGGAAGTGATGCTTGAAGCGGTAGTCGCCGAACGTGGTCTGGCCCACGTCGACCACCAGGTGCACGGAGCCGCCACGGCCGCCGTCGCCGCCGTCGGGTCCACCGCGGGGCACGTGCGCCTCGCGCCGGAACGTGGCCGCCCCATCCCCGCCGTTGCCGGCGGTGAGGGTCAGCGAGACGCGGTCGAGGAACATGGGACGGGGCGTGGCCCAGGGTCGTCGGCGGGCATCGCCGACGAGTGCCTAGGAGTCGGCCGCCGCCTTGGACTCAGCGGCCGCCTGTCGGGTGAGGCCCGCCAGGAACTGGGTGTTGTTGTCCGTCTTGGCGAGGCGGTTGAGGAGCAGCTCGATGCCCTCGTTGGTGCCCACGGCGCCGAGCATCCGGCGCATGGTCCAGACCATCTTGAGGGTGCCCTCCTCGAGCAGCAGCTCCTCGCGTCGGGTGCCCGAGCGCTGCACGTCGATGGCCGGGAAGACGCGCTTCTCGGCGAGCTTGCGGTCGAGGATCAGCTCCGAGTTGCCGGTGCCCTTGAACTCCTCGTAGATGACGTCATCCATGCGCGAGCCCGTGTCCACGAGGCAGGTCGCGATGATGGTCAGCGAGCCGCCCTCCTCGAGCTTCCGCGCGGCGCCGAAGAAGCGCTTGGGCGGGTACAGCGCGATGGGGTCGATGCCACCGGTCAGGGTCCGGCCGGACGGCGGCAGCGCCAGGTTGTAGGCGCGCGACAGCCGCGTGATGGAGTCGAGCAGGATGACCACGTCACGCCCGGATTCGGTCTGGCGCTTGGCGATCTCCAGCGCCATCTCCGCGACCCGGGTGTGGTTCTCGGTGGGCTCGTCGAAGGTGGAGCTGATGACCTCGCCCTTGACCGAGCGACGCATGTCCGTGACCTCCTCCGGCCGCTCGCCGATGAGCGCGACCATGAGCAGGATCTCGGGGTAGTTGGTGGTGATGCCGTTGGCGATGTTCTTGAGGAGCATCGTCTTGCCGGCCTTGGGCGGGCTGACGATGAGCGCGCGCTGGCCCTTGCCGATGGGGTTGACCAGGTTGACGAGGCGCTGGCTGAGGTTCTTGGGGTCCGACTCGAGGTTGATGAGCTCGATCGGGTGGATCGGCGTCAGCGCATCGAAGTGGGGGCGGCGCTTGGCGGTCTCCGGGTCCACCCCGTTGACCGATTCGACGCGCAGCAGGCCCCAGTACTTCTCGCCGTCCTTGGGCGCACGACCGACGCCCGCGACGCGGTCGCCCGCGCGAAGGCCGAAGCGACGGACCTGGCTGGAGCTGACATAGATGTCGTCGGGGCTGGGCATGAGGCCCCGTCGGCGCATGAAGCCGAAGCCGTCCTCGACCACGTCCAGCACGCCGGTCGCGTACTGCTGGCCGCCGCGCTCCACCTGGCGCTGGATGATCCGCTCGACCAGGACGTCCTTGCCCATGTCGCGGGCGCCTTCGACGTCCAGGTCGCCGCCGATGCGGACGAGCTCCTGGGTGGACTTGCTCTTGAGTTCGTTGATGTTCATGGGTAGGGGTTCGGTCCTCGATGGGGAACGGATGGGCTCCGCGACACGGCAGGGCGGATGCGAGGTGGCACACGTGCGCACGCGGTGCACTTCGGCATCCGGGGTTCATGTGCTGGGACGTCCTGCCGGCCGGCCGTTCAGAGGGCCCAGTGCTCGGGGGACAACTGAATCATACCACCCGACGCTCGCAGGTCAAGCAGTGCCTGCCTGGACGGCGCGTCAGCGACTCTCGACGATCGCGAAGGTGGACGTCTCGGTCGCGACCACGCACCGGTCCTGCCAGCCCGAGCTGCTCGAGAGCAGGTAGCGACCCTTGGCGGTCGGCACGCGGACGCTGATGCCCGTCCCGTCATCCGTCAGGCGTGCTCGCGCGGGCCTGCCGGCCGGCTCGAGGGTCCTCAACGCGCCGGCGCGGAGCTCGGCATCCGGCGGGACCTCGAGCCACTGGACCTCGACGCTGGTGGGGACGAGCCCGGGGTCGACCGGCCGGAGGGTGATCCGGTAGGCGGCGCGCGCCTCGATCACCGGGGTGTCCGGGTCGTACGGCAGGGACGCAGATGAGCCCGAGTCATGCAGCGTCACGTCGGTCCAGCGGCTGCGGATGTTCACGATGCCCAGGGTCGGGATGACGCCGTGATACAGGTTGGCCCGCTGGTCCATCGAATCGAGCCACCGTTGCAGCCCGGCCTGGTCGGTCGGGCACTCCGCTGCCGCGGTGGCATCGGCGACCGTGATGGGATAGCGCCCGGCGATCGACCAGCTGCCGCACGTGCCCACGCGGAACGCCAGCTCGCCCTCGCCGGCCGTGTCGGCCGGGATCGAGATGGTGGCCGTGTCGCCGGTGACCTGCGTGACCAGCCATCGCGCCGGGTCGTCACCCAGCCGGAGCGTCGCGACGAGGCTGTCGATGGGCAGGCGCGCGAGCGGGACGTCCCCGTCGACGTCCACCACGAGCTCCTGGCCAGCGACCACGTCGAGGTCGTTCGTGGCGAGCTCGGGCGCAGGGTCCTCGGCCTGGTACCGCGGCGTGGCGTAGATGGTCCGTCCATCGACCCGCACGAGGGGCAGGCCCCAGTCCACGCCGCACATCGAGTCGCTCGACGAGGTCGGCACCGGGATGACGAGTGGCGTCGCGGACGGCGCCGTCGACTGCGCGGCCGACCCACCTGGCTGGATGAGGGGTGCGAGCAGGAGCGCCCCGATTGCGGTGGCGGTGGCGGCGATGCGCGGACGGTGGAGCTGCATCACTGGGGAAGACGCGCGTCGCCCATGATCGTGTCACAGCGTGTCACGGCGACGATGCACCATGGGTGGCATGACGCGTCTTGGCCACCCGGTGCTCACCCAGCGGCGGCTCAATCGGGCCGGGCTGGCCCGGCAGCTGCTGCTGGGGCGGTCGACCCTGTCGATCCCCGAGGCGCTCCACCAGGTCGGCGGGCTGCAGACGCAGTACGCACCCTCGGGGTACGTCGGGCTCTGGACGCGGCTGGCCGGCTTCCATCGGGATGACCTCACGCGTGCGCTGGAGGATCGCTCCGTCGTCCAGGCCACGCTCATGCGCGGCACCATCCATCTGGTGGCGTCGGGCGACTTCTGGCCGATGGCCGTGGGCATCCGACGTGCCCGGCGCGAGTGGGCGGCTCGACTGCCCGATGGCGTGCGAGACGCCAGGGCATCGGAGACGCACGCCGTCGAGCTCCGGGCCGCCTTGGCGGATGGCCCGCGGAGCGTCGCGGAGCTGGGCGGCATCGCGTCGGGCTTCGTGGGCAACGTGGGACTGTGGGTCGACCTCGTGCGGGTGCCGCCGGGTGGCACGTGGGAGCGACGGCGCGCCGACGTCCTGGGTCTGGCGGACCAGTGGCTGGGACCCGAGGACGCCACCGAAGCGACGGGACTGGAGGACCTCCTGGCGGCCTACCTGCGTGGCTTCGGGCCGGCGGCGCCCAAGGACGCGGCGAGCTGGGCGGGTGTCCCGGTGACCTGGCTGCGACCCGCAGTCGAGACCCTGGGCCTGCGCCGGTTCCAGGACGAGGCCGGCAGGGAGCTGCTCGACCTGCCGGACGCCCCGCTCCCCGACGAGGACGCGCCCGCACCCGCGCGGCTGCTCCCCCACTGGGACGCCAACCTGCTGGTCCACGCGCGACGCACGGGCATCCTGCCCGAGCCGTATCGCGCGACGCTGTTCCACACGCGTCGGCCGTTCTCGGCGGGAGTGATCCTGGTGGACGGGCGGGTGGTGGGCGAGTGGTCGGTGCGCGATGGCCACGTCAGGCCCACGCTCTACGAGGAGCTGTCAGCTGCCGACCGCCGCGAGGTGGACGACGAGGTCGAGGCGCTGGACGCGTTCCACCAGTGAGGGCGATCCGGGCCGCCAGGGCGGTTCCGGACTCACCCGTCCCAAGGCCCGGATGGCTCCACGCCGTCACGGGCTACAGTGCAGGGCATGCCAAGGAACGCACCCCGAACCGGCCGCTGAGCCGCATGGGCTGGTACGGCGAGCGGATCCTGCCGAGGCTCCTCGACATCGGCGGGCGCCATGCGAGCGCGCTCCCCTTGCGTGCGCGGGCGTGCGCCGGCCTCAGCGGTGACGTGCTCGAGATCGGGTTCGGCTCAGGTCGCAACATCGGCTCGTACCCGGCCGCGGTGGCACGCGTCGCAGCAGTCGAGCCATCCGACCTCGCGTGGGAGCTGTCCCAGGATCGACGTGCGGGTGCCCCCATGCCCATCGAACGCTCTGGTCTCGACGCGCAGCTCCTCCTGCACGAGGACGACTCGTTCGACGCATGCCTCTCGACGTGGAC
Organism: Chloroflexota bacterium; assembly: GCA_046328155.1. Classification (GTDB taxonomy): domain Bacteria; phylum Chloroflexota; class Limnocylindria; order Limnocylindrales; family CSP1-4; genus JAFMJV01. The sequence goes on from JAXLXC010000021.1 coordinate 14,464, forward strand.
GCTCTGCAGCATCCCGGATGTCCAGCTCGCGCTCCGGGAGGTCCGACGGGTGCTGCGCCCCGGCGCCACGCTGTGGTTCGTCGAACACGGCTTGGCGCCCGATGACCCGGTCGTCCGCTGGCAGCACCGTCTGGAGCCGCTGCAGCATCGGCTGTTCGGTGGCTGCCACCTCACCCGACCCATCGACCAGCTGGTTCGCGATGCGGGCTTCGAGATGGTCACGCTGGACCGGTTCTACATGGATGCCTCGCCCCGGTTCCTGGGGGCGACGTACCTGGGGTCGGCTCGCGCGTGAGTTCTCGCGCGTGAGTTTCGGCTCGCGCGTGAGTTGCGGGGCCGGCCAGCCGGTCAGGCGCCGTCGAGCACGATGCCGGCGGCCTCGCAGTCCTGGGCGAAGCGCTCCTGTGCCTCGACGCTCGTGTCCCAGCGACCAGGGAAGCAGGCCAACCGATCGACCCCCGCAGCCGCGTACCCGGCGAGCAGGTCCGCACGAGCCTCGCCGGGCTCGCGGAGGTCCTCGTCGCTGACGTACACCGAGAAGCGGAGCGTGGACGGGTCGCGACCCTCGCGCTGGCAGCGCTCCCGCACCTCGGTCATGCGGCCGGCCACCCACGACGGGTCACGGAACACGAAGTTGAGCTCGTCCGCGTACCGCACCGCGTAGCCCGCGATCCGGTCGCGACCGTTGCCACCCACGATCACCGGGATGTGCGGCTGCACGCCCTTGGGGATGTTGATGGCGCCGTCCACGGATGCGTAGCGCCCCTGGTACGTCGCGCGACCCGGCGCCAGCATCCGGGTGATGACCTCCAGGTGGTCACCCAATGCGCCGATCCGCTCCCCTGTCTCCGGGAAGCCGTAGCCATAGGCGAGCCACTCGTCCTCCTTCCAGCCGGCACCGATGCCCAGCTCGAAGCGGCCGTTGGAGATGACGTCGATGGTGGAGGCGAGCTTGGCCGTCAGCGCGGGGTTGCGAAACCCCGTGCAGATGACCATGTGGCCCAGACGCACGTTCGTGGTGACGGCGGCCAGCGCCGCGAGCATCGAGAACGACTCGAAGGTGATCTCGTCCGTGGGCTCGGGCGTCGTGGTGAAGTGGTCGAACACCCACAGCGACTCGAAGCCACGAGCCTCCGCATGCGCAGCCAGCTCCAGCGTCCGCTCCCACGCCGCGCGCGGGTCCCAGCCGTCGTATTCGTTCTTCCAGCCCTGCGGGGCCAGCAGGCCGACCTTCATGCCGCGACGGTCTCAGGCCTTGGCCTTCGACGGGGCCTTGGCGGAGGCTGCCGCACGCGCCGCCGCCCAGTCCTTCTCGAACTGGACGATGCCCTTGTCGGTCAGCGGGTGGTGGACCATCTGCTGGAGCACCTTGAAGGGCAGCGTCGCGACGTGGCATCCCGCCAGCGCGGCGTCGGTGACGTGGCGGGGATGGCGGATGGACGCGGCGAGCACCTCGGTCTCCAGCTCGTGGATCTCCACGATCGAGACCAGCTCCCGGACGACATCCATGCCGTCCTGGTTGATGTCGTCGAGCCGGCCCACGAAGGGCGACAGCAGCGATGCGCCCGCCTTGGCCGCGAGCAGCCCCTGGTTGGCGCTGAAGATGAGGGTGCAGTTGGTCTTGATGCCCTCGTCGGCGAAGCGCGAGATGGCCTCCAGGCCGGGCTCGCTCATGGCCACCTTGACCACGATGTTGGGCGCCAGCTTGGCGAAGGCACGCCCCTCCTTGAGCATCCCCTCGACATCCTCGGCGATCACCTCCGCCGACACGGGGCCGGGGGTGATGGTGCACACCTCCTTGAGGATCGATTCGTAGGAGCCGCCGACCTTCGCGTACAGGCTGGGGTTGGTGGTCACGCCGTCGAGCACGCCCCAGCGGGCGGCGATGCGGATCTCCTCGACGTCGGCGGTATCCAGGAACAGCTTCATGGTGGCGGGGCTCCCAATGGCGGTCAGGTCGGGAGACCCAGTGTACCGCCGTGCCGGGTGGGACCCCGCCGTCCGGCGCTCAGCCGGCCTCGCCGATCGCGTGCTCCGGGTGGCCCTCGCGCAGCGGCAGATAGCCCACGGCGAGCGTGAACAGCAGCGCCCCGAAGGCGATGACGCCTGCGACGACGAGGTACTCCACAGCCGTCGGCACGTACCAGTACGTCATCGCGAAGCTGGACGCGCCGGGACCCTGGTCGACCCCGATGGACACGCCGGGCGGGACGCCGATGGGCGCGTAGGAGAGTCCGTTGAGGATGAGGTTGAGGCGGTGGACGAAGATGCCGCCGATGGCGATCGCCGAGGCGAGCGCGACCCAGCCCGGGCGTGCCCGCGTCCGCCGGATGGTCACGATCAGGAACGGCACCAGGAGCCCGATGCCGACCTCGATCCAGAACAGCGGCGCGTACGGGCCGACCAGCAGACGCGCGATGGGGCCGGACTCCTCGGGCGATCCCGGATACCCGGCGGTCAGGAACTCCGCGAGGACGAAGAACGCCTCGACCGCGATGAACACGCCCAGCAGCCCGCCCAGGAACGCCACGAGGTCGTCGCCGAAGTCGACGCGGCGGACGCGGCGCACCGCGAGCGACAGCAGGATCACCAGCGCGAGTCCCGAGACGAGCGCTGACGCGATGAACATGGGGGCCATGATCGCCGAGTACCAGAATCCCCGGCTGATCTGGAGCCCGAAGATCCAGGCGGTGATCGAGTGCAGCAGGATGGCCGCGGGCAGCGCGATCCAGGCGAGCGCGGACTTGAGGCGTTCGTCCCGGGCCAGCTCCCGCTCGGTCACGCCGGTGCCCAGCGCGAGGCGGCTGCCCCGTCGTGCCAGGTCCGCCCGCGTGTACAGCCAGACGTACAACGCGGACAGCAGCGTGTACACGACCACGATGGTGATGTCCCAGACCATCGGCGACGTGAGGTTGCCGTACAGCAGGATGTTGATGACCCGCTCGGGTCGACCCAGGTCGGGCAGGATGAACACGCCCGCCAGGAGCACCGCGATGGTCGCCTCGAGCACCGCGACACGCACGATGGGCTTGAACATCGTGGCCCCGAACAGCCGGCCGCTGGAGGCCACGATGAGCCCCCCGGCCGACAGCCCGATGAAGAACATGAAGAACAGGATGTACTGGCCCCACATCACGACGTTGCGCATGCCCGTGACGACCAGGCCGTTCGCGAACTGCCACGCGAACGCGATGAGCCCGATGCCCATGACCACGAACAGCAGCACCAGCCACGCGGTCAGCGCGCGCCCCAGGCGGGGGCGCCGTACCGCGGGGGCCGAGGCGCGGGCCATCGTGCTCACAGCGGCACCCTCCGGCGCGGCGGCAGGTAGCGGACCGAGGGCTCAGTGCCCAGCTCCTCGAGGAGCGCCTCGCCTTGGCGGTCGCGGATGAGGGCCACGACGCGCGACGCCGGGTCGTTGAGGTCACCGAACACCCGCGCGCCCGTGGGGCACGACCAGACGCATGACGGGACCTGATCCTCGGCGAGGCGATGGACGCACATGGTGCACTTCTCGACCGTACCCAGCGGACGCGCCGCGACCATCCCGGTCTCGTAGGGCGTGGGTCGCGACGGCGCGCCCCAGTTGAACGTCCGGACGCCGTACGGGCAGGCGATCATGCAGTAGCGGCAGCCGATGCAACGGTCGTTGTCCATCATCACCAGGCCGTCGGCCCGGTGATACGTGGCCTGGACCGGGCAGACCTTGACGCAGGGCGCGTTCTGGCAGTGCTGGCAGGCGAGCGGCAGCCAGCGCATCTCGAGCCCACCGACCCCCTCCTCGGGCTGGTCGAGGGACTCCCCCTCCGTCAGGATCCGGTTCCACCAGGCCCCCAGCGGGACGTCGTTCTCGGACTTGCAGATGACGGCGCAGGACCAGCAGCCGATGCAGCGCTCCTGGTCGACGACCATGCCCCAGTGCGGCTGCTCGGACCGCTCGCCGATGGCGCCGTACGCCCGCGACGCCGCCGGGAGCGCCTCGACGGGCGAGACCTGGTCAGGCATCGTCGGCCTCCGTCACCTTGCGGACCTCGCAGCGACAGTCCTTCCAGCCCGTGCTGGGCGCCCACATGTTGCCCACGAAGTGAGCCTCGTGGATGGGGTTGACGGCCGACGAGGTCAGCTCGTTGACGCCCTTGCCCGCCGCGAACTGGCGCGGCCACCAGCCCTCGTAGAGGGTCGCGGTGCCCGCCAGCTGCGCCTCGGTCACGTGCGCCCAGGCGCGCAGGCTGCCACGCGTGTTGGCGACCTCGATGAGGTCGCCCGTCGCGATCCCTCGCGCCTGCCCGTCGGCGGGAGCCAGGAACACCTCCGGCTTGCCGCCGTGGATCTCGTCGAGCCACGCGTTGTTGGCGTAGCTGGAATGGATGCGCCACTTGGAGTGAGGCGACAGCAGCAGGAGCGGCCAGGTGGCCGGATCGTGGACCGTGTCGTCGAAGGGTCCCTTCCACGTGGGCACGGTCTCGTCCAGCTGCTGGAACCGATCCTCCTCCTTGTAGAACTCGATGCGCCGCGTGGGGATGAACTCCGCGGTCTTCTCCAGCGCGGCCGGACGCGAGACAGGCGGGAACGGCACGCGGTCGTGGACCTGGGCCACGAAGGCAACGTCAGGGTCGGGCACCCGCAGTCGGACCGGCCCGGCCCTGAGTGCCTCGAGCGTGATGCCCTCGGTGGGACCACCCGGGCCCCCGCCGGCCTCGAGGATCGCCTCGATGGCCGCCTCCTCGTCCATCTCGAACCACTCGGCCTCCAGGTCAGGGGCGACGCGGCGCATGATCTCGCGCCACATCCACAGCTCCGAGCGTGACTCGCCGACTGGCTCGATGGCCGGCTGCTGGAGCTGGAGGTACGGATGGAGCGGCGTGGCCGTGAGGTCGGTCTTCTCGTACCAAGTCGTGGCCGGGAGGACCACGTCGGCCCAGCGCACCGTCTCGGTCATCTGGTGGTCGACCACGACGATCAGGTCGAGCGCCGCGAGCGTCTCGTGGAGCCGATTGACGTCCATCGACTGGACGAACATGTTCGCGAAGGTGCACACCAGGCCGTGCCAGCCCTGGGCTGGGTAGGGCACGTCGGGATGCATCGTCTCGGTGCGGCCGCGGACGAAGTAGATCGAGGGACACACCTTGGCCTTGGTGCCGCCCGGGCTCCACCAGGGCGACGTGTCGACCCGCACCTTGTACTGGCCGACGTAGACCGAGAAGCCGCCACCGGAGCGCCCGATGTTGCCCGTCAGCGCGGCCAGCAGCGCGAAGGCACGCCCGGTCAGGTCACCGTGATACCAGTGGTTCGAGCCGCCGCCCATCAGGATGGCGGCCGGGTGGGTCGTCGCGAAGGCGCTTGCCAGCCGCTCGATCCGGTCCGCGGGGATCCCGGTCACGTCTGCCGCGCGCTCCGGGGTCCAGGCGTCCAGCTCGCGCCGCACCAGCTCGAAGCCCGGCACGGCATCCACCGTCGACCCGTCGGCGAGCGTCACCCGGAAGCTGCCCTCCAGGGCGGGCTCGACACCTTCGGCGAAGCCCAGCCGCTCGGTGCCCACGAGGACGGGGGCGGCAGTGGCCGGATCCCAGCCGACGAACCCGGGATCGGGACCGGCCACGTCCAGCTCGGTGGCCCGGAGGCGCCGACCCGTGTCGGCCCGCACCAGCAGCGGCGCGTCGGTGTAGGTGCGCATGAAGTCCGCGTCCATCAGCCCGTCGCGGACCACCACGTGGCACAGCGCGAGCGCGAGTGCCGCGTCGGTGCCGGGCTGGATTCGCAGGTGAGCGTCCGCCTTGGCCGCGGTGGGCGAGAACGAGGGATCGATGACCACCAGGCGCGCGCCCCGCTCGACCGCGTCGAAGATGAAGTGGACGTCGGGGATGCGGGTCTCCACGGGGTTGCTGCCCACCAGTAGCAGGAACCGGCTGTTGGCCCAGTCCTTCGCCTCGTGCTCCGCGTTCTGGACGCCAAAGGTGATGGGCATGCCCATGGGCAGGTCGCCATTGAAGTCGAAGCTGGTGCCGTGGGTCATGCCCAGCAGCGCGCAGGCGCGGTAGTTGGCGCCCTTCTGGATGTACCCGGAGCCGGGGACCTGCCCGAACACGTGGATGGAGTCCCAGCCCCATCGCTCGCCGATCGTCCGCAGGCCTTCCGCAACCCGGTCGAGCGCCTCCTCCCAAGTCGCCGGACGGAAGCTGCCGGAGCCGCGCTCGCCCTCCCGGATGAGCGGGCTCAGGATCCGGTCGGGCCCGTACACCTGGTTGACGTAGCTGAGGCCCTTCATGCAACCCCGGGGGGCGTATGCGGTGTCGGGATAGTCGGCGGCCTGCTGGACCTTGACGAGGATGCCGTCGCGCACGAACGCCAGCTGGCCGCAGCTGCCGGTGCAGTTGGGCGAGCAGGTCGTGCGCACCACCTTGTCCACGGGCAGGCTCGTGGCGACGTCGAAGTCCCGCCCGGCCATCACGAGATCCGACAGGACGGGCAGCGCCGTGCCCGCCGCGGCGCCGGCGACGGCGGCCGAGCCCTTGAGGAACGTGCGACGGGACAGGCTCATCGTCGTCGGACGTCCCTGCGTGCCGGGCAGGTGGCCTGGAGCATGGTGTGGTCGTCCGCGCCGCACGCGGCGCACCTCGTCGCACTGGTCCCCGTGGGGGCCGGTCGGCGCAGCCTCGCGAGGCGCCGCTCCGCGTCGGCCGCGCTGGCGGCGAGCGGGCGCAGCGCGACCGCGACCGGCGCCGCGATCCCCAGCAGGAGCAGCCGGCGGCGATTCATGGACCTGGACTCAGCCCATCGATGGCACGCATCCCACCGGTAGCGTATGGCGGTGCGCGGGTCGTCGATAGGGCCGAAGGTCCCGATCGCTGGCGCAGGCCATGGACTACCCTCGGACGGCCACGATGGCCGACCATGGAGGGCTCCGATGGACCTGCGGCACTGTCTCGACCTGATCGCGGAGGTCGCCGCCGAGCATGGCCTGGCGTCGCCGGGACCCATGGGCGCCGAGGAGCGGGAGGTGCTGCTCGACCTGGCCCGGGTGGTCGCCCACGCGGTGGAGCGGAGCGCCGCGCCCCTCGCCTGCTACACCGTGGGGCGGGCGGTCGCCCAGGCGGACGCCACCGAACGACTGGCGCTCGCGCGGGCGATCGTCGAGCGCATCGCCCCCGACCCATCGGGGCCGTCCATGGCCGCCTGACCGCGGCGCCCGGACAGGGCCCGTGCGCCTGGTCCGGTCAGGCCTCGGCGACGGCGGCGGCGGCGCTCTCGACCGGCACGACGCGGGGGGCGACGCCCGAGCGGGCATCGGTGGCGATGGCCGCACGCACGAAGCCCAGGAACAGCGGGTGTGGCCGGTCGGGGCGGCTCTTGAACTCGGGGTGGAACTGGCTGGCCACGAACCAGGGATGCCCCGGCAGCTCCACGATCTCCACCAGACGGCCGTCGGGCGATTGCCCCGAGATGAGCATGCCGTTCTGCTCCAGCGCCGAGCGATAGTCGTTGTTGACCTCGAAGCGGTGGCGATGCCGCTCGTAGATGACCTCGGTGCCATAGGCGCCGGCGGCCTGGGAGCCCGGCGTCAGCCGCGCGGGGTACAGCCCCAGCCGCATGCTGCCGCCCTTGTCCTCCACGTCCCGCTGGTCAGGCATGAGGTCGATGACCGGCGCGTCGGTGAACAGGTCGAACTCGGTGGAGTTGGCGTGCTGCTGGCCCACCACGTCGCGCGCGAACTCGATGACGCCACACTGGAGGCCGAGGCACAGCCCGAGGTAGGGCACGCGGCGCTCGCGCGCGTACCGCGCGGCGAGGACCTTGCCCTCGATGCCCCGATGGCCGAAGCCACCGGGCACCACCACGCCGGCCACGCCCCCGAGCTGTGACTCCACGTCCTCCGCGGTCAGGTGCTCGGAGTCGACCCAGCGGATGGAGATCGATCGCTCCTCCGCCCAGCCGGCATGGCGCAGCGCCTCGGTCACCGAGAGGTAGGCGTCGGGCAGCTCGATGTACTTGCCCACGAGGGCGACCTCGAGCTCGGGCTTGGGCCGCTTGATCCGGTCGACGAGGGCCGTCCACGCGGCCAGGTCGGGCACCTTGACCCGTTCGCCCAGACCCAGGCTGCCGACCACGAGGTCACCCAGGGAGTACTCCTCGAACAGGAGCGGGACCTCGTAGATGGTGTCGGCGGTGATGGCCGGGATGACCGCGTCCCGCGAGACGTCCGTGAACAGCGCGATCTTGTCGCGCAGGTCGTCGTCCACGGGATGGTCGCTGCGCACGATGATGATGTCGGGCTGGATGCCGATGCCCCGCAACTCCTTGACCGAGTGCTGGGTGGGCTTGGTCTTGAGCTCGCCGGTCGCCGCGAGCGCGGGCAGGAGCGTCACATGGACGTACAGCACGTTGCCCCGACCCACGTCCTTGCGCATCTGGCGGATGGCTTCCAGGAACGGCAGCGACTCGATGTCGCCGACGGTGCCGCCCACCTCCACGATGACCACGTCGGAGCGGCCGTCCCGCGCCACGCGCGCGATACGCTCCTTGATCTCGTTGGTGATGTGCGGGATGACCTGGACCGTGCCCCCCAGATAGTCGCCCCGACGCTCCTTGGCGATGACCGCCTGATAGATGCGGCCGGTGGTCACGTTCGACGACTGGGTCAGGTTCTCGTCGATGAACCGCTCGTAGTGACCCAGGTCGAGGTCCGTCTCGGCGCCGTCGTCGGTGACGAACACCTCGCCGTGCTGGTACGGCGACATGGTGCCGGGGTCGACGTTGATGTAGGGGTCGAGCTTGAGGATGGAGACGGAGAGACCACGGCTCTTGAGCAGCCGGCCGATGCTTGCGGCCGTGATGCCCTTGCCCAGCGACGACGTGACGCCGCCGGTCACGAAGACATACTTCGCCACGGGACTGGTCCTCCGGGGGTTTTTCCGATGCTACCGCAACGGGCCGGGCGGGGCAAACGCCGGCGGGTCGCGACGCGGTCGCGGACCCAGGCGGGCATCGCTTCGGGCACCATAGGCGGGTGATGCGAGCCCTCCTCCTCGAGAACGTCCATCCCGTCGCGACCAAGGTGCTCGAGGCTGCGGGGTTCGAGGTCGTCACGCGGCCCGGGGCCCTGGACGAGCCGGAGCTCATCGATGCCGTCCACGGCTTCCAGCTGCTGGGGATCCGATCCAAGACCGAGCTGACCAGCCGGGTGTGCTCCGCGCTGCCCAGCCTGCTGGCCGTGGGCGTGTTCGCCATCGGCACCAACCAGGTGAACCTGGCGGCGGCGGCGGCCCATGGCGTGGCGGTGTTCAACGCGCCCTACTCCAACACCCGATCGGTGGTCGAGCTGACGCTCGCCGAGATCATCGCGCTCACGCGACGCCTGACCGCGCTCGACAAGGCGCTCCACGAGGGCGTCTGGGACAAGACCGCCAGCGGCGCGCACGAGGTGCGCGGCCGCATCCTGGGCATCGTCGGCTACGGCAACATCGGCTCGCAGCTGTCCGTGCTCGCCGAGAACCTGGGCATGCGCGTCGTGTTCTACGACGTGGCCGAGAAGCTCGCGCTGGGCAACGCACGTCGGGTGGAGACGCTCGACCAGCTGCTCGAGACGGCCGACATCGTGACCATCCACGTCGACGGCCGACCCGGCAACGCGGGACTGTTCGGCGACCGCCACTTCGCCCGGATGCGGCCAGGCTCGATCTTCCTCAACGCCTCGCGGGGGTTCGTGGTGGACCTGGGCGCGCTCCGGGAGCACATCGTGTCCGGGCACCTGGCCGGTGCCGCCATCGACGTCTTCCCGGTCGAGCCCAAGGAGCGCGGCGACCGCTTCGAGTCGGAGCTGCGGGGGCTGCCCAACGTCATCCTGACGCCCCACGTGGGCGGCTCGACGGAGGAGGCGCAGGAGGCGATCGGGCAGTTCGTGGCGGCGAAGCTGCGCGACTACGTGCGTACGGGCTCGACCACGCTGAGCGTCAACCTGCCCAACCTCCAGCTGGATCACACGGGCGTGGGGCGCATCGCGCATCTCCATCGCAACGTGCCGGGCGTGCTCGCCGCGGTCAACCAGGTGTTTGCGGAGCACGGCGCCAACATCGTGGGCCAGGTGCTCGCCACCCGCGGCGAGATCGGCTACGTGGTCACGGACATCTCCGATGTCACCCAGCGAGGCGCCTCGGCGAAGCTCCAGGCGCTCGAGTCGACGATCCGGCTGCGGGTCCTCGACAGCCTGGAGCGCGACGAGCTACCGCCCGGCCCCGCGGCGGCGCACGGCGCTCGCTAGCCAGCATCGCGGGCGCCGGGTCTCAGCCGCCGCCGCCGACCGCGGCGACGCGGACGGAGGACCTGGGCGGCTGGCCCGAGGCCAATCAGGGCTGGCCGAGACGGCGTGCCAAGGAGGACCGCGGAGGACCGCGGCGGACCGAGGCGGCGCGCCGAGGCGGACACCAGCTGACCGAGGCGGCGTGCCGAGGCGGCCCAGGGGACCGCGGCGGCCATCCGCCAGACGCCCGACGGCTCGGAGCCTATGCGCGTCTCCGACGCCAGGGGTCGTCCTCCGCCCCAGGCCCACGCTCGGCCAGGCGCATCAAACCGCCATGCCGCTCCGGGAGACGTGCGTATGGCGCCCGCGGGAACCCTGGCACCCGCATAGCCTCCGACCAGGCGGAGGTCTGGCGGTTCGCGGGGCTCGGCCGCGGGGCCTGGCAGCAGGGCTCGGCCGCGGCTTGGCAGTGGGGCTTGGCAGCGGGGCTCGGCCGCGGGGCTCGGCCGCGGCTTGGCAGTGGGGCTTGGCAGCGGGGCTCGGCAGCTGGGCTCGGCAGCGGGGCTCGGCAGCGGGGCTCGGCCGCGGGGCTCGGCCGCGGCTTGGCAGTGGGGCTTGGCAGCGGGGCTCGGCCGCGGTATGGCAGCGGGGCTCGGCCGCGGCGCGCGAGCCGGACCTCGGTCAGCCGCCGCACCGCGGGCACCACGTGGATCGCCGACGTCGCCGCCACGGGCGTGTCGACGTCGGCCCGGACCCCATCCACGAACACGTTGATGAAGGGCCTGATCGCGGCCCCGGCTCGCACAACCGGTCGAGCACGCCGGGGTGCGCCGCCTCGAGGGCCACACCACGTCGCCCACCGAGGAGCCCCCGCCTCGAGCGTCCGCGGCATCCCCGGCACGAGCGCCGCCAAGGGCGTGGCACGTGCACGACGGCCATCGTCGTCAGGCGAGCACGGCCGTCTCGACCGACTCGATGCCCGGTAGCAGGTCGGCGACCATCGACCATGTGTCGCCGCCGTCGCGGCTCCCGAAGAGCTGGCCCGTGCTGGTCCCGAACCAGATCCCGGCAGGGTCGTTCCGATCGGTGGCCATCGCCTCGCGCAGGACGCCCACCCACGCGTTGCCGGGCAGCCCGTTGGTGAGCTGCCGCCAGGTGGCGCCGGAGTCGGTGGTTCGCCACACCGCGAGCTGGGCGTCGGGCATGTAGCGGCCCAACTGGTCCCCGTTCAGCGGGATGGCATACGCGGTCGCCGGCTGATGGGGATGGACGACCATGGGGAACCCGAACGTGGACGGCAGCGGGCCTCCGATCTCGACCCACGACTCTCCGCCGTCATCCGAGCGATAGACCCCCATGTGGTTCTGCTGGAACAGGACCTCGGGCCGGTCGGGGTGATACCCCAGCTTGTGGACGCAGTAGCCGGTCTCGGGCACCGCGTCGGGCGGGCTGTCGATGGAGCGGATGCCCCTGTTCTGCGCGACCCAGGTCCGCCCGCCGTCCCGGGTGTGGAAGGTGCCGACCGCCGAGATGGCGACCCACATCCGCTGCGGGTCCGTGGCATGCGGCACGATCGAATGGAGGATCAGGCCGCCCGCCCCAGGCTCCCACGTTGGCCGCGAGGGGTGCTCCCGCAGCCCGGCGACGTGCGTCCAGGACCTGCCGCCATCGTCGCTCCGGAACAGACCCGCGGGCTCGACCCCGGCATACAGCGCGCCATGCGCGGGGGTGACGTTCCAGACGCGCGTCACGGGCGGCTCGTCCGTGCCGTAGCTCATGCCCTGGCTCGACTGGGCCCACGTCGCGCCGCCGTCCGTGCTGCGCCACACCGTGGGTCCGTACCACGGGCTGCCCGACGCGCCATAGAGGGTGTTGGTGGCCGGGTCGTGCGTCAGGTGCTGGATGGGCATGGTCTCGCAGAACGGGCCCGCGATGCCTCCCGGCCCACCATCCGGGTCGACCAGGAACGCACCCTTGCGGGTCCCGACGAGGACGACCGACCTGGCCATGGCAGCTCCCTCCGCTGGCGACCTGATGCTCGACGTCAGGGTAGACCGGCGACCATCGACGGATCCATCGGTGCCGGGTCGAGCGTCATGCCAGCCTCCGGGCCGCAGATGAAGGCGGGGCGTCGCGCCGGGCGCGCCGCACGCCAGACCGCGGCCGCGTCGAGGTCCGTGGGGAGCTCCCCGTCGTCGATCGCCGCCGCCAGCCAGCCGGTCACATCGGCAAGCCGCTGCCACGAGTGGATGGCCACCCCGGCCGACTCGCACCATCGACGCAGCGAGTCCTTGGCGAACGTCACGTCGGCGTGCCACGCCGCGTATCGGTCGCTCGGGCCATCGCCCACGAACACCACGACGCGGCCCGCATCGTGGTGCGCCCGCACCCGCTCCCGCTTGCAGGTGCCGCACACGAGGCATGTGGGATGGCCGAACGGGAACGAGACGCCCGCCCCGCCGCCGCTGGCCAGGTTCCGGTTGGTGTACACCGGCACGCCGTGGACCCCCAGACGCGCGAGGTTCGACTCGATGTAGAAGCCCAGGCCGTCGCTCACGACCTCCAGCGCGATGCCCCGCTGGCGGCACATCGCCACCAGCTCGACGACCCCATCGTCCTGGGGGACGGTCGCGGCCGCCGCGCGCAGCAGTTCGGGGTCGTCAGGGAGCATGTCCATGTCCCACGCGATCATGGCGCGGGAGCCCACCTCGCCCGCCACGTAGCGGGCGTCCATCGCGGCCACCGCGTCCCGGTCCGACACGAACCGGGTCATGAGGGCGTCGCCCACGTCCCGGCGGGAGATGGTGCCGTCGTAGTCGAGGAGGACGGCGATGGGCAGCCCCGACCCAGGCACGGGCCGGGTCGTCAATGCGGGCGGCGACGGGGCCGGGGCGGGTGGCCCGTGGTCACTCGGCCTCGCCCTGCTCCTGCTCCAGCTCGAGCGGCTCCTCGTCCGAATCCTCGGTCAGCTTGAGCCAGATGAACAGACCGGCGAGCAGCGCCAGTGGGACGACCACCGCGGCCGCCACGAGGAGCCCGATGAGGGCCCCCAGGAACTTGATGATCCTCATGGGTCAGTGACCTCCGTCGCGTTCGTCCGGGCAGTGTAGGCCCTTTGGGGGATGCAGGGTCATGGCGCGTTCGGCGTGCGCAGCGCTGGCGCGTGGTCGGCACGCATCGCGATCTCGTCGGGCGTGAACTCGACCAGCACGTGCTGCATCCCGGTGCGGGCGCCCATGAGCAGCCGCAGCAGCCAGGAGCCCTCCTGCTCCATCAGGAACACGTCACGCGGCTGCTGCTGGTCGACATAGCCGCCCAGGACCCGCAGCGCACGCTCGTACGGCCCCGCGACGGCGGGCACCCCGTCGAGGTGCGTGCCACGCCGGAGCCGCGACTCCTCGATGAACCGGGCCACGTCCTCGTCGAGGAAGGTGTAGGTCTCCTTCTCCACACGCTCGGAGGGATGGCGCTCGTCGGGGACCAGGGCGAGCCCCTGGACCACGAAGCCATCGGGCGCCTCGAGGATGAGCACCCCGCGCATGCCCCGCTGGTCGATGAAGCCACCCAGCGAGCGGAAGACCTCCTCGTAGTCCTGGCGCGGCCGGCCCTCGTAGATGCGCACGGATCACACCCCCATGGACGACGGCCTAGGAGCCGGTGGTCTGGTCGAAGGCGCCCCGCTCGCGCGCCCGGTGCTCGCTCCATCGGTAGCACACGACGGCCACGAGTGTAGAGACGGCCGTGGTCACCAGCAAGGCTCCCAGGACCCATGCGGTGTCAGGTGCCACCATCCCCGTCAGGTCCGACCAGACCGAGCCCGCGCCACCCACGCTGGTGGCGGCGTCCGGGACCAGCGCCCGTCGGACGCCCTCGATCCACCACGTGAGCGGCACCAGGAGGCCGATGACCTGGGCCGCCGCGGGGAGCACCACGAGCGGGAACACCGCGCCGACCACCAGGAACAGCGCCCCCGCCACGGCCTCCGGGTAGTTCCAGGAGTCCTGCCGGGTCTGCATCACGATGGCCGCCATGGTGGCGCCCAGCGCGATGACCGCGACCAGCCCCAGCACCATCGCCAGGACCAGGTACGGCCAGTCCACGCGCGCCAGGTCGATGGGCGAGCCCACCAGCACCAGCGCCACCACGAGCGTGATGACCGCGCCCATGCCTGCGACCAGGATTCGCGCCGTGCCCCGACCCAGCAGGACCACCGGCAGCGCACCCGGCAGCACGTACAGGTAGCGCAGCATCCGATAGCGCTCGCGGTCGTCGAGGATGGACCAGGAGAGGCCCGCGATGCCCCCGATCACGAAGGCCCACAGCGAGCTGCCCACGATGACGAACGCCAGCTGCGCCTGGTCGGCTGCGCCACCCGACACGATCTGGAGCATGACCACGAGCATCAGCACCGAGGCGATGGGCTTGGCCACGGAGTAGATGAGGAACAGCAGCGGGTCGGCCCAGTTCGATTCGATGGCCCAGCCCAGGCGGACGGCGGTCCGCCAGGTGTCGAGCCGCTCGCGCCAGGTCCCCGCAGCGTCGCGGTACGGGGTCGCGCCGCTGCCGGCCAGGCGGGTCATGGGGTCGCCGGGATGGGGCAGGGTCCGGGCCATCGGTCAGCCTCCCCGCATCGTCAGACGGCCCTCGTGGCGGGCCATCCACTCGAGCTTCCGGAGCGCGATGCGCGCGGCCACCATCGAGACCACCGTCATGACCACGAGAATCAGCGCCTCCACCGCGGGGTCCGGCGTGCCGGCATGGGCGGTGCTGTCCGAGAACACCAGCTGGCGCATGGCATCGAGACCCACGGCCAGCGGGATGAACGCGATGGCCAGCAGCCCCAGCATGCCCAGCCGCCCGACCGGGAAGTTGAGGCCCGACACGAAGTAGACCGGCTCCTGGAGCGCCTGGGTGAGGTGGTGGGCCTCCCGCCCGAACAGCAGGAACAGGCTCGCCAGCACCATGCCCAGGCCATACAGCGCGGCGAGCGTCAGTGCGAACACCGCGATGAGCAGCCCCCACTGGTCCACCGAGAACCGCACGTCATAGACGATGGCGCCCGCGAGGAGGACCACCGCGGCCCGCTGGATGGTCGCCACGAACCCCCCGATGGCCATGCCGAACAGGACGCTCATCAGGCTCACGGGCGACGTGAAGTAGATGTCCAGGTTGCCCTGGTCCTTCTCCCAGTAGAGCTGCGCGGCCATCATCCAGATGACGTTGAGCCAGAACGCGGTCATCGCGCCACCCAGGACCGCGAACCCCACGTACTCCGGGGGTGCCTGGAGCGCCCGGTACACGAACACGAACGCCGAGGTGGTGAGGAACGGGATGAGCACCTCGAACAGGACCCACGACGGCTCCCGGAGCAGGCCGATGACCCGGGGGTAGGCACGACCGCTGACGCCTCGCAGGTTGGTGGCCAGCTGGCGGCGGCCCGACCACGTGGCGGCGGTGACCGGGTCGGGGTCGGAGCGCATGGGCGGCGGCAGGCGGCCCGGGGTCACCTGGGTGGCCGTCATCGGTCGTCCCCGTCCGCCTGCCCCTCGGCGGAGAAGCCGCGACCGACCAGCTCGACGAACACGTCCTCGAGCGTGGGCTCGCGCTTCTGGAGCGACACGAGGTGCGCGTCCTGCGCAGCCAGCGCGGTGATGACCTGGCCCAGCGCCGCATCGTCGTCCAGCTGGAGGTCGACGACCACCGTCTGGCGGTCCGCGGGCGCCTCCTCGGCGCCCGCGATGGCGGCGCTCCGGACGCCGGGCAGGAGCCCCAGCGAGGACCCGGCATCGTCGAGCCGGTCGAGCTCCAGTCGGAAGATCGAGCCGCCCTGGACCCGATGCTTGAGCTCGTCGGGCGTGCCGATCGCGAGGATCCGGCCCCGGTCCACGATGGCGAGGCGCTCGCACAGCTCGTCCACCTCGGCCATGTAGTGGCTGGTGAGGAGGATGGTGCGGCCGGGCACGGCGGCCCGCCACTCCCGGACCAGCTCCCGGACGATGCGCGCGGCCGACACGTCCAGGCCCAGCGTGGGCTCGTCCAGGAACAGGATCCACGGATCGTTGATGAGGGCCCGCGCGAGGTTGAGCTTCTGGCGCTGGCCCGTGGACAGCGCGGAGATCTTCTGGTGTCGCTGCTCGGTGAGCCCGACCGCCTCGATGAGCTCGTCGACGCGTCGCCACCCCTCGCGCACCGGCACGCCATAGAACTGGCTGAACATCCAGAGCTGCTCGCGCACCTGGAGCAGGCCATAGCCCGACTGCTCGCCACCCGACACGATGTTCATGATCCGGCGGACCTGGGTCGTCTGGGTCGCCACGTCGAACCCGAACACATGTGCGCTGCCCTCGGTGGGCAGCAGCAGCGTGGTCAGGATCTTGATGAGCGTGGTCTTGCCCGCGCCGTTGGGGCCGAGCAGGCCGAACAGCTCGCCCGGCGCCACCTCGAGGTCGATGCCATCGAGCGCGACCACGGGTTGCGGCTTCGCCTTGTAGACGCGCCGGACGCCCCGGACGTCGATGGCCGGGGGCGTGGTGACGGGCGAGGGCGGGACAGGGGCGGACACGGATGCTCCGGACTGGTCGGGGCGAGGGCGGGCTCGGGCGGGGTGTACCACGTCCCTCGCGGGGTCACCCGCAGGGTAGCACCGCGGTAGCCCCGGGAGCCCGGGGCCGCCCCGGTCCGGCGGTCGTGGCGCTCACCCCATGATCGAGCGCAGTCCGGAGGCGACAGCTGCCCAGCGAGGGCCTCAGGCCGGCATCGCCCGCTGCTGGGCGCCTGCCATGCCGACCGGGCGGTCGCCCCGCCAGGTGTGCCACAGGCTGAGCAGCACCGCGCCGGTGCCCACGATGGAGATGACTGCGGAGACCAACGGCAGCAGGCCCAGCACCAGGCACGCGAGCAGCCCGACGAACGCCGCCAGATGCGGTCGGCCGGTCGGGTGGTAGCCGGCGCGATGCCCCAGCAGCCAGTCGCCGATGCGGATCGCGGCCACCAGGTAGCCCACGAACGCCAGCGCCGGCCACGCGACCAGCAGGATGGCGAGCCCAGTGGGGATGCCGATGACGGTGGCCATCGCCAGGACCGCGACGATGGGGATGATCACCAGCGAGAGCACGCCCATCAGGATGGACATGCCGAAGTCGACGCCCATCGCCCAGGCGGCAGTCCGCAGCTGGCGGCCTGCCAGCGACGCCAGGACCATGGCCCCGACCAGCGCGGCGAGACCGACGCCCACCCATGCCAGGATGGCCATCACGCCCAGGAACGCGCCCAGCGTCGCGAGACCACCAGCGAGGTCGATCCGCTGGCCGCCGATGCTGACGCCCCCGTCCTCCACCACGGAGCTGCCCACCTGCGCGACGTCACCCACCACCGTGGTGCCCGGTGCGAGATTGGCCGTTCCTCCGACGAGCACGATGGTGCCGATGGTCGCTTCGCTGGAGGTCGTGACCGTCCCTGAGACCATCACGACGGCGTTGACCGTGCCGCCGACGCGTGCGTCGCCGCCCATGACCACCAGCGCGTCGGCTTGGTCGCCGGCAGGCACGTCGATGTCGCCGCCCGCGACGATGAGCACCCGCCCGGTCCGCGGCAGGTCGCCGGGCTTCTCGACAGGGCTGGCCGCCAGCGATGGTGCGGCCACGCCGATGACGAGCACCAGGAGCACCATCAGGAACCAAGGTCGCTGCACGGCAGCCTCCTTCGGACATACGACCCAATCGTCCGGAGGATGGGTCGCGTTCGCGGTCCCTGGGGAGTGCCAAGCGTCGAGATCGTGCCGAGCCGTTCGGCATGCTCCTGACGCCGGCTCAGCGACCGTAGGCCTGGCTGTGATTCAGCGCGACAAACCCACGACCTGGGCGAGTCGACGACGGGCTCCTGAGCGGCTGACCCGAGGAACCGCCGGGGGCCGGCAGCGCGTGGCCACTTGATCACCCGGTGAGCGTTGCGACCGTCGAGCGGCGCCGGATGCACGGACGGCGCGCCGTCAGGCCCTGACCCGGCTCCTCGTGACGCGCCTCAGGTTCCACGGGCACGTGTAGGCGGACGATCCGACCACCGCAAGCACGATCGACCGACGAGAGCGTGTCGTCGTCCGCTGGTGGCATCCTCGGGGCTCGTCCCGGTCGGTCCGCCGGTCGCAACGCTCACCCCCTGATCGATCGCCCGCCGTCTGTGACGCCGGCGGCCAGCACGGGGCAGCTCATCCACCAGGTCGGCTGCGGCGCCAGACGTCGACTCGCTCCCGGACGCCGTCGGAATCCGCCACACGGTCGAAGGGCGCGCCCGAGAAGTCCTCGTCCACCCACCAGAAGCGATACGGCGCATTTCCGCCGGACTGCACGGAGAAGCCAATCCAGCGTCCTGAGGCCGGGTCCCTGGCGATGAACCTGCCGGCGTGCTTCCCCACCAGGTTGAGCACGTCGCCAAAGCGCGGCTCGGCATCATCCGGCAGCAGGGTGTAGTCGTCCTTCAGGACCTTGGCGATGGGCTCGGTGGAGCGGTCGTAGCCGCCGTTGCGGAGCTCAGCCTGATAGAGCTGCCGTGCCGGCCCGAAGCACACGTCGTTGTCCCCGTCCAAGGGGAACGTACCGACCTTGTCGGCAAGCCAGCCGCCCAGCAGCTCCTGAAGCTCGACCCAGGCACCCTCCGGGTGCTCCGTCAGCAGGTCATCGACACCCGCCTCGACGCTCACAGGGTCGAAACCCACGAGGGCGTGCGCGATGTCCGCCCGGTTCGATGGGGTCACCTGGACCTCGACCGTGAGGATGTCGAAGTGGCCCGGCTTTGCCATCGGCTGCCCGCTGGCCCGAGCCTCGGTCACCCGCAGGGGGATCGAGGACGGCCACGGCGTGTCGTCCCTGGAGGGCAGCGCGGACTCGAACCGCTCCGTGCAGGGCGTGTAGCCACTCGCGTCGGGCAGGCAGGCATCCTTGACGTAGTCCTCCACCAGGTACAGCCGGTCGCCCTGCATCACGGTGGCGCCGAACGTCCAGCCCGCCTCCGCCATCGGATAGCGGACCTCGATGCGGTCAGGGACGCCATCAGTCGGGGCGAAGTCCACGGTCTCCAGCGTCACCTCGGGCGGGAGGCGCCCATCGGCGAGGTAGGCGTCCCACCGGCTCCGGTCGACCTTCTCGAAGGTCACCTCGCGCTGGTCGGCGTACCAGCCCAGGAACTCGTGGGCGGTGAGGGGTCGGACGTCCATGCCCTGCGCCGCGACCGAGGCGTTGGCCCGGTCCACCATCGCGCCCAGGTCGTTGCCGTCCGACGTGTCGAGGCTGGGGCCGGCGGCACCGCTCGCGGCCGGCGCCACGCTCGATTCCGATGGCTCGGCGGCCACCGTGGTCCCGGCGATGACGGCCATCAGGAGGAGGCTGCTCAGGGCGGCCGCACACTGGCGTGCGGACAGACGATGGTCGACGGCATGCGTTCGCAACTGAGATACCTCGTGCATGGCACCAGTGTCGCCATCCCGTCGCGGACGCGCGATCGTGGATTCCCGCAGCGGCCCGGGCCTCCCAGCTCATCCTTGGTCAGGGTCCCTCGTCAGGGCGCCCCGCCCCGCGTCGCGATGCGCTCGACAACGGCCCTGGTGGTCACCCATGCCTCGGCCGCGCCTCGCGGCAGCTTGATGCGGACCTGGTTGGAGGCGGCGACCACACCCCCGATGGGCACCCCAGGCAGCCGGTCACCCGGGCCGGCCGGGGCCAGCGCCCGCAGGACACCACTCCGCGACCAGCCCTCGGGGAAGCGGACGACCAGCTGGCCATCCTCGCGGGACAGCGACGCGATCCCCGCCGCTTCCGCGGTGAACCGGAGGCGCGCCACCTCCAGCAGCCGCTCGACCGGCGCGGGCAGCGGGCCGAAGCGGTCCTCCAGCTCGCCCCGCACGGACGTCAGCTCGGGCTCGGTGGCCACCCGGCCTAGGCGTCGATAGAGCTCCAGCTTGGCCGGCTCGTCGGGGACGTAGTCGTCCGGCAGGAAGGCGTCGACCGGCAGGTCGATGACCGTCTGCATCCGGGCGACCCTGGCGGGTCGATGCTCGAACGCCGCCTTCTCCTCCTCGACCGCCTCGGCCAGCATCCGGGTGTACAGGTCGAAGCCGACCGCGCTCATGTGGCCATGCTGCTCGGCGCCCAGGATCTCGCCGGCACCCCGGATCTCGAGGTCCGCGAGCGCGATCTGGAACCCGGCACCCAGCTCCGACGCATTGAACACCGCCTGGAGCCGCCGGCGCGCGACGTCGGACAGGCGCTCCCGCCGCCGATACAGCAGATAGGCGTACGCCCGACGCGATGACCGCCCCACGCGGCCCCGGAGCTGGTAGAGCTGCGCCAGACCCAGCGCGTCCGCGCGGTCGATGATGATGGTGTTGGCGTTGGGGATGTCGAGCCCCGACTCGATGATCGTCGTGCACACGAGGATGTCGTGGTCGCCCCGGGCGAACGCGATCATGACCCGCTCCAGGACTCCCTCGGGCATCTGGCCGTGACCCACGGCGATGCGAGCGTCGGGGAGCAGGCGACGCAGCTGCTCTGCCTGGGCCTCGATGGTCTCGACCCGGTTGTGGACGTAGAACGCCTGGCCGCCCCGGTCGAGCTCTCGCAGGAGGGCGTCCCGCACCAGACCGGCCGAGGCCTCGGCGACCCGGGTCTGGATGGGCAGCCGGTCCTCGGGCGGGGTCTCGATGACGCTCATGTCCCGGACGCCAACGAGCGCCATGTTGAGCGTCCGCGGGATGGGCGTCGCGGACAGCGTCAGGACATGCACCTCGGTGCGGAGCTGCTTGAGCCGCTCCTTGTGGGCGACGCCGAAGCGCTGCTCCTCGTCCACGACGAGCAGGCCCAGGTCCCGGAACCGGATGTCCTTGCTGAGCAGCCGGTGGGTGCCCACCACGATGTCCACGGAGCCGGCCGCGATGCCATCCGTGGTGGCCTTCTGCTCCGCGACCGGCACGAAGCGGCTGAGCATGCGCACGGACATCGGATAGGCGGCGAAGCGCGCCTGGAGCGTCGTGAGATGCTGGGCCGCGAGGACCGTCGTGGGCACGAGCAGCGCGACCTGCATGCCCTCCTGGACCGCCTTGAACGCCGCCCGGATGGCGACCTCCGTCTTGCCATACCCCACGTCGCCCACCACGATGCGATCCATGGGCGTGGGCCGCTCGAGGTCCGCCTTGACCTCGAGGATGGCGCGCAGCTGGTCGGCGGTCTCCTGGTACGGGAAGGCGGCCTCCATCTCGGCCTGCCAGGGCGTGTCGTCGCCCAACGCCCGACCCTGCACGTTGGCACGCGCCGCGTACAGCGCGAGCAGGTCCTTGGCGAGGTCCCGGACCGCCTTGCGGACCCGCGTCCGGGCACGCTGCCACTCCCCTCCCCCGAGCCGCGACAGCTGTGGGTCCTCGCCACCGGCATAGCGGGTGACCCGGGCGATCTGCTCCACGGGCACGAAGATCCGGTCGGTGCCCGAGAAGTGGAGCTCCAGGAAGTCGCGCTGCTCGTCGGCGTCGCCGCCGGTGGAGCGCCGCACCAGCCCCACATACCGTGCCACCCCGTGGTCGACGTGGACCACCGTGTCGCCTGGTGTCAGCCGCTCCAGCGCGTCCCTGGGCACCACGCGGCGGAGGGCGCGCGGCCGACGCACGCGGACGGTCCCGAACAGCTCCCGGTCGGTGACCAGGATGACGCCGTCCGGCCCGCCCTCGAAGCCGCCGTTGAGGCTCCGCTCGATGAGCGCGGTCCCACCTGCCGGCGGCACCTCGGCCAGGTCGGGATGCGGCGCCACGACGATGTCCGCCTCGCCGAGCAGCTCGGCGAGACGGGCGGACTGGTCGGAGGCGAGCACCACCCGGACGCCTTCGGCGCGCCAACGCCGGACGGTCTGGCCGATGGAGCCGATGGGCGCGGGTGGCAGGACCGGGTCGTGCCAGCCGAAGGGGTTGCCGCCCGGCGGCGCGCCCCCGGCCGCGGGGGGCTCCCAGGTGAGCTCGAGGTACGCGCCTCCAGCAGCGTCCGCTTCCAGTCGCGCGGCTCGGGGTAGCAGGCGGGCCAGCCCTTGGGCAGCTCGCCGGCCCGCTCCAGCTCCGCACGTCGGTCGTCGGCCTGGGACCACAGCGCCTGCGCGGTCGCCGCGACGTCCTCCGGTTCGTCCACGAGCCACGCCGCGTCGCCGAGGTGGTCGATCGCGGTGGCCGGCGCCAGCAGTCCCGCCCAGGTCTCGGCGGCATCGCCCAGCGTGCCCGTCTCCAGCGCGGCGAGGTCCGCGGCCAGACGGTCGGGCAATCGGCCGGCCAGGCGCCCGAGGCTCGCCCGGAGCTGGTCGCCCGTGGTCGCACCCAGCAGGAACTCACTCGCCGGCAGCATGGTCGCCGCCGGGATCGGGCCGACCCCGCGCTGGTCCGCAGGATCGAACGCGCGGAGCGATTCCACCTCGTCGCCGAACCACTCGATCCGCACCGGCAGCGGCTGGCCGGCCGGGAACACGTCCACGATCCCACCGCGCCGCGCCATCTCGCCGCGCCCGCCCACCTCCGGGACCATCTCGTAGCCCAGGTCCGAGAGGGTGTGCAGCAGCCGGTCCTGGGAGAGGCGCTGCCGGCCACGCACCACCAGCGGCTGCTCCGGGAGCCCCGTGTGCGGCAGGGTGCGCTGGAACAGCGCCTGGACGCTGGCCACGAGGATTCGCGGCGTGCCGCCCGCCCACGCGGCGAGGGTCGCCACGCGAGCGGCGCTCTCGTCACGGACCAGCTCGCTGCGCTCCCACGCGAGCGCGGTACGGGGCTCCAGGGTCACGACCGCGGCCGGGTCGCCCAGCCATGCGACCAGCTCCTCGGCTACCCGGTCGGCGATCTCCGCGTCGCGGGCGACCCACACCAGACGCCCGCCCGAGGCGAGGGACAGGGCGGCCGCGAGATAGGACTTGGCGCCATGCGGGATCGCGCCATAGACGACACGACGACGCGAGGTCGCGCGGGTCAGGCCGTCCGCGCCGGCCAGGCGCGCCGCCAGCTCGCGGACCTGCTCGGTCTCGGCCAGTCGACGGGCGAGCGGCGACAGGTCCGGCAGCCGATGGCGCCCACGGCCCCCGGCGCCGGCCGGCCTGCGGGTCGCGACCTGCTCCGCGACCTGGGCGTCGATGCGCCGGTCCCGACCGCGGCGCCCTCGGGCGGGCCTCGCGGGGTCGGTCATGAGCCGCCCAGGATCCTGCGCCACCCCGTGCGGGTGCGCACGATGCCGTCCTGGTCCGGCCGCCCGTCGCCCTCGGGCGTGACGGACGCGGCGCTCGGCTCCGATGCGGCGGGGCGGGGCAGGGGCTCCGGCGCCGGCAGCCGCCAGGCGTTGAACCCGTCGGCAGCGCGAGCCGGGCCATCGGCGGCCCAGACCTCGACCGCGTCGGCGGCGGCATCGAGGAACGCCGGCAGCTGGCGCTCCTCCTCGGCGCTGAAGTCCGTGAGGACATGGTCCCTCGCGGAGCCCCCGTGGCCGTCGGAGCCCACGCCGATGCCGATGCGCAGCCGTGCCCACCGCTGGGTGCCCATCTCGGCCACGATGGAGCGGAGCCCGTTGTGCGTTCCGGCGCTCCCCTCGGCACGCATGCGGAGCTTGCCGAAGGGCAGGTCGAAGTCGTCCACCACCACGAGCAGGTCCCCCAGCGGGACGTGCTCCCGGGCCAGGATCTTGCGGACCGCCACGCCCGAGAGGTTCATGTAGGTGGTGGGCTTGACGAGCACCAGGTCGATGCCCTGGTGTCGGCCACGCACCGTGACCGCGGCATCACGCGCCTTGTGCCGGCCCGTGAGGCCCGCCCGCTCGGCGATCCGGTCGAGCACCAGCCAACCGACGTTGTGGCGCGTCCGCTCGTATTGCTGGCCGGGGTTCCCCAGCCCGATGACGACCTTCACGTCGGCTCCTGCGATGGACGGCGTGCCAGGACCTGCCGGGCACGCGGACGGGCCGCGCCCGGGCTCATCCGGATGACGCGGCGAAGCCGCCAGTGTAGTCGGGGAGCCACGAGGTCGGCCGTGGCCCGGCCAGGGCCGGGTGAGGATCAGCGCTCGACGGCCCCCACCGGGGTCGCGACGTGGCTCGGTCGTGGACGGGCCTCGGGCGCACCACCCTCCAGCACGGTGCTGCGGGGCCGACCGGCCGTTGGGGCGGCGGTACCGGATGACCCGCGACGCGCGGTCCCCGCCCGGGCGACGCGATAGGCCACCAGGGACACCATGGCGATCGTGGCGGCCGCGTACATCGGGAGCGCGAAGGGCGCCCCCGTATCGGTGCCCGCCATCAGGCCATGGAGCGTGGTGCCGAGCGCGATGAGGAAGGTGAGGTAGTGCAGTCGCCGCCAGGTCCGCTGGCCGATCCGCTTGCGGACCGAGAAGCTGGCCACGATGACCAGCGTGAGATACAGCCCCACCTGGCCCAGGCCCACCCACACCGGCCGGTAGGGCGCCGCGAACGGGACCACCAGCTCGGTCATGTCGAACGGGACGCTGCTGTCCAGGCTGAGCAGCGCCGCGTGCACCAGCGCCAGACCCAGGCCGACCGCGCTCAGCTCCTGGTGGAGCGCGAAGGACACGGTCCGCTGGGCGATCGCGTCGAGGATGCCCGTGGAGAGCAGCAGGCCGTAGATCACCGAGCCCATGAGCGCAGCCCACGACAGGATGCCCAGGAGCCGGATGCCGTACCAGGCGAGTCGATCCTGCTCGGTCGTCAGCCAGTCCGACACGGCCTGGAGCGCGACGCCCCCGAACACCGTGACGGTGAACCCAGCGATGACCAGGAAGGCGATCCAGCGCGCGACCCGGGTGTTGGGGTCTAGGCCTCGGTAGCTCACGCCAGCCATGGCAGGACCTCCTCGCTGACGAGGACCTCCCCAGTGCGCCGCAGCACCACCGTACCCAGCACGTCGGAGTGGCCCAGGAGCCCGGCGCCCCACTCGCTCCCGCGGATGACGACGGCCTTGGCCAGCGCCTCCGCGAGCGCCGCGGTATCCGCGATGACGGTGCACTGTGCGACGTCGCTCGACGCAGGACGCCTCGTCGCGGGATCGATGAGGTGGTGGCGCCCAGCGTCCGCTCCCCAGCGGTGCACGTGGATTCCCGACGTGGCGATGCCCAGGACCCGCGCTCCGATCCGGTCGAGGCTGAGGCTGGCCAGGTCCCCCCGCGGGTCGTCCGGGTCCGCCACGTCGATCGTCCAGTCGGTGCCCTCGCCCACGGCGATCGCGACGTCCCCGTCGGCATCCACCATCGCTGCCGGATAGCGATGGAGCAGCGCCAGGGCGCGGTCCGCGATCCAGCCCTTGGCGACCCCATCCAGGTCGAAGCGGACGTACGCCTCCCGGGCGACGCGGCCATGGCGCCCGTCCATCGTCCAGCGCGACGTCCAGCATCCCGCACGAGGGGGCAGCGCGGACCTCATGCCATCCTCAGCCGCGAGCCGCTCGTCGAGGAGCGTGACGTCCACCACGCCCTGGGTGCGACGGCCCGCCTCGGCGGCCCAGCCGAGCACCGCGGCGAGCGTCGGCCCGACCGGGACGTCGGCGCCGTCCGGCTGCGCGTTGAGCACGCACAGGTCCGACGCAGGCTCGAACCGGGTGAGCCTCGCCGCCCACCGACCCACGCGTCGTGCCACCGACTCCAGGTCGCGGCGCGCCTGGTCCTGCTCCGGGGCGCCGCAGCCGACGTGGAGCCGCAGCCGACCGCCCATGGCAGCGACGTCCAGGCTGACCTGGAAGAGGGCCAGGGCGTCCGGCAACGCGGCGCTGGCGCTCATCGACCGGACTGCCGGGTGCGGGCCACCGCCGGCCGCCTGGGTGTCGTCGCCGCGTTGCGCGGCGCCGGGATGGTACGCACCACGACACGGGGCGTCGGGTCGGCACCATGAATCACCATCGCACCGGGCGGTGCCTTCTCGCCGCGCTTAAGCTGGACATATCGGATCCGATGGACCACCTGCTGCGGCACGCCCAGCATGGGTCCGGATGCCAGGGCGGAGGGGTCGGGGGCGTCCGCGACCGGGAAGCGCACCAGGCCCGCGGTCACGATGCTCATCGCAGCGAACGTACCCACGCCCAGCACGACCCGGGTGGGTCGCGCGTCGGGGTGCCGTTTGGGAGCCCCGCCACCGGGGCTCGTGCGCGGGCCGGGCGTGACGGGCCGGCTGCCGACGCTGGGGGCGTCCGGGCGGGCCTGTGGCCCGTGGGCGTCGGGCCGGCCCTGCGCCTGGAAGTCGTCAGGGCGGGCCATCAGTCGTCGCCCTCTCGTTCGCCGCGCTCGTGCTCGCGATCCTCGTGCTCATCGTCGGCCGACCGCCGCTGGTCGCGCGTCTGGGTGTGCCGTGCCGACGGACGCCGGGTGGGCGTCGGCGCGCGTCGAGTCACGTGGACCACCTTGGGCTTCTTGGGTGCGGCGATGTAGACGACGTCCACGACCTCGCTGGCTGGTGCGGCGGTCGGGAGCGAGGCGAGCTCGGCTGCCGAGGTCGCCTGATCGGCGGCCCCCAGCGCCGGGCGGTCACCACGCAGCAGGCCGAACGCCAGGATGGCGGTGGCCGCGATGCCGCCGACCAGGAGTGCGATGCGATAGATCATGGTTGGCCTCCGCTGAGCTTCGAGGACGCCCAGATTGCGACGCCGACCTTTGCGTTCGATGAGTCCCCCATGAGACTTCTCCAATGGGAGGCCTTCGGCCATTGCGGTCGCGTCCGTGGTGGCGGAACCTTGTGGCGTGCGCGTGCTGGTGGTGGACGACGAACCCCGGATGGCCTCGGCCATCGCCCGGGTGCTGACCGCCGAGCGCTACGTGGTCGACGTGGCGCATGACGGCGTGTCCGCGCTCGCCATGGCGGGCGATGAACCACCCGACCTCATCGTCCTGGACCGGCTGCTGCCGGACCTCGACGGCCTCGAGGTGATCAGGCTCCTGCGTGCCCGGGGCAATCGCACTCCGGTGCTGATGCTGACGGCGCTGGGCACGCTGGAACACCGGGTGGGTGGCCTCGACGCCGGCGCGGACGACTACCTGGGCAAGCCGTTCGCGTTCAGCGAGCTGCTCGCCCGGCTGCGCGCGCTGGGCCGACGGGCGCCGGCCTTGGCGATCGACGCGCCGCGCGTCGGTGACGTGCGGCTCGACCCGACGCGTCACCGGGTCGTCGTCGGCGAGCGGGCGGAGGACCTGTCCGCCCGGGAGTACGCTCTCCTTGACTACCTCATCCGCCAGGGTGGTCGGGTCGTGACCCGCCAGCAGATCCTGGATGCGGTGTGGGGTGCGGAGCCGGACGTCTACTCCAACGTGGTCGATCTGTACGTCCACTACCTGCGGCGCAAGCTCGACGCGCTCGGGCGCCGGGGGCTGCTGCGCACTGTGCGGGGCGTGGGCTACGCGCTCGATACGGGGAGCGCATCGTGACCGGCCGCTCCGCCAGGAGCCGCACCCCCGAGGAGCTGGTGCTCCATCGGACCCGAACGCGACTCGCGATGGTGACGCTCGCCCTGGTCGCCGGGCTGCTGGCGGCGGTGGGGGTCGTGACCCAGCTCGCGGCGACACGGTTGATGGATGAGAACGTGCGCCGCGCGATGGACGGCGCCATGCGGTCCGCGCTCGGCACGGACGAGACCCACGAGGACGATGGCTCCAGTCGGACGCCCGCTGGCTCCGAGACGTTCGTGCTGTACCTCGACGAGGAGGGCGCGGTCCTGGGCAATCCATCGCGGGTGGCACTGGCGGGCCTGCCCGACGGCGAGGCGATGGCGGCCGCAGCGACGAGTGCCGATGACCAGCGCGATGGCATCTACGGGGGCATCCCCGTGCGGCTGCTCACGCGGCAGGTCGACGGGTCGGACGCGGCGCCAAGCGAGCGCGAGGATGGCGAGGACGACGCCGAGGACGCGGGATCGCGCGTGCGATACGTGCAGGTCGGGTTCGTACTGTCGCTGCACCAGGAGCAGCAGCGCGAACTGTCCGTCGCCATCACGGCGGCGGTCCTGCTGGGCGTCGCGGGCGCCGGGCTGGTGACCCTGCTGGTGACCCAGCGAGCACTGTCGCCCATCCGCGAGGCGTTCGCCGCGGAGCGACGGTTCGTGGCCGCCGCCTCGCATGAGCTCCGGACGCCCGTGGCCATCATCCGGGCATCCGCTGAGGTCATGCAGCGCGAAGGCACCACCACGCCGGCCGGCGAGACCCTGGTCGCCGACATCGTCGCCGAGACTGACCGGCTCGGACGCCTGGTTGGCGACCTGCTCGCGCTGGCGTCGGCCGAGGCGGGTGCCGTCACCGTCGACCCACGACCGACCGACCTTGGTGCGTGGCTGGACGAGACCGTGCGGCGGGTCGAGCCCATGGTGCGAGGGCGTGGCCTGCGGCTGTCGACGGACGTGGACGCGGTCCGCGGCTCGGTGGTCGTGGCCGACCCAGACCGGCTGACCCAGTTGCTGCTGGTGCTGGTCGACAACGCCGTCGCTCACTCCCCGGGCGGCGGCACGATCCATGTCGCGGCGCTGCGCGAGGGATCGCGGGGCGTGGTGAGCGTGACGGACGATGGACCCGGCATCCCCGAGAACCTGCGGGAGACGATCTTCGAGCCCTTCATGCGGACGCCTGGCGCCCGACGAAGCGAGGGCAGCGGGTTGGGCCTCGCGATCGCTCGCCAGCTCGCGACCCGCCAAGGAGCGACCCTGGAGGTCGCCAACCCTGCGCAACGCCCTACCAGCTGGGGGTCCGGGGCCTGCTTCGTCCTGCGGCTACCAATCGTCACGGCCACGACCACCGCGACCCGCCGTCATGCACCGGGGTCGGCGTCGCCGGGCTGATTGCTGCCACAGACGCGGGGCGACCGGCTGACCCCGCACGCACGGCTGCACGGTACCCTGCGAGGACCCGACCAGCCGGAGGCAGGAGCCATGACCGACACGACCTCGACGGACTTCGACCTGGCGATCATCGGCGCGGGGCCGGGCGGCGAGGCGCCGCCTATGCCGCACGCGAGCTGGGGCTCAGCGTGGCCATCATCGACCGTCGCTGGTACGGCGGGCGTGCCCGCACTCGCGTGCGTGCCCTCCAAGGCGCTGCTCCATGCGGCCGCGGAGCACGTGGCTCACCCCGACCGGTACCCCTGGTCCCGTGCGTCCGAGCGGCGCGACTGGATGGTCAACCGGGCACCGGATGCCCCGGAGCCTGACGACTCGGCACCGCAAGGGCCTCGAGGACGCGGGCGCCGTGGTCCATCCGGGCACCGCCACCATCGTCGGTCGGGGCGAGCTGGAGGTCGTGCACGACCACGCGGCCCATCGGCTCAGGGCGCGCGAGGTGGTCGTCGCGGTGGGCTCGTATTCCACGGTGCCGCAGCTGCCGGGCCTCGACGAGGCCGCGCCATGGACCAACGAGCAGGCGACCCTGGCACGGCAGCTGCCTCGCAGCCTGGTCGTCCTGGGTGGCGGCGCGTCAGGCTGCGAGCTGGCCCAGGTCTATGCCCGGTTCGGCGTGCCGGTGACGCTGGTCCACTCGCACCCGCTGCTGGCAGCACAGATGCACCCGCGGAACGCCGAGGTCCCGCGGGCGGCCCTGGAGCGCGACGGCGTGACGGTCCGGACCGGCGTGCGCGCCGGGGTGTGCGCGCGGGCATGGGCACCGATGGGGCGCACGTCCTCGACCTCGCCGATGGGTCGGGCGTGGAAGGCCACGCCATCCTGCTGGCCGTGGGTCGGACGGTCCCGCTCCGCGACCTTGGGCTCCGGCACTACGGAATCGACGCGGCGGCCAAGGATGCCTATCCGCGCGACGGGCGGGTCCGCGTCGCGGACGGGCTGATGGTCGTGGGTGACGCGGCGGGTCCCGAGATGCACACCCATCTGGCGCACTACCAGGGCGCGCTGGCGGCCCGTGCCGCGGCCGGCCAGGCGATCGCGCCCGACTACCGCGCCCTGCCCCGGGCCATGTACACCGACCCGGAGCTGGCGTTCGTGGGCCTGACGGTCGAGGACGCGCGGGCGGCGGGGATGGACGCCTTCGAGCTGACCGCCGAGTTCGCCACCAGTGCCCGAGGCTTTGGCGTGGAGGCCGACCTGGGCCACGTGACGATCATCCTCGATCGCGGGACCCGGCAGCTGGTGGGCGCGGCGATGGCCTGCCCCGACGCGTCCGCGGCGATCCACGAGTGCGTGCTGGCCATCCAGGCGCGGGTGCCCATCGACGTCCTCGCGCAGACCATCCACGCGTTCCCGTCGACGTCGCGAATCCTCAACGGGCTGTTCTCGGACGCGCGGAAGCAGCTGGGCGACGCCGCAGGGGACTGAACTCAGGCGATCAGGCGGTCGGGGGGTCAGGGGGTCGTGGTCGGCCTTCCGTCGGCCTCGACGTCGTGATCGGCGAAGTAGTGGCGCCACGGGCCGGTGCCCGGCACGTACGCCTGCATCAGCGCCCGCTCGGCCTGGACCAGATGCATCAGGTCGTGCGCCGGGTAGTGGTGGAGCAGCTGGCGCAGCGTGGCCGGGCCGAGGGTGGCATGCCGCGAGCCCTTGTCCAGGTCGGCCTCGGTGACGATCTCGAGCAGCCCCTCGTTGATGGCGCGCTGGCGGGCGAGCCTCGCGACCAGCTCCACGGGGTCGGCGGTCGCGCTCCCGGACGCAGCCCGCTCCGCGGGGTCGAAGGCGGGGAAGGCCTCGGCGCCGTCGAGGATGGCGTGGATCCGCTCGGCGAACAGGACCTCGGTGTCGACCGCGTGGGCGAGGCAGTCGAGCGCCGACCACTCCCCCCGGGCGGGCGGCCGGGCCAGCGGGTGATTCCCCAGCGAGGCGATGCCACGCCACCGGTCGAGGTCGATTCGCAGGATGGCGGAGATGTCGCGGACGAGGTCGATCATGCCCGTCACGGTATCAGGGGCCGGGTTCCGTGGCCGAGCCCAGCAGCCGCTGCTCCAGGGCGCGCATGGCGGCCTCCTCGTGGGGGAGCGCATGGTCCCAGCCGCACAGATGGAGCGTGCCGTGGGTGACCAGCAGGCGCAGCTCGTCGGCGGGTGACCAGCGGCGGTCGCCCGTCTGGCCGCCCCGGCCCCGTTCCGCCTGCTCGACGGCCCGCTCGACCGAGACCACGATGTCCCCGATGTGGGTCCGGGCGCCCGGTGGCATGGCGAACTGCGGGGCGTCGGTGGCGCGGACCGCCGGGTCCTGGCCCGGGTGGGGTGGGTACGCACTGGGCGGGAGCATCGGGAAGCTCAGCACGTCGGTCGGGCCCTCGTGGCCCATGTGCTGCTCGTTGAGCGTGGCGATCTCCACGTCGTCGGTGAGGATGAGGCTCACGCTCGCGGGGGTTGGCGCGTGACCGGCGCGGAGCCCAGCGGCGATCGCCCGGACCAGCGCCGCGATGGGCAGTGGGGCCTCGACCCCAGGCCGTGTCGTGACATCGACCCGCACGCGATCGAGGTATCGGACAGTCAGACGCGCCTGGACGGCATCCGTCGTCATGGCGTCGAGCCATACAGATCGGCGCGTCGCAGGGTGACGCCGTCCGGGCCCCACGGGCCGGCCAGGAACGCGCGGTCGCCATGCATGGCGATCGCACCCAGACAGCACTCGTCCGGCGCCAGCTCCTGGCCCTCGGAGACCGCCCAGCCGCGGCCGCCATCGGTCGAGCTGATCGTGTCCACCCGCACGAGGTCCGGATCCTCGCCCACGACCTTGACCGTGACCGCCACGCCGACATCGTCGTCCGTCGCGATGACGCCGCCCTGCCAGTCGTACCGGCCCACGACCTCGCTCCAGGCCGACCCATTGCCGACCCACAGGGTCCCGAGCGCACCCGTGAGACCAGGATCCGGGTGCTCGTGATGCTTGTCGGCGAAGAGCAGCCACGTCTCTGGCCGGCCGTCCCGGACAAACGCGGCCAAGTCGTCGACGTCCTCGTACTCGGCAGGCAGGGCCCCAAGCTGGGACCATGACGCACCATCGTCCGACCACCAGAGGGTCGGCGGGTAGCAGCACAAGACGGCCGCGAACCCGTCCCCGATCGCCTTGGCGAGGACCGGAGACCGTCCTGCGCCGCGTGGGTCCAGGCGGTCGGTCACGAGGTGACGGTCCCAGTGGGCGCCATCGTCCGAGGTCCACGCCCAGATGGGCACGCTCGGCTCGGATGGCTGCTCCGCCGCGAGCTGTGCGACGGCCAGCCCCACCCGCCCGTTGGCGTATGGCACGCAGTCCGCCATCGCCAGGATCCGTGTCTCGCTGCTGACGACGTGCGGATATGTGAAGGCGCATCCCTGCAGCTTGCCCACCGGTCGCTGGTCGAAGGTGCCTGCCCGTTGCCACTCACCGCCGTCGCTCGATGACCAGAGGCGGAAGCGCCAGCCTCGCTCCAGGGCTCGCTGCTCGACGAGCAGCAGCTCGTCCTGCCAGGCCAGCAGCGACAGCTCGGGGCCGTCGACCGTCCGTGGCAGTGGATGGCCGGTCCAGGCCCGCCCGTCCGACGAGACCCAGACCCGGTCGCCGAGCGCCGCGTACCCGCCAGCCCAGGCGACCACCTGACCTGCGCCCATGGAGACGCCGGGGTCCGACATGGTCGTGCCCAGCGCCGGCTCCGCCGTCCCGTCCACGGGTCCCCACGTGACCTCGCCGATGCCGACACTCGCTCCCGGAGAGGGTGCGGACGGGGATGGCGAGGCAGCATCGGCCGCGGCCCCCGTCGTCATGAGCCCGGCGAGGAGCACGATCACGACCTGCATCCGGCTCCGGGCGGCCCGTGCTGTCGTACCCATGGGGTGCGCATGATGCCCCACCAGTGGCTCCGGCACCACTGAGCCCGCAGGGATTCGGCGCGGCCGAACGGCGGCCGGTCCGGTCGCAGGGTTGAGACCCCCTGGGTGCGCCGGACCGTGCCGATTCGGGCCTCGCCGCGCATCGGCGTTCGGTGCCACCGGGCTGCGGTGCCGGTGCGGGCATCTGGACGGGCGGATGCGGCCCCGGGTGCGGCCGAAACCTCGCATCGCGACCAGTGGGCGTTCGGTGCCACCGACGACGTGCATGGCGTCGGCCGGCCGAAACGCGCGGGGCGAGTGCGGGCGCCCGCGCAGTGGCGCGCGACGAGGCCGAGACGCCTCAGGAGGCCTGGCGCCTCGACTCGAGCTCCACGATCTTGTTCTGGGGGTACTCGATGCGACGGTGGTACATGCCCTTGAGCTGGGCGATGAACGCCTCGCGGATTTGGTCGAGGTCCCGCAGCGTGAGGTCGCACTCGTCGAACTGGCCGTCCTCCAGCCGCTCGCTGATGATGCGGCTGACCATGGTCCGGATGGTGGCCTCGTCGTGGTTGGAGAGCGAGCGGACCGACGCCTCCACGGAGTCCGCGAGCATCAGGATCGCGGCCTCCCGGGACTGCGGCTTGGGGCCCTTGTGACGGAAGCGACGCTCGTCGACCGAGTCGGCCACCGCGTCCGCGGCGCTGCTGCCGGGCACAACCCCGGCGTCCGCAACGGCACGCTCGCGGGCCTTCTCCCAGAAGAAGCTCATGCGCCCGGTGCCGTGGTGCTGGGGGATGAACGAGATGACCGGCTTGGGCAGCTTGTACTGGTAGGCGATGTCGATGCCGTTGGCGACGTGGGCCGCCAGCACGCGGGCCGATTCCTCGGGCGTCATCTCGTCATGCGGGTTGGGACCGCCGGCCGGCTGGTTCTCGATGAACGCCGTCGGGTCCGCCAGCTTGCCGATGTCGTGGTAGTACGCGGCGACGCGCACCAGCAGCGGGTCGGCGCCCACGGCCTCCGCGGCACGCTCCGCAAGGTTCCCCACCATCAGCGAGTGGTGATAGGTGCCCGGCGCCTCGAGCAGCAGCCGTCGGAGGAGCGGCTGCGACGGGTTGGCCAGCTCCATCAGCTGGTAGGAGGTGGTGATGCCGAACACCGAGCCCGCGACCGCGAAGGTCCCCGCCGCCGCCACCGCGCTGCCCGCCGCCGATGCGATGGCTGCCAGCTCCAGCTGGAACAGGCCCGCGATGTCCGTGGACTGGAGCAGGCCGAACGCGCTCACCACGCCCACGTTGACCACCGCCATGGCGATGCCGGCATGGACGTACTGCGTCAGGCGCTCGCCCCGCCGCAGCACCACGATCCCCGCCAGGCTGCCGAGCAGGAGGTAGACCGCGAACTGCGGCTGCCCGGTCAAGGCACCACCGAGGACCGCCACGATGGCCGTGACCGCGAGCGCGACGCCGGCGTCCAGCAGGACGGAGAGCAGCAGCGCGCCCGTCGCGAACGGCGCGAGGTAGGGCAGCACCGACCGGTCGGCCGTGACCGCGAGCGCGAGCGCGGAGCCCACGAGCACGAGGCCCACGAGCAGCAGCGGTCGATTGCGATGCCAGAGGCTCGGCCGGAACCGCCACACCCAGCCGAGCAAGGTGCCCACGACCAGGGTCGAGAGGAGCAGCCAGCCCACGAAACGGATGGGCTCCGAGCCGTCGCCCATGGAGATGGGATACAGCGCCAGTGCCGCCACGAGGGCGAGCACGAGCAGCACGGCTGCGACCAGGAGGCGACCGGCATCCCGCCGGGTGAAGGCGACGAGGCGGCTCGAGCGGCGTGCCAGCATGCGGCTCGGGGGCTAGCTGCCCCCGCCACCCCCATGGGCATGGGCGACCAGGTCGAGCTTGGCCAGCTCCTGCGCCACGAGCCCCGAGACCTGCTTGCCGTCGGCTCGACCGCGGATGCGCGGCGAGAGGGCGCCCATGACCTTGCCCAGGTCACGCGCCGAGCTGGCGCCCGTGGTCGAGATCGCCTCGGCCACCATCGCCCGGATCTCGTCCTCGGTCAGGGCGGCGGGGAGATACGCGGCGATGATGCCCGCCTCGGCGCGCTCCTTGTCCGCGAGGTCCGTCCGACCCACCGCGCTGAACGCCTCGATGGACTCGCGGCGCGTCTTGGCCTCCTTGGAGAGCACGCCGACGAGCTCGTCGTCCGTGAGGGG
This sequence comes from Chloroflexota bacterium, assembly GCA_046328155.1. Classification (GTDB taxonomy): domain Bacteria; phylum Chloroflexota; class Limnocylindria; order Limnocylindrales; family CSP1-4; genus JAFMJV01. The sequence goes on from JAXLXC010000021.1 coordinate 49,646, forward strand.
GCGACGAGCCGCGACCTGTGCGTTGTGGGCAGCCGAGAGCACCATGCGCAAGGTGTCGCGCTTGAGCGCGTCACCGTCCCGCATGGCGTCCTTCATGTCTGCCTGGAGTCGATCCGCGAGGCTCACTGTCTGCTCCTGGGCATCCGCCCGGGAGGCATGGCGGCGGGGCGTCCCGACGACCGGTGACCGGTCACCCGATGCGCCCCTGCCTGCCTAGTCCTGGCGGGTTGCCTTCTTGCGCTTCGCTTCCTTGCGCTTGCGCTTCACGCTCGGCTTCTCGTAGTGCTCGCGTCTGCGAGCCTCCGCGAGGATGCCGCTCTGCTGGATCTTCTTGTTGAAGCGCCGAAGGGCACTCTCGAAGGTCTCGTTCTCACCGACACGGACCTCTGCCAACCTGGGATCACCTCCCACCGGCCGATGCTTGGGCCCGGGCATCCTGCGCCCGGAGCCGGTGGCCGGGCAGGGATGCGCGCTCGATGCGGGTTGGCCGGATGTCCTGGCGAGGGTGTCGCCGGCGACGTTGGGCACGTCCGCGCGCGAAGGGCCGGCGGAGTGTACACCAGCCCCGCCGGAGGGTCGAGTGACGATCGGTCGGCAGTGGCGATCGGTCGGGCACGTCTGGTGTCGGCGAGAGCCGGGCGCCGGCTCATCGATGCGCTCGGAGTGAACGCGGCGGGCCCCGACGGTGTCTGATAGGGCATGCGCTCCATCGTCGACATCGGTCCACGCGCCGCTGACGCGCCCACCTGGGAGGCGTTCGAGGCCCGGGTCGCGAGTCGCGTGGCGGACGCCCATCGGCTCGCCGCGGCCATCGTCGGGCCCGACGACGCGGCGGACGTGGTGCAGGAGGCGCTGGTCGAGGCCTGGCGGCACCTCGGCTCGGTGCGCGACCCCGACCGCCTCGAGGCGTGGTTCCGGTCGATCGTCATCAATCGGTGCCGCAACGTGCTCCGGACGCGAGGCCGCCGGCCGCGCACCACACCCATCCAGCCAGACGCCGCAGGGATGGGCGCCGCCGACGCCCCCGAGGAATCGGTCGTGGTCCGCGAGGCGCTCGACCAGGCGTTCGGGCGGCTGTCGCCCGAGCACCGGACGGTCCTCGCCCTGCGCTACACCCTCGACCTGCCGCTGGTCGAGATCGCACGCACCCTGCGTGTCCCGGAGGGGACGGTCAAGTCACGGCTGCACGCGGCCATCGCGCGGTTGCGCGCGACCTACGAGGAGGACGGACGATGAGCGTCCGGGTGCCAGACCCACGAGTCCGACCCACGCTGACCGATGACATGGTCGCCGGCTACCTGCGCGCGCGGGGAGGTGCCCATGCCCGACGGGCTGCTCGCCGCGGCACGCGCCGAGGCGCTCCGACCGGGCCCGTTCCGTCGCTCGCGGCCGCTCGCGCTGGGCATGGCCATGGCGGCGACGCTGCTCGTCGTGCTGGGCGCGTTCGGCCTCCTCGCCGCGCGACCACGGCCGGCACCATCCCCGCCCGTCGCCTCGCCGGTCGCGCCGGCCCATGGGCTCGTCATCGCGACGCACGGCGACACGGTCGATGGCGGCGAGGTCCTGCTGCGGCCTGCCGACCCGGCCACCGCCCTGCCGCTCCCGGGCTTGGAACCCATCGCCATCGCGCAGCCGTTCGAGACGCGACTCAGCCCCGATGGCCGGACGCTCGCGATCGTGAGCACCCCGCCGTACGAGGTCGTGGATGGCCAGCCGGTCCGCCCGGACAGTGGCGTGATCCGGCTCGTCGATCTCGCCTCCTGGACCGTCTCGGACACGCCCGTCACCGGACTCGGCTTCGTGAGCGACCTCAGCTGGACGCCCGATTCGACGGCACTCGTGTGGCTCGCGCCGACACAGACCGATGCCGACCTCGCGGGCCGCGCGTACCAGGTCGTGCGCTGGGCGATCGGCGCCCCAGCCCCGGAGGTGCTCGTGGGCCTTCCCGACCCAGCGTTCGTGCCGCAGGCGGCCCGGGTCGTGGTCGACTCGCAGGGCGTCCCGCGCTCGACCCTGGTCGTCTACGGCAGGCTTCGCGACGCGGATGGGTATCTGGCAGGCACCCCGCGCGTCCTGGGCATCGACCTGGATCGGGGGCGGGTCGCGGCGGATGTCGACCTGGCGGATGTGGGGCCCGGGGACGTCCGGACGGCCGTGGTGTGGGACCTGCCGCGCCAGCGTCTGTTCGTTGCGACCGACGACACCCTGCTGACGGTCGACCTGGGCGACTTCGTCGTCGAAGGGCATCCGATCGAGGCGCTGGAGGCAGGAGCCTCGACGAGGGATCGACTGCCCGTGCTGTCGGGCGTCGTGAGCGCGGACGGCGACCGCCTGTTCCTGACGGGCGTGACCCAGGAAGTGACGGACGAGGGGGTCAGCTACGGGCCTGCGGGCCTTCGGGTCATCGATACCCACGACGGGCGGCTGGTCGAGCCGATCGACGCGTCCATCAGCCAGGTCAGCCTGAGCCCGGCTGGGGACCAGCTGCTGGTCGCCAGCATGGGCGACCACGGGTGCACCTTGCTCGACGCATCCGACGTGGAGCTGCGCCTCCTGGACCCGGACGACCTTCAGGTGCGGGCGCGGATCGCGGCCCTGGAGGGCGCCGTGTGCCCCTCCCCCCTGGAGATGAGCATCTCGTGGGATGGCCGGTTCGGCTACCTGGGAGACGCCGTCCGGACCGGTGCTGAGAGCTGGAACCAGGTCCGCGTCATCGCGATGGAGGACGGCCGCGTCGTCGGGCAGCGGACGTTCGATGAGCAGGACCCGCTGGTCACGCTCCTCGTCCTGGGAGGCCGCTGCGGTGGCCTGTCCGGGTGCCAGGTCGGTGGCGGCGCCTGATCGGCCAGCCCCCGCGGCCGGCGCCCGATCGGCCCGGCGGCCAGCGATGTGGCCGGCGCCGTGCCAGGCACGCTCGACGGCCGGCGCCGTGCCGGGCGGCCGGCGATGTGGCCGCGCCGCGCCAGGCACGCCCGACATGTGGCCGGCGACGTCGTCGGGTGCCGCGTCGACCCGGGCGCCCGATCGATCGATCGTCGGTGCCGTGCAGCCATTCGGTGCTGCCGAACGCCGACCGGGCAGATTGCGGGCTTCCGAGGCCCAGGCCGTTCCCAAGCCGGCCCGAGTCGGCGCTCCACGCGCTCCGACGTTCAGCCACGCTGGAGATCCGTCGGTCTGGGGCCGGAACTCGATGGCCTGCCGGGCCGCAGGCGCGCCCGCGCTCGCCCGTGAGGCGCACGAAGACCCGCCACGTTCGCCGCGACCGAACACCTGCGTGCTTCGGGCCCGGGATGGCGCCTTCGTGCCTGGGATGCCGCCGGCTCAGAGCCAGCCACGGGAACCGAGGTGCGCCGGCCGCACGAACGTGCACGCCCCCGACCACACGCGCCCCGCGCACACGAACGCGCATCGTGACGCACGCCCACGCCCCCGAGCACACGCGCGCGCCGGGCCCCCAACCGGGACCACGGCGCGCGGAACTTTGGTACGAGGAGGACGCCGCCGCCCGCCGCCCGACTGGCGGACGATGGGCGATGGCGTCAGACGGTGACTACTGGCAGTCGAGGGACGTCTCGCCCTCGGCGACCGGTGCGAACTGGTAGTACTGGCACGCGTTGTCGGGCGTGATCAGCACCATGTCGATGGACTGCTTCTCGGGCAGGCCGGTCGAGCCGCTGGTGATGTACGCGTCGGCCTGGATGGCGGCCTGGATGGCCATCTCCGCGACCGGCTGGAGCGAGGTCGCCTTGAGCTCGCCCTTGTTGATGGACACGATCGCGTCGTCGGAGCCGTCGAAGCCCACGACGACGATGTCCGGCTTGCCGGCCGCGATCGCCGCCGCCTGGGCGCCCAGGGCCATCGTGTCGTTGCCGGCGATGATGCCCTTGACGTCCGGGTTCGCCTGGAGCAGCTGCTCCGCGACGTCGAACCCCTCGGTCTGGCTCCAGTTGGCGGTCTGCTGCGCGACCATGCTCATGCCGGTGATGGCATCGAGCACGTCGTGATAGCCCTGCGAGCGGATGTGGGCGTTGGTGTCGGTGTCCTTGCCCGTCAGCTCGATGTAGGTCCCCTCCTCGCCCATGAGCGTCGCGAACTGCTCGGCGAGGATGGTCGCGCCCTGATAGTTGTTGGACACGATCTGGGAGACCGCGACACCCTCCTGGGTGATCTCGCGGTCGACGAGGAAGCTGGGGATGCCCGCGTCCTTCGCCTGCTGGACGGCCGCCACGGTCGCGTCGGCGCCCGCGTTGTCCAGGATGATCGCCTTGGCGCCCTGCGAGATGCAGCTCTGGAACAGCTCCAGCTGCTTGTTGGCGTCGTCGTCGTGGACCAGCCGCGTCGTCGTGTAGCCGAGCTCCTCGGCCTTGTCGGCGGCGATGGTCTGCATCGCGCCGAAGAACGGGTTCTCGACGGGCGGCACGATCACGCAGATCATGCCCTTGCCGCCCGCGACGGCGCTGGCGGCCGGCGAGGCGTCCTGTGCGAGCGCCACGCCCGCGGTGCTGACGGCGAGCGCTGCGATGGCGCCCGCGACGGTGACTGCCCTGAGGCTCCTATGCATCGGTTCCTCCTCGGAATGGGATGGTGGCTACGCGATGGGGACGGGTGTGCGATGTCGCCAGGTCGGCCCTCCTTTCGGGTCCATGGGGGAAGTCAGGTTCCCGGCTGCGCGAGCGCAGGTGGTTGGGATCCGTCGTGGGTGACCTGGGCCGCCTGCTGCTGGAGCGCGAGGCGACGCTCGGCGCGCTGCTGGAGCTGGTCGACGATGAGGGCCAGCACGATGACCACGCCCTTGATGACCTGCTGCCAGAACGACGACACGCCCAGCTGGTTGAGGCCCACGGTCAGGACGCCGATGACGAAGGCGCCGATCATGGTGCCCACGATCGTGCCCCGGCCACCCGCCAGCGACGTGCCGCCGAGCACCACCGCGGCGATCGCGTTGAGCTCGAAGAACGTGCCCGTGGCGGGGTGCGCGGCCACCAGCTGGGACGAGATGATGAGGCCCACGGTGGCGGCGCAGAAGCCGCTGATCATGTACACCAGCATCTTGGTGCGGCGCACCCGCACCCCCGACAGCTCCGCCGACCGCTCGTTGCCGCCGACGGCATAGACCGCCCGGCCGAAGGGCGTCCGGGTGGTCACGAACCAGGCGACGATGGCGTACCCGACCATGATCCAGATGGCCCAGCTGATGCCCAGCACGCCACCGGTGCCCAGCTCCTGGAAGCCCTGGTTGCCCAGCTCCGGCCGACCCACCAGGTTGGGAAACGTGTTGCCGTTGTTGAGCAGCCCCGCGGCGCCGCGCGCGACGTACAGCATGCCCAGCGTGGCGATGAACGGCGCGACGCTGAAGCGCGTGATGATGAACCCGTTGATGGCGCCGACCAGGACGCCCGCGCCCAGCGAGAGCAGCAGGACCATCCAGATGTGGGGGTAGACGATCACGCCGAGCGCCCCCACGGCGAGGCCCTCGTTGATGAGCAGGCCCGCGATCATCGCGGTCAGGCCCACCACCGACCCCACGGACAGGTCGATGCCCCCCGTCAGGATGACGAAGGTCATGCCGATGGCCAGGATGGCGTTGATGGCCGTCTGCTTGGCCAGGATCTCGAGGTTCGTGGGGTTGAGGAACTTGTCGGCGCCCAGCAGCGCCGTGAACACGATCACGAGGAGCACCAAGGCGAAGATGGCGCGCCCGCGCAGCAGCAGCTGGGCGACCTCCGTCCTGGTCCAGCCGCCGACCTTGATGGTCCCCGTGCGCGCCGTCACGACAGTTCCCCCTTCGGTGCTGCGGCCGGCGACCGGCCTGGCGCCATCGATGTCCCGGTGACCGCCGGCGCGGATGCGGCCACCAGGCGTGCCTCCGTCGCGTCCTCGCGGGCGAGGTCGGCCGTGATCCGGCCCTTGGCCATCACCAGGATCCGGTCGGACATGGCGAGGACCTCCTTGAGCTCGGACGACACGAACAGGATCGCGAATCCCTCCTCCGCCAGCCGGCTCATGATCTGGAAGATCTCGGACTTGGCGCCCACGTCGATGCCTCGCGTGGGCTCGTCCATGAGCAGCACGCGTGGCTCGGTCAGGAGGGCCTTGGCGACCACCACCTTCTGCTGGTTGCCACCCGAGAGCGAGGTGATGGGGGCGTCGCGTCCGGCGACCCGGATGGACAGGTCGCGGATCATCCCGTCGACCGCCGAGCGCTCCTTGCCACGCGCGAGCCAGAACCGCGCGAGGTATCGCTGGAGGCTCGCCAGCACCATGTTCTGGGCCACGCTGAGCGTGGGCACGAGGGCGTCCGACTTGCGGTCCTCGGGGACCAGCACCACGCCCGCGGCGATGCGTCGCGAGACGTCGTCCACGCGCAGCGGGGCACCGCCCAGCGACAGGTCGCCGGTGGCCTCCGGTCGGACTCCCGCGATGACCTCCAGCAGCTCGGTCCGCCCCGCGCCCATGAGACCGTAGAAGCCCAGGATCTCGCCCGCCCGCACCTCGAAGCTCACGTGGTCGACCAGGAAGCCGCCGCCCAGCCGCGGCAGCGTGACGTCCGTGGCCGTGAGCAGGACCTCGCCCAGCTGGTGCGGGGTCCGCGTGAACAGCGACGCGGGGGCCCGTCCGACCATCTGCTCGATGACCCAGTCGACGTCGATGGCGCGCGCGTCCTCGGTCGCCACGATTCGGCCGTCCCGAAGCACGGTCACCCGGTCCCCGATGCGCAGCAGCTCGTCGAGCTTGTGTGAGATGTAGACGATGGCCACGCCGTTCGACCGCAGGTCGTGGATGACCTTGAACAGCCCCTCCACCTCCGCCTGGCTCAGCGCCGAGGTGGGCTCGTCCATGATCAGCACCCGGAGGTCATGGGTCAGCGCCTTGGCGATCTCCACCACCTGCTGCTGCCCCACGCGCAGGCTGCTCACGAGCGCATCGGGGTCGATGTCCTGCCCCAGACGCGCCAGCAGCTGTCGGGCCCGCGCCCGCTCCGCCCGTCGGTCGATGGAGCCGCCGCGGGTGACCTCCTGGGCCAGGAACAGGTTGTCCAGGACCGACAGGTTGGGGCACAGGTTGAGCTCCTGGAAGATGATGCCCACGCCGTGCGCGGCGGCCACCGAGACGCTCGTGAGCTGGACCGGCTGGCCATCCACCAGCACCTGGCCGCCGGTGGGCTGCTCCACGCCGGCGAGGATCTTCATGAGCGTGGACTTGCCGGCGCCGTTCTCGCCCACCAGCACGTTGACCTTCCCCGCGTGGACGTCGAATGTGACGTCGTCGAGGGCGGTGGTGCCGGGGAACACCTTGGCCACGTGCTCCGCGCGCAGCGGCACGACCGGGCCGTCGCCCGGTCCGACGGACCCCTCGGCCACGACAGGGGCGGTCGCGAGCGTCATGACGCCGCGAGCTCCACGGGCACCAGGGTGATGGTGCCCACGTCGATCTGAGGCTGGTTGAAGGTGCGCAGCGTGAAGGCGCCCGTCACCGCCACCTGCGTGCCCAGCAGCGACTGGGCCGCCTCGCCGGCCACACCGGACGCCTCGAGCCCGCTCACCACCCGCTTGTTGATCTCGGAGCCCACCTTGCCGTACTCGGTCTGGTCCTTGAAGTCGCCGAACTCGATGAAGCCGGCCGCATCGCGGATCGAGGACTCGTCGCTGGGGAGCCGCGTCCCCACGTACACCCGGACCTTGATGGGCCCGTCGTAGCCGTCGACCGTCAGGCCCAGGGTGCCCTTGCTCGACGTGGTGTCCACGTCGGTCACGGTGCCCGTGGCCTTGACCGGGAACACCAACGCCTCGCCGGTGGTCACGATGCCCAGCTCCTGGGCGACGGGCAGCAGCTCCGCCTTGGCGGCCTTGCCGGAGGCGTCGGGGGCGATCCGGTTGAGCACGTCCGACAGCGGCACCGCCTCCTCCGTGATGGCCGTCGTGACGTCATCCCACACGCCATCCACGTAGGACACCGGGTCGAACCCGACCCGGGAGGCTGCCTCCTGCTCGGTCGACACCACGGTGAACCCGAACAGCACCGCGACCACGACGAGGATCGCGACGCCGACGCCGGCCACGACCCGCGCCGTCGATGGTCGCCGACTCATGACGCCTCCTTCCCCACGGGTTGCTGCACGCGGCCGTTCCCCTCGGGGATGGAGAGCAGCCGCTCGGCCGTGAACCGGTCGGTGATGAGGCAGTTGACCCAGCGTCCGAGCAGCGCGGCGCGGATGGCGAGGACCTTCGAGGGACCGCCCGCGACGCCGATCGCGCGTGGCACCCGGCGGAGCTGCTCCAGCTCGATGCCGATGACCCGACCGTCAAGCGGGGTGTCCACCGGCCGGCCATCGGCGGCCAGGTAGCGCAGCCCGATGTCGCCCACGCCACCCGTGTCACGCACGGTGGCCAGCTCGTCGGCGGAGAACACGTTGCCCGAGCTGGCGAGGAGGCCCGAGGGCTGGAGCCCGCCGACGCCCACCAGCGCCACGGAGAGCTGGTCGAAGAGCGCCGTGGCGCGTCGCACGAAGGGCTCGGCCAGGAGCACCCGACGGGCCTGGGGGGTGCTGACGCTGCTGGGCGCGGGCAGGAAGGTGGCCTCGGCGTCCAGCAGGGCCGCCAGCCGGCGCACCAGGTGCGTGGCGTGCCCCTCCGCGGCGGGGTCGCCGCCACCGCCCAGGATCTGGACCACGCGCACGTCCCGGAGGCCGTGCACCGGGTGCATCGCGTCCACCATCGCGAGCAGCGTCGCGCTCCACGACGAGACGCCGATGACGTCCCCGGGCCGCACGGTCTGCTCCAGATGGAACGCGGCCGCGACGCCCAGCTCGCGGTTGATCCGGTCCGGGTCGTCGGAGCTGACGTCGACGACCTCGGCGTCCTGGAGGCCGAACCGCTCCTCGAGCGCCAGCTCGAGGTCGGGGTGGGTCCCCGTGGGGGCGCGCACGGTGATTCGCACGATGCCCTCGTCCTGCGCCTGGCGCAGCAGCCGCGACACCTTGGGCTGCGACAGCCGCAGCCGCATCGCGATCTCGGGCTGCTTGACGCCCGACTCGTAGTACAGCCGCGCCACGCGGGCCATCAGCCGGAGCTCGTCGACGCGTGCCATCTCAGGCCGCCAGCCGCCCGGCGCTCCGCCGGACCGCCACACGCCACCCGGCGTAGCCGTCGGCGGCGGCATCGACCGGGCGGGGCTCCACGCGGTCGTGGACCCGGGCGAGCGCGCGGACCTCGTCGACCGACGTCCACGTGCCGGTCGCCAACCCGGCCAGGTACGCGGCACCCATGGCAGCGAGGCTCTCGGCGCGGTCCCTGACGACGGGCAGCCCGGTGACGTCCGCGGTGACGTGCGCCAGCAGGTCGCCGCGCATCGCGCCCCCGTCGGCGTACAGCGCGCTGAGCGGCGTGTCCACGGCAGGGCCCAGCGCCTCCAGCACGTCGCGCACCTGGTAGGCGACCGCGTCGAACGCGGCCCGGGCGAGGTGCGCCGGGCCGGTGCCGCGGGTGATGCCACACACGAGGCCCCGCGCATCGGCGTCCCAGTGGGGCGCCCCGAGGCCGGTGAACGCGGGCACCAGGTAGGCGCCCGCCGCGTCGGGCACGGAGCCCGCCAGCTCGTCCAGCTCCGATTCCCGGCCCTCGCGGCCGATGAGCGTGGCGACCCACGCGATGGCGGCGCCGGTGGCCGTGATGTTGCCCTCCAAGGCGGGCACCCAGGCGATGGGCCCCGGCTCACCCGCTGGCCCGCCCGGAGCCTCCGTGGACCAGGCGACCGTCGCGGACAGCCGCGGGTCGCGGGTCGGCTGCGCGAGCGGCGCCATCACGGAGGTGCCGGTGCCGAACGTGGCCTTGACGGCGCCGGGGGCCGGGAACCCGTGGCCCACCAACGCCGCGTGCGAGTCGCCGACGACCGCGGCGATGGGGACGCCCGCGGGCAGACCGCCGACCGCCCGCGTCTCGCCCACGACGGCGCTCGACCCCCGGATCGCCGGCAGCGCGGCCCGCGGGACCCCGAACAGCGCCAGCAGCTCATCGTCCCAGGCCAGCCGGTCGAGGTCCAGCAGCAGGGTGCGCGAGGCGTTGGTGGCGTCGGTCACGAAGACGCCGCCGCCCGACAGGTTCCAGACCAGCCACGCGTCGACGGTGCCCACACACAGCTCGCCCTGCCCGGCTCGCGCGGCACCGTCGGGGACCTGGTCCAGCAGCCAGCGTGCCTTGGTCGCGGAGAACATCGGATCCAGCGCGAGGCCCGTCCGCGCGAGCACCAGGGCCTCGGTGGACTCCCCGCGGAGCCGGTCGCACAGCTCCGAGCTGCGCCGGCACTGCCAGCTGACCACGGGTCCCAGCGGACGCCCGGTCGCGCGCTCCCAGAGCAGGACCGACTCGCGCTGGTTCGCGATCGCGACGGCCGCCACCCGCGAGCCGGCACCGGCGCCCACGCCTGCGACGCAGGCCTCGATGACGTCCTCCACGGTGGCCCACAGCGCCCTGGCGTCGCTCTCCACCCAGCCGGGGCGCGGGAAGTCGACGGGCACCCGGGTGGCCGCCGAGGCGATCACCTGCCCCGCCCGGTCCACGAGGCAGGCCTTGGTGTTGGTCGTCCCCTGGTCGATGGCCAGGACGAGGTCGGGCGTCATGGTCAGCCGCGCACGACGGCGAGGGCCGCGTCGCGGATGCCCGCCGCGGAGAGACCCGCATGGTCGAGCAGGAACTCCGCGGAGCCGGTGGGCGCGAAGCCCGGGAACCCCAGGATGCGCATGGGCACCGGATGGTGCGCCACGACCACCTCCGCGACGGCGCCGCCCAGGCCACCCCGGACGGTGTGCTCCTCGGCGGTCACGATGCCACCGGTCGTGCGTGCCGCGTCCACGATGGCCTCCACGTCGATGGGGCTCGCCGTGGCCATGTCCAGGACCCGCGCCGAGACCCCCTCGCCATCCAGCAGCTCGGCCGCCGCCAGCGCCCGATGGACCATCACGCCGTTGGCGATGAGCGTGACGTCCGTGCCCTGGCGCAGGGTCGCCGCCCGCCCGAACCGGAGGCGGTAGTCGGGCGCATGGACCGCTGGCACCGGCATGCGGCTGGTGCGCACGAACACGGGCCCGGGCGTGGCATGCGCCAGACGGATCGCCGCCGCGGTGTCGATGGGGTCGGCCGGCACGACCACCGTCAGGTCCGCGATGGCCCGGGTCCAGGCGACGTCCTCGATGGAGTGGTGGGTGGGCCCCAGCTCGCCATAGGCGACCCCCGAGCTGACGCCGACCAACTTGACGTTGGCGCGCGAGTAGGCGGCATCGACCTTGATCTGCTCCAGGGCCCGGCCCGTGAGGAACGGCGACGCGGCGCACACGAACGGGATCCGCCCGCCGTTGGCGAGGCCGGCACCGACGCCCACCAGATCCTGCTCCGCGATGCCCACGTTGATGACCCGGTCGGGGAAGTGCGTGCGCACGATGCTGACCTTGGTCGAGCCGACCGAGTCGTTGACGACCACGATGACCCGCGGGTCCTCGCGCACGAGGTCGAGCAGCGTCTCCGCGAACGCGTCACGGCAGTCGTACAGGGTGGTCATGTCCAGCGTCGCGGTCATGCCGCGGCTCCCAGCCGGTCGAGCTCGGCCTCGAGCTCCGCGGTCGCGCGCCGGAACTCGTCGTCCGTGGGCACGTGGTGATGCCATGCCACCTGGTCGCTCATGAAGGACACCCCGTGGCCCTTGTGGGTGTGGGCGATGACGCAGCTGGGCCTGTCGGGCTCGAAGGGCGTGGCCCGCAGCGTGGCCAGGAGCGCGGCATGATCGTGGCCGTCGACCTCGCGGACGCTCCAGCCGAAGGCGCGCCACTTGTCCGCGAGCGGCTCCAGGCTCATGGTCGACTCGGTCGTGTCGCCCTGCTGGAGCCCGTTGCGGTCCACGATGACGGTGAGGCTGTCGAGGCCGTAGTGGTGGGCCGCCATCGCCGCCTCCCACATCGAGCCCTCCTGGAGCTCGCCGTCCCCGGTCAGCACGTAGGTGCGCCGGTCGGAGCCGTCGAGCTTGGCCGACAGCGCGATGCCCACCGCGACCGGGAAGCCGTGGCCCAGGGGGCCCGTGTTCGTCTCCACGCCCGGCACCTTGTTGCGGTCCGGATGGCCGTTGAGCCGGGACAGCGGCGCCATGAACGTGGACAGCTCGGCCGGGTCGAAGTAGCCGGCCTCGGCGAGCGTGGTGTACAGGGCCGCCGCGCCGTGGCCCTTGCTCAGCACGAACCGGTCGCGCCCCGGGTCGTCCGGGCGCGCGGGGTCGTGGCGCAGGACGCCGAAGTAGAGCGTGGTCAGGATGTCGATGGCGCTGAACTCGCCCCGGGATGCCCAGGCCGGCCTCGTGGACCATGCGCAGGTCCCGCAGCCGGATGCGCGTCGCGCGGCGCCCGCAGCCAGCCTGGTCGGCGCTCACGGCCGTGGCCGTCTCGCTGGTCATCGGTCCGCCCCCTCCGCCGCGCTCGAGGCGCCCGCGCCGACCATCTCGCGGAGGACGATTACCCACCAGGCCGCCAGGGCGTCCTGCCGCTCCTGCGCGTCCTTGAGGGCGCTCGCGTCGATGCGGTCGAGCATCCGCTCCATGCCCTCGATGGCCTGGAGGGACAGGGTGGCCGCGCCGACGGGGTCCTCCCGGAACGGGAACTGGTCGAGCAGCACCGGCCGGTCCCAGCCGATCTGGCGGAGCCCCCACAGGAACTCGAGGGTCTCCACCGGGTGGACCGAGCCCACCACCATGTCGTCGTCCCACTCGCGCAGGTTGTCGTTGACCTCGACGCTCACCAGGCGGCCGCGCCGATGCACCAGCTGGAGCACGTCGGCGGGCGTCTCGCTTGGCGAACAGGGGTGGCCCATGTCGAGCACGATGCCCAGGTTCGCGGCGCCGATGTCCTCGATGCCCAGCAGCGTCCGCGCCGCGGTGCTGAAGGCCATGTGGTTGCGTGGCTCCTTGAGCTTGTACTCGATGGCGAACTGGCGCTCGGCGCCGACTCCACCACCACCACCGCACGCCATCCAGCTGGAGGTCCACAGACGGGCGTGTTCGGCCTGGAAGAGGTAGTCGTGGCCGTCCTGGCCCGGCCAGAACTTGAGGTACGACGCATCGAGCTCGTCCGCCACCTCGATGCCTTGCACAGGTCGACGGCCGCCTGGCGGACCGCGGGGTCGGGGTTGGTGAACGAGCGCGAGCAGCGCATGAACGTGGGGCGTGATGGCGATGGCCCGGATGCCGGTCCTTTCGAGGCCTGCTCGCCGATCCTGCCGGTCGTCCGGCGAGTTGAAGGGGTAGTTGACATCGAGCCACCGGAGGCCGGGCACCTGGGCGGCCTTCTCGATAGCCTGCGCGCGGAGACCGGCGACCCACATGCGCATCGAGACGCGTATCGATCGACGAACTGCCCGAACAGCCAGATCAGCGCCAGCGCTCGTGCCGTGCCGCGCTCTGCATGGCCGACCCGAAGTCGCATGGTCCTCCAGGCGAGGTACGATGCGCGCCGGGACGGTGTCAACCGGGTTGCGCTGGGCGGGAGGACTCGTGGCGTCGCCTGGGTGTCGGGGCCACCGGTACACTGCCGGGCCATGGCGGACTTTCCCGATCCGAGCACGTTCGCATCGCTCGTGGACCTGCTCGATGACGTCGCGCAGCGCTATCCCCACGACCGGCCCACGCTCAGCCTGCGCACCGACGAGGGCACCAGCCACGCGTGGTCCGCGGCGGAGCTGCGTCGGCGGTCCCGGCTCGCCGCCTGGCGGTTGCGCGCCATGGGTGTCGCGCCCGGCGACCGCGTGCTGACGTGGAGCCCCTCCACCCCGGCGCTGCCCGCCGTGTTCTGGGGCGCCTCGATCGCCGGTGCGGTGCTGGTGCCGCTCGACCTGCGGATGTCGCCGGCGGTGCTCCAACGGATCGCTGGCCGGTCGGGTGCCCATGTGCTGGCGGTCGGCACGGGCGTGGACGCGCCGGATCCCGCGGCGGCCGGCCTCGCCGACCTCGAGCTCCAGCTGGCCAGCGTCGACGAGCTGACCGCCGACCCGGTCCAGGACGACCGGACCTTCCCGGCCGGGTGGGAGGCCCACCTGGACGCCTGGCCCAGGCCCACCCGGGACAGCCTGTTCGAGGTCATCTACACCTCGGGCACGACGTCGCATCCCAAGGGCGTGATGCTGACCCACGGCAACATGCTCGAGACGGTCGGCGTGTGCGTCCGGCTGGTGCCGCCCCGAGAGCATCGGCTGGTCTCGCTGCTGCCACTGTCGCATCTGTTCGAGCAGGCACCGGTCCTGCTCTACGGGACCCTGGTGGGAGCCCAGGTGCTGTACGTCCGGTCGCGCAACCCGCGGATCATCTTCGAGTCGCTCCGGGAGCTGCGGGTGACCACGATGGTCGTGACGCCACAGCTGCTGGAGATCTTCTGGACCGCCATCACCCGCGAGGTCGACCGACAGGGCAAGACGGCCACCTTCGAGCGCGCGCGGCGCATGGCACGCCGCCTGCCCATGGCCGCCCGGCGGCTCCTGTTCCGCTCCGTCCATCGGCAGTTGGGTGGCTCGCTCACGCTGCTGGTCTCGGCGGGCGCGTATCTGCCACCCGACCTCCAGGTCGCCTGGGAGGACCTGGGCATCGTGGTGCTCCAGGGATACGGCGCCACCGAGTGCGGGCCGGCCGCCGGCAACAGCGAGCGGGAGCATCCGACCGGGATCGTGGGCCGGACGCTCCCGCCGGTGCAGGTGCGGCTGGCGCCCGAGACCTCGGAGATCCTGGTCGGCGGGCCCACGGTGACCCCGGGCTACTGGGGCGACCCGGAAGCGACCGCCGAGGCCATCGACGAGGACGGCTGGTACCACACCGGCGACATCGGCCGGTTCGACGAGCAGGGCCGGCTGGTGCTCTCCGGTCGGAGCAAGAACATCATCGTGCTGCCCAACGGGCTCAACGTGTACCCGGAGGACATCGAGGGGGTCCTCGCCGACCACGGCATCAGCCAGTCGGTGGTGCTGGAGACGGCGCCCGGGCGGATCGAGGCGGTGGTCCTGCCACCGGGCACGATGCCCATCGTGGCCCCGGGGCGCGGCGGTCAGGAGGAGCGGGACGCCGAGACGGACGCGCGGGTGCGTGCGGACATCGAGCGGATCGTGCGCGACGCCAACAAGTCGATGGGGTCCCACCAGCGCATCGACGCCTGGCGGCTGTGGCCCGAGCCGGACTTCCCGCGCACCCACACGCTCAAGATCCGACGCGACGACGTTCGTGCCTGGGCCGCCGTCGACATCCCGCTCCAGGTGCGCGACACCGCGGACTGAGCAGGGCCGACCGCCGAGCAGGGCCTACTTGAGCACTGGGTACGGCTGGCCGATGGTGCGCACGACATCGAAGGCGCCCTGCGCCCAGTCGGCGTCCTCCGCCCGGGCCGCCGACCACCAGGTCATGATCACGGTGCTGTCCAGCTGGGCGACGCTGAACTGCGCGTCGACCGGGAAGTTGGTCTGCCCGAAGCCCGAGCCCAGATAGCTCGCCAGCT
>JAXLXC010000022.1:0-63213 GCA_046328155.1 Chloroflexota bacterium
CCTGCGTGACGTTGCTGAAGTTGGTCGTGGTCTGGAACGCCACGACGCCCGGCACGTTGGGCGCCACCCTGCCCGCGGCCCGCTCCGCGAGCTGGTCCCGCAGTTGCGTCCGGACGTCGCCGGACGAGGCGCCCGCCTTGGCCGCGGTCGCCATGCGCCTGCTGACCAGGGCCCGCTGCGCCTGGATGGCCGCGGTCAGCTGGGGCATCGCGGCATCCAGCTGGAACAGCATGGGCGTCTTGAGCGCTGCCAGGACCATCCGCTCGACGGTCGCCCTGTCCAGCGCCTTGCCGGCGCTGGGCGCGTTGCCGGGCGCCGCCTGGTGGATGAGCGCGTTGAGCTGCTCGTTGCTCTGGCTGTATTCGTCGGGGATCCCCAGCAGGTGGCCGTACTCGTGCGCCGCGATGACCGCGTCGTCGCCACCATACGAGGTGCCCTTGTTCATGTAGTAGTTGCCAGCGTCGATGGGGTTGCCGGGCGTGCCCGCCACGGTCGAGGGCGGATGGACGATGACCCGCGAGTGCGCCGAATCGCCCAGCCCGAACACGGGCTCCGCGCGGAACGTCACCGGCAGCCGCTTCGTGGTCACGTCCGAGCTGAACAGGTGCTTCTCCTCGCCGACCAGGGTGAGCCGCCCGTTCCAGATCTTGACGCCGTCCTGGACCACCGTGCTGGCCCACGCCCGTCGAGGGTCGTCGGCTGGGATCTCCTTGGGCGTGTCGAGGAGGTCGCCCAGGTCCGGCGTGCCGGGGGGTGCGTTGGCGGGCTTGGGGACGGTGTTGCGGGCCTGGCTCAGGAACTGGATGCGGACGGTGACGGTCGCGCCGCTGTCCCCCTGGCGCGTGATCTCGTACTGGGGATCGAGCGTGTACTGCTTCGAGCCCGCGGTCCCGCCCGCCCCTTGCTGGTTGTAGAGCGTCTCGCTGAGCTTGGGCTCCTTGACCTCCACGCGCTGGACGTGGCGGAGGAGGCCGCTGACCGCACGGTTGCCGGCATGGCGCTGGAGGGCGAGCGTCCGACGTCGGGTCAGCCGGTCCCGGCGGGGTGCCTGGTCGACCGGGGTGGGGTCCGACGACTGCCGCTGGGCATGGTGCGCGCTGGCCCGGCCGACCGAGGCGGGCGCCGGTCGTTCGAGCTCGGCACCCGGCCCGCGCACGGCGTCCGAGGTCTGCGCAGGCCCGTCCGCGTGGTCATGGGTCGGCCCGGCCATGGCCCGACGCTAGCAGGGCCACTGGCTCGCGGAAAGGTCCCTTCGGGCAACGGAGCCGCGTCACACGCGGGCGGCCGCCGCGTCTCAGCGACGTGCGACCTGGCACCGACACTGGAAGGGGGTCCACGATGCGTCATCCGACACGGCACCTGGCACACGCGCTCGGCGGGGTCGCCGCCGCGATCCTGGTCGCGATAGCCTCGGGCGCGACAGTGGCACAGGACGCCTCCGTGACGCCGCAGCGGAGCGGCGCGCCCATGGCGTCCGCGACCACGCCCCCGGCGGGCGTGGAGGTGCTGGGCGCCGGCGACCGAGGCGTCGCACCGGTGGTCTCGGCCGAGGACCTCGCGTCGGTGGTGGCGGGGGATACGGCGTTCGCCATCGACCTGTATCGATGGGTCGCGGACGACGCAGGGAACGTGGTGCTGGGTCCCCTGAGCATCTCCGTCGCCATGGCCATGCAGCATGCCGGCGCTCGCGGCGACACAGCCGCGCAGGTCGAGCGCGCGATGCACTTCGAGCTGCCCATGGAGCGCCTCGACGCAGCCTTCGACGCGCTCGGGCGCAGCCTCGCCGCCACGAACGGGTCGGGCGTCACGAGCACGCTCGTCAACCAGCTGTTCGGGCAGGCGAGCTATCCGTTCGAGCCGGCCTTCCTTGACGACCTCGGCAGACACTACGACGCGCCGCTGGCGGCGGTCGACTTCGGGGCCGATCCGGAGGCAGCGCGGGCGGCCATCAACCGATGGATTGCCGACCAGACCGCGGGGCGGATCACGGACCTCGTCCCGCCCGGAGCGATCCACGAGCTCACCCGGCTGGTGCTCGTCAACGCGACGTATCTGGATGCCGCCTGGGCGCATCCATTCAATGCGGCGCTCACCGAGGAGCGGGCGTTCCGGCTGGCGTCGGGTCGACGCGTGCGCGTGCCCACGATGTACCGACTGGGTGACGAGCTCGTGGCGCGCGGCAACGGGTACCGCGCCATCGAGCTGGCCTACGACGGCGACCGGCTCGCGATGCTGATCGTCGTCCCGGATGACCTGGCGAGGTTCGCGCGCGACCTGACGCCGAGGCGCCTCGACCGGATCGTCAGCCGGCTCGAGCAGGAGTTCGTGGAGCTGACGATGCCCACGTTCAGCGTCGCGAGCGGGGTGGACCTGGTGGCACCGCTCCGGGCGCTGGGCATCACGGATGCCTTCGACCCCGACCTCGCCGACCTGTCGGGCATCAGCGCCGAACCGGGGCTGCATCTGGACGCCGCGGTCCATCAGGCGTTCATCACGGTGGGGGAGGCGGGCACCCAGGCGGGGGCCGCGACGGCCCTTGGCGACTCGGGCGCCGAGATGAACACGACCCTTCGCGTCAATCGGCCGTTCCTGTGGCTCATCCGGGACCGCGAGACGGGGAGCGTGCTGTACCTGGGCCGGGTCGTCGACCCGCGCGTGACCGGGAGCTAGCTCGAATACCGGGTGACGGCCCTGGGGCCCGTCGGACGCCACCCGTGTCGCGAACTCCGGTCACCAGCGAGGACCCGCCGGGTCGCCCGCGCACTGGCCGGGAACCGGGCCCAGCATGCCGCGCCGGACGAGGTCGGCGAGGTAGGTGCGCAGCCGACTGACCACGGCGGGCTGTCGTGGCTGCGCATGGTGTCGGGGTCCGGGCGTGGGTCGCGCCCAGACCGGGATGCGGTCGAGGCGTTCGGGGTCTCGCGAACGCTCGATCACCTGCTCGGCGAGCCAGATGGAGTGGATCGGGTAAATGGTCGGTGCCTCCGTCGCGGTGTGCGGTGTGCGGTGTGGGCACCATCGTGCGGCCATACCGGTCCTCTGATAAGGTCCGATCCGATGGCCAGAACGAGGACCAGTAAGGCGCCGGAGCTGCTCCTCCCGCTCGACCGGACGGGTGCGGAGCCGCTCCATCGACAGCTCGAGCAGGGGCTCCGCGAGGCGATCCGGACGGGTCGTCTGGCGTGTGACACCGTGCTGCCATCGAGCCGTCTGCTGTCCGGGCAGCTGGGCATCTCGCGGGGCGTGGTGGTCGAGGCCTACGAGCAGCTCACCGCGGAGGGCTACCTCGCAGCCCGCCCGGGGGGTGCGACCCTCGTGGCGTGCATCGCCGCAGGTCCCACGACGCGCCCGGTCGCGGCGGTCGGCAACCGCTATCGCTACGACTTCCGACCGGGGCGCCCGGACCTCGGCGAGTTCCCGCGCGAGGAGTGGCTGCGGGCCCTGCGGCGTGCGCTCGACGGCGTCCCCGGCGACCGGTTCGGCTACCTGGACGGCCGTGGCGTCCCGGAGCTGCGGAGCGCGCTCTCGGCCTATCTCGACCGGGTCCGGGGCACGTGCTCGCATCCCGACGACATCGTGGTCAGCGCGGGCTTCTCGCAGGGGCTGGGCCTCGTGGCCAGGGTCCTGCGCGCCCGCGGCGTGCGACGCGTGGCCATGGAGGACCCCTCGAACCCGACCTATCGGGCGATCGTGGCCGACCTGGGTCTCGAGGTGGTGGGTGTCCCAGTGGACGACGAGGGGATGCGGGTCGAGCTGCTCGATGCGCCCGAGCTGGCAGGCGTGGGCGCGGTCGTGGTCACGCCCGCACACCAGTACCCCGTGGGGTCCGTGATGACGCCGGAGCGGCGGTCCGCGCTCGTGGCGTGGGCGCGACGCACCGCCGGCTACGTGGTGGAGGACGACTACGACGCCGAGTACCGCTACGACCGGGAGCCCATCGGGGCGATGCAGGGGCTGGCCCCCGAGCGCGTGATCTACGCGGGCACCGCGAGCAAGACCCTGGCGCCCGGGTTGCGCCTCGGCTGGTTGGTCGCGCCCGCGGACCTGGCCGCCCCCCTCGCGGCCGCTCGGCTGGCGCTCGACTCGGGCGCCCCGGTGCTGGACCAGCTCGCGTTCGCCGACTTCCTGGGCCAGGGCGAGCTGGACCGCCATCTGCGGCGAGTCCGGCCCATCTATCGGGCGCGCCGGGACGCGCTCCTCGATGCGCTCGCGCGCCACCTGCCCATGCTCGACCCATGCGGCGCGTCGGCCGGGCTGCACGTGCTGGCATGGCTGCCCGCAGGCGCCGATGAGCGCGCCATGGTGGGTGCGGCCGTGGGCGCCGGCGTGGGGCTCAACGGGCTGACCCGCCGATGGGTCGCGCCCGGTGGGCGGGCTGGCCTGATCTTTGGCTACGGCACCGTCGCCGAGCGCGACATCGAGCCGGGGATCGCCACCCTGGCCGAGGCGGTCGCGGCCCTCGCCTGAGGGACGGCGCCCGAGGGACGGCGCACATGGCCGGTCAGGCCGCGGGGGCGCGCCCTCGGGTGGGCACCGCCGCCAGCCAGTTGCTGAGCATCATCGCGCCGTCGTCGGTGAGGATCGACTCGGGGTGGAACTGGATGCCCTCGACGGGATGCTCGCGATGGCGGACGCCCATGACCAGGCCGTCGGGGGACCAGGCCGTCACCTCGAGCACCTCGGGCAGCGTGTCGCGGGCGATGGCGAGGGAGTGGTAGCGACCCGCCTCGAGCGGCGAGGGGAGGCCCGCGAACACGCCCGCGCCGGTGTGCTCCACGGGGGAGCGCTTGCCGTGCACGGGCTCGGCGCGGATGACGTCGCCGCCATAGACCATGCCCATCGCCTGATGGCCGAGGCAGACGCCCAGCATGGGGGTCGTGGGACCCAGCAGCCGGATGACGTCCGGCGTGATGCCAGCGTTCTCCGGGCTGGAGGGGCCGGGCGAGAGCACGATCCCGTCCGGGTCGCGCGCGGCGACCTCGGCGGCGCTCACTTCGTCGTTGCGCACCACCTCCACCTCGGCGCCCAGCATCAGCAGGTACTGATACAGGTTGTAGGTGAACGAGTCGTAGTTGTCGACGAGCACGATGCGTCGACCGACCCCGGTCATGGGCACCTCGCGCCCGGCGATCTCGACGGTCCTGGCCTCGGCGCTCACGCGCGCCCCCCTTCCTCGGTGCGTGCCGCCTCGGCGAGCGCCGCGAGCACCGCGCCGGCCTTCGCGGCGACCTCCGCGGACTCGCGCGATGGGACGCTGTCCGCGACCACGCCAGCGCCCGCATGGACGAACGCGGTGCCGTCCTTGAGCACCACGCTCCGGATGGTGATGGCGACCTCCAGGTCGTCCGGCGCGAAGTAGCCGATGGCCCCGCCGTAGGGACCCCGTCGCGCCTGCTCCACCTCCGCGATGGCCTGCATCGCACGGACCTTGGGGGCGCCCGACAGGGTGCCCGCGGGGAACGTGGCGCGGAGCGCATCGAAGGCGTCGCGGTCGGCGCGCAGCCGCCCCCGGACCTCGGACACGAGGTGCATCACATGGGAGTAGCGCTCCACGCCGTACAGCAGCGGCCACTCGACGCTCCCGGGCTCCGCCACGCGGCCCACGTCGTTGCGCGCGAGGTCGACCAGCATCGCGTGCTCGGCGAGCTCCTTGGCATCCGCCAGCAGGTCCGCCTCCAGCTCCGCGTCCCGCACCGGGTCATCGGAGCGTGGCCGGGTCCCGGCGAGCGGCCGGGTGACCACCTCCCGGTCATGGACCTTGACCAGCAGCTCCGGCGAGGCGCCCAGCATCGAGCGTCCGGGCCCCAGGTCCAGCGCGAACAGATAGGGCGAGGGGTTGATGCGTCGGAGCGCCCGATAGATGGCGAGCGGCGGCGCGGCGTTGGGCACCTCGAAGCGCCGCGCGGGCACCACCTGGAGCATCTCGCCGGCGTGGATGTCCTCGACGAGCTTGGCGACCCCTGCCTCGTACGCCGGGTCCGCGGCGGGTGGCATGGGACGGGGCGCGCGCTCCCCGGGGGCGCCGAGGCGGATCGGGGTCTCGTCGTCGACCGGGCGCGCCAAGCGCTCGGCGACCGCGGCGATGCGCTCGTGGGCGCCGGCGTCGCCCGTGGTGGCGAGGGTGGCGGTCTGGGCGAGGTGGTCGAAGGCGATGACCACCGCGGGCATGTGGAAGATGGCCTCGGGCAGCCCGATGGGGTCGGCCTCGGGCACCGGGAGCCGCTCCCAGCGGGCAGCCGCGTCATACGCCACGTAGCCCACGCCCGCGCCCATGGGGAACGGGAACGAGGCGCCTGCTGGTCGTGCGGTGGCGCCGGGCGGCAGGACCCGTCGGAGCGCCTCCAGCGGGTCGGCCTCGTCGAACCGGTCCAGCTCCACGTAGTCCGGGTCCCAGACCACCGCCGTGCCGCGATCCACGACCAGGGTCCGGCCCCGAACCCCCACGAATGAGTAGCGCCCGTAGCGGGCGCCGCCCTCGACGCTCTCGAGGATGAACGCGAGCCGGTCGCGCAGCCGCAGCGCCGCCGCCACGGGCGTGAGCGTGTCGGCGCTCCACTCCACGGCCACCACGCCCGGTGGCTGGTCCCCGGTGGCTCCGGGGGTGGCGTCGGCGGCCGAGGGGGCCTGTCCGATCATGTCGATGTCCCTTCCACGATGTCGATGAGTCGATCCACGGCCTCGAGATAGCCCTGCCAGCCCCTGCCGATGATGGCGTCGGTCACGGCAGGACGTGTGACCGACACCCGGCGCCACGGCTCTCGGGCGTGGATGTCGCTGATGTGGACCTCGATGGCGGGGGTCTCGGCGGCGACGAGTGCGTCGTGGAGGGCGTAGCTGTAATGGGTGAGCGCGCCGGGGTTGATGACGATGCCGTCGTAGTCGCGTTGCTCGAGCCGGTCGATGAGGGCACCCTCGTGGTTCGACTGGAAGGCATCCAGCGTCGAGCCCCGCGCCTCGGCGCGCGCTCGTGCGGCGCCCACCACCTGGGCGAGGGTCGTCGAGCCGTAGACCTCGGGCTGGCGGAGGCCGAGACGGCCGAGGTTGGGCCCGTTCATCACGAGGGTCCTCATGCCGCGCTCCGGGCGCCGGCGCGGACAGGCTCGGTGGGCGTGATGCGGGCGATGGCGCGGTCGAGCTCGGCCTCGGTCACGTCATCGACGTCGATGACGGTGCCGATGTCGAGGGGCAGGATCCAGTGCTGGCGGCCGGCGACGCGCTTCTTGTCGGTGCCCAGGGCGGCCGCGGCGGCGTTCCTCGAATGCCCGAGTGAGGGTGTAGCCGAGACGGACGAGGAGGTCGTCGATGCGCTGGCCCAGCTGCGGGCTGGCCCCGGCCCTCGGCGATGGCGGTCACCGCGCGCAGCCCCAGCACCACCGCCTGGCCGTGGGGGAGCGTGTAGTCGCTCTCGATCTCGAGCGCGTGGCCCAGCGTGTGCCCCAGGTTGAGCGTGCGTCGCTCGCCGCGCTCGAAGGGGTCGCGGTCGACCACGCCCAGCTTGAGCCGCATCGAGCGCTCCACCATGGCGTACCGGGCCGCCTCGTCGGGTGTCCCACCGTCGTCCGTGCCCAGCGCCGCCGGCCCGCGCCGCTCCAGCAGCTCCCACAGCCAGGGGTCGCCGATGACGGCGCTCTTGACGACCTCCGCGAGCCCATCGCGGAGCAGCGGCACGGGCAGCGTCCGAAGCGTGGACACGTCGCCGATGACCCCGACCGGCGGCCAGAAGGCGCCCGCCGCGTTCTTGGCGCCCGACAGGTCCACCGCGACCTTGCCACCCAGGGCGGAGTCGGACAGCGCCAGCCAGGTCGTGGGCAGCTGGACCAGCGGCGCTCCCCGGAGGTAGAGCGCGGCGGCGGTGCCCACGAGGTCGCCGGTGGTGCCGCCACCCACCGCCACCCAGGCGTCGCCGCGCTCGGCGCGGAGCGCGGACGCCGATTCCAGCAGCCGCTCCACGGCGGGCAGCCGCTTGGCACGCTCGCCCGCCTCCATGGTCAGGCGGCGCGTCCCGGGGAGGCCCGCGACCAAGCCCGGCAGGGCTCGGGCGACCTGCTCGTCGGCAACCACCACCGGCTCGCCGCTGGTGTGGGGCGCGACGAGCTCGCCGGCTACTAGTCCGAGCTCGCGGCCATAGGTCACGCGGGCCTCGCGGGCGCCCTGGAGATGGTCGCGACGGACGCGGGCGTCGAGCGGACCGCGACCGCACGAGGCCGGTCGGCGCGGAGCGCGTCGATGACCAGGTTGGCCACCGACCGCCCCGAGCCGTCGGTGGTGACATGGACGTCCGCCGCGGCATAGAACGGCTCGCTCCGCTCGCTGGCGCCAGCCGCGCGGCGGGGTCGCCCGCCAGCAGCGGCCGGAGTCTCCGCATGGCGCCGCACCCGCGACACCAGCCGCTCGTCAGACCGTCGAGCCACACCAGACCCGGCACCCCACAGCGCCCAACGGCTGAGCGGGTCGATGATGCCCGCCGCCCGTCGCGATGACCACGTCCCGGCACCCGCACGGCGGCCTCCACCTCGGCGGCCTCCATGGCCCGGAAGGCGGCCTCGCCCTCCTGCTCGATGAGTCGCGCCGGCGTGCACCCGGTGCGTCGCGTGATGGCGTCGTCGAGGTCGAGGAAGGGCGCCCGAGGCGGGACGCGACCTGGCACGTCCCCGCGCTGCTCTTGCCGGCACCCGACAGGCCGACCAGCACGTCCTTCAGGCATCGGTGTCCCCACGCTGCCCGCGAGGGCGTCGCGCATGACGCCCATGGGCGCGGAGCGCGCCCAACCACAGCTCGAGGCTGCGCACCGCCTGGCCCAGGAGCATGCCTGCCCCGCGCGCGCGGGGGCACCGAGCAGCACGAGCGTCCCGGACGAGCCGCGTGGGGCTGGGCCGGTACACCAGGTCGAACACGGCGAGGTCCGGCCGATGGAGCTCGGCAGGGACAGGCGACTCGACCGGTGCCGATGGGGGTCGCGTTGACCACCAGGTCGGCGCGCGCCAGCTCGTCGGCGAGGCGTCCCCGTGCCCCCGAGCGGGTCAGCGGCACGATGTCGCCGGCCCCGGCGTCCTCCAGGGCGAGCAGCACCGCCCGCGCCGCGCCACCGCCACCCAGGAGCACCGCCCGGCGTGGGCCGCCCGGGCACAGCAGCCCGAGCTGCTCCACCAACGCCAGCAGGTCCGTGTTGTGGCCCATCAACCGCCCGTCCCGGGGCACCACGCAGTTGACGGCGTCGGCGCGCCGCGCGTCGGGCGACAGCTCGTCCATGAGCGCCGCGACGGCACCCTTGTGGGGCGTCGTGACGTTGGCGCCCCCGGCATCCGGGTCGCGCAGCGCCTCGACGGCGCGGGCGACCTCCGGCCCGGCGATGTCCACGAGCTCGTAGCGGTGGGGGAGCCGCAGCGCCCCGAACGCGGCGCGCATCATGGCCGGCGACGCGGAGTAGGCGTGTCGCGCCCTTCAACCCGAACCGAAGCGCGGTGGTCGTGCCGCCGGTCGCGGTCGGGGTGCGCATCGGCGCGCTCAGGCGTCCGCGCCGGGGACGGGCGTCGCCTCGGCGGCCGCGTCCATCGGGGAGCGCGGCGGGAGCCCGCGCCCCGTGGTGCGGTACTCCCGCGGGCCCGCGACCGCGCGCGTCGGCGGCGCATAGCCAGCGTCCCCATGGTGTCGCCGCCGAACGAGGTCAGCAGCTGGTCCGCGAGCACGAGGGCGACCATCGCCTCGCCCACCACCGCGGCGCAGGGCAGGATCGCCACGTCGCTCCGCTCGATGTGGGCGCGGCCCAGCGACACCGGTCGCCAGGTCGATGCGTCGAGCGGCTTGCGCAGCGCGGTGGCCACGGGCTTGACGCCCACCCGCACCACGATCGGCTCGCCGTTGCTCATGCCGCCCTCCACGCCGCCCGCGCGGTTGGAGCGTCGTCCCCAGGACGGTCGGTCGGGATCGACCTCGTCATGGACGGCGCTGCCGCGTCGTACGAGCACCCCGAAGCCCAGGCCGATCTCGACGCCCTTGACCGCCTGGATGCCCATGGCTGCCGCCGCGAGCGCGGCGTCCAGACGCTCGTCCCACTCCGCGTTGGTGCCCACGCCGATGGGCATGCCCTCGGCGACCACCACGAAGCTGCCGCCGATGGAATCGCCGGCCTCGATGACGGAGTCGATCTCCGCGACCATGGCGGCCTCGGCGTCTGGGGTCGGAGACGGCGCAGGGCGTCGGCTCCACGCGGTCGCGCTGCCACCAGCCGTCGGGGACACGCGCCAGCGGGTCGTCCGTGTCCAGGAAGGCACGGATGCCCGCCCAACTGGTCCACGAAGCTCCACAGCGTGACGCCTGCGGCCGCCAGCAGCTGCTCGGCACACGGCGCCCGCCGCCACGCGTGGCGCGGTCGGGCGCGCCGAGGCGCGCTCAGGGACCTCGCGGATGTCGGCGGTGTCGTACTTGATGGCGCCCGCGAGGTCCGCGTGCCCGGGCCGTGCGAGGGTGATGGGCCTGGGCCGAGCGCGTCGCGGGGATGGGCTCGACCGACATGCGCTCGGTCCAGCTGGCCCAGTCGAGGTTGGGGATGAACGCCAGCGGGCGCCGGGGAGGGTGCGCCCGAAGCGCAGCCCGGCGGTCCGCGACCCGGTCGCGCTCGATTCGCATCCGTCGGCCGCTGCCATGGCCGTGCTGCCGTCGCGCGAGGTCCCGGTCGACCTCCTGGGTGGAGACGCGCAGGCCGGCCGGCAGCCCGTCCAGGATGCCGCTCATGCCCGGGCCGTGCGACTCGCCCGAGGTCAACAGGCGGAGGTGACGGAGGGTCATCGGATGGCCGCCGGCGCTGGCGTGTCGGCGATGGCCGCCAGGTCGCCCCAGAAGGTGGGATAGGAGACCGCGGCGCAGGCGGGGTCGTCGATGATCGCGCCCTCGGCGACGCCGGTCGCGGCCGCGATGGCGAAGGCCATCGCGATGCGGTGGTCGCCGCGTGTCTCGATGAGCGGGCTGACCGGCCGTGCGCCCGACGCCGCGCGCGCGACCCGCCAGCCATCCGGCAGCTCCTCCGCGTCTGCGCCGATGGCCCGCAGGCCCGCCACGACGAGCGCGATCCGGTCCGACTCCTTGACCCGCAGCTCGCCCGCATCGCGCACCTCGGAGGGGCCGTCGGCCGCGGCCATCACGACCGCCAGCATCGGCAGCTCGTCGATGAGGTCGGCGGTCCGGGCGCCCTCGATGCGCGTGCCCCGGAGCGGGGCCCCGCTGCGGACCAGCAGGTCGCCCACCGGCTCCGGGCCCGTGGGGTCGCCGGGCAGGACTCGGATGTCCGCGCCCATCTCGCGCAGCACCTCGACGATGGCGAGGCGGCTGGGGTTGAGGCCCACGTCGCGGATCCGGAGCTCCGCGTCGGGGTGGAGCGCGGCCGCCGCCAGCCAGAACGCCGCGGAGCTGACGTCACCCGGCACGTCGATGTCGCGCGACCGGAAGCCGGCCGGACCCGCGACCCGCGTCACCCTGCCGTCGCGCGCGACCGGCGCGCCCAGCCAGCCCAGCAGCCGCTCGGTGTGGTCGCGGGTGGGCCCGGGTACGGCGATCGTGGTGACGCCGTCGGCGGCCAGCGCCGCCAGCGCGACCGCGCCCAGCACCTGGGCGCTGGCCACCGGCAGCTCGTGCGCGACCGCCCGCAGGGGGCTGGTGCCCACGACCCGGATCGGCGCATGGCCCTCGGTCGTCTCGATGCCCACGCCCATGTCCCGCAGGGGCCGGGCGACGCGCTCCATCGGCCGCGACGAGAGCGACGCATCACCGACGAGCGTGACGCTCGCCGGGCGCCCCGCGAGCGCGCCCTGGAGCAGCCGCATGCTGGTGCCGGAGTTGCCGCAATCGAGCGTCTCGCCGCCCACACCCGGCAGCCGCGCCGTCGCCGCGGACCCGGCGCCGCGGACGCGGTACCGGATTCGACCACCCTCGAGCGCCTCCTGGCCCAGGAGCCCGCCCAGGGACCCGATCGCGCCCGCGGTGCTGCGGACGTCGGCGCCGGGCGAGGGGATGGTCACCCAGGCCTCGCCCTCGGCCAGCGCGTCGAACAGCAGTGCCCGGTGCGCGATGGACTTGTCGCCCGGCAGCCGCAGCTCGCCACGCAGGCGGCCGGCGGGAGTCACCGCCGCCTGCCCGCCCGACGAGCCGCCCGTGTCGTCCCCGTCGGGGCCGGCCAGGGTCATGCCGCGGAACCCGCGGGCACCTCGACCGCCTCCGGGGTCGGCTCCACGGCGGATGCCGCGGCGGTCGCCGCCGCCTGCCGCCGCTGCGCCGAACGTGCCGCCCGGATGATCGCCGAGAACACCTGCTCCCGCTCCTCCGGCAGCAGCACGCTGTCGTCGGCGCCCGCGACGGCACGCTCGAGGAGCGCCCGCTCGCGGCCCACGTCGTGGCCGTGATCGGTGTCCTTGCGGGTCTGCTGGACCGCGACGGCCAGTTGGGCCCGCTCCTCGACCAGCGCCGCGAGGCGCGCGTCCACGTCGTCGATGCGGCCCCGGAGCCGCTCGAGGTCCCCGGGCACGATGGCCGTGGCCATCGGCAGCGACGGGGCGGTCGGCCGGCGCAGGTACTCGAAGCGCCGCAGGTCGTCCATGAGGTCGCCGAACTCGGGGAAGGAGAGCGACTGCTCGGAGTCCGAGAGCGCTTGGGGCGGGTTGGGATGGACCTCGATGATGAGCCCGTCGGCGCCCGCGGCCGCGCCGGCCACCGCCATGGGTCGGACGAGGGGCCGATGCCCCGTGGCATGCGATGGGTCGACGATGACCGGCAGGTGGGTCCGCTCGCGCAGCACCGGCACGGCGGCCAGGTCGAGGATGTTGCGGGTCGAGGGGTCGAAGCTCCGGACGCCCCGCTCGCACAGGATCACGTTGGGGTTGCCCGCGGCCAGGATGTACTCGGCCGCCATGAGCAGCTCCTCGATGGTCGCCGACAGGCCGCGCTTGAGGAGGACCGGCAGGCGGCTCCGGCCGACCGCCTTGAGCAGCACGAAGTTCTGCATGTTCCGGGCCCCCACCTGGAGCATGTCGATGTGGTCCTCGAACACCGGCACGTCAGCGGGGTTGGTGACCTCGGTCACGATGGGCAGCCCGACCTCCTCCCGGACGTCCGCGAGGAGCTTGAGGCCATCGACCTCGAGGCCCTGGAAGGTGTAGGGGGAGCTGCGGGGCTTGTACGCGCCGCCGCGCAGGATCGTGGCGCCCTCCCGCTTGACCCAGCGGGCCGTCGCCGCCAGCTGCTCGCGCGACTCCACGGCACACGGCCCTGCCATCACGACGAGCGGCGAGCCCGCGCCGATGACCACATCCGTGCCCACCCGCACGCGCGTCCGGTCCCTGTGGTGCTCGCTGCTGGCCAGCTTGTAGGGCTTGGAGACCCGCACCACCTGCTCGACGCCGGGCATCGACGCCAGATGCGCGACGCGCTCGACACCCTGGCCGACCACGCCGATCACGTTGCGCTCCTCCCCGACCATGACGTACGCCTCGAGGCCATGGGCCTCGATGGCCTTCTTGACCTCCTCGACGGCCGACCACTCGACCCCCGTTCGCATCACCACGATCATCTGGCTGTCTCCGATCCCTGCTCGCTGCGCTTCGTGTGTGCGGGCCCCGCCGGCCCGCCGCGTCTCGCCCCCGGTCCCGCGTCCCTGGTCCCCCCGGTCTCACCGCGGCCGATCCGGGGAAACAAAAAACGCAGGTGCCTTGCGGCTCCTGCGTCTGCGGGCACGACTGCCTCTGCTGCCGAGCTATGCTCGGCGGCCTTCGTACCCGCTAGGCGTAAAACCAGAACTGCTGCGTCATCGCGTCGCGGACGATACCGGCGCCCCGGATGGTTGTCAACGTGGCCAGCGATGTGTGTCGTCGGCCAGGGATGTGTGTCGTCGGCCAGCGACGAGCCGCCGGGCCGCCGCTGCGCGTGGGGCCGCCGGGCGGCCGGCCCGGATGCCGGGCTTCGGCCCGGATGCCGGGCTTCGGCCTGGATGCCGGGCTTCGGCCCGCTCATGCCGGGCGCCATCGGCCATGCCGGGCGCCATCCGCCAGATCGTCGACTGGTCGGCGCTTATGCGGGCGGGCGGGGCGGCCGAGCCGCCAAGGCCCTCCCCAGCCCGGCATATGGCGGTCGGCCACGCCGCGCCGAGCGTCGCGCCCGCGTCCCGCCATCCCGGCGAGCGAGGGCGAGGCGCATAGGCTCCAACCAGTCACGCGTATGGCGGACGGCGCGCGCCCGTCGGCCACGCCGCGCCGAGCGTCGCGCCCGCGTCCCGCCATCCCGGCGAGCGAGGGCGAGGCGCATAAGCTCCAACCAGTCACGCGTATGGCGGACGGCCCGCGCCCGGCGGACGGCCCGCGCCCGGCGGACGGCCCGCGCCCGGCGGACGGCCCGCGCCCGGCGGACGGCCCGCGCCCCTGCCGAGTGCCCTGACGAGGCCCCGGGCATCGATTCTGGTCTGAACCAAGCGCCGGCAGCCCTCGACGTCGGTCTGCTGACGGTCGTCATCGCCATTGGGTGGTCCCGGCGACACCTGGGACGTCAGCGACGCCTCCCAGGGGCGGTGGCCGGGTACGGGCAAATGCGCCTGGGAGGCCCTTAGCCGAGCAGCATCCGGATGGCCACGACGAGGCCGACCGTCACCACGGTCGCCCGAAGCACGGGGGCCGGCAGCCGGCGCCCGATGGTGGCGCCCACCTGGCCGCCCACGATCGAGCCGATCGCGAGGAGCGCCGCCACCCGGTAGTCCACGGGCGCCACCAGGATGAACAGGATCGCCGCGACGCCGTTGACCACGCCCGCCAGCCAGTTCTTGAGCCCGTTGAGGCGCTGGAGGTCGTCGGTCAGGAAGATGGCGAGGAGCGCCATCAGGATCACGCCCTGGGCCGCCCCGAAGTAGCCGCCGTAGATGCCCGTCAGATAGACCCCGACCATGAGCCCCGTCGGATGGCCCGCCTCGGCGCCGCGGCGCTTGGCCATGTATCGCGCCAGCCGTGGTTGGAGCGCCATGAGCGCGCACGCCAGCAGGATGAGGAACGGCACGACGGCCTCGAAGGCGCTCTCCGGCGCCGCCAGCAGGATCAGCCCGCCCGTCAGGCCGCCCGCGGCCGCCACGAGGCCATACCGGATCATCCGGTCGCGCTGCCCGACCAGCTCCCGGCGGTAGCCCACCACGCCGCTGAACGACCCCGGCACCAGGCCCAGGGTGTTGGACACGTTGGCCACGACCGGGGGATACCCGAATGCCAGCAGGGTGGGGAAGGTGATGAGCGACCCCGAGCCCACGATGGTGTTGATGGCGCCCGCCGCGAGACCGGCGAGGACGATGGCGACGGCCTCGATGGGGGTCACGGCTCGGCTGCGCTCACGTCCGCCGATGGTAGAGGAGGCGGGCGCCTCGGGTGGGCCGGCCGTCTTGACATAGTTGTGAGTCATCACTAATATGCGGCCCGTGAGCACGCTGACACGACCTGCGAGTGCCATCGCCGGCCCGGAGGTCACACGCAAGACGGCCGACGAGCGCCGTGACGACATCCTCGACGTGGCGTTCCTGGCGTTCGGCACGAACGGCTTCGACGGGACCTCCACGGAGGACATCGCGAAGGCCGCCGGCGTCTCGCAGCCGTACCTGTTCCGGCTGTTCGGCACCAAGAAGCAGCTGTTCATCGCCGCGGTGGAGCGGGTCCATGACCTGACCGCCCGGACGGTGGAGATGGGCATCGCCGAGATGGACGAGGACGACGCATGCGGGCCGCTCGAGGCCATTGGGCTCGCCTACAAGGCGGCCATGGAGACGCCCGGCCTGCTGCGGATGCAGATGCAGGCCCTCGCGGCATGCGGCGACCCGGACGTGCGACGGGTGGTCCAGGCCGGGTATGGCCGCATCGTCGACCGGATCCAGGGCGCGACCGACGCCTCGCCGGAGGTCCTCGCCGGGTTCGTGGCCAAGGGGATGCTGCTCAACGTCCTTGCCGCCATGGACGTCCTCTACGAGGACTCCGGGCTGCCGTGGGCCGAGCGGCTCAAGGAGGGCTGCCTGCAGTCGCCCATCCAGTAGCCCCCCCTTTGTCTCTCCACGGTAGTAAGCACTCACTAAGCGTCGCCCCCCACGAGGCGACACCACGCGACCTGGCCGCCACTGGGAGGAAACCCTGATGTCAACGACCCGCTCTCGGGCGCTCTGGACGTTCGTCGTGACGTCCCTCGCCCTGCTCATGGTGGTGCTCGACAACCTCGTCGTGACCACCGCCCTGCCCGTCATCCGCGCCGACCTCAACGCGTCCTTCGAGCAGCTCGAATGGATCGTCAACGCCTACACCCTCACGTTCGCCGTCCTGCTGCTCACGGGCGCGGCGCTGGGTGACCGGTTCGGTCGGCGCCGGCTGTTCGTCATCGGCCTCGCCGTGTTCACCGCCGCATCGGCGATGGCCGCGATGTCCACGAGCATGGAGATGCTCATCGTGGCGCGTGCCCTCCAGGGCGCGGGTGGCGCCATCGTGGTGCCGCTCACGCTGACCCTGCTGAGCGCCGCGGTCCCCGCCGAGCGACGTGGTGTCGCGCTGGGTGCCTGGGGCGCCGTCAGCGGCCTTGCCATCGCGCTGGGCCCCCTCGTGGGTGGCGCCATCGTCGAGGGCATCAGCTGGCACTGGATCTTCTGGCTCAACGTGCCCATCGGAATCGCGCTGCTGCCGCTCGCCTGGGCCCGGCTCACCGAGAGCCGTGGGCCCTCCGACCGACTCGACCTGCCCGGCCTGGGCCTCGTGAGCGTGGGCCTGCTGTCCCTCGTGTGGGGCGTCATCGAGGGCAACAGCCGCGGCTGGGCCGACCCGACCGTGGTCGGTGCCATCGCCCTGGGCGCGGTGGTGGTCATCGGCTTCGTGCTCTGGGAGCGCCGTGCGCCCGCACCCATGCTGCCGCTGCGGTTCTTCCGCAGCCGGGCGTTCTCGCTCGCCAACCTGTCATCCCTGCTGATGTACTTCGGGATGTTCGGGGCGGTGTTCCTGCTCAGCCAGTTCCTCCAGACCGTCCAGGGCTACTCGCCGTTCCAGGCCGGCCTGCGGGTCCTGCCGTGGACCATCGCGCCCATCTTCGTGGCGCCCATCGCGGGCGCGCTCTCCGACCGGGTGGGCGGTGGCCCGCTCATGGGCATCGGTCTCTCGATGATGGCCGTCGGCCTGGCTTGGCTGGGCATGGTCGCCTCGCCCACCGTGCCCTACGAGACCCTCGTGGTGCCCTTCATCCTGTCGGGCGTGGGCATGGGCCTGTTCTTCGCGCCGGTCGCGAACGTGGTCCTGTCCGCGGTCCGACCCGAGGAGGAGGGGCAGGCATCGGGCGCGAACAACGCCATCCGCGAGGTGGGCGGCGTGTTCGGTGTCGCCGTGCTGACGGCGATCTTCCTGCTGGACGGCCAGCCCACCACCCCGCAGGCCTTCGTCGATGGCCTCAAGCCGGCGACCCTGATGGGGGCGTTCGTGGTGGCCATCGGGGCCGTCGCGGCGTTCGGCATCCCGCGGCTGCGACGCATGGCGCATCCCGAGATGCAGCCCGAGGCGGCGCCCATCGGCGATGGCATCCCCAGCCTGGGGCTGCCTGCCACGGGTCGGGTGCTGGAACCCGTCACGGTGCCCATCGAGGACTCGCTGGAGGGCTGACCCGGGGGCCGGATGGCCCGGTCCGATGGGGCGTTCCGGCAGGGGTCGGACAAGCCCCTGACGGCCATCCTTGGAACTCAGATCGCGTCTGCTGGGGTCGCGCCGGCAGACGCGATCTTCATGTCTGCCGCGGGTCGTCCGGAGGTCGGCGGGCGCCACTCGGCAGGGCGCGCTCGATCGCCAGACGTTGGAGCGCGACCACCGACATCGCGTCGGTGATCCGGCCGTCGAGGACCATCGCCAGGGCGCTCGCGAACGGCAGCCACTCGACGGTCAGGTCCGCCTCCGACGACTCCAGCTGCTGGGGCACGGCGCGCAGGCCGGTCGCGACATAGAGCGTCGCGACCTCGTCGGTGATGGAGTTCGAGAGATGGATGCGACCCAGCTCGCGCCAGTCGTCGGCCTCCACGCCCGCCTCCTCGCGCAGCTCCCGCCGCGCGCCGTCCAGGGGCACCTCGTCGCGTGGCACGCCACCCTCCGGGATCTCCCAGGACACGTGGTCGAGGGCGTACCGATGCTGGCGGACGAGGACGACCCGATCCTGGTCGTCGAGGGCGACCACGCCCACCGCGGCGTTGCGCATCTGGACCAGGCCGTAGATGCCGGGCGTCCCGTCGGGTCGCGTCACCTCGTCGTGGAGCACGCGGATCCACGGGTTCTCATAGGCCACCCGGCGGCTGCGTCGGACCCACGGCCCCACGCGGACGTCCTCCTCGGTCATGGGCGGGCGCGCGCCGCCGACGTGGTCGGCGACAGCGCGGTGCGGCCGCCGTCGACCCGCCACACGGCGCCGGTCACGTACGCGGCGTCGGGGGAGAGCAGCATCGCCACCACGCCGGCTGCCTCGTCGGCGGTGCCCATGCGGCCCAGGGGCACGTCCGGGCGGTCGTCGACCGGGAACGCCGCCGGGTCGAAGGGCGTGTCGATGGCACCGGGCGCGACCACGTTGACGCGGATGCCGTGCGGGCCGCCGATGACCGCGAGCGAGCGGGCGAGCCCCTCGAGGCCGGCCTTGGCCGCCGCATACGCGGGCGATCGCGCGGACCCCTCGGCGGCGCCGACGATGCTCCCCAGCAGCACCAGCGAGCCGTGCCCCGCCACGAGCGCCGGCCACGCGAGGCGGGCCGCGGTGAACGCGGCGGTGAGGTCCGCGGCGAGCACGTCGTCCCAGTGACCTGGGTCGTCCCAGGGACCCGAGGGCGGGATCCCCGCCGAGCAGACGAGGGCGTCGAGGGGGCCCCGATCAGGCGCGGCTGCCGCGATGGCTCGCACGATGTCGTCTGGGTCCCGCGCGTCCCCGACCACCAGCCCGACCCCCGCCGGCCCCACCGGGCGACGGACGAGCGCGGTGACCACCCAGCCGTCCGCCAGCAGCCGCTCCGCCACCGCCCGGCCGATTCCCGACGAGGCGCCGGTGACGAGGGCGCGGCGGATGGGGGATGGCGCGACGTCGGGCATGGCGAGGATGGTACCCGTCGCGACGGGCACGCCGACGCCGTGGCGATCGGTTGCGGTCCGGTACCGAACGGGTGGCGACCCGGTACCGCCGGGTCATGGGTGGACGGGGCTTCCGGTGTAGACTCGGGCCGTTCAGACCACCCGAGCCTGCCCGCCCACGTCGGGCCCGGCGCTCGCGTGGGCGTGAGGCAGCGACCGAATCGACATGGCCATCCAGCAGGCCCACAGGGTCATCAACCCGTGGAACGTCGCGCAGCAGCAGTTCGACCGCGCTGCCGACCGTCTCGACCTCGACCCCGGGTTGCGCGAGGTCCTCCGGGAGCCCCGCCGCGAGTTCAAGATCCATTTCCCCGTCAAGATGGACGACGGCTCGGTGCGCGTCTTCACCGGCTATCGGGTCCATCACAACCTGACGCGAGGGCCAGCCAAGGGTGGCATCCGCTACCACCAGGACGTCAACCTCGACGAGGTCAAGGCCCTCGCCATGTGGATGACCTGGAAGTGCGCCGTGGTGGGCATCCCGTTCGGCGGGGCCAAGGGCGGCGTGGCGGTGGACCCCAAGCAGCTCTCCAAGCGGGAGCTCGAGGGGCTGACCCGGCGCTTCACCACCGAGCTGGCGGTGGTCATCGGTCCCGAGAAGGACATCCCCGCGCCGGACATGAACACCAACGCCCAGGTGATGGCCTGGATGATGGACACCTACTCGATGCACGCCGGCTACACCGTGCCCGGGGTGGTCACGGGCAAGCCGGTGTCGCTGGGTGGCTCCGAGGGACGCGCCGAATCGACGGGGCGGGGCACCGTGTTCTGCCTCGAGGACGCGCTGCATCATCTGGGCGGCTCGCTGCCGGACCAGCGAGTGGCGGTCCAGGGGTTCGGCAACGTGGGCGGCACCGCGGCCCGTCTGCTGCACGACGCCGGCGCGCGGGTCATCGCGGTCGCGGACGTGACCGGTGGCGTCCACGCCCCGGAGGGTCTGGACATCAAGGCGCTGGGCCGCTGGCAGGCGGAGCATGGCTGCGTCACTGGCTTCCCCGGGGCGCGCTCCGTGAGCAACGCCGAGCTCCTCGAGCTCGACTGCGACGTGCTCATCCCGGCGGCGCTGGAGAACCAGATCACGGCCCAGAACGCGCCGCGCATCAAGGCGCGCATCGTGGTCGAGGCCGCCAATGGCCCCACGACGCCGGACGCGGACGACATCCTGGCGGCACGTGGCGTGTTCCTCATCCCGGACATCCTGTGCAACGCGGGCGGCGTGACGGTCTCCTACTTCGAGTGGGTCCAGGACCTCAACCGGGACCATTGGAGCGAGTCCGTGGTCAACGCCAAGCTGCGCGAGATCCTGGGCCGCTCGTTCGGCGAGGTCCTCGCCATGTCCCAGCGCGAGTCGTGCGACATGCGCACGGCGGCGTACCTGCTGGCGGTCGACCGGGTGGCCAGCGCCACCGCCCTCCGGGGCCTGTACCCCTAGACCCCAGCGAAGGCGCGGCCCGGTACCATCCGGGCAATGACCGACACCGCCGGCGGCTCGCGCAACGTGTTCGTGCTGAGCACGGGACGCTCGGGCACGCACACGTTCGTGGCCGCGTGCAGCCACATGACCAACCGCACCGCGGGCCACGAGACGCGCATCTCGCTCATCGGCGACGAGCGGCTCGCCTACCCACCTGACCACGTCGAGGCGGACAACCGGCTCACGTGGCTGCTGGGCCGTCTCGAGGACCGCTACGGCGGTGACGCCCACTACGTCCACCTCACCCGGGATGAGGCGGCGACCGCGCAGAGCTTCGTGGCGCGCTATCGCAAGGGGATCATGCTGGCATACCGGACGGGCATCATCAACAAGCCCGCCGAGGACATCCCGCCCATCGACATGGCCACGGACTACGTGCGCACCGTCGAACGCAACATCGCGGCGTTCCTCAGGGACAAGCCGCTGGTCATGGAGGTCCGTCTGGCGCACGCCAAGGAGGACTTCCGGGCGTTCTGGGCGTGGGTGGGTGCCGAGGGTGACCTGGACGCCGCGCTCGCGGAATGGGACGTCAAGCACGACGCGACCAAGCCCAAGGCCCCCAAGCCCTCGAAGCCACCCAAGACCCCCAAGCCGCCGCGGCCGCGGCGGCCCCTCCACCAGCGCATCCTGCGGCGCGGGATGCGGGCGCTCGGTGGTGGGCCCAGGGCCCCCAAGCGGCCGGCCTGACGCCCGTCGTCGACCCTCCCTCCGCCGTCGCTCGGCCGAGCGCGTGGGCGCGGTGTACCATCCGGCGGCCATGCTCGACCACGAGGAACAGTTCCTGTTCAAGGAGGAGATCCTCCACCTGTCCAACGCCGTCGCGGAGCCCGGCATGCTCGACAACGTCGAGGACCTGCTGACGGACGTCATCACCAGCCCGCGCTTCGACTCGGAGGTGTTCACGCTCGAGCGCTCGCTCCAGGTGATGCTGGGCGCGCGGGCGGGGACCACGCTGGTGGGGCTGCTGACCGTGAGCCCCGACGTGTTCGACCAGGTGGCGGAGGTGCGCATCCCCTCGGAGGTGCACGAGCGGCTGACGGCGTGGCGGGCGCGCTTCGGCCTGGCCATCGACAACGCGCTCAACTTCCTCAACAACCCCGATGGCATCCAGGGCCACAACTTCGCGACCCAGGTCGCCCACGTGGACGACCGGCGGGTGCTCCAAGGGCGCCTGACGCTGGTGCGCTACAACAACGAGCCGCAGTTCTTCCTGGCCGACGCCAACGTGTTCTTCGGGCTCATCGTGGACGTGCTGGAGCGGCTCGGGCCGCACACCGACAGCGACACGGTGGACGAGGACACCCTGACACGGCTCAAGGACGCGGTCGCGCTCGTGGAGCGGCGGGTCGCCGCGCACGACCGGGGATAGGCCCGAGGTCTCGGCCGAGCGGCTCAGGCCGCCGGTAGGACCCCCAGGTCGACGAGCCGCGTCCGCAGCAGCAGCGGGTCCTCGAAGCGGATGGCGTGGAAGCCCAGCTCGGCTGCGACCTCGGCGTTGCCGGGCATGTCATCGATGTAGACAGCCCGGGTGGGCTCGATGTCGTAGCGCGCGATGAGCCGCCGCCAGATCTCCGGGTCGGGCTTCATGATCCGCTCGTCGCCCGACACCACGATGCCCTCGAACCACCCAAGGAACGGGAACATGCCGCGCGCCCTGGGGAACGTCTCCGCCGACCAATTGGTGAGCGCGTAGACCCGGAGGCTGCGGTCGCGCACCTCGCGCAGGATGTCCACGGTGCCCTGGATGGGACCGCCCAGCATGTCCGCCCAGCGCTCGGTGTAGGCCCGGATCATCTCCTCGTGGTCGGGGTGACGCTCTAGCAGCTCTGCGGTCGCCTCCGCCCAGGTCCGCCCGGAGTCCTGCTGGGCGTTCCAATCGGGGCTCACCACGTCGCGCAGGAAGACCTCCATCTCTGGGGGGTCGCTGAACAGCTGGCGATACAGGTGGCGCGGGTCCCAGTCTATGAGGACGCCGCCCAGGTCGAACACGACGGTGGTGATGGGTGATGCGGGCATGGCTCCGATGGTAGGGGACACGGCATCGCGCCATCCGGCCCGGCTACCCTGAGCCCGATGCGACAGGTGTATCTCGCGGCCACCGGGCAGAACCGGGGCAAGACCACGTTCGCGCTGGGGCTCCTGGCCGCGCTGCTCGACCGCGGCCTCGACACGGCGTTCACCAAGCCCGTCGGGCAGCGCTACGCGATGGTGGGCGACGTCCCCGCGGACGAGGACGCGATCCTGATGCACGACGTGTTCGGGCTGCGGGACGACCTGGCGACGATGAGCCCGGTCCACATCCCGCGGGGCTTCACCAAGCGCTTCATCGAGGGCGAGGTCACCGAGGACCTGGGTGCGCGGATCACCACCGCCTATGCCCGCCTCGCCATGGGACGCCAGATGGTGCTGGTGGAGGGGACCGGCCATGCCGGCGTGGGCTCGGTCATCGGCCTCTCCACCGCGGACGTCGCAGCGCTCCTGGGCACGCCCGCGGTGATCGTCTCGGAGGCAGGCGTGGGACGCCCCATCGACGAGATCGTGCTCAACCACGCGCTGTTCGCGCGGCGCGGCGTGCGGGTCCTGGGTGCCGTGGTCAACAAGGTGGACGCGGAGGCGCACCCCAGCCTGCCCGAGACGCTGCGCAAGGGCCTCGCGCACCACGGCATCGACCTCCTGGGCACGCTGCCCTATCGGCCCATCCTGTCCAACCCCACGCTCTCGATGCTCATCGAGCAGATGCCCGGCGAGGTCATCCACGAGGGTGGCGACCTCGACCGGCGCATCGAGCACGTGGGCATCGGCGCGATGCAGCCGCGGCACGTCATCGACCGGATCGGCCCCGGGAGCCTGCTCATCGTGCCGGGCGACCGTGAGGACGTCATCCACGCCACGATCGCCGCGGCTCGCCGGCAACGCCAGCTCAGCCGCGAGGCGCGGCTGCTCGATCGGCTCCGCGACCGGTCCCGCTTCGGGCGGACGTCCAGCACGGCCGGCCAGACGGAGCTGGCGGGCATCCTGTTCACGGGCGGCTATCGGCCCCGACCCCGCGAGGTCGAGGCGATCCGGGCCGCGGGCATGTTCGCGTACCTCGTGGAGGCGGACACCTACGCCGCCGCGTCGACCGTCCACGACCTCTTGGTCAAGACCCACCCCGCGGACCGCGACAAGATCGCCGAGATCCGAAGGCTCGTGGCCGGCAGCTTCGACGTCGACGGGCTGCTCGCACGCCTCGATGGGCTGCGTCGCCGGACCGGGGACGATGCGACACGTGCGGCCGAGCGCGCCGGGACTCCCGCCGCCCAGCGGGGCTTGGTGGCCCGCATCCGGGCGCGCCTGGGGGCGTCGGACCGGTCGTGACCGATCCCGGGGAGCGCGCGTCGGCGGCCACCTCGGAGGCCCACCGCCGAGCCTTCGTGCTGGCCGTCATCGTCACGGTCCTGTGGAGCTCCTCGTGGATCATGGTCCGCTGGGCCATCGACGACCACGGCATGACGCCGCTCCTGGGCGCCGGCCTGCGCTACCTGCTGGCGTGCCTGATTCTCGCCACGGTGGTCGCGATGACGCCCACCGACCGCCGGCAGGTGCGCACCGTCGGGCGGCGTGACGCGGCCATGCTGGTCGCCCTGGGCCTGCTGTTCATCACGGTCACCCAGGGCGCCCAGGTCATCGCCATCGCGTCCCAGCCGGCTGCCAGCACCAGCCTCGTGTTGTCGTTCTCGCCCCTCGTCGTGGCCATCGTCTCGCAGGTCTCGCTGGGCGAGCCACCGACCCGCGCCCAGGTTACGGGCACCGCAGCGATCGCGGTCGGCGCGCTGCTGTACCTCTCGGGCGACCTGTCCATGACGACCGTGGGCATGGGCGCGGCGC
Source organism: Chloroflexota bacterium (assembly GCA_046328155.1). Classification (GTDB taxonomy): domain Bacteria; phylum Chloroflexota; class Limnocylindria; order Limnocylindrales; family CSP1-4; genus JAFMJV01. The sequence continues at coordinate 24,472 of JAXLXC010000022.1, forward strand.
TCATCGCGCTCGCCGCCAACGTCGGGAGCGCCATCCTGGGCCGTGCCGTCAACCGCTCGCATCGGCTGTCGCCCCGCGTGGTCACGACCCTGTCCATGGTCGCGGGCGCGGTCGTGCTCGTGCTGCTCGGCTGGGCGCTCGAGGGACCGCCGCGTCTGGACCCCGTCGGCTGGCTGCTCGTCGGATGGATGGCGCTGGTCAACACCGCACTCGCGTTCACGTGGTGGAACGAGAGCCTGCGGCATCTCGCGGCGACCGAGTCGGCCGCCATCAACAACCTGATGCTGCTCCAGATCGCGGCCCTGGCATGGCTGTTCCTGGGTGAGGCGCCAGACCCCATCCAGTGGCTCGGCATGGCCCTCGTGACCGTCGGCGTGATCCGGGCGAGGTCGCGGCCACGACCCAGACCGCTGTCGAGCGGGGGCTGAGCGCTCAGTCGCCCTGGACGCCGATGGGCTCGTTGTCGATGAGCCTGGTCGCCCCGAACCGGACCGCCAGCGACAGCAGCGCCGCCGCATCCACCCGCTCCAGCTCCGCGAGCGTGGTGCCGTCCGCGACCGAGACATAGTCGATGTCCGCGAGGGGTTCGCTCGCGATCAGATCCCGCATGAGCGTCCGGAGCGCATCCGCCGACCGCTCGCCACGCGCGTGCGCGTCACGTGCCGCCAGCAGCGCGCGGTGCAGGACGGGCGCCGCCGCCCGCTGCCCCGGGGAGAGGTGGACGTTGCGGGACGAGAGCGCGAGGCCGTCGGGCTCGCGTACCGTGGGGCACGCGATGACCGCCGTGGGCAGCGCCAGGTCGCGGGCCATCTGGCGGATGACCATCACCTGCTGCGCGTCCTTCTGGCCGAACCAGGCGTGCTCGGCGCCCACCAGCGCGAACAGGATCGCGACCACGGTGGCCACGCCATCGAAGTGACCGGGGCGGGCGGCACCCTCCAGCGGATGGGCGATCGCGCCGACCGACACCGTGGTGTCGAAGCCCGGCGGGTAGACCTCCTCCACGGGCGGCGCCCAGACCAGGTCGACGCCCTCCTCCTCGCAGATGCCGAGGTCGCGGACCTCGCTGCGGGGATAGCGCTCGAGGTCGGCCGGGTCCCCGAACTGACGTGGGTTGACGAAGATGGTCACCACGGTCGTGGCGTCCGGGGCGCGCGCGCGCCGCATCAGCGAGCGGTGGCCCTCATGGAGCCAGCCCATGGTCGGCACCAGGCCCACGGGTCGGGGGGCGTCAGCGAGCGCGGTGCGCAGCTCGGCCCGGGTTCGCAGGACGCGCGTCATCGATGGTTCGTGGTGGAGGACGGTCGCTGGTCGGCCAGATTGTGCTACCTGGTGCTATAGGTCGCGATCGAGCGGGATGGCCAGGGGCGACATCGTGTCACGGCCTGATCGAGCCGACCGATGCCCAGCACGTCGCCCAGCACCTCGTCGTCCATCCGGCTGGTCTGGCCGGCCTCGGGGAACGGCCCCGACTGGACGTCCGCGGCATAGGCGCTCGACCGCCTCGCCGATGGCCTCGCGCAGGTGCAGATAGGGCTTGGCGTGGCGCGGGATGAACGAGCCCAGCCCCAGCAGGTCGGTGATGACCTGGACCTGCCCCGAGCATCCTGCGCCGGCTCCGATGCCGATGGTCGGGATCGAGAGCCGCTGGGTGATGGCCGACGACAGCTGCTCCGGCATCAGCTCCAGCACCACCGAGAAGGCACCCGCCTCCTGGACCGCGAGCGCGTCCGCGATGAGCCGTCGCGCCTGGTCGCGGTCCTTGCCCTGGACCCCGGTCTTGCCGCCCATGCCGTACTTCGCCTGGGGCGTCCAGCCGATGTGGCCCATGACCGGGATGCCCGCCTTGACCAGGGTCTCGATGACCGGCGCGGTCCGCACGCCACCCTCCACCTTCACGGCACTGGAGCCGGCGTCGCGCATGAACCGCCCGGCGTTCTCGAGCGCCTCGTCAGCCGACGGGTAGGTGAGGAACGGCATGTCGCCCACCACCAGGGCGCGCTGCGCGCCTCGCACCACGGCCCGCGTGTGATGGAGCATCTCCTCGATGCTCACCCGGACCGTGGACTCGTAGCCCAGCAGCACCTCGCCCAGCGAGTCGCCCACCAGGATCATGGGGATGCCGGCCTCGTCCACGATGCGCGCGGTCGGGTAGTCATAGGCGGTGAGCATCGGGATGCGCTGGCCATCGCGATACAGGCGGGTGATGTCGGCGACGGTCAGGCGGCGCTGCGGACTGGTGGCACTCATGCGTCGATGATGCACCCCCGGGGAAGGTCTCCGCGCGGACGGTGCCGCACCACCATGGGTATGGCGTGAGATACCACCGTGCAGTAGTATCCATGGTGTGGCACGCGGGAAGGTGACGATCACCCTCGATCGGGGCAAGGCGGAGAAGGCCATGCGGTTGAGCGGCCAGCGGACGGTGTCGGGTGTCATCGACAAGGCGCTCGACGTGTACATCAGGACCGAGCGCAACCTGCGGGATGCGGAGATCTACGAACGCATGCCCATCACCGAAGACGAGCTCCTCGACGAGCACGCCGCCGGGAAGCTGGACCTCGGTGACGATGACGTCGACTACGAGGCACTGTACGGCTTCAGGGACGCCCCCCGAGAGGGCGACGCATGACACCGCCGATGCCCTCGCGTGGTGACGTCTGGTATGCCGACGTGCCCGCTGACAAGCCGCGACCGGTCCTCGTGCTCACGCGGGACCCGATGGGTCGGATCCTGGAGCGCGTGATCTGCGCGCCCATCACCCGCCGGGTGCGCGGGGTCAGCACGGAGGTGGCGATCGGCAGGGAGGCCGGGCTGGACCACCCGTCGGTCGTCAGCCTCGACAACACGACCCTGCTCCATCGCGGACGCCTGTTGCGTCGAATGGGTCAGGCGTCAGCGGAGACCATGGAGGCCGCATGCGAGGCGCTCGCCATCGCGGTGGGCTGCGCCTGACGCTCAGCCGCGGAGCGCGACGACCCGGTCGAGCAGGCGATGGGCGACCTCGAGCTTGGTCAGCTGTGGCCAGGGCTCGGGAGGCTGGCCGGGGGCGATGAGCGTGACCCGGTTGGTGGTGGTACCGAACCCGGACCCGGGCTCCGACACGTCGTTGGCGACCAGCAGGTCGACCCGCTTGCGGGCGGCCTTGTCCGGGGCGCGGTCCAGCGAGCCGGTCTCGGCGGCGAACCCCACGAGCACGGGGCGACCCCGGCCGGCATCCGCCTGTGCGTGGGCGAGCGCCGAGGCCTCGGCCAGGATGTCCTCGGTCGGCTCGAGCTCGAGCGTCAGGCCATCGCCCCGACCCAGCTTGGCGTTCGCGACGTGCCGTGGCCGGAAGTCGGCGACGGCGGCTGCCATGACCAGGGCATCGGCGGAGGGGAGGGCGGCCAGCACCGCCTCGCGCATGGCTGCCGTGGTCGGCGCATCCACGAGCTCGGCGCCAGCCGGCAGTGGCACCGACGTCATGCCATGGATGAGCGTCACCCGCGCCCCCCGCGCCAGCGCCGCCTCCGCGACGGCGACCCCCATGCGGCCCGTCGAGCGATTGCCGATGAAGCGCACCGGGTCGATGGGTTCCGCGGTGCCGCCCGCCGTCGCGACCACATGCCAGTCGGCGAGGTCTGGTGTCGCGGTCGTCGCAAGCGGCGGCCGGGCGGCCGGGTCGGACACCCGCACCTGGGAGCTGCCGATCGCGGCCACCACGGCGGCCACGAGGTCGACGGGCTCGGCCAGCCGACCCTGCCCCGCCTGGCCAGAGGCGAGCGCCCCCACGACGGGCTCGACGATGGCGTAGCCGAAGCCGCGCAGCCGCTCGATGTTGGCGCGGGTCGCGGGATGGCCGTACATCCCGCCGTCCATGGCCGGCGCGACGATGACCGGCGCGTCGGTCGCGAGGCACGTCGCGGTGATCACGTCGCCCGCCAGGCCGTTGGCCATCGACCCCAGCCAGTGCGCGGTGGCGGGTGCCACGAGGACCGCGTCGGCCGCGTCCGCCGCCACGATGTGGCCGATGCGTCGGTCCGGCAGGAGCTCCAGCGGGTCGCGCATGACGGCCCGGTGGCTGAGGGTCTCCAAGGTCAGCGGCCCGATGAACTGCGTCGCGCTGTGCGTCATCAGCACCTGCACCTCGGCGCCCGCGGCCAGGAGCTGCCGTACCAGCTCGCCGGACTTGTAGGCGGCGATGGAGCCGCACACGCCGAGGAGCACGAGACGGCCCTCGAGGGGTCGCGTGGGATCGGTCATGCGTGGCTGCCCACGGTCGCCCCGACGAGCGAGCCCAGGCCTCGCAGCAGCAGCTCCGGCTCGACCCGGTCCGCCCAGTCGGGGCTGCCGAGCGCCGCCGCGTCGCCGCCCGTCAGGACGACCGTTGGGCGCACGCCCAGCTCCGCGGCCATCCGCACGATGAGTCCGCCGATGGCATCCCGATGCCCCAGCAGCACGCCCGACGCGATGGCCTCGATGGTGTCCCGGCCGATGGCGCGCTCGGGCGGCTCGAGCGGGACCGGCGGCAGGAGCGCCGTGCCGCGGGCGAGCGAGCGCATGGCGAGCGCGGGGCCTGGCAGGATCGCGCCGCCCACGAACCCGCCACCGGCGTCCACGACGTCGATGGTCGTGGCGGTCCCCACGTCGACCACGATGCAGGGCGCGCCCACCTGCTCGCGCGCCGCCCAGGCACCCAGCAGACGGTCGGCACCGACCGTGGCGGGGGAGGGGAGGCGCACCGGCAGCGGGATGGTCTCGTGCGTGGCCTGGAGGAGCGGGCGTCCCGTCGAGGCCACGGCACGCGCGACCGCCTCGGTCCACGCGGGCACCACGCTGACCACGGCCACCGCGTCCGTATCGTCGGCCAGCAGGCGCCCCAGGGCACCGGGATCCGGCCCGCCGGCGGTGGGCAGGCGCCGCAGCTCGGCCAGCTCGTCGGCCGTCACGCGGGCCACCTTGACGGCGCTGTTGCCGACGTCGATCGCAGTCGTCACACGCCGATCATAGGGGTCGGGGCGCGGTACCATCGCCGGGCCGCAGGGGCCGCTGACGGCGCCAGAGGGAGGAGGTCGTGTCCGTGGAGCCCGCCGCCCGGTTCTTCGTCAACCACGGCATCGTCGCGGGTCGCATCGACATGCATCACCTGCTGCGACCCCTCCTCAAGCAGACCGTGAGCTATCGCTACACGCGAGGCTCGACGTTGGTCAGCCAGGGGACCGGCTGGGTCGAGCGCGTGATCGCGGACCGACCAGGCGTGTCGTCCTACTTCACGCCCCTGTCCATCTGCATCAACGTCGACTCCTGGGAGCACCTCGAGTTCGACACCCGACCCGACCAGCTGCTGTCGTACGTCCTGGTGCAGGGCGACGAACGCGTCGCGCTCGAGTTCGCGCCCATGGTCCATGGCGCCGACCCGGGCATGGGCGGCGCGGCCGGCGACGGGGTCGCGCCCGGCCAGCGATCGCTGCGTCTCGACCCGATGTCCCAGTACGTCCAGATGGAGCTGGCGGTCGCCGACCCCGAGCCACAGGGCGCGGCGACCGGTGACGAGGGCGACGGGGACGAGGGGGCCGACCAGCCGGCACGCTGACCGGCCGGGTCGCCCGACCGGCTGCGGGGGCCTGCGCCGGGGAGCGCGTGTAGCATGCGCGGGATGTTCCAGCGCACCGTGCTGCCAGATGGGCCGCGCGTCATCTCGGCCCGGATGCCGGGCACGCGCTCGCTCGCCGTCGCCGTGACCGTGCTTGTCGGCTCGCGCGAGGAGCGACGCACGGACGCGGGTCTGGCCCACTTCATGGAGCACATCACGTTCCGCGGGACCCGCGCCTACCCCACGTCCCGCGCCGTGTCCGAGGCGGTCGAGGGTGTGGGCGGCACCAGCAACGCATCGACCGGCCGCGAGTCCACGGTCTACTGGACCCGGCTGCCGGTCCGGCACGCCGAGCGTGCGTTCGACATCCTGGGGGAGCTGCTGCTCCGACCCATCCTCCGCGACGAGGACGTGGCCCGCGAGCGCGACATCATCGTGGAGGAGATCCGCTCCTATCAGGACGACCCCGCGCAACACGTGTTCGACCTGTTCGACCGCACCTGGTTCGGCGACACGCCGCTGGGCTGGGAGATCGCCGGCGACGAGACCACCGTGGGCGCCATGGACGGCGACCGGATCCGCGGCTTCTGGTCCGCGGCCTATCGGCCCGACCGGATGGTCGTGGCGGTCGCGGGCGACCTCGACCACGACGAGGCAGTCCGGCTCGTGGAGGCGGCGCTCGCGCCCCACGACACCGGCCACCAGGTCGGCCCGGTCGCGACGCGATCGGGCAGCGCTGCGGGGCGTTCGCGCCCGGGTGCTGCCACCGGTGGCCCGACCCAGGGACGCGAGTGGCTGCCGGCGCCGCCCACGCCCTGCGAGCGACTGGCCATCGAGCGACGGCGCGTCGCACAGGCGCATCTGTGCCTGGGGCTGCCCGCGCTGCCCCGCGACCATGCCGACCAGTGGGCGCTGGAGCTGCTGAGCGCCGTCCTGGGCGATGGGTCCTCGTCGCGGCTGTTCCTGTCGGTGCGCGAGGAGGCTGGCCTGGCCTACGACGTCCACTCGTTCCAGGTGGAGTACCAGGACGCCGGCGTCCTGGGCGTGTACGCGGGCGTCGACCCGGACGACCAGGTGCAGGCGCTGACGGCCATCCTCGCGGAGCTCTCGCGCATCCGCGACGAGCGCGTGCCGGACGCGGAACTGGAGAAGGCTCGTGCGTACGTCAGCGGGCGTCTCGAGCTCCGGCTCGAGGACACCCGCCACATGTGCTCGTGGCTGGGCTCGCAGGAGGCGCTCCACGACCGGGTGCTCACGCCGGAGGAGGCGCTGGATGCGCTGGCCTCGGTGACCCCGGGACAGGTCCAGGACCTTGCGGGTCGCCTCATCCGGGACGAGTCGCTGGCCCTCGCCGCCATCACGCCGCGGACCGGGGGGCGCGCGCTCGAGCGGGCGCTCCGGCTGCCATGAGGCTCGGCAAGCGGCAGCAGGCCCGCCGGATCACGCCGCCGCCACCGGTGCAGGAGGCGCTGCCGCCACCGCGGCAGCCCATGGTCTCCTTCCCGACCGGACCCTACGACATGCCCCCGCCGGGGTACGCGCCCGACGGCTCCCCCACGATGGGCTACGGGCCTGATGGCATGCCATGGATGGGACCCGCCCCCGACGGCACGATGGGCTACGCCCCGGACGCCACGATGGGCTACGCCCCGGACGGCTCGCCCACGATGGGCTATGGCCCGCACGGCGGGCCCGCGCCGTACCCACCCGATGGCACCGCCCCGTACGGCTACGGGCCCGATGTCATGCCCTGGATGGGCGGCGGCCAGGACGGCTTCCCGCCCATGGCGTACGCGTACGCGCCCGATGGCACCCCGGTGCTCTACGGGACCGACGGGCCACCGCCGGGGTATCCCATGGATGGGCCGTCGCCGGGCTACGCCCCCGACCTGCAGCCGATGGGGTACCCGCCCCCGCAACCACCGTTCGACGGGCCGGCCGGCCCTGGCCAGGGTCCCGAGCAGCTGGGCGCGTGGGACCAGACGGCCGCCCACGAGGCGTACGCGACGTACCTGCCGCAGCCCTCCGAGGCCCCGGCCGCCCATGGGACCCAGGTCGCATCGGAGGGCCAGGGTTCCTCGGCCACCGGGCTCTCGGGCGTGGAGCCAGCGGCCGTCGTCGAACCGCCCATCGCCCCGCCCGCGCTGGCCGATCGCACGCCCGTGCCCATCATCCCGGAGGCGGCCCAGGCGGCCCAGGCGGCCCAGGCGGCCCAGGCGGCCCAGGCGGCCCAGGCGCCCTGGGAGCCGGAGCCCGCGAGCCAGCCGTTGCCGGACGACGCCATCCCGTGGCCGGACTTCGCGCCCATCAACCGCGTCACCGATGACGCCGACGCCCGGGACGCGGCCGTGGAGCGCCTGCCGACCGCCACCCAGGCGCACCGGCTGCGACTCGACCGACCCATGGGGTCCACCACGACGACCCGGTCCGCGGAGGCACGCCTCGCCCGGCTGCACCTCCGCGGCGGGATGCTCGGTCTGGCGCGCGCCTCGCTGGAGCAGCTGGCGGGCGTGGGCACGCTCGATCGCGAGGCCCTCGCCGACCTCGCCGAGACGCGCTGGCGCAATGGCGACCTCGAGGGGGCCGCCGAGGCGGCCGAGGCCCACCTCCAGGCACGTGGCGACGAGCCCATCGCGCGGGTCGTGGCTGCCGAGTGGTCGGCGCACGACGGTCGCATCCTCGATGCGCGCCAGTTGGCGACGCAGGTGCAGGGGCAGCTGGGGGAGGGTCTCGAGCGGCTGTTCGCCGGCGAGCCACGCTCGGCGGTGTGGCCACCGGCGGTGCCCGGCTGGATGGACGTGGACGCGACGACCGGTGGCCGCCTCGGACTGCTCGTGGGTGGCGGCGAGGTCGCCGATGCGGATGCGGACACCTGGGTCACGGCGTCCCTCGCGGGCGCCGACGACCCGCGCATGGCCCCGGCATCCTCGGTCCTGCTGCACACCGGCCAGCACGCGTCCCCCATCCAGGTGCCGGGTGGGGTCGAGTCGGCACACGATGCCGACCGTGAGCTCCAGGCCGCGGAGCGCGACCTCGCCCGCGGCGACCTGACATCGCTGGCCGACAGGCTGGGGCTGCTCCTCCGACGCGATCCGGCCCTCGCACCTGTCATCCTGTCGCTCACGGACCGCGCCTTGGCCGCCGAGGCCGAGCGGCCGGGCGACCAGCCGACATCCACGTCGGGGGCCTCGTCCGTGGCGGTCCCGGGCCTCGCGTCGCTCCAGATGCTGCGAGGCGACATCCTCCGTGGGCTCGGCCACGAGACCGATGCCACCCAGGCCTATCAGCAAGCGTTGCGCGCCCTGCCCGGGCGTGCCACCACCAGGGAGTCGACGTGACGGAACGCACCCTCGTCCTCATCAAGCCCGACGGCGTCCAGCGGCTGCTGGTCGGGCGGCTGCTCGAGCGCTACGAGCAGCGCGGCCTCAAGCTCGTGGGTCTCAAGCTCATGGTCGCCTCCCGCGGCATCGCGGAGCGCCACTACGCCGAGCATCGCGAGAAGCCGTTCTTCGGGGGCCTCGTCGACTTCATCACCTCGTCGCCGCTCGTGGCGCTCGCGTTCGAGGGGCTCAACGCCGTCGCCGTGTGTCGGGCCATCAACGGCGCGACCCGCCCGCACGAGGCTGCCCCGGGCAGCATCCGCGGCGACTTCGCCCTGGAGACGGGCCAGAACCTGGTCCATGCGTCGGACACGCCCGAGAGCGCGGCGCGCGAGTTGGCCATCTGGTTCGCGCCCGGGGAGCTGCTCGACTACCAGCGCGCCATCGACGCCTGGGTGGCCGGCCCGGCCTGAGTCCACGGCCCCCGCGCGGCCCGCCGGGCACGGGCGCTCCGGCCCCGGTGCACCCTGCCGAGCGGCACTGGTCGATCCGCGGGTCGGATCGGCATGATCCAGCGATCCGATCACCGGCGCGGCGGTGATCGGGCGGGAGGCTCCGTCCTGCCCTGCTACACTCGGGCCGCCCACTCCAGAGAGCCGCGCTTCCCGGCGTGCCCGAGCCCACCCACGGTCCGGCCCGAACGTCGGTCGGTCCCGGGGACCCGAGAGCTGCGACCGGCTCCAGGCCAATGACACCGCCCGCCCAAGGGCCACACACCGAGGGAGGTTAGCCGCACCGTGGCTGACGCCATCAACTGGATCATCCCCGTAGCCGGCATCGCGGCCATCGTGTTCGCGATGATCCTCGCACGGGACGTGCTCGCGAGGGACAAGGGTCCCCAGGCGATGCAGGACGTCGCCGGCACGATCTACGAGGGCGCGATCGCCTTCATCAAGCGCCAGTACACGACCATCGCGATCCTCGCGGGTCTGGCTGCCATCGTCATCGGCGCGATCATCTCGGTCGTCGAGACCGAGACCGTCGCCGAGACGCGCGTGTTCGGCGTCGACCTGGGCATCCACACGGGCATCGCGTTCCTGGTGGGTGCCATCTGCTCGATGCTCTCCGGAATCATCGGCATGTTCATCGCCGTCAAGACCAACGTCCGCACGGCCGCCGCGGCCCAGCACAGCCTGGTCGGCGCGGTCCAGACCGCCATGCGCGGTGGCGCCGTCTCCGGCTTCCTGGTGGTGGCGCTGTCGCTGCTGGGCGTGTGGGGCATCTTCGCCGCCTTCGGCGGCCTCGATGGTGGCGTCCACACCGCCGAGGCGCCCTACCTCATCGTCGGCTTCGGCTTCGGGGCCTCGTTCGTGGCCTTGTTCGCCCAGCTGGGCGGCGGCATCTACACCAAGGCCGCGGACGTGGGCTCCGACCTCGTCGGCAAGGTCGAGGCGGGCATCCCCGAGGATGACCCCCGCAACGCGGGCGTGGTCGCCGACCTCGTGGGCGACAACGTGGGCGACTGCGCCGGTCGTGGTGCCGACCTGTTCGAGTCCACCGCGGCCGAGAACATCGGCGCCATGATCCTGGGCGTCGGCGCCTACGCCATCGCGACCGCCGCCGGCTGGCCCAACCCCACCGCGTGGATCTTCTTCCCGCTGGTGGTGCGCGCCTTCGGCCTCTTCGCGACCATCCTGGCGATGTACTTCGTGCGCGGCAGCGAGGACGAGGATCCCATGAAGATCCTCAACCGCGGCTACTGGGCCACGACCATCTTCTCGGTCATCGGCCTCGCCATCGTCACGTTCGTGATGATGGACACGCCGGGCCACACGGGCGCCAACGGCATCCCGACCTGGGTCTGGTTCTTCCTGGCGGGCATCGTGGGCCTCGCCACGAGCATCGTGTTCGTGTACATCACGCAGTACTACACCTCCGGCAACTGGCGACCCGTCAAGGACATCGCCGAGGCGTCCAAGACCGGCCCCGCGACCAACATCATCTCGGGCACCGCGGTGGGCTTCGAGACCACCTTCGTGACGGCCATCGTCATCGGCGTCGCGCTGTTCGTCAGCCACTGGCTGGGCACGCAGGCCAACATGGTCAACAAGGATGGCGTGGACGTCGGTGGCATCTTCGGCACCGCGGTCGCGACCATGGGCATGCTCATGACCACCGCCTACATCCTGGCCATGGACACCTTCGGTCCCATCACCGACAACGCCGGTGGCATCGCCGAGTTCTCCAAGGCCGAGGGCGGCGCCCGCGAGATCACCGACAAGCTGGACGCGGTGGGCAACACCACCAAGGCCCTCACCAAGGGCTATGCCATCGCCTCGGCATCGCTGGCCGCCTTCCTCCTGTTCAGCGCCTACATCGACAAGGTCAACCTGGTCCTGCGCGTCCAGGGCAAGCCGATCATGGAGGCCGTCAACCTGGCCGACGTGAGCGTCTTCATCGCCGCCTTCGTGGGCGCGATGCTGGCCTACTTCTTCAGCTCCCTCGCCATCCGCGCGGTGGGCAAGAGCGCCCAGGCGATCATCGTCGAGGTGCGTCGCCAGTTCCGGGAGATGCCCGGCATCATGGACTACACCCAGCGGCCCGACTACGCGCGGGTCGTGGACCTGACCACCAGGGCCGCGCTGCGCGAGATGATCGCGCCAGGCGTCGTCGCGGTGGCCACGCCGGTCATCGTGGGCCTCGCGCTCGGCTATCAGGCCGTGGCGGGCTTCCTGATGGTGGGCACCATCGCGGGCGTGCTGCTCGCGACGTACCTCAACAACGCGGGCGGCGCGTGGGACAACGCCAAGAAGTACATCGAGTCCGGGCAGCTCAAGGACGCCGCGGGCGCCGTCCTCGGCAAGCGCACCGACGCGCATGCCGCGGCGGTCGTGGGCGACACCGTGGGCGATCCGTTCAAGGACACCGCCGGCCCGTCGCTGCACGTGCTGGTCAAGCTCCTCGCGACCATCACCCTGGTGCTCGCGCCCCTGTTCATCCGCTGATCCCCGCGGCCGCACAGGCGGCCGCCCCTCGATCGCGCCGAATCTCGATGCCCCGGCCGGCTGGCCGGGGCATCGATGTCCCTCGCGAGCCGCCAGCCCTCCGCCTGGGCAGCGTCGGATCGCCCCCGACCGGCCCTTCGGGCGCCTTCCGGTAGACTCGTCCCACAGGCCCGGGCGCGTTGGCTCCCGGGCTTGCGGATGAGCGGGCCCGTCGGTCCCGCGACGTGCCAAGGGGCCCGATGGACCTGCTGTTCCAGGCGATCGTGATCGGGGCGATCCAAGGCCTCACGGAGTTCCTCCCGGTCTCGTCATCGGCCCACCTCATCGTGGCGCCCGAGCTCTTGGGTTGGCACGACCCGTTCCTCAACAGCGCCACGTTCGACGTGATGCTCCACGCGGGTACGCTCATCGCGCTGCTGGTCTACTTCTGGCGCGATGTGGTGCGCCTCCTCCGGGCGGCCCGGGACGCCATCCGCGACCGCTCGCTGGCGGGCGACCCGGACCGTCGGCTTGCCGCCCTGCTCGCCATCAGCATCGTGCCGGCAGCCCTGCTGGGCGTGGCCTTCGAGTCGTTCTTCGACACCTACTTCCGGGACAACCTGCTGCTCATCCCGCTGATCATGCTGCTGGGCGCGCTCTTCCTCTGGGTGGCCGACCGATGGGGCAGGGGGACCCGCGACCTCGACCAGGGTCGCGTCCAGGACGCGGTCGTCATCGGCGGCGCGCAGGCGCTCGCGCTGTTCCCGGGCACCAGCCGATCGGGCGTGACCATCGCGACCGGGCTCCTGCTGGGCCTGACCCGGGAGGCCGCGGCGCGCTTCGCATTCCTCATGGGCATCCCCATCATCACGGGCGCCACGCTCTGGAAGCTGCGCAGTCTGGCGTCGGGGGGCGTCTCGGGGGACGACCTGGTGACCATGCTCGCGGGCATGGCGTCGGCCGCGATCTTCGGCCTCATCGCGATCGGCTTCCTGCTGCGCTACCTGCGCAGCCATGGCCTGGGCATCTTCGTGGCCTATCGGATCGGGTTCGCGATCGTGGTCGGGGCGCTGCTCCTGGCCCGATGAGCATGGACGTCATGAAGCGGATGCGGCAGCAGGCCATCCGGGACCTGCTGGGGCAGCGCGACATCCGGACCCAGCAGGAGCTGGTGGCGGCGCTCCGCGACCGGGGCTTCCGGGCGACCCAGGCCACCGTCAGCCGCGACGTCGCGGAGCTGGGCCTCGTCAAGCGCGGCGTCCGCGGCACCCAGGTCTACGCCCTCCCGGGACGCGCGGACGACCGCGAGCAGACCGGCGAGGACCGGCTGGGCCACCTGCTGCGCGACCTGCCGGTCGAGTTCCGGCCCGCGGGCATGCTGCTGGTCATCCACACCGTCCCCGGCAGCGCGCACGCGATCGCCGCGGCGCTGGACCGCTGCCGCTGGCCGGAGGTGGCGGGCAGCATCGCCGGCGACGACACCGTGTTCCTCGCGTTCGCCGAGCGCGCCGCGCTCCAGCGGATCCGCCAGCGGCTCGCGAGGCTGGCGAGGGGCTGACGAGCGCCCGGCGAGGGGGCTCCGTTGCGGGCTGGGACCGGAACGTGTAGGATTCGCGCTCCGGCAAGACCCGTGGCGACGCCCCCGAGGCGTCCCCGGTCATGCCGTTTCGTTCGTGAATCCCCCGGGACGGGACGCGCCCGGGTGCATCCTCGACCCAGAGGTACGCACCGTGAACAACAAGCCCCAGTACGTCTCCCGCCAGGGCCTCGAGGACCTGCGAGCCGAGCTCGACGAGCTCGTCAACGTGCGTCGTGCCGAGGTGGCCGCACGCATCCAGGAGGCCAAGGAGCACGGCGACATCACCGAGAACGCGGAATACGAGGACGCCAAGAACGAGCAGGCGTTCATCGAGGGCCGCATCCAGAGCGTGTCCGCCCTGGTCAAGAACGCCGTGATCATCGACGAGAACACCTCCAAGACCCACGTCCAGGTGGGCTCGACCGTCAAGCTCCAGGGCGACGGCGGGACCGAGACCTACACCATCGTGGGGTCGGCGGAGGCCGCGCCGGCCGAGGGCCGGATCTCCAACGAGTCCCCGGTCGGCCGGGCCCTGCTGGGCCGCAAGAAGGGCGACAAGGTCAAGGTGTCGGTGCCCGCGGGCGACCAGGTGTACGAGATCCTCATCATCAGCTGAACGGGAGGTCCCAGGGATGTTCTGGGCGGACGAGCTGGCCGCCGGGCTCACCGGGCCCCAGGTCGTCAACGACTCCAAGACGCCGTCCGGGACCGTCCATGTGGGCAGTCTCCGTGGCGTCGTGCTCCATGACGCCATCGCACGGGCGCTGCGCGACCACGGCCTGCCGACCGAGTTCCGGTATGGGGTCGACGACCTCGACCCGATGGACGCACAGGCGCTCCTGACCCCGGACGCCATCGACCGATACATGGGGGTGCCGCTGGCGCACGTGCCCGCACCCGAGGGCAGCGACGCACCCTCCTACGCCCGCCACTTCGTCGGCCAGCTGTTCATGGGCACGTTCGAGGGGCTGGGCATCACGCCCGTCATCTACTGGATGAGCGAGCTCTATGGCGACGGCACCATGGACCCCTACATCCGGACCGCACTCGACCACGCGGAGCGGATCCGGGAGCTGTACTGGTCGGTCAGCAAGGTCGCCAAGGAGCCCGGGTGGCTGCCGCTCTCGGTCATCTGCGAGAACTGCGGCAAGGTCGGGACCACGCTTGCGACCGACTGGGATGGCACCACGGTGGCCTATGCCTGCAAGCCGGACCACGTCGAGTGGGCCAAGGGCTGCGGCCACACCGGCCGGGTCGTGCCTGGTGGCGGCCGGGTCAAGCTGCCGTTCAACGTGGACTGGGCGGCCAAGTGGAGCCTGTTCGACGTCACGGTGGAGGGCTGCGGCAAGGACCTCGCCACCGCGGGCGGGTCCCGCGACCGGAGCGACGCCATCAGCCGCGAGGTGTTCCGCCGCGAGCCGCCCATCAACGTGGCCTACGAGTTCCTGAACATCGGCGGCCGCAAGATGTCGACCTCCAAAGGCACCGGCGCCACGGCCCATGGCATCGCGGACCTGCTGCCGCCCGAGCTGCTGCGCTTCCTGTTCCTGCGCCACAGGCCGCGCAAGGCCATCGAGTTCGACCCCGAGGGCGACACCATCCCGGGTCTGTTCGACGAGTTCGACCGGGTGGCCGCGGCGGTCGCCGGCAGGCCCACCAGGGGCGAGCTCCCCGCCGACCCGACGGCGATCCTGCGCCAGAGCCTGGTGGACGCCGACGCCGACGTGCCCACCGAGGCGGCACGCTTCCGGCCGCCGTTCCGGCATCTCGCGCTGCTGGTCCAGGTGCCGGGGGTTGACGTGGTGGAGCGGATGACCGCGGAGAAGGGCGCCCCGCTCGACGACGTGGAGCGGGCCATCCTGGACGCGCGTGTGACGGCGGCGCGTGCGTGGCTCGACTCCTATGCCCCCGATCGCTACAAGGTGGAGGTCCAGGCGGCGCTGCCGGCCGAGACCCATGGCCTCACGGAGGCCCAGCGAATCGTGCTGAACGCCCTCGCGGGCGAGGCGGAGGGCACCGAGCCTGACTCGGGTGCCGCGTGGCAGGACCTCATCTTCGGCACCTCCCAGGTGTATGGCGTCTCGTCGGGCGACGCGTTCGCGGCGATCTACCTCGCGTTCCTGGGTCGCACCAACGGGCCGCGTGCCGGCTGGCTGCTGGCGAGCCTCGACCGGGGCTTCGTCACCCGGCGGCTGCGCGATGCCGCCGGGCAGGTGCCCATCCGGCTGCCGGCCGAGATCGCCGACGAGGACGCCGCGCGGTGAGCGTGGGCCTGCCTCGTCTGCGCGAGGACGCCGCGGTCATCCGCGACGGCGCCATCGCCAAGGGCGAGGACCCCGGCCGGGTGGATGAGGCCCTGGCCCTCGACCGTCAGCGGCGAGAGGCGCTGGGGGAGGCGGATGGCCTGCGCGCGGAGCGCAAGGGCGTCAGCGACAGCATCGGCGCTGCCATCAAGGCTGGTGCCACGCCCGGTGGTCCCCAGGTCGCCGAGCTCAGGAGCCGCTCCACGGCCTTGGGCGCTCGGATCGACCAGCTGGACGCCATCGTGACCGACACCCAGACGCGGCTCGAGGACCTGCTGCTCCAGATCCCCAACCCGCCGGACGCGGACGTCCCGGTGGGCGACGAGTCGGCCAGCGTCATCGTGCGCACCTGGGGTGAGCCCCGACCCCACGCTGACGCGAACGGCTCGGTGGTGCGGCCCCATTGGGAGGTGGCGGAGGCGCTGGGCATCATCGACCTCGCCGCGGGCGCCAAGGTGGCCGGCTCCGGCTTCCCCGTCTACCGCGGTGCGGGCGCCGCGCTCCAGCGCGCGCTCATCGACTTCTTCCTCGGCTTGCACACGACCGAGCATGGCTTCACCGAGGTCTGGCCGCCGGCGGTCGTCAACACGGCGTCCGCGCGCGGCACCGGCCAGATTCCCGACAAGGAAGACCTGATGTACGTCGTCGGCCGTGACGAGCTGTACCTCGTGCCGACCGCCGAGGTGCCGGTGACCAACATCCACCGGGACGAGATCATCGAGGCCGAGCGGCTGCCCATCCGCTACGTCGCCTACTCGCCCTGCTTCCGGCGCGAGGCGGGGGCCGCCGGCAAGGCGACCCGGGGCATCCTGCGGGTGCACCAGTTCGACAAGGTCGAGATGGTCTGCTTCGAGCGGCCGGAGGACTCCGGCCGGGTGCTCGAATGGCTGACCGAGCGCGCGGAGGTCGCGCTGCAGCGGCTCGGGCTGGCGTATCGGGTCAAGCTCATGGCCACCGGCGACATGGGCTTCACCCAGGCCAAGAAGTACGACCTGGAGGTCTGGGCGCCGGGCGTCGAGGACTGGCTGGAGGTCAGTTCGGTCTCCAACTTCCGGGACTACCAGGCGCGTCGCATGAGCATCCGCTGGCGGCCCGAGGCGGGGGCCAAGCCGGAGATCCTGCACACCCTCAACGGCTCGGGTCTGGCGCTGCCGCGCACCGTGGCGGCCATCCTGGAGACGTACCAGGAGCCCGGCGGCAGCGTGCGCGTGCCCGAGGTGCTGCGCGCCCGGCTCGGGGACCGCATCGGCGCCTGATCCCCCCTCCTGGAGCCCGACGTCCAGGACGCCATCGCGGCGACCCCATCGTGCCGGGTGCGGTGGCCGTGGGTTCGCGTCGACCATGAGGCACACCTGCGCACCTGTCGGGACCCCAACGCCTGGGGGTCGTCCATGACTTGGGCCGGCCGTCGGGCGCCGACGGACACGAGCGCAGCCGGAGCGTGATGGCGCCGCCGGCTATGCTCCGGGCACCAGGAGAGGTGGCCGAGTGGTTGATGGCTCTGGTCTTGAAAACCAGCGGGCGAAAGCCTCGTGGGTTCGAATCCCACCCTCTCCGCCACGATTCCTGGGACGCGACCACGCGGGAGGATGGCCCATGACAGACCAGCCGACGGGCACGCCAGCCGAGGACGACGACGAGGACCTGGCCCTGGAGGCCGAGGAGTCCGCCCGACGCCGGGCTGGCCGATCGGTCGACCCCATGGCGGGCGACCCGCCCGATGTGGTGCGCGGTGCCGCCCAGGCCATCGTCGACCCGCCGGGCGACATCGCGGACGACGAGACGCTGCGCTGGGACCCCCGGACGGTCAGCGCGCCGACCCGCGAGGGAGGCTGACCCGGCCATCCGGCGCGAAGCGGCGGAGACCCCACTTCCACAGCTCGCCGGCGACGAGCACGACCGCCGACAGCGCGATGCACGCGGCCCAGTCCGCGAACGACAGGGGCACGGTGCCAAAGGCCTCGTTGAGGAACGGCACCGAGACGACCACGACCTGGAGCACGAAGGACAGCGCCACGGCTCCCCACAGGAGCGGGTTGGCGAGTGCGCGGTGGAAGGCGCTGGTCCGACCGGAGCGTGCGTTGAAGCAGTTGAACAGCTGGGCCACCACGAGCGTCGTGAAGGCCATGGTCCGGGCCAGCTCGATGGAGCCCGTGCCGCCCAGCAGACCGCCCGCGCGATGCAGCTCGAACGCGATGAGCGTCACGATCGCCATCACCACGCCGACCCACACGATGCCTGCCCACATCTCACGGTCGGCGAGTCGCTCGTCGACGCCGCGTGGGCGCCGGCGCATGGCGTCGTCGGGTGGTGGGTCGAACGCCATGGCGAGCGCCGGCGCGCTGTCGGTCAGCAGGTTGATCCACAGGATCTGGGTCGCCAGCAGCGGCACGGCCATCGATTCGCCCGCGGATGCGGTGCCCAGGATGCCCCCGAACAGCACGCCCAGGAGCATCGTGAGCACCTCGCCCGTGTTGGACGAGAGGAGGAACCGGAGCACCCGCCGGATGGCGGCGATGATGCCGCGCCCCTCCTGCACGGCCGCCACGATGGTCGCGTAGTCGTCGTCCGCGAGGACCAGGTCGGACGCCTCGCGCGCCACGTCCGTTCCGGCGAGACCCATGGAGATGCCGATGTCCGCGGCACGCAGGGCGGGCGCGTCGTTGACGCCGTCGCCGGTCATCGCCACCACGTGGCCGTGGGAGCGGAGCGCCTCGATGATGCGCATCTTGTGCTCGGGCGAGACGCGCGCATAGACGGGCGTGACCACCGCAGCCTCGCGGAGCGCCGCCTCGTCGAGCGAATCCAGGTCGATCCCCGTGAGCACTCGGTCGGCGGGTCCGGCGATGCCCAGGTCGGTGGCGATCCGGAGCGCCGTCCGGGGGTGGTCGCCCGTGATCATCACAGTCCGGATCCCCGCGGCACTCGCCTCCGCGACCGCCTCGCCGGCCGTCGCGCGCGGCGGGTCGATGATGCCCACCATGCCCAGCCAGGTCTCGGACGCCTCGGAGGACTCGTCCACGGTGGGCACGCCCGCATCCAGCGACGCCGGGTCGTATGGGCGATAGGCGACGCCGAGGGTGCGCAGCGCTCGGTCGGCGAGCCCGTCCGCCAGGGCCAGGATGTGTGCCCGCCGGGCGTCGTCGAGGGGGCGGACCTCGCCCGCCACGCGCTCCGAATCGCATCGCAGCAGCAGCACGTCCGGGGCACCCTTGGTGACCAGCGCCACCCCCAGCTCGCCGTGACGGTCCACCTCGAGCGTGCTCATGAGCTTCCGCTCGGCGCTGAAGGGCACCTCGCCCACGCGCTGGAAGCGGCTCGTGCGCGCCTCGCGGAGCCCGTCCACCTTGGCCTCCGCGACCAGGAATGCGACCTCCGTCGGGTCACCCAGCGCGCTCCAGCCGTCGCCGTCCGGCTCCAGGCGTGCATCGTTGGCGAGGCTGCCCGCGGCGAGCAGCCAGCGGACCTCGTCCAGCAGCCGGTCGTCATCGAGCGGCCGACCGCCCACCAGCAGCTCGCCCACGGGTTGGTAGCCGATGCCCGTCACCTCGACCGTCCCGGAGCCGGTGACCATGACCTCCACGGACATCTGGTTGCGGGTGAGCGTGCCGGTCTTGTCGGAGCAGATGACCGTGGCGGCACCCAGCGATTCCACCGACGCGAGCCGCTTGACGATGGCGTGGCGCTTGGCCATGCGCTGGACGCCCAGCGCGAGCACGATCGCCAGCACCGCCGGCAGGCTCTCGGGGACCGCGGCGACCGCGAGCGAGACGCCGACCAGGAGCACCGAGACCAGGTCCGCCGGCCCCTCCACGTGGCTGGTCATCAGGATCGCCGCGACCACCACGACCGCGATGGCCACGACCGCGATGCCCAGCGCGCGCCCGATCCGGGCGACCTCCACCTGGAGCGGCGTCTCCTGCTCGTGGGTCCGGCCCAGCAGCCCGGCGATGGCACCGACCTCGGTCGCCATGCCCGTGGCCGTGACCACCGCGCGGCCCCGGCCGCGGGCGACGGCGGTCCCCCGGAAGACCATGCAGCTCCGGTCGCCCAAGGCCACCGGGCCATCCAGGGCAGCCGTGGACTTCGTGACGACCTCGCTCTCCCCCGTCAAGGGCGCCTCGGCGACCAGGAGCGTGGCGGCCTCGAACAGCCGCGCGTCGGCCCCGATCGCGTCGCCCTCAGCGAGCGCGAGGATGTCGCCCGGCACCAGCGCCGCGCTGGGGACCTCCAGCTCGTGCCCGTCCCGGAGGACCGTGGCGAGGGGTGCCGCGGCGCGCCGAAGCGCCGCGACCGCCTGCTCCGCCCGCTCCTCCTGGGCATAGCCCAGCACCGCATCGATGGCCACGATGGCCGCGATGACCAGCGCCTCGTAGGGGATGCTCTGCGCGCCCTCGACGAGCCACACGACCATGGAGATGGCGATGGCGACCAGCAGCAGGTAGACGAGCGGGCTCTGGAACTGGGCCAGCAGACGTCGCCAGGCCGGCGTGGTCGGTGCCCCCTGGAGCTCGTTGGGCCCATGCTCGACCAGCCGGCGGGCCGCCTCGTCGCTGGTGAGGCCCTGCCGGGGGTCGGCACCCAGCTCCGCGAGCACGTCGGCCACGTCCCGCGACCACGGCGCGGGGCCGGGGGCGAGGATGGGTGGCTCGATGGGCGCGCGCGGGCCGACCATCAGACGACCGGCGCGGGCATCAGGGCTTGAAGTGGTTGTCCACCCACTGGCGCACGTCGTCGAGCTTGAGCCGGTAGGTGTAGGTCCCGGCCTTGGAGGCCCAGCGCGACGGGCCGAACACCTTGCCATCGGACTGGGCGAACCGGGCCCCCTGGACGAAGCCGTACAGCGCGAGCGCCCCCGTGGCGTTCTTGGGCAGGTTGGTCCACACGCGGCTCTTGGCGGCGTTCAGCAGCCGCGTGAGCTTGGCACCGTTGCCTCGGTCGAGGACCGTCCTGCCGGCCCAGTAGACGACCTCCTGCTGCCGGCGCACGCGGCGGAAGTCGTTGTTGGCGGAGCCGCCCTCGGTGCCGTACCGGCTGCGCACGTACTTGAGCGCGTTCCGGCAGTACTTCCCCTGATAGCAGCCGCCGCTGCCGCGCATCAGGTAGTTGGTCGCCTTGGGGACCAGCACCTTGCGGTCGCGCCGCGTGTAGTGGTAGTCCACCAGCCGATAGCGCACGTTCATGCGGATGCCACCGATGTAGTTGATGAGGGTGGAGAACTCGTCCATCCGGATGAACGCGTAGTAGGGGATCTGCGTGCCCAGGGTGTGCGCGATGTCCCGACGGACGTGGTCGAGGGCCTGGCAGTCGACCCCCTTCCGCCCCACGCTCGACCGCTTGTAGCGCTGGTACAGCGTGTTGACCCGGCTCGAGCCGCTCGTGCCGCCATTGGCGAGCGGGATCTGGACGGTGTCGCGCGGGATGGCGGCCATGGCCACCCGGCCGTTCCGCCCGATGTTCATGACGATGACGGTGTCCGTGCGCTCCGAGCCCGCGCCGTTGCGGTAGTCGGAGCCCAGGAGCAGGACCGTCAGGCTGCCGTTGCTGGTCTTCCTGAGCGCGCTGCCGGAGCCGCTGCAGGGATTGGACGCGGCCACGGTCACTGCGCTGGCCACCTGGGCCGTCACGGTCGATGCGACCTGTGACGCGGCGTCCAGGAGGCCGGTGGCGCCCACCGACGTCCCCGTCGGGGGTGTCGCCGGGGGACCGACGGCCACCGTCGGCGTGACGGCAACGATGAGCGCCGCCGCCACCAGGGCGGCGAGACGGAGGGGGCGGCTGTGCATGGACGGACCTCCGTGCGATTGCGACGACGCCCGTGGGGTCGTGGCCGGGCTGGCCCGGTCAACGCGTGAGGCGAGCGACCTTGTCCGCGGCTGCGAGGACCCGACGCGCCACCCCTGGCGACACGCGGGAGATCGCCTCGATGGTACCCGCGAGCTCGTCCTCGGGCAACGACGCGAACAGCCGCAGCAGTCGGTCGAGCGACTCGTCCGGGATGCGGGCGAGGACCGCGAAGCCGCGTGCGATCTCGGCCGACTCGGCACGGGCGAGGAGGCCGACCGCGCGCTCGAACAGACGCAGGAACCCGAGCAGCTCCAGGAGCCACGCGCGCAGCCGCGCTGCCTCCACGTCCCCGGGCTTGGCCACCAGCACGTCCTCGGCCAGCCGGAGGCACGTCTCCACCCGCGGCACGAGCGGGTCGGCCTCGCGTGCGGCCCGCTGCCGGGCGATCCGCTGGAGCCACAGCCACTGGTCGCCCACGACCCGCCAGGCGCGCGCCGACGGGCCCCGCCGACTGCTCGGTCGCGACGACGGCACCTGGACCGCGAGCCCCCAGCCCTCGATCTCGTCGAGGGCGAGGCTGGTCGCCCGATGGGACAGGTCGAGCGCCTCACGGACGTCCCGCTCGGTGAGCACGCCGCCGTGGACCAGCAGATAGCCATGGACCATCGCGACCGACGGCTGGACGCCCCAGGCGCCACCCATCTCGCCCCACGCGCGCGCGAACGCGAGACGCACCGACTCGGGGTCGGGTGACTCCGCGGTTGGATCGGCGGCTTCGACCGGGCTCGTCGACGTGGCCATCGCCCCCGACGATAGCAGGGGAGGACACCCGCGGCGGCCCCGGGCGGCCGCGCATGGCACCATGCCGGTCGTGCCCGCGTCGCAGCCGACCGCCACCGCACCCGGCGCCGACCTCGCGACGCGTCTCGCCGCCGCGACATGCGTCCACCGGTTCCGGCACTACCAGGAGCTCGCCCTCGCGGCGTTCGAACGAGCGCGTGCCACCGGCGATCGGCACATCTACCTGACGATGCCGCCGGGGTCCGGCAAGACCCTCCTGGGGCTGGAGATCGGCCGACGCATGGCCCGGCCCATGGTCGCCCTCGCGCCCACGACCGCCATCCGCGGCCAATGGGTCGCCCAGTGGTCGGGGTCGTTCGCGCCACGGGTCGCGGACGCCACGACGGACGGCCACCGGGTGGCCGAGCTCGGGGCTGGGGTCGGGCTCATGGCGCTCACGTACCAGTCGATGGTCGTCCTCCACCCCACCGACGAGGCATCCGCCGCCGACGCCGCGGAGCGCGCCCGGAGGCGCCTGGTGACCCGCGGTGGCGACCCCGACGCGCTCGTGGGGCTGCTCCACCCCAATGGGCGCGCCCTGCTGGACCGTCTGGCGGCGCTGGGGCCGATCACCCTGATCCTCGACGAGTGCCACCACCTCCTCCGGCTGTGGGGCCACGTCCTGGAGGCGGTCGTCGGGCGGATCCACCCGGACTCCCTGGTCCTGGGGCTGACGGCCACGCCGCCCACCGACCTGGGGGCACGCGAGGCTGCGCTGCACCGGGCGCTGTTCGGAGGTGCCGCCGACTTCGAGGTCGTCACGCCAGCCGTGGTCAAGGACGGCTTCCTCGCGCCCTATCAGGAGCTGGCGCTGCTGGTGCCCCCGCTCGACGGCGAGCTGCGGTTCATGGCCCAGGAGCAGGAGCGCTTCGAGCTGCTGCGCGGCGAAGTCCTGGACGCCGACTTCGCGTCCGTGCCGTTCGCGAGCTGGTTCGCACGCCGGTTCCTCGAGCGTCGGTCGGCCGAGGGCGCCACCGCGTCGTGGTGGGAGCTGGAGCGTGCCGACCCGGCGCTCGCCCGAGCCGCCCTCAGGCTCCGCTGGTCTCGCGACGAGCCGCCACCCCACGGCGCCCGGTTCCGGGAGCAGCATCGGGTGCCACCGGAGACGGCCGACTGGGTCGCGCTGATCGAGGCCTGGGTGATGGAGGTGCTGGCGCCCAGCACGGAGACCCTGGACTCGATCGCGCTCGAGCGGGACCCGGCGTGGCGCTGCCCTCGGTCGGCTTTCGGCCTACCCGGCATGGCATCTCGGCCATGGCCTCGGTCACCGACCGGGTGCTGCGCTCGTCGGGTGCCAAGCCATCGGCGGTGGTGCGGATCCTGGAGGCCGAGGCGCAGGTCCTGGGGGACCGGCTCCGGGCGGTGGTGCTGTGCGACGAGCGCGCGGGCCTCGATCCCGGTGCACGGCCCGGGGCGTGCTCGAGCCGGGGGCCGGGGCGTGCGCTGCTCCATCGGACGCCGCTCAAGCATCCCGCACTCGGGCGCTGTCGCCGATCCTGGTCACGGGTCGCACCGTGGCGTGCACCCGACGCACCGCCATGGCGCTCGTCGACGTCGCGGCCGACGACCGGGTCGCGGGCCCGATGCTGGCGGCCTTCGACGCTCGCGGCCACCGGGGTCGGCGATGGGGATCCCTGGAGCAGGGCGATCGAGGTCGACCTGGATGCGGCTGGCTGGACGTCGGCGGTCTGGGTGCCGCTGGTGACGCGGTTCCTCGAGGCGGGCCGCAGCCGGTGCCTCGTGGGGACCCGGGCCCTCCTGGGCGAGCTGGGACTGCCCCGCGGTCAACGTCCTCGTGGACCTGGGCTCGGCGACCACCACGGTGTCGACCCGCCAGGTGCGTGGTCGAAGCCTCCGCCTCGACCCCGCGGACCCCGGCCAAGGTGGCCGACAACTGGGACGTCGTGTGGCGCCCGGCCATCCCGATGGCCAGGCGGACCACGCCCGCTTCGTGCGTCGGCACGCCGACTACTACGCCCTGACGCACGAGGGCGAGGTGGAATCTGGGGTGTCGCACGTGGACTCCGGGCTCCGGCCTGTTCGCGCCGCTGTCCGCGGAGGCGTTCGAGCCGCTCGCGCGTCGGATGCTGGCCCGCCCGGCCGAGCGTGCCGCGAACTGCTGCATGGCGGGGTCGGCGAGCCGTACCTCGACGCCCGTGCCCACGGTCCGGAATCCGCCGAGCGCTCGCCCGGGTTGCCAGGTGCGGCGGTGTGGTTCGCGGCGGCGCCGGCCTGGGCCGGCGGGTCGCCGCGTCGACTGGGCTGGCGGCCGCGGCGCCGGCGCGCTGCCACTCGCGGCAGGCGTGGCGACCGGGATGCCGATCGCCGGCGTGCTGGTCGCGCTGGCCCTGCTAGCTGGCCTTGCCGGGTTCCCTCGTCCGACCCGGGGGACCATGGCCGACCTCGGCTCGAAGGACATCCTGGCGCCATCGGCCGTGCTGTCGCCGAGGCGCTCGCCGCGACCGGGCGGACCGACGCGCGGGCGGGCGCCGACCGGGTCCGGGTGCTCCCGCAGCCGGACGGCTATCAGCGCTGCTTCCTGGATGACGTGTCGGAGGCGGATGCGCTGCGGTTCGCGGAGGCGATGGAGGAGGTCCTGGCGCCTGTCTGGGAGCCACGCTGGCTCATCGGTCGCCGGGTGCTGGACGAGCCGCCATCGCTGGCGGGCGCGGCTCGCGTGCTCGCGACGGGGTTGCCCGGGCGGCTGGCGCGGGGGCGGGTCGCCTATCACGCCGTGCCCGACTCCCCGCGACCGGCAGGCAGCGGGTGGCGCGCGTTCGAGCGGGCGTGGCCGCCGTCAGCCCGGGCGAGCGGGCCGTCCGAGCCACGGATGCCGAAGGCGAGGATCCTGGCGGCCCATCGCGGCGAGGACCCGTTCCGCATCGAGACCCAGCGGCGGACGCTCTGGACCTGAGGCACATCGCTCGCTGCCGCGTGGCATCGTATGGCGCGGTCTGGCGGACGCACGGTGCCCGGCGTGGCACGCGGCAGGCCACATGAGGGACGGCATGGGCGACGGGCTTGAGGTCGTGGTCGTGGGCGGCGGGCATGCCGGGCTCCTGGCGAGCCGGCAGCTCCAGCGGCACGGGGTGGAGCACGTGGTCGTGGAGCAGGGGCGTGTCGGCGAGAGCTGGCGGAGCCAGCGCTGGGACTCGTTCGCGATGAACACGCCCACCTGGATGACCCGTCTGCCCGACGACGGCGAGGACGACCAGCCGCAGGACGGGTTCCTGCTCCGCGACCAGTGGGTCACTCGGCTCGCCGATTGGGCGGCGCGACATCGGCTGCCGGTCCGGGGAGGGCGTGCGCGTCACGGGCCTCCGGCGGGACCCGTCCGACGGTCGGTTCGAGGTCGTCACCGAGACCCTGGACCTGGGCATGCCCGCGCCTGCCGTCATCGTCGCCCTGGGATGCAGCGGGTGCCGCGCATCCCGGCCGCGGCTGCCGCAGTGCCCGATGGCGTGGTGGCCCTCCACGCCGCCGACTACCGACGTCCCGCCGAGCTGCCGCCGGGTGGGGTCCTCGTGGTGGGCTGCGCGCAGACCGGTGGGCGTATCGCCGAGGAGCGTTTCGCGGATGACCGGCGCGTGACCGTCGCCGCCAGCGCCGTGGCTCGCCAGCGACGTCGGTACGGGGTCGCGACACCCTCGAGCGGCTGCGCATCGCCGGGCTGCTCGACCAGTCGGTGGAGTCGCTGCCGGTTCCGGCGATGCGGTTCCGGCCACCGCCCATCATCTCCGGCGTGGGTCGCCACGGGCACCCTGAGCCTCCAGGGCCTTCGCGGCGTGGCGCCCGGCTGGCCGGTCGGCTCGCCGGCTCGACGTCGGCCGCGGATGCTGTTCGCGGACGACCTCGCGGCGAGCATCCGGCGGGGTGACCGCGTCGGCCGACCTGTGCGCCACGTCTGACCGCACCATCGAGGCCCAGGGAATCGATGCCCCACCGCCCGACGCACTGACGTGCCGACCCCGACGACCTGCCCGTCGCCGACCCGATGCGATGGCTGCGTCTGCCCTCGGTCGATCGACCTGCTGGCCGAGGACATCAGCACCATCATCTGGTCCACCGGCTTCGGAGCCGACGTGGCGTGGGTCGACACGGCATGCCTGGGTCGTGACGGCGGGCCCCCGTCGTCCGGCTCGTCACCGGACGTGCCCGGGCTCTGGTTCCTGGGCGTGCCGTGGCAGTCGACGCGGCCTGGCCGTCGCGGCACCGGCAGGGACGTGGAGGTGGCCATCGCGGGGCTGCTGGCCCACCTCGGGCGCCCGGCTGCCCATGGCTAGGTCCCGACCCCCGCCTGTTGCAGGCGTCCGGGTGGGCCGTAGACTCGCCTCGGACCCCTGCAGGGCGCTGACCCGGGAGGAGTACCCGACGCCACGCGGCCGACCGCCGCGTGGGGACCTTGCCAGAGAGAGCCGGCGGTGCTGCGAGCCGGTGCGAGGACGTCGGCGAATGGACCCGCGAGCCCGCCATCGGTCCGACGAGGGCGGCGCGTCCGCGCGCCGAAGACGGGTGGCACCGCGGGAGGACCGACCTCCCGTCCCGGCTGTATGGTCGGGCTGACAGCGTCGGGCCGGGCCCGGCACACCCAACGCAGGAGCCGCCCAAGTCGTGCATCAGGCACCCCCCGACCCCGCCTTCGCCCGCCAGGCGCTCGCCATCGTGTCGCGCGGTGACTCCATGTCCCGAGGGCTGGCGCGCGACTTCATGACCGCGGTGCTCGATGGCGACGTCACGCCCGCCCAGCTGGGCGGCGTGCTCCTGGCCATCCGGGTGCGGACCGAGACGACGGACGAGCTGGCCGGGTTCGTGGAGGCCATGCGCTCGCGGGTGCTCGTGGTCGAGGCGCCCTCGGGCGCCATCGACACGTGCGGCACCGGCGGTGACGTTCGCACCACGTTCAACATCTCGACCGCCACCTCGCTCGTGACGGCCGCGGCCGGGGTGCCCATCGCCAAGCACGGCAACCGCGCCGTCAGCTCCCAGTCGGGCAGCTCCGACGCCATCGCCGCGCTCGGTCTCACCGTGGAGCAGTCGCAGACGTCCGCGGAGGCCTCGCTGCGCGAGACCGGCTACGCCTACCTCCACGCGCCCGCGTTCCACCTCGGCATGCGGCACGCGGGACCCGTCCGCGGCGAGCTGGGGGTGCGCACCGCGTTCAACCTCATCGGGCCCATGGCCAACCCGGCGCTCGTGACGCGGCAGCTCATGGGCTCGCCCGATCCCGTGAGCGCCGAACGGGTCGCGCAGGTGCTCCACGCCCTGGGGACCGAGCGGGCGTTCGTGGTCTTTGGCGACGGCATCGACGAGCTGCCCCTCGATGACACCGGCGTGCGCTTCGAGGTCACGCCCGAGGGCGTCCAGCGGCACGCCGTCACGACCGCGGAGGCCGGGCTGCCACGCGCGGAGACCTCCGCGCTCGCGGGCGGCGATGGCGCGGCCAACGCGGCCATCATCCGGGCCATCCTCCACGGCGACGAGCATGGCCCGCGACGCGACGTGGTGGCGCTCAACGCGGGGGCGGCGCTCATGGTCGGGGGCAGGGTCGACACGCTCCGGCAGGGCGTGGAGCTGGCCTCCGAGACCATCGCCAGCGGCGCCGCCGGCGACCTGCTGGCACGCCTCCAGGCGCGCGTGGGTGCCCGCGCCGACCGGCGAGGGCCCCTCCGCATGACCGTCGCACGCCCAGCCGGCGCGCCGGCCCGCCGGTCGGTGCCTGCGAGATCGCCGAGCGTCGACGCGCGGACCTCGCGATGGAGCTCGCGGGTCGCACGCTGCGCGAGCTCGGACGGGCCGCGGCGCAGGCGCCCGACCCCCGCCCTGTCGCGCTCGGCTCGCGCGACCCGGGTTGGGGAGCGGCATCGCCGAGGTCAAGCGACGCTCGCCCTCGGCGGGCGCGCTCTCGTGGACGCGCCGCTCGATGTCGCCGACCGCGCGGGCCTACGCGGCGGGTGGCGCCGCGATGGTCTCGGTGCTCCTCGAGCCGCACTGGTTCGGCGGCGCCATGGGCGACCCATGCCGCCGCCCGCGCGGCCGTCACGATCCCGGCGCTGGCGAAGGAGTTCGTGGTCGATCCGCGCCACGCCGCTGCTCCGGGCGGCGGGTGCGGACGCGCAGCTGCTGCTGGCCAACTGCATCGACCCGCGGCGCTGGGCCGACTGGTCCGGCGAGCGCGGGACCTGGGGCTCGAGCTGCTGGTCGAGGTCCACGACGCCTGCGAGCTGGACGCGGCGCTGGCGACCGACGCGCGTCTATCGGCGTCAACAACCGGATCCTCCGCACGCTCGTCGTGGACACCAGCACGGCCGAGGTGCTCCGCCATTGAGCATCCCCGACGACCGCCTGGTCATCGCCGAGTCCGGGGTCCGCGATCTCGCCGCTGCGCCGATGGCGCGCGCCCTGGTTCGACGGCGCGCTCATCGGCGAGGACCTCATGCGCACCGGGTCGGACCGGGCCACCATCACGGCGCGGGTCGCGGCCTTCGTGAGCGCCGGCGCCATGCCCGGAGCCCGGCGTCGACCCCGCCGGGGACGCGGACCTCGTCGCTCAAGGTCTGCGGCGTGACGGAGCCTGTCGGGCTTGCCGCCGCCATCGCCGCAGGCGCTGACATGGTCGGGCTCAACCTGGTGCCCGGCACCAAGCGGGCGCTGGAGCGCGAAGCCATGGCGTTGGCTCGGGCAGCCCGCGCCGCCAGCCAGCCCGGCGCCGGGCCGCGGCCTTCGTGGGCGTGTTCGCCGACTTCGACCGGCCGCCGACGTGGCCGCGGCTTCGCGTCCTGCATCGGCCTCGATGCGGCCAGCTCCATGGCCGCTGGAGCCGCCGGGCGACCTCGATGCCATCCTGGCTGCCGGTCATCAAGGTGCTCCATCTGCCGCCCGCCGACGAGGTCGTGGCCAGGGATGCCGGGACGGTCATCGCGGACGAGGTGGTGGCGCGCGGCGGCGTATCGCGCCAAGCCCAACCTGGCGGCGATCTCAGCTGGACACCGCGGACCCCGGTCCGGGGCGGCACCGGGCGTCGTGCGTCGACGGCGCTCGCCCATGCGGTCGCGCGCCGCATCCTGGTCATCCTGCTGGTGGGCTCGATGCGTCCAACGTGGCTGGGCGCTCCTGGCCATCCCGGCCATCGGCGTCGATGTCGCCAGCGGCGTCGAGGCTCGGCCGGCTACCTCCACCCGCGCCACCGCACCCGGCCGACCCTCCGGGCCACCGGCTGCGCGTGGCCCTGTCTACAAACGCACCGCGCGGCCCGGCGACACCAGCCCAACGTCCCGTTCGGGCCGACGCCGGTGCATGCGGGTCTGCTGAGGTGGATGGCGCGGGTCGCTGGGGGCATGGAGCGCGACTTCTCGGGGGCGGTACGTCTCGGAGACGCTCATGGCGGCCCTGACCCACTGGACCACGCCTGGTCGGCCGTCCGGCATGACCCCTCGTTCTGGGCCGAGCTGGACGACCTGAGCGCGCACCCTGCGGGACGACCCACGGCGCTGTATCGCCGACCGGCTGGCGACCGCGGCGACCGTGGAGGCACGGCGGCTCGTCCGGGCCGCCGGCTCGGCCGTCCCGGTCCCCGCGTCGATCCGGCTGTACCTCAAGCGCGAGGACCTCGCCCACACCGGGGCCCACAAGATCAACAACGCGCTGGGGCAGGCGCTGCTCACCCGACGTCTGGGCAAGTCGCGGGTCATCGCGGAGACGGGCGCCGGTCAGCACGGCGTGGCCACGGCCACCGCATGCGCGCTCCTGGGGCTGCCGTGCGTCGTGTTCATGGGCGAGGAGGACATCCAGCGGCAGTCGCCCAACGTCCTCCGGATGCGGGCGCTGGGTGCCGAGGTGCGCTCGGTCACGTCAGGCACGGCCACCCTCAAAGACGCCGTCAACGAGGCGATGCGCGACTGGGTCACCAACGTGACCACGACCCACTACGTGCTGGGCTCGGCGATGGGCCCGCATCCCTATCCCACGATGGTGCGCGACCTCCAGCGACGCATCGGCGACGAGGCCGCGGCGCAGCTCCGGGCCGTGGAGGGGCGGCTGCCGGACCTTGCGCTCGCGTGCGTGGGGGGCGGCTCCAACGCCATCGGGCTGCTGAGCCGGTTCATCGGCGAGCTGGACGTCCGACTGGCCGTGGCGGAGGCCGCCGGCGATGGCATGGAGACCGGCCGGCACGCGGCGGCCATCGCGGGTGGCACCGCGGGCATCCTCCATGGCGCGAGGTCGCTGATGCTCCAGGACCGGGATGGCCAGGTGGTCGAGGCGGTGTCCGCGTCGGCGGGGCTCGACTACCCGGGCGTGGGGCCGCAGCTGGCCGCGCTGGCGGAAGCCGGGCGGCTGGAGGTGACCACCGCGACCGACCGCGAGGCCGTGGCCGCGATGCGCGCCGTCACCCGCGCCGAGGGCATCCTGCCGGCGCTCGAGACCTCGCATGCCGTGGCCGCGCTGCCCAAGCTCCTCGCGGGCATCGAGGGCGGCGGCACGCTCGCCGACCAGGCGCTGGTGCTCATCGGCTTCTCGGGCCGGGGCGACAAGGACATGGCCGCGCTCGAGCGGTTCTCGGACGTCGAGCCGTGGGAGTCGCTCCGATGACCTCCACCGAGTCGATCCACCACACCAACGACACGGCCGGCGCGCGCCGCATCGCCGACGCCTTCGCGCGTGCCCATGCCGATGGCCGGGCGGCGCTCATCCCGTACGTCGTCGCGGGCTATCCGGACGCCGACACCAGCCTGGCCATCGCGATCGCCGCGATCGACGCGGGTGCCGACCTGCTGGAGGTCGGCCTGCCGTACTCCGACCCGCTGGCCGATGGCGCAACGCTCCAGCGCGCCTCGCAGGCGGCGCTGCGCGCCGGCCTACGTTCGAGGGGTCGCCATCGCTGGTCGCGCGATCCATGCGGCCCGACCGGACGTGCCGCTCGTGCCCATGGGGTACGCCAACCAGCATCATCGGTGGCGGGGACGGCCGGGAGCGTGCGCAGGCGATGGCCGCGGGCGGGCGCGGCGGGTCATCGTCGCGGACCTCACGCCCGACGAGGGCGGGCCGTTCGAGGCGGCCGCGAGCAGGCGGGGATCGGCGTGGTCTATCCGTCGCGCCGACCACCGCGCCGATCCGTCGCGCCGGCGTGGCCGCGCGGAGCGGCGGGTTCCTCTTACTGCGTCTCGTTGGTCGGCGTGACCGGGGCGCGTCGGTCGCTGCCGCCGAGCGTCGGTCGGCTGGTGGCGGATGTGCGAGCGGTGTCGCCGGTGCCCGTCGCCGTGGGCTTTGGCGTGTCGCGTCCGCCAGTCCGGGCGCTCGCGCAGGCGGGTGCGGACGGCGTCGTCTCGGCGTCCGCGCTGGTGGATGCGCTCGGCCCTGACGGCACCGACGTGAGGCGCATGTCGGCGTTGGTGGCGGCGCTCCGCGAGGGCACCGACGGACGTCGCAGGGCGCGTGAGCGCGATGGCGGACGCAGCCGCCCCGGCGCTGACCGTAGTCGGCAGCACCATGATCGACCAGATCTCGTACCTCGAGCGCATGCCCGGGCGTGGCGAGACCGTGCTCGGGCGGCGGTTCGCGCAGGGCTTCGGGGGCAAGGGCGCCAACCAGGCGGTCATGGCCAGCCACATGGGTGCCCGCGTCGCGATGGTCAACGCGCTCGGAGACGACGGGTATGGCACCGAGACGCTCGCCAACCTCGAGCGCCACGGGGTGGACACCACCCACGTCCGCCGGGTGCCCGGTGCCAGCGGCGTGGCGCCCATCTGGGTGGAGCCCGACGGCAGCAACCGGATCATCATCGTGCCCGGCGCCAACGCAGGGCTTCGGCCCGAGCACGCGGCAGCGGCGGTGCACGCCGAGGCCCGCGTGGATGCGGTGATCGGCCAGTTCGAGATCGACCAGCTGGTCACGGCGGCCGCGTTCCAGGCAGCCCGCGAGCGCGGCGCCGTGACCATCCTCAACCCGGCGCCGGGGGCGGCCATCGAGCCCGGGCTGCTCGCCGTGTCGGACTGGGTCATCCCCAACGAGCACGAGCTGGCCATCATCGCCCGCGAGCTGGGGGTGTCCGACGACGTCACCGACCCGTCCGCGCTCGCCGGGTTCGCCCGGCGGCTCGGGACGCGACTCGTGGTCACGCTCGGGGCCCGGGGGGCCGCGCTGGTCGGGCTGGACGGTTCGGTGGCCCTCGTCGCGGCCCCGATCGTGGAGGCGGTGGACACCACGGGTGCCGGTGACGCCTTCGTGGGCGCGTTCGGGTACGCCATCGGGGCCGGCTGGGACGAGCTCGCGGCGGTGCGGCTGGCCAGTGCCATCGCATCGGACTCGGTCAGGCGACCCGGGACGCAGTCGTCGTTCCCGGACGTCGACCGGTGTCGGGCGATCGTGGACGAGGTCACGGCGACGACGAACGGGTAGCGGTCATCGGTCGTGCCCGGGACGGGCCGACATGCCCTCGGCCCACGTGTCGTGGCCCTGACGCGGCGCCGTGGCATGCTGGGACCGGAGCTGGCGCCCGTGACTGACGGGCGTCAGAGAGGAGGAGCCATGCTCAAGGGGATCGACCATCGGCTCAACGCGGAGGTCCTCGCGTGCCTCCGGGCGATGGGCCATGGTGACGTGCTCATCGTGGCGGACACCAACTTCCCGGCGGATTCGGTGGCGCGCGCCACGGTCACCGGGCAGCTGCTGCGGATGGAGAACCTGACCGCGGGCCAGGCGGTCCAGGCCATCCTGTCGGTCCTGCCCCTGGACACGTTCGTGGCCGACTTCGCGGGTCGCATGGAGGTCTCGGACGACCCGACGAGCATCCCGCCGGTGCAGCAGGAGGTCCAGGCGGAGATCGACCGCGCCGAGGGTCGGGCGAGGCCGATGGTCGCCATCGAGCGCTTCGCGTTCTACGACTTCGCGCGCGCCTCGTACGCCGTCATCCAGACGGGCGAGCGACGCTTCTGGGGCTGCTTCTCCCTGCGCAAGGGGGTCATCCCGCCGGATGCCTGAGCGCCCACTGGGGACATCCTTCCCGCGTCGGGCTTGACTACCAGTCATGAGATTCGGTCCCCGCGCCCTGGGCGAGGCCCGGCGAAGGCCCGCCGCCGCACCGCCTTGACTACCAGTCATGAGATTCGCTTCGGCCCGCTCTACGGCCCGCCGCGGGTCTCCTCCTCGGGGCGGGCTTGACTACCAGTCATGAGAATTGCCCGCCCATGATGGCACTCGTGCTGTGCGTCGGTGCGTCACCTCCGGACACGAGCGATCCCGGGCTGGGCTTCGTGGGCGATTGGCAGGCGGTCGCCGGTCCGCTCGGCGGGGCCGTCCTGGGGCTGCAGGTCGACTACGGCCCCATCCGTGTCTGGCACGGCGGGTTCGCCGCTCTGGAGACCGCCACGCACTGGGCGACCGACGCCCAGGAAACCGGAGGTCACGTGGCCAGGACCGGCGGTCTGGCGGTCGACGGACGGCGTCACCTGGACCCGGGCCGAGGCGCCGGACGGAGCGCCGACGAGGAACCGCGCTGCTCGCCTGGCGCGACGGCATCGCGCTCGTCGAGGCACGCCAGCTGAGCTGCCACGACGGGGGACGCTACGGCTACCATCGCTGGCGCTGCGCGTATGGACGTCGAACGACGGCGCGACGTGGCGCCGACGCGGCGGTCTGACCCTCCGCCCGGGGGTCCGCTCGAGGCTGCGGCCTCTATGACCCGCAGGCGGTCGTCGCGGGTGGTCGCCTCGCGATCGTCACGAGCTGCTACGTGGAGCGTGGGGCGGGCGGCGACCGGGGCCAGGTGATCGCCTCGGTGGGATCCGACCAGGCACCCCCGGAGGGACGGATCCCGGTCCATGCGTGGAGCACCGCCGATGGGCGCCGCTGGACGAGGCGCGCGATCATGCGGGTCGACGAGGGCGGCGTGGGGGTCGCGTCGGTCGGCGGTGTGGCGCTCGCCTACCGATGGGATCGGCTGCCACGGGTGTCTGGACCCGCGATGGCCGACGCTGGGACGACATCTCGCCGCTGCCGCGCGACGGCGACGTCCGGTACCTCGGCATCGAACCGATCCTCGGCGCCGATGGCCGGCCGGAGGCCTGGGTCGCCGATGGCCAGCCCGGTCGGTACGACCCGGACCCGACCGGCGGCCTGCGCCCGGAGCCGCCCCGCGCGACCCTCTGGCTGGGTGACACCGATGGCTCGTGGCGCGAGGTCGCCGGGGCCGAGGAGCTGGGCCGGCATGAGCGTGGCGGTCGATGGCCGGACCGTCGTGGCACTCGTGCACCTGGTGGATACCCGCCCATGGTCACGACCAGCCGCGACCTCGCCGTGGTATCGACTGCTGGTGTCGCTGGACGGTGGCGTCACGTGGAGCCACCAGGTCGACGCCTCGACCTGCCGCGGTGCGCGGCCGGCATCGCGGTCCACGGCACCGACGTGGTCCTGCGATGCCAGGGCGAAGAACGTCGCGGAGGCACTGCTCCACGCGAGCCTCGCGCCGGCCGACTGACCGGTCAGCCTACTGACGCGCCAGTACCTCCAGGCCGAGGCCACCACCTCCGCGTGGATCGCCGCAGGCGCGGCGATGATCCTCGGTTGCCCTCCAGGCGGCGTCCGCGTCCCAGTCGAGGGCCGCTCCGGTGACGTCGCTCACGGTCCCGCCCGCTTCCTCCACCACGATCGACCCTGCCGCGTGGTCCCAGATGCATTCGACGTAGTCGCCGCGCAGGATGCGCAGGTAGATGGAGGCGTCGCCGCGCGCCACCAGGCCGTACTTGGCCTGGCTGTCGAGCCGCAGGGGAGGGGCGGTGACCCCGAGCAGCTCGCCGATGATGCCGCCTCGTCCTGCGCCGAGGTGGAGGCCTCCAGCGACTCCACGTAGCGTGCCTCCGCGGCGCTCGTGCACGACGCGACCGACAGTCGGACCGGCACGCCGTCGCCGTCGAGTGGCAGCTCCCAGGCTCCCATGCCCGCCCGGCCACGAACAGGCTGCCCACCGAGCCATCCGCGCGCCCGAGGGCCGGGCAGCCGAGCGCCCAGCCGGACGACGCGGAAGCCACGAGCGCGAGCGCGATGGCGTACTGCCCGCCCCCGCGGGAAGCCCAGCGTCCCGTCGACCGGGTCGAGCGTCCACCAGCGGCCCGTCCGGGCCGCCTGCCCACCACCGCGGCCGAGCGCCTCGGCGATGTCGGTGAGGTCGAGGCCGGGTCGGGCCTCGGCCAGCCGGGTCTCGAGGAGGCGTCCCGGATGGAGCGCCGCGTCGAGCTGGGCGGCGTCCTCCCCTCGCCCACGAGGGGGTCGGCGGGGAACACCTCGGCGAGCGCGGAGCTGACCAGCACCTGCGCCCGGGTCCGCGACCGTCACCGGCGAGCGGTCGGGCGCCCAGCAGTCGCCAGGGTCGGGCGTGGCTCGCCCGCACCGATGTCCCGGGGTGAGGCGTGCCGCTGCCCGGACCGCGTCGAGCGCGACCTCGCGCTCGCGAGCGCCCGTCGCGCGAGGGTCCGTGGGGCTCACGCGCCCGATCAGGCCTCGGGGGCCTCGGCCGGCGCTTCCTCGGGCACGCTGTCGCGGGCCGCGTCGAGGGTGGTCCGGAACAGGTCGAGGGGCGCCTCCTGACCCGTCCACAGGTGGAACGCCACCGCGCTCTCCTCGAGGAACATCGTGTCGCCGTTCTGCACGGTGGCGCCGGCCGCCGCGGCCTCGCGCATGAGCCGGGTCTCCCGGGGCGTGTACAGCAGGTCCATGACCATCAGGTCCGGCGGCAGCAGCTCCGGCGGGATGGGCGTCTCGTCCGGGACCCGGCCGACCGAGCTGGCGTTCACCAGCAGCTTGGTCCGGGCGAGCTCCGCCTCGAGCACCGACTCGTGCCATGGCTTGGCCCGCAGCTCCATGTGGGAGGCGTTCTTGCCGAAGTGGCGGACCAGCGCCTCCGCGCGATGGAGGTGGCGGTTGAACACGATGACGTGCTGGAAGCCGCTGGTGATGAGGGCGTAGACCACGGCGCGGGCGCCGCCACCGGCGCCGAGCACGACCGCAGCCTTCGGCAGCTTCTGCTTGCCCACGATCTCGTCGAGCGCCTTGCGGAATCCGGCCACGTCCGCGTTGTGCCCGATGAGGCGACTGCCCTCGCGGGTGACCGTGTCGACGGCGCCGGTGGCCTGGGCCTCCTCCGTCAGGCGGTCCATCATCGGGGCGACCCGCTCCTTGTAGGGGACCGTGACGTTGGCGCCCAGGGTGTCCGCATCACGCAGGCCGGCGATGGTGTCCGCGAGCTCGATGAGCGGCTTGTCCACCAGCTCGTAGCGCGCGTCGATGCCGAGCGAATCGAAGGCAGCCTGCTGGAGCACCCCCGACAGGGAATGGGTCACCGGATGCCCGACGAGGGCGACACGCTTGGTCATACGGATCTCCAGCGCGAGCGGTCGTCAGAGGGACCGCCATTGGACTCGGTTGGTCTAGCGCTGCAGCATCCTCCCGAATGCTCCCCCGGGGACAGCGCGCCAGGTGACCCGATGATACCGCGGGTGCGCCGGGGGGTCGTGACCAACCGTCGACCGATAGGCCTCCGGGGCACGTAGGATGCGGTCGGAAGCCGAGGCGATGGAGGACGTTGGGCTCGATGGGCGTCGACTGGACCCTGCTGACGGCGACGGTCATCGTCGTCGGCACGCTCCTCGCGATGGCATCGGGCCGGGTGTCGCCGCTGCTCGCCCTGGTCGCCGGGCTGTCGCTGGCCGGGGTGCTGGGCATCGCGACGCCCGCGCAGCTGGCCTCGGGCCTCTCGAACCCGGGCGTCATCACGGTCGGCGCGATGCTCGTGATCGCCCGGGGAGTCGTGGCCACCGGGGTCGTGTCACGCGTCACGTGGCTCCTCCTCCATGCGGCGGAGTCGGCGCAACAGGCGATCCGGCGGGTGATGGTGCCTATCGGCCTCGCGTCGGCGGTGATGAACACGACACCCATCGTGGCGATGCTCATCCCGGCCACCCGGGAGCTGGAGCAGACGCGGGGCATCCCGGCCCGGCGGATCCTGCTGCCCGTCGCGCACGTCACGACCCTCGCGGGCGCCATCACCCTCATCGGCACCAGCTCCAACCTGCTCATCGCCGGCATCGCGTCGGAGGCGGGCGTGGACATGGGGATGCTCTCGTTCGCGCCCGTGGCGCTGCCCGTGGCCCTCGTGGGGTGGCTGGTGGTCTACCTCGTCGCGCCGAGGCTGGGCCAGGGCGAGCGCGTGCACGAGCCCGCGGTCCGCGAGTGGCATGTGGAGATCCCCGTGGCGGGTCGGGCGCTGCTGCTCGGTCACACGGCCAGGAGCCAGGGCCTCGCGCTCAGCCAGGAGTACGAACTGGTCGCCATCGAGCGCTGGGGGCAGCCGGTGGACACGGACGTCGTGGTGGAGCCGGGCGACGTGCTGGTGTTCATGGCCACGGAGGCGGGTGTCCGGTCCCTGTGGGGCAGTGCCAAGTTCGGGACCTCGCCCGTCCGGCTGTATGCCGTGACCATCCGGTCGGGGGACGGCGCGGGCATCCGCGAGTTCGAGGATGACGCGATCCACGTGGGCGCGGCCCGGACGACCGGTGCGCTGCGCGATGCCGTCCTGGGCCCGGGCGAGATGTGCTTCGTGTCGGCGCCGAACGTCGAGGTCGTGCGGGCGAATGCGTCGGTGGGGCTGTGGCAGGACGCCGCGAGCCGGGTGCCCCAGCCGGGTCGGACGTGGGTGGCGCTGGGCATCCTCGCGGGCGTGATCGTGACCGCGTCGCTGGGCCTCGTGCCCGTGGAGGTCGGGTCGGTCGCCGGCGCCGTGCTGATGGTCCTGACCCGGGTCCTCACGCCGGGCTCGGCGGCGCGGGCGCTCGACCTCAACGTCCTGGGCATCCTCGCGGCCTCGGTGGGCCTCGGGGCGATCGTGGTCACGAGCGGTCTCGCGGACGTCATCGCCGATGGCATCCGGACCCTCGCCGGCGGCGAGGCGATGCTCGTCGTCCTCGTGTTCGCCGTCGCCACGACCATGCTGACGAACGTGACCACGAACGCCGCCACCGCGGCGATCCTGACACCCATCGGCCTGACCATCGCCGCGGAGATGGGCATCGACCCGATGACCGTGCTCGCGCTCATCGGCACGTGCGTCTCGTTCACGTTCATCAACCCGTACAGCCATCAGACCAACCTGATGGTGATGCGCCCCGGCGGCTACACCCAGGCGGCCTTCGCGCGGTTCGGGGTGCCCGTGGTCCTCGCGGCCGTGGCGACGGCCATCGCCGCGGCCGGCATCCAGTTGCGGGTCTGAGCCAGCCCGGTCGACGGGCGCGGCGCTGACGAGCGGGGCGCGGCATCGGCCGACCCGGGTCCGGTGCCCCGACCGGGTCCGGTGCTATGATCGGCGCCGCATCAG
>JAXLXC010000023.1:0-62742 GCA_046328155.1 Chloroflexota bacterium
GCGGCCCGGGGATGACCGCACGCCCATGACCGACACGCCCCGCCCATGAGCGACCCCGAGCGCCCGTCGGGCGCGCCCCGGCGCTACGCCATCGTCATCTCGCTGCTCATGGCCACCGTGTCCATCATCAGCGCGGTGGTCGCCAGCCGGGCGGCGTTCTGGTCGGCGACCGCCGGCGACCTGGGCGGCCAGGCGCTCCAGGAGGTCCTCGAGACCCAGCAGATCGAGGACGACCTGCGCACCTCGGTGGACGCGGACGGGCGGCTCATCGGCCGCTACGACGCTGCGTGGAGGCGGACCTCGCAGCTGCAGTCCCAGGCGGCCGCGCTGCGGGCGACCAACCCGGATGACGCGGCGCAGCTGGACATCGAGGCCCAGGGCGAGTTCGGCGTGGACGTCGCGCTGTGGCGCTTCTTCCAGGCGACGTCCCCGACCTTCGACGCCGACGGCCAGCTGCTGTTCGACCCCGACGCGGCGCTGGCCTCGCTGCGGGCCGGCGACGTGCGCCTCTCGGAGCTGGCACGGTCCGACGCGGCGGCCGAGGCCGCGGATGCCCGCAACCGGACCACGGCGCTCGTGGCGGTGGCCGCGGTGTTCGTGGCCGCGCTGTTCGTGCTCACGGTCGCGGAGGTCACCTCCGGTCGTCGCCGGGGCGTGGCGATCGTGGCGGGCGTCACGCTCGCGGGTGTCGCCACCGTGCTCGCGGTGCTCGCCGACCTGCGCTCGGGCGTGCTGGTCATGGGGACGGCCCTGGCGGCCGCGGTGGGCATCGCGGTGGTCGTGGGCGGGCCGTGCCTGGTGCGTCGATGGCGGCGCTCCCCGGCTGGCGGTCAGGCGACCACGACCGCGACCTCGGGCGCCGAGGTCGCCACGGGCGAGGCGGAGGTCACGACGTCGGACGCGGAGGCGGCCACGGGCGAGCCGTCGACCCGGTTCGCGGGCACCATCGGCGTGCTCCTGGCGGGCGCCACGCTGCTGGGCGCCGTGGTGGGCTACTTCCAGGGGGTCGCCTCCGACGCCGGCGACTCGGCGGCCCGTGACGCTCGCGACCAGGCCCTCCAGGCGCTCACGGAGCACGAGCGGAGCAACCAGTGGGCGACCACCCAGGTGGAGCACTGGACGCAGGTGCTGGAGGAGCGGGCGCGCGCCGTCGCGGCACGCCAATCGGCCGACTACTGGACCTCGCGCACGGATGCCGGGCGGGCTGCCCTGGCCACCTCGGAGGCCGAGCAGCGGGCCGAGCTCGCGCAGCGCGCCGCGCAGCTCACCGAGCTGAGCGCCAACCATCCCGATGGGCCTGACCGGGACCCCGACTTCCCGCTCCGCTTCTATGCCTCCCAGGGGGCGGAGACGGCACGCCGGGTGGCCCTCCAGGACCTCGCCAACGAGGCCAACTCGCAATACGGCTCGGTGGCCGCGGGCCATGTGGCGGTGCTCGCCACGATCGCCATCGCGGCCTACCTGCTGGGCCTGTCCCTGGTCCTCGACGACCGCCGGTCGCAGCGGCTGTTCGCGGTCGTCGGCACCGGCCTGCTGCTCGCCTCCGCCGGCTGGGCGGTCTGGAACGAGACCGGGTCGCCGCCCAGCCCCGGCGCCGAGGAGCGCGAGGCGATCGCGTCTGCCTACGCCCAGGCGAGCGTGGCCGCCGCCACCGCCCAGACCCCCGCGCAGTGGACCGCGGCCGAGGTCAGCTACCGGGCCGCGCTGGCGCTCCACCCGTCGCTCGCGCGCGCCCGGGTCGGCCTCGCGGGGGCCATCTTCCTGGCGGCCTCGCCACAGCTCGGCAGCGGGTTCACCAGCGTCAGCAGCATCGAGGCCGTGCGCGCGGCCGCGGACGAGCTGCAGACCGCACGCGACCAGGGCTGGGAGACCGTCAACACCCTGGGCGATGGCGGGTTCTATGAGACCCTGCTGGCGCTCGACGACCCCGACGGCGGCCACGCGGCGCGTGCAGTCGAGCTGACCGAGGCGGCCCTGGAGCACGCCCCCGACCTGCCGGTGGCCCGCTACAACCA
The DNA here is from genome assembly GCA_046328155.1 of Chloroflexota bacterium. Lineage (GTDB taxonomy): Bacteria > Chloroflexota > Limnocylindria > Limnocylindrales > CSP1-4 > JAFMJV01. Next base: position 2,016 of record JAXLXC010000023.1, read on the forward strand.
CGCCGCCGCGCTGCTCGTGGACGGTCGCATCGACGAGGCGCGCACCGCCTACCAGGACGCCATCGACATCTCCATGGCCACCGGTCCCGACGGGGAGGCGGTCTTCGACCCAGGGCAGCGGTGGCGGGTCGCCGCCGGCGCGCTCACGGACCTCGAGCTCGTCGATGCGTCCATGGGCGATGACCCCGTCGTGGGGCCTGCGGTCGACGAGATGCGCACCATGGTCGTCGCGGGACTTGGCGACCCGGTCGGCAACGCCGACCAGTCGACCCAGCCAGCCGTCAGCGACCTCGTCGTCTACTCCAACGCCAGCCAGCTGTGGTGGACCGCGCGCATCGACGGGTTCGATGCCGAGCGGGACGTGGCGTCGGTGGTCTGGTCGTACGAGGACCCGGTGGTCCCGGGGCGGCACGTGCTCGACACGCACTCGGGCCCCATCCGGCTGGGCAGCGTCACCAACGCAGGCTCGTTCTATGTCGATGGCGCGGCGCCCAACTACTGGTCGGGGCGCTCGTACCTCCTGGGCAGCACGCCCCACCGCTGCGTGCCGGATGGCACCTACCAGGTGGAGCTGTACATCAACGGGCGGCTGGCGGCACCGCCGGCCGTGGCCTCGGTCGACCAGCCGGAGCTGGTGACGGTCGACCGGCGCGACATGGGCCTGCTGTTCTGTCGCCCGGCCGACTGGGTGGCCACCGAGCAGGTCGATGGCCAGCGCGCGTCGTACGAGAGCCCCGACGGGACCGTGGGCATGACCGTCGTGCGCGCGTTCCGACCAGACGCCACCGACGACGCCGGGCAGGCGCAGTCCCTGCAGCTCATGTCCGAGCTGATCGCCGCCTGGCCGGGCTCGCCCCAGGCGACGGACGGCGACCCGGTGAGCGACTACCTCATGGGCCTCGGGGACGTGTGGCTCCAGTGGTACGACACCGCGAGCACCCGCGTGAAGCTCATCGCCGGGGTCGACAACGTCGGCACGGTGTTCGCGGTCGCCATCCACGGCCCTGCGGACTGGGTCGACGGCACGCTGGCGGATGGCATCCTGGGCTCGTTCTCGACCCAGTGACCGCGGGGGGGCCGGGGCCCGTCGCTCAGCCCACGCCGAGCCAGCGTGCGGCCGCCACGAGCGCCATCGCCAGCAGCAGCCCCGGCAGCAGGGACCGGCGCCACGCCACCACCCCGATGCACGCCAGCACGGCCACGAGCTCGATGCCCGCCTGGAGTCGGGTGGACCCGTCGGCCTGCACCACCACCAGGACGTTGACGGCGGCGAGCGCCGCGAGCACGCCCGGCCCGATGAGCCGGAGGTACTCGTCCACGACCCGTGGCAGCCGGTCGAACCCCGGCAGCAGCAGCGGGATGGCGCGGGACGGGTAGGTGACCGCGGCCATGAGCAGCGCGAGGCCCACCAGCTCGACGCTCATTCGGGCATCCCGGTCGTGGCCGGGGGCGGCTCGTACGGTGCGTCGGTCGGGGGGGCTGGCCCGATGGGCACCAGGAGCGCCAGCGCCGGGCCCGCCAGCCCGCCCACGAGGATGCCCACCGAGGGCTGCGAGGCGACTGCCACGACCACCCCCACGATGGCGCCCGCCACGGCCGCGACCACGGCGCGGCGGTCGGTCAGCAGCGCCACCGCGAGACCTCCCATGGCGGCCGGGAAGACGACGTCGATGCCCAGCGCCGTGGGGTCAGGCAGCAGGCTGCCGCCCACCAGCCCGACGGTCGTGGCGATCATCCAGGGCACCGCCGGGATGGCCGCGGCGATGACGTACGTCGCGCGGTCATGACGCCCCAGCGACCGGAACGCGGGCAGCGCCAGCGCGAACGCCTCGTCGGTCAGGACATGCGCGGAGAGGGCGCGCTCGAGCCGCGACCGACCCGCGAACCAGGGTGCGAGCGCCGCGCTGTACAGCAGGTGGCGTGCGTTGAGCAGCGCCGTCAGGACCACGATGCCCAGCCACGGGACAGCCTGGGCGACCAGCCCCAGCGCGGCGAACTGCGCGGCCCCCGCGAACACGAGGACGCTCATGGCCACCCCCTCGACCACCGAGAAGCCCGCCTGGCGCGCCGCGAGGCCGTAGACCACGCCGAACGCTGCCGATGACAGCGCGATCCCCGCGCCATCCACCCACAGCCGACGCCGCGCCTGGGCGGCGACCGCGCCGGCGCCCTCGCGCTCGGGGCGTTGGCCGGGCATCCCGCCTGCTGGTCCCTCCGCCATGCCCTCCCTCATGCCGCGGATGTGATCCCCGGCCCCCCGTCAGGGGCCGATGGCCATGGGCCGGGGTTCGCGCTCCGCCGGTATGATCGTCGCATGCTCACCGAGACCGCCGTCTATGACGCGCTGCGCAAGGTCCGCGACCCGGAGCTGGGTCGCGACATCGTGGCGCTGGAGATGGTCAAGCAGGTGACGGTCCAACCCGACCGCATCGCGCTGTCCATCGACCTGACCACTCCCGCCTGCCCGCTCAAGGAGGACATCGAGCGCGACGTGCGCGCCGCGCTGTCGGAGGCGGGGGCGCCGGCCGACATCGACATCACCTGGGGCGCCACCGTGCGTCGGGCGGTCGCGGGGGGCGGTGCCCAGCTCGTGCCGGGCGTCAAGAACATCGTGGCCGTGGCCTCGGGCAAGGGCGGCGTGGGCAAGAGCACCGTGTCCACCAACCTGGCCGTGTCGCTGGCCCTCGATGGCGCGACCGTGGGGCTGCTGGATGCCGACATCACGGGGCCCAACATCCCGCTCATGATGGGCGTGGAGGGCAGCCCGGCGGCCAGCCCCGAGGGGCGCATCGTGCCGCTCGAGCGATACGGCGTGAAGGTCATCTCGATCCAGCTGTTCGTGCCCCAGGGCCAGCCCATCGTGTGGCGCGGGCCGCTCGTGGGCGGCGCCATCCAGCAGTTCCTGCGGGACGTCGACTGGGGCGAGCTGGACTATCTCGTCATCGACCTGCCGCCCGGCACCTCGGATGCGCAGTTGACGCTCGCCCAGTCGGTGCCCATCAGCGGCGCGGTGATGGTCACCACGCCCCAGCAGGTGGCCCTGCTGGACGTGGACAAGGCGGTCTCCATGTTCCGGCGTCTGTCGGTGCCCATCATCGGCCTGGTCGAGAACATGAGCGCGTTCGTGTGCCCCCACTGCGGCGAGGCCACCGAGCTGTTCGGGCGGGGCGGCGGCGAGCGGTTCAGCAAGGAGCAGGGCATCGAGTTCCTGGGCGGCATCCCGCTCGACGTCAAGGTCCGCCAGGGCGCCGACGTGGGCGTGCCCGCGGTCGCGCAGCGCGAGCCGGGCCCCGCCGCCGAGGTGCTGCGAACGCTGGCCCGGACGGTCGCCGCGCGCATGAGCGTGCGTGCCGCGCAGCAGGCACCGGTGCTGAGCATCTCCTGAGATCGCGTTTCGCGACACTCTCAGGAGATCGTCAGGAACGCTCGTTACACCGAAGCGCGCCTGGTCCCACGTGCAGGATCCGGGCGGTTCTGGTACACCATGGCGCGCGGTCGTGGCGGCGACGGCATCGGGACGTCCGATGCGGCCTCCGGGCGACCGATATCCGATCGCGACGTCGTCCCAGCCGGCCAGCCGTGGCCCGGATCGGCGTGCGCGATCCCACATACCGACGGCGTTCCGCACGGACGCCGGCAGCAGGTACCGGAGAGGTCGCAGATCCATGCGTCTACGCTCAGGTGGCATCCGTCGTTCGGTCGCCGCGATCGCCCTGGCGGGCTTGGCAGCAACCCTTGGGAGCGGTGGGGTCCTCGCCCAGACCGCAACCCCCACCCCGGGTGCGCCCCCCGCGCAGCTGACCGTCACAACGACCTACCCCTCGATCTCGGTCGACCCGGGCGGCACGGCCAAGTTCCCCATCCAGGTCACCTCGCCCAACGCGGAGCGGGTCGACCTGACCATCTCGGGCGCGCCTGACGGCTTCGACACCACGCTCAAGGGTGGCGGGCTCATCGTGGGCAGCGTCACCACCACGGGCACCAGCGCCTCGCCGGCGCTCGAGCTGGACGTCAAGGTGCCCGAGGGCACGGCGCCCGGCACCAGCCAGCTCCAGGTCCACGCGGCGGCGCCCAGCGGCCAGGCGGACCTGACCGTCGACGTCGTGGTCGAGGACGCCTCGGGCGGCGACGTCACCCTGACCTCCGACGTGGTGGGCCAGCGGGGCGACACCAGCAAGACCTTCACGTTCAACCTCAAGCTGTCCAACGACACCGCGCAGGAGCTCACCTTCGGCTTCGAGGGCGAGGGTCCGGACGGCTGGGACGTGACCGTGCAGCCCAGCGGCCAGGCGCAGGCCGCCAGCGTCGTGGTGGGTGCCGGTGACACCGAGAACCTGACCGCGACCGTCAAGCCCGCGGTGGACGCGACCGCCCAGCAGTACCCGGTGGTCGTCACGGCCTCCGCCGGCGACTACACCGCCCAGACCCAGCTCATCGTGGAGATCACGGGCAGCTACTCCTTCACCATGACCTCCACCGACGGCCGGCTCAACACGAGCGCGACCGCCGGGTCGGGCACGCCCTACCAGGTGACCATCACCAACACCGGGTCGGCGGACCTCCAGAACGTCGCCCTCACGGCCAGCCCGCCCTCCCAGTGGAAGGCCGAGTGGGACACGCCCACCATCCCGACCATCGCCGTGGGCCAGCAGGCATCCGCGACGGTGACCATCACGCCGCCCAGCGGCGCCATCGCCGGCGACTACGTGGTGACGCTCACCGCGCGCGCCGACCAGGTGTCCGGCAGCCAGACCATCCAGCTCCGGACCACGGTCGAGACCTCGTCCATCTGGGGCTTCGTGGGCATCGCGCTCATCGCGGTCGTGCTCATCGGCCTGTTCCTGGTCTTCCAGCGCTACGGGAGGCGATGACCATGTCCGGCGGACCGGTGGTCATCCGGACGCGGGGCCTGGAGAAGCGCTACCCCACCGCCGACAGCGACGAGGGGAAGCTCGCCGTCCGATCGCTCGACCTGGACATCCGCCAGGGCGAGGTGTTCGGACTCCTGGGGCCCAACGGTGCCGGCAAGACCACGACCATCCTGATGCTGCTCGGGCTGTCCGAGCCGACCGGGGGCACCGCCGAGGTGCTGGGCTTCGACCCGCTCCGCGACCCGCTCCAGGTCAAGCGACACGTGGGCTACCTGCCTGACAACGTCGGCTTCTACGGGGGCATGACGGGTCGCGAGAACCTGCGCTACACGGCACGCCTCAACGGCCTCAAGGACCGGGAGTCGGCCGAGTCCATCGACCGGCTGCTGACCCGCGTCGGGCTCGCCGACGCGGCCGACCGCCCCGTGGAGACGTACTCCCGGGGCATGCGCCAGCGGCTCGGCCTCGCGGACGTCCTGGTCAAGGAGCCCGCGGTGGTCATCCTCGACGAGCCCACCACGTCCATCGACCCGGTGGGCGTCCAGGAGGTCCTGGAGCTGGTGCGTGGCCTGGCTCGCGACCAGGGTGTCTCGGTGCTGCTGTCCAGCCACCTGCTGCACCAGGTGCAGCAGGTGTGCGACCGGATCGCCATCTTCGTGGAGGGCGAGGTCGTGGCCATGGGCACCGTGGGCGAGATCGCCGCGCGCCAGCAGCGAGGCGCCAACGTGACCGTGGACATCGGCACCGATGGCCCCGGCGACGCGGTGGCGTCGGTCATCCAGGGCGTCCCGGGCGTGGTGGGGGTGGAGCGCGAGCCCACCGACAGCCGCCTGTGGAGCGTCACCTGCCCCCCGGACGTGCGTGGCCGGGTGCTGGCCGCGCTGCTCGGCTCGGGTCATGTGCCGTGGCTGGTGCGTGACCGGGGCATGGAGCTCGACGAGATCTACCAGCGGTACTTCTCCACGGCCTCGACCAGCGAGGAGGTGGCGGCATGACCGCGCAGGCGACGGCCATCGAGACGGACGAGATGGTCACCCTCCCGGCGACGCGGACCATCCCGGCCGGCTGGAGGGTCATCGGTGTCCGGGAGTTCACGGAGCACCTGCTGTCGATCCGGTTCATCGCGCTGCTCCTGGTGCTGGGGCTGGCGGGCTTGCTCGCCATCTACGCGGTCGCCGGCTCCTTCCGGGACGTAGCGAGCCAGATCGCGAGCTCCACCACGGTCACCGGCCAGCAGATCCCGGTGTTCACGCTGCTGTTCACCACCTCGCCGTCCATCCCGGGCATCACGGGGCAGTCGTTCCCGTCGTTCGCCGGGCTGGTGGCGTTGCTGGGCCCGGTGCTGGGCATCGCCTTCGGGTTCGATGCCATCAGCTCCGAGCGCTCCGAGGGGACGCTGCCACGGCTGGTGTCGCAGCCCATCCACCGCGACGACGTGGTCAACGGCAAGTTCATCGCGGGGCTCACGGTCATCGCGATGATCCTGGGTGCCGTGATCCTCATGCTGTCGGGCGTGGGCATCGTGCGGCTGGGAATCGTGCCCACCTCGGATGTGGCGCTTCGCCTCGTCACGTGGTTCGTGGTGGCCGTGCTCTACGTGGCCTTCTGGCTGGCGCTCGCCACGCTCGCCTCGGTGGTCTTCCGTCGGGCGGCCACGGCGGCATTGGTGGTCATCGCCATCTGGCTGGTGCTGACGTTCTTCGGCAGCCAGATCGTGAGCGTCATCGGGGGCTACCTGCGGCCGCTGCCGTCGGATGCGACCGCCCAGCAGCAGCTGGACAACGCCCGGATCATCGCGGAGCTGGGTCGGCTCAACCCGATCACCCTGTTCCAGGAGATGACCCAGGCGCTGCTCAACCCCACGGTCCAGTCGCTGGACCCCTACTTCACCGATCCCACCAACCGGGCGCTGCCGACGATCCTGCCGTACGGCCAGAGCCTGCTGCTCATCTGGCCGCACGTGGTGCTGCTGCTGGCCGGCACGGTCATCTGCTTCGCGGCCGGGTACGTCGCCTTCATGCGCCAGGAGATCCGTGCCTGACGGCATGACCCCCTGACGTCCTCACCGCAGCTCGAAGGCCCGGGTCGACCACCCGGGCCTTCGCCATCCGCCTCGGGCCGGCCTCAGCCGGGTGGGTCGGTGCCCAGCCAGCGCCAGAGCGTGAGACAGGCCAGGTTGACGGCCCGACGACGGCCCATGTCGCCGCCCAGGAACGCGGTGTGCGACTCGACGCGGTCGTTGGCGCCGTCCGTGATCGCGACGACGACCTGCATGTCCCCGGCCTGCTCGGTGGCGACGAGCGCGAGCGCGACGTCCGCGGGCCCCCGGTCGAGGAGGCCGGTCGCGAGCGCCGGGACCTCGCCGGCCTCGAACGAGCCGGGTGGCCGTGCCTCGGCGAGGGTCAGCCACGGTTCGGTGGCGAGCGCCCCCGCGAGCAGCCCGGCCGTGCCCTGCTCGAGCGTCGCGAGCGTGCGCCCCGCCAGCCTGGCACCGAGCGCCTGCGGCCAGCCGTCGGCACCACGCGCGAACACGTATCGACCCACCAGTGGCTCGAGTCGTGCGAGCTCCGCGTCGACCAGCTCGCGGGCGGTGCGCCCGCCGTCCCCGACCGCGCTCACCCGCACATCCACGGCGTCGACCCGCGCGTACGTGGCGACCTCCGGTTGCGCTGTCGCAGCGCCTCCTCGCCGATGAGCGGCACCAGCATCGACTCGCCGATGCCCGCGAGGCAGCGTCTCGGCGGCCCGGTCGGCGCCCAGGCCGCGCGCCCGGAGGCGGGGGAGCACCTCGTCGCGCCACATCGGCTGCATCTCCCGCGGCGGGCCGGGCAGGGCCACGATGACCCGCCCGTCGGGCCGCTCGACCCACCAGCCGGGCGCCGTGCCGTTGGGGTTGGGCAGCGCGGTGGCGCTGGGGATGAGCCACGCCTGCTTGCGGTTGGCGTCCACGTAGGGCAGCCCGCGCCGTTCGAACCGCTCGCGCAGCCAGGCCTCGATGGTCGGGTCCTCGGCGGGCACCTCGCCACACACCTGGGCGATCGACTCGCGCGTCAGGTCGTCGGGCGTTGGGCCCAGGCCACCGGTCGTGACCACCAGGTCGACGTGCGACAGCGCCTCGGGAGGGCCCGCGCCACCACGTCCAGACGATCCGGCAGGTCCGAGATCCGGGCGACCTCCACCCCCAGCGCGGTCAGCTCCCGGGCCAGGTCCCCGGAGTTGGTGTCGCGGGTGTCGCCCACGAGCAGCTCGGCGCCGACCGCGAGCAGCTCGGCGGTCTCGAGGTTCCGGGGAGTCGCGGCGTCAGGGGAGGGCACGGGTCGAGAGTATGCCGGACGTGAACGCGGGGATGTCCCTGGCGACGTTCGCCAAGCGTCCGCGCCGCGTCCGCTCGCCGCGGTGCCCATCCGCCATACGAACCACTGGTTGGAGGCTATGCGCTTGGTATCGCGAGACGGGTACGCCAGGGTGCGACCGTCACGCTCGGACCGAGCGTGAACGTCCGCCATGCGTGGCGCCTGCGGGGGCCTGTGGCGGCTCAGGCCACCCTGGGTATCCGCATACGCTCCAACCAGTCGGCCGTTTGGTGGTTCACGGGCCCACACAGCCACGCCTCTCGCGGACGCGCCCATCGAGACTGGGTTAGCGCTCTCCCACCGAGAGTGCTAACCTATGGCCAGCCCGATCACGAAGGACCGCCCCGGCCCACGAGTGGCCGCCGCGGGAGCGGTCCGGGGAGTTCTTGGACACGGGCGATCACTGGACGGCCCGCACGGCCGACACGATGGAGGACACCTGACAGGATGGCCAAGCTCATCAGCTATGACGAGGAGGCCCGAGGCGCGCTCAAGCGCGGCATCGACGCGTTGGCGGATGCGGTCGGCACGACGCTCGGCCCCAAGGGTCGCAACGTGGGCCTGGACAAGAAGTTCGGCGCCCCCACGGTCACCCACGACGGCGTGACGGTGGCGCGTGACATCGAGCTCGCCGACCCCTTCGAGAACATGGGCGCGCAGCTGCTCAAGGAGGCTGCCACCAAGACCGAGGACGTCGCCGGCGACGGCACGACCACGGCCACGGTGCTGGCCCGGGCGATCATCGCCGAGGGCCTCAAGAACGTCGCGGCAGGCGCCAACCCGATGCAGATGAAGATCGGCATCGACGCCGCGGAGAAGGCCCTCTCGGCCTCCATCAAGGCCGCCGCGATGCCGGTCAAGGGCCACGACGAGATCGCCCAGGTGGCCTCGATCAGCGCCGCCGACAGCACCATTGGCGACCTCATCGCCTCGGTCTTCGACAAGACCGGCAAGGACGGCGTCATCACGGTCGAGGAGTCCAAGTCGATGGACTTCGAGACCGAGTTCGTGGAAGGCATGCAGTTCGACCGGGGCTACCTCTCGGCCTACTTCGTGACGGACCCCGGGCGCATGGAGTCCACGCTCGAGGACCCGTTCATCCTCATCACCGACAAGAAGATCTCGGCCATCACGGACCTCATCCCGGCACTGGAGAAGGCGCTCCAGGCGGGCAAGAAGGACATCCTCATCATCGCCGAGGACGTGGATGGCGAGGCGCTCGCGACGCTCGTGGTCAACAAGCTCCGGGGCATCGTCAACGCCCTCGCCGTCAAGGCGCCGGGCTTCGGCGACCGGCGCAAGGAGATGCTGCGGGACATCGCGATCCTGACGGGCGGCACGGTCATCAGCGAGGAGGTCGGCCGCAAGCTCGACTCCGTCGAGCTGAGCGACCTGGGTCGCGCGCGGCGCGTCGTCGCCACCAAGGACAACACGACCATCATCGAGGGGCGTGGCGACCAGGCGCAGATCGATGGCCGCATGAAGGCCATCAAGGCGCAGATCGAGGAGACCACCTCCGACTACGACAAGGAGAAGCTCCAGGAGCGGCTCGCCAAGCTCGCCGGTGGCGTCGCCATCATCAAGGTGGGCGCCGGCACCGAGGTGGAGCTCAAGGAGAAGAAGCACCGCGTCGAGGACGCCCTGTCCGCGACCCGGTCGGCGCTCGAGGAGGGCCTCGTCCCCGGCGGCGGCGTGGCGCTGCTCAACGCCCAGAAGGCGCTCGACGGCATCAAGCTCGAGGGCGATGCGGCGACCGGCGTCAACATCGTGCGCCGGGCGCTGGACGAGCCGCTCCGCCGGCTCGCCGAGAACGCGGGCCTCGATGGCAACGTGGTCATCGAGAACGTGCGCCGGGCCCAGGCGGAGCAGAAGTCGGGCACCGTGGGCTACAACGTCATGACCGACAGCTATGTCGACATGCTCGGTGCGGGCATCGTCGATCCGGCCAAGGTGACCCGCTCGGCGGTCGAGAACGCCTCGTCCATCGCGGCGATGATCCTGACCACCGAGGCGATGATCACCGACAAGCCCGAGCCCAAGCCGGCGATGCCGCCGATGCCTCCCGGTGGGGGCATGGACTTCTAGTTCCGCTCGCGCGGCGCCCGACCGAGCAGTTGGCGGGCGTCGCAGGGACAACGACACGGCCCGGTCCGTCCTGGACCGGGCCGTTCGCATGCCCGCCGGAGGGGCGGGGTCAGCGCAGCTCGAACGCGGCCTCGATGGGCGCGAGGTGGTCCTCCCGATGCCGCGACCGGTCCAGATGACGGTCCATGCCGGCCGCCTGCGCGGCCTCCACCAGGGCATCCGGCAGGGCCGCCACGTGGGCATCCAGGTCCTCGGCGGCCTCGACCACGAACGCCCGGATGCCGGCCGCGTCCAGGGCGCGCGCCCACAGGTCGACGTTGGCCTCGTTGACCAGGTCGGTCTGGGGGCTCCCGGTGCTGACCGGCACGGCGCGACCCGACGCCACCGTCTCCACCCACCGGAGATGCGTGAACCGGTCCCAGAAGGCGAGGTGGGCCAGGCTCATGGCGACGCTCCAGTCGCCCACGCGGGCTCGCAGGTCGTCATCCGTCAGCCGGTCGAGGAGCGCGCGGAGCCGCGCCCGTGATTCGTCGTTGCGCTGGATGTAGCCCCGGTCCATGTGCCTCCTCCTCGCGCCGACCTCGGCCGGTCGACCCCGGGCCACGCTACCAGAGGTCGTCGTCCGACCCGGAGGCCTGGATGGCCCACAGGAGCTCGTCGTCGGCGCGTGCGCGCCAGCAGTTGCCGCACACGGGCCCGGTGGGGTGGTCGGGCTCGTCATCGGGGTCGCCCCGCAGCTCGAACCCGCACACGCTGCACGTCACGGGTGGGGCGAGTGGCTGGTCGATGGTCCGCATGCGGACATGGTGGCGTGCGCCCGTGCCAGCTTGCATGGCATGGTTCGGCATGTGAGGGCACTGCGCTCCCTGGCGTTCGGCCTGGCGGTCCTGCTGACGATGCTGCTGCTCCTGGTGACGAACCTTGGGATGTGGGCGTTCTCGGGGCTGCTGGAGCCGACCGCGCTGGCACGCTCGATGGCCACCGTGCTCGAGGATCCCACCCTGCGCGACCGTGTGAGCCGCGCGGCCGGTGCCAGCCTCGCGGACGCGCTCCTGGACCTCGGTCCGCTGCCCTCGCCCGTCCGACGCGTCCTCGACCTGCCGGCGCGGCCAACCGAGGATGCCGTGGCGGCAGCGCTCGCCGAGCGCATCGATGGGCTGCTCGCGGACGGCGCGACCGGGGACGCGGTGGTGCTCGCCGGCGTCGCCCTGTCGGGCCTGGTGACGGAGATCCTCGACGGAACCGATGCCAGGGGCGTGGACGTGACGCAGGAGGGATTCGTCGTCGACCTGACGCCGGTCGGCCGCACGGTGCTCGACCTGATCGACCCGTCCGGGCGCCTGGGTGGCGCGCTGCCCGCCGGTGCCGTCCGGATCAGGCTGGTGGATGCCTCGGTGATGGTGGCCATCGTGCCCCTGCTGCGGCTCCTGGACGCGCTCCGCGCGATGCTGCCGGTGGCGTGCGCGGTGGGTGTGGCTGCCACGCTCGTGCTGGCACGCTTCCGGGTGCACGCCCTGGCGTGGGTGGGCCTGTGCGCCGTCGTCGCGGGCACCGTGTCACTGCTGGTCGCGTCCGGCGCACCGGTGCTCATCCCGCGGGCCGCGGCACTCGATCCCGGTGCGGCCACGGCACTCACCACCGTCCTCGATGGGGTCACGGCGGCCCTGGTCACGCAATCCGCGGTGCTGGCGGGTCTGGGTCTGGCGCTGGTCGTGGCGGGCATCGCCGGTGGCGTGGTCGTGTCGCGCGGCGACGCGCCCGATCGCGACCCGCGCCACGGTTGGGACGCCGGACGACTATCCTGACCCCACGCCATCGATCATGGGGCGTGTCGGGGCGCGGAGCCGATGCCGCTCGCGTGCGGCGCCCACGGGAAGCGAGGAGACCCTGAGCAGCCAAGCCGACGGGACGGGCGTTCCGGAGCCGCGTGCACACGGCGCCGATGCAGGCGCCGATCCCAGCGCACCATCCGGCACCGCCGAGGAGCCGGGCTTCCTCGACGCCATCCGCCGGTTGCGCATCGGCGGGCAGAGGCTCGCCGACGCCCACATGGAGCTCCTTCGCGCGGAGCTCGCGGTCGCGGGGCGCGAGCTGGGCATCGCGCTCGGCATGGGCGTCGCGATCCTCGTCCTGGCGGTGCTGGCCGCTCTGCTGCTCGCCATCGGCACGTTCCTGTTCCTGGGCGAGTGGCTGTTCGGGTCGATGGGCTGGGGCATCCTCCACGGCGTGCTGTTCCTGGTGGCCCTCATCGTGCCGCTCGCCCTGGACCTGGCGGGTGGGCGTCGGGACGCGTTCCTGCGTGGGCTCGGGGCGGGGTTCGTGGCCACGATCCTGCTGTGGCTGCTGTTCGCGAGCAACGTGCTGCGTGACACGGCGGTCAGCGTCGGCCAGTCGCTCGAGTCCAGCGTCGGCCTCGAGCCGGCGTTCCTGCCCACCCTGGTGGGCATCGTGGCGGGTGGCGTGGTGCTGGGCGTCGCGCTGCTCATCGTGGGCCTGCGGCAGGGGTCGGCGGCGCGCCTGCTCGTGGTGGGGCTCGTGGTCGGTGCCCTGCTCGGCGCCATCCTGGGCTCGGTGACCTTCGACACCAAGGGTGCGCTCGCCGTCGCCCTCACCATCGGGTTGGCCGCGTGGATCGGGGTCACCGTCCTGGTGGCGGTCCGCATGGGCTTCGACCCCGAGGCGCGCTACGAGGCGATGGTGCCGCGCGAGTCGATCGCGATGGCGCAGGAGAGCAAGGAGTTCCTGATGCGCCAGTGGCGACGCCAGCGCGGCAAGGTGCTCGGTCGATGAGCACCTCGAAGCGACCCGGCCCCAAGCCCGGGGCACCGCCCTCGAGGCCGCACCAGCTCGAGGCCACGGTCGACGGGCCGACGGCCCGGCCGCGCCGCACGCCCATCGACCCATCGGTCCTCGCGGCTCGCGCCCAGGTCAAGGTCGCGCAGGCGTCCCTCCAGGACGACCTGGACACGCTCTCCGAGGCGACCCGGTCGGCGATGGACATCCCCGCCAAGGTCCGCAAGTCCCCCGTCAAGTCCGCCGCGCTCGCCGGCGGCGCCGGGTTCCTGCTGCTGGGCGGCCCTCGGCGGGTCATGGGCGCCGTCATCTCCAAGGTCGCCCCCAAACGCACGCGGAGCCCGTACGAGGGGCTCCTGCCCAAGGAGATCGAGCGCGTCCTGCGCGACTCGGGGGCCGCCGACCTGCCGGGTGTGCGCGAGGCGCTGGAGAAGGACTTCGCGGAGTACCTCAAGCGCAAGGGCAAGGCGGAGGATCGGCGGCCCACGGCCGCCGATTCGCTCTGGCGGACCTATGACTCGGTGGTGGGACCCATGGGCACCGTCGCGGCTCGGCTGCTCGTGGAGCGCCTGTTCGCGGCCGACCGGAAGCGACCCTCCGAGCCCTGAGCGCCGACCGTCGCCCACTGGCCGGGCGCTGGTGCGGGAGGGGGGATTCGAACCCCCACGCCTCGCGGCACCAGCTCCTAAGGCTGGCGTGTCTGCCGTTCCACCACTCCCGCGTCCGCCGAGTCTAGCCGTCCGGTGCCGGCCGGAGGCCGCGTGCTCCCGTATACTCGACCGTCCATGTCGAAGCAGCGAACCCCCCGACCGTGAAGGTCACGACCACACCCGCCGAGCACAGCACCGTCATCCTCGAGGTCGAGGCCACCGCGGACCAGGTCCAGCGGGCCATCGACGAGGCCGTGCGTCACCAGGCACGCGGCATCCGCATCCCCGGCTTCCGGCCCGGCCGCATCCCGCGGCCCATGCTGGAGCATGCCCTGGGCATCGACCGCAGCGACCCCGAGGCGGCCGACCCGATCTATGACGACGCCCGCGACCACCTGTACCGCCGCTCGGTGGTGGACGCCGCCAAGCAGGGCGACCTGGTCCCCGTGGAGCTGCCCGCGGCTCCCGAGTGGGAGCGGTTCGTGGAGGGCGAGGGCGCCGCGTACAAGGTGACCGTGCCGGTCCGTCCCGTCCCCCAGCTGGGTGACTACGCCGCCTTCCCCTTCAGCCCCCAGGTCGACGAGCCGGACCATGCGCGCATCGACGCCGTCGTGGAGCAGCTGCGCGACCAGCAGGCCAGCCTGGTGCCGGTCGAGGGCCGCGGCGCCGAGAAGGGCGACTTCGCGGTCATCGGCTTCGAGGGTCGCCTGGACGGCGAAGTCATCGAAGGGGCGGTCGCGGAGCGGCTGCCGCTGGTGCTGGGCAGCGAGCGCATGGTGCCGGGCTTCGAGGACGCGCTGCTGGGCATGCACGAGGACGAGGAGCGGACCTTCACGGTGACGTTCCCCGAGGACTACCGCGAGGAGCCCCTGGCCGGGAAGCCAGTCGAGTTCACCGCCACGCTGCGCGAGCTGCGGGAGCGACGCCTGCCGCCGCTCGACGACACCTTCGCGCAGAGCGCCGGCGACTTCGCCGACCTCTCGGAGCTGCGCGCGGACATCGGCCGACGGCTGCATCGCAACGCGCTCGACCGGGCGCGCCACGCCTTCGCCGACCGGATCATCGAGTACGCCGTCGCCAACGCGACCGTCGAGGTCCCGGCGATCATGGTCGACCGCGAGGTCGAGGTCATGATCGACGAGCTCAAGGTGCGGCTCGCCCAGCAGGGCATCGAGTACGAGGAGTACCTCAAGGTCACCGAGCGGGACGAGGCCAAGCTGCGCGAGGAGTCGCGCGAGGGGGCGGAGCATCGCGTCAAGGTGCTGCTCGTGCTCAACGCCGTGGCCGACCAGGAAGGCGTGGTCATCGATGACCGGACGGTCCGCGCCGAGATCGACCGCACCCGCCGGCAGAACCCCAACGACCGCCGGCTGGCGGAGTTCCTGGGCGGTGCGCGCGGCCGTGACTACGTCCGCAACACGCTGCGGCGCTCGCAGGTGGTCGAAGGCATCATCGACCGCTGGATCGAGGCGCACCCGGCGTTCGCCGAGGTCCGTCACATCGAGGACCAGCTGGAGCAGTCCAGCGACCACCTGGATGCCGCGGCGGACGCCGTGGAGCCCATCGACGTGGACCCCGAGGAGGAGCGGCTCGAGGCCGAGCTGACCGCCGCCGGGGTGTCCGGCACCGGCGACGACGAGGCAGAGCGATGACCATCCACCGGACCCCTGCCGGGCGGGAGGCCCTGGAGGCCGCACGACGGTCGTCGGCGGCGCTCGAGACCGCGCTCGATGCCCGGGCGATGCTCGTGCCCATGGTCATCGAGAGCTCCAGCCGGGGCGAGCGGGCCTACGACATCTACAGTCGGCTGCTCCGCGAGCGGATCATCTTCCTGGGCGATGCCATCGAGGACCATCTGGCCAACCTGATCATCGCGCAGCTGCTGTTCCTGGACGCCGAGGACCCCGAGCGCGACATCAGCCTGTACATCAACTCGCCGGGCGGCGTGGTCACCTCGGGCCTCGCGATCTACGACACCATGCAGTACCTGCGCGCACCCGTGAGCACCATCTGCATCGGCATGGCGGCGTCCATGGCCTCGGTGCTGCTCGCGGCGGGTGCCAAGGGCAAGCGCTACGCGCTGCCCAACTCCCGGATCATGATCCACCAGGGGTCCGCGGGCTTCCGCGGCAACACCCCGGACGTGTTCATCCAGGTCAAGGAGCTCGAGGAGCTCAACAAGCGCCTCAACAGGATCCTCGCGGACCACACGGGCCAGGCCGAGGACAAGATCGCCAAGGACACCGACCGGGACTACTTCATGTCCGCCGAGCAGGCGCGTGCGTATGGCATCATCGACGAGGTCTACGCCGAGCGGGACAAGCCGCCCCTGACGGCGACCCCCGCACCGGCCAAGGAGCGTTCGGGTGGGCGCGCCGAGAAGCGGTCCGAGTCGGACGAGCCGGAGAAGGGCACCCGCTGACCACCCAGGGTCGGCGACGGGTCACGAGCAGGAAGGGCGCGATGTCCACGACCTCCAGCGGCAAGGGCACCAAGGTTCCCTATCGCTGCAGCTTCTGCGGCAAGAGCCAGGAGCAGGTCCGCAAGCTCATCGCAGGGCAGGGCGTCTACATCTGCGACGAGTGCATCAACCTCTGCCAGGAGATCATCGAGGAGGAGATGCAGGAGTCGCCATCGCGGCCACGGCCGCACGCGGCGAAGCTGCCCAACCCTCGGCAGATCAAGGATGCGCTGGACCAGTACGTCATCAGCCAGGAGCGCGCCAAGCGCGTGCTGTCGGTGGCCGTCTACAACCACTACAAGCGCGTCAACGCGGGCAACCAGATCGACGAGGTGGAGCTCCAGAAGTCGAACGTCCTGCTGGTGGGCCCCACGGGCTCCGGCAAGACGCTCCTGGCGCAGACCCTCGCGAAGGTCCTGGACGTGCCCTTCTGCATCGCCGATGCCACCTCGCTCACCGAGGCTGGCTACGTGGGCGAGGACGTCGAGAACATCCTGCTGCGGCTCATCCAGGCGGCCGACTTCGATGTCGCCCGGGCGCAGCGGGGCATCATCTACATCGACGAGATCGACAAGATCGCGCGCAAGGCGGACAACCCCTCCATCACCCGCGACGTGTCGGGGGAGGGCGTCCAGCAGGGGCTGCTCAAGATCCTCGAGGGGACCATCGCCAACGTGCCGCCGCAGGGCGGTCGCAAGCACCCCCACCAGGACTTCATCCAGATCGACACCACCAACGTGCTGTTCATCTGCGGCGGGGCCTTCGAGGGGCTGGAGCGCATCGTCGAGGAGCGCGTGGGCAAGCGGTCCATGGGCTTTGGCGCCGACGGGCGCAAGGACAAGGTCGAGCGGGAGAAGATCCTGGAGCACCTGATGCCCGAGGACCTGCTCAAGTTCGGGCTCATCCCCGAGTTCGTGGGGCGGCTGCCGGTCACGGTCACGCTGTCCGCGCTGACCCGCGACGACCTCATGCGCGTGCTCACCGAGCCCCGCAACGCGGTGACCCGCCAGTTCCAGAAGTTCCTGTCGCTGGACAAGGTGGACCTGGTGTTCACCGATGGCGCGATCGCCGCCGCGTCCGAGCTGGCCCAGGCGCGCAAGACGGGCGCCCGGGCACTCCGCTCGATCGTGGAGGAGTCGCTGCTCGACGTGATGTACGACATCCCGGAGCGCACCGACGTGCGCAAGTGCATCATCACCGAGGAGACCATCCGCCAGGGTCGCGCCCCGTTGCTGCTGACCAAGGCCGAGATCGACCGCGGCGTCGACGAGACGAACTACACGGAGCTCCTCGAGCGCGGCGCCTGACCGACGCGCCGGCGGCCCCGTGCCACACAGGAGCGCGTCCGACGGGTCGGCTGAACCCGTGAAGGCCGAGACCGAGCTCTATGCGCCCGTCAAGGCGTTCCTGGAGGGCCAGGGGTACGTCGTGAAGGGCGAGGTCCGGGGCTGTGACGTGGTGGGCGTGCGTGGCGCGGAGCCGCCCGTCGTGGTGGAGCTGAAGCGCTCGTTCAGCCTGGCCCTCGTGCTCCAGGGCGTCGAGCGGCTGGCGCTCACCGACCGGGTCTACCTGGCCGTCGGGGAGCGACCTCGCCGGTTGCGCGATGTGCGCCGCCTGTGCCGCCGTCTCGGCTGCGGCCTGCTGGTGGTGACCCGCCGCGTCGAGGTGGTCCTCGATCCGCTGCCGTACGCCCCACGCAAGGCCGCGCGCCACACCGCCATGCTCCTGGGCGAGCATGCCCGGCGCGTCGGGGATCCCAACCCCGGCGGCATGGCGATGCGCGCCCCGATCATGACCGCGTACCGCCAGCAGGCCCTGCGCTGCGCGACCCTGCTCGCCGAGCACGGCCCGATGACGCTGGGTGCGATGCGTGCTGCGGGCGATGTCCCGGACGCGGCGCGGATCCTCCACCAGGACCACTACGGCTGGTTCCAGCGGGTCGAGCGCGCCACCTACGAGCTGACCCCGGAGGGTCACCGCGGACTGGAGCGCTTCGGCAGCCCGGTGGCCTGGGCGGGCGCGGCGACCACGAACCTGGCCGATTCCCAGAGCGTCGCCAGGTCGGCGAGGGGTCGCGCGAGGATGGCGCCCAGGGTCGGCGGGTCGGGCTCGGTCCACGGGAGCACCAGGCCCTGGAGCAGCTCGATGTCGGAGGTGGATGAGGCGATCGGCGACGCCCCTGGCGAGCCTGAGGGCATGCCCGCGTCAGCAGGTCCGTAGGCCGCCTCGAGGCGTGCCAGCGCCCGCTCCGCGATGGCGCGACGCAGGTCCAGACCGGGACCGAACACGGTCACGGCCACCTTCGCCACGACCGGACCGACGGGGATGAGCCACACGTCCATGGCGACCGGCTCGTCGCCGATGCGCGTCTCGCCCGCCCAGTGGCGCGTCCCCGGTGTCAGCGGGTCGGCGGCGTCGAGCACCAGGCCCGCGTCGTCCGCCTCGGAGAGCGTCGGCTCGGCGGCCGCGAGGTAGGCCCGGGCATCGTCGGCGGTGGGCAGCAGCATCCGGTAGTCGAACACCACGCCCTGCTCCTGCGAGACCCACGCGCGGATCCGCGCATCCACGCCACCGTGCTCGTCGAAGGCCAGCCGGTCCACGTCCAGGTCCGTGGGATCCTCGATGTCCCGGCCCGCGAAGCCCGGCAGGTCGTCGTCCGCGAGGAGGCTGGCGGCCAGGAGGTCGGGGCCCGCGGACGGCGACTGGGCGTGCGCGAGCGGCACCCACAGGAGCAGCAGCGCGGCCAGCAGGGTCGCCAGGCGCGCCAACCTGGCGAGGGGCGGCACGGACGGACGTCGCGGACGGGTCATGGACCGATAGCATGCGCTGATGGATCGGTGGGTGGGGGTCATCCTGGCGGGCGCGGCCGCGGTGTTCTACCTGCTGGTGGGGCAGGGGCAGACCGACCCCGACTCCCACTGGCCCATCGTGCAGCGTTCGCGCACGGCCGGCTGTACCTGACCGACCCCATCCCGTGGCTGAGCTGGCGGCGGCCCGAGGGCGGCTGGTACTCGCCCCCTTCCCGCCCCCTTGGGTCCTTGCTCGCCGTTCGCCTTCCTCGGCGTGGTCGTGGACAGCAACGTCACGGGCGCCATCTTCGGGGGCCTCAGCGTGGCGCTCGTGTGGCCATGCCGCTGCGCCTCGGCGTCGCGTACGTCCCCCGGCTGGCGCTCATTGGCCCCGTGGGCGTTCGGCCCCGAGATCTCCAGGATGGGCACCACCGGCGGCCAGCATCTCGCGCCCCAGCTGCTGGCGGCCCCGTGCCTGCTCGCCCATCACGTCGCGCTCGACCGGCGGCCGCCGGTGGTGGCCGGGCTGCGAAAGCAAGCGGGCGCTGCCGCGGTTGCCGGTGGGCTTGGCCCTGCCGCTGCCGCTGTACCTGTATCGCGGCGATGGCGCCGAAGTGGCGCCTGGGCCAAGGTGGTCGCGGGGTCGCCATCCCGGCGGCCCTGGTGGGGTGGCCTACAACCTGGCCCGCTTCGGCGACCCCCCGAGTTCGGCTAGCGCCTCATCCGAACGTGGATGGCGAGAGCGTCCTCGACGAGCCGTGGTACCAGCACGGCATCGTGTCGTGGCGCCACATCCCGGGTGGCCTTCGTACGCGATGCCGTTCCGGGGGCTCGAGTGGCAGGACGACTTCCCGGGTGATGCCCGGCTTCGTGGGCTCGTCGGTGCTGCTCACGATGCCCATCCTGTGGTGGTCTCGGCGCGCGTGGCCGCCGCGCTGTCGCCGGGGCTCACTGCGGCGCTCATCCTGCTGCCGGACTACCCGATGCACGGCAACCCCGGGTTCGCCCAGTTGGGCTGGTCGCTACATCGCGGACGCGCGTTCGTGCTGTGGCTGATGCTGGGGTCGCCTTCCGGGAGCGGTTGACGCGCGCCGCGACGGGTCGCGATGCTGCCGGCGGTGCGCTCATGTGGTGGCTGTGCATGGCCATCTGCTGGGCTACCAGTAGCGGCGACCTGGGCAGCGATGGCGGCCCCGGCCAGGCTACAGCTCGGGCCGGCGCCCAGCCACCACAGGTAGAGGCCAGCCGCGTCGAGCGTCGGTGGCGACGCGGCGACCGCAAGGATGGCCAGCCGCTCGTCGGACCACGATCGCCTGGCCGCCCTGCTCGGCCCAGCAGGCGACCTGGCCGACCTGCGCGCCCGTCGTCGACCTCGTAGGCCCCCAGATAGGGGCCGAGGTCGCAGGACTCCGCGGTCACGCTCGACGATGTCCTGGAGCGAGGCGTCGAACGCGGCGGCCAGGGTGTCGGCCCCATCGAAGCCGCTGTAGGTGACGGTCACGCCCGAGCCCTCCTCGCTGCACACGAGCGTGGCCAGCTCGCCCTGCCACAGCCGCTGCGAGTCGGGGACGCAGCTCGGGCCGATGTCGGCCGGCACGTGCTCGAGGAGCAGCGGCGGCGAGCGCCTCGCCCGTGGGCAGCGGTTCGGTGGTGGGCAGTGGGGGATGGTGTGGCGGCAGGCCGGGGCGATCCGGGGGCCGGGGGCCGGCCGCAAGGATGCTGGGCGGCCGTCCGGGCGAGCGCGTCGATCGTCGCCGGGTCCACGTCGGTGCCCTCGCCCTCCACCTTGGCCACCACCGAGCCCACGCGGAACAGGTAGGTGCGCAGCAGCACCGCCGGACTGGCCGGTGGTCTCCAGGCCATAGACGCGGGTGTCGGCACCCACCACGGGCGGGAGACCTGGCTGCTGGCCCGTCGCGGCCTGCTCGGAGAGCACCGGCTCGGCGGCCTGAGATAGGCCGCCGCCGCTGCGGCGGAGGGGAACTGCATCCGGAAGTCGAACACCGCGGCGAGGCCGCCGTCGGACAGCGACTGCCAGGTCTGCGACACGATGCGGATGCCCCTGCTGGCCTCGAAGGCCACGTCGTCGATGTCGTACCGGGTGCCCTCCCCGGGGCCCTCGGGGGAGGCGAGGCCGGGCAGGTCGGCCGCGTCGAGCAGGCCCAGCAGCAGCGGGTCGTCCATGGCGGACGCGTCCGGACCCACGGACGGCTCGGCGGACGTGCGCGGGGCCGGGTCGGTCGCGACGGGGGCGGTCGACGATGCCACGAAGCTTCATGCCGGCGTCGGGCTAGCCAGCACCTGGCCAGGCCCACCGCGACCAGCGCGATGCCCACCACGGCGACCAGGGTCAGGATGACGGCCGGGAGCGCGAACCCCGTGCGTCGCGCGGATCCGCCCGTGCCTGCGCGGCGACCGAGCATGGCCCGGACCGTCCGGACACGACGCGCACGACCTGGGTCACGGCCGCTGCGCTGGACACTCGACCGCCCGGCCCGACACGCATGGCGTGCCCGCGCGCCGATGTGCCACACGAGCCCCGGCAGGAGCCCATGACCGAGCCATCCCATCGGCAGCGCCTATCGACCCACGGAGGTCGAGGCGAAGCGTGCGTGCCGCGTGGGACCGGGCCGACGTGTTCGCGCCCGATGGCGCCGGGTCGCGCGCCATCCCCTCGATGACGCCCTTCGTCATCATCCAGCCGCCGCCCAACGTCACGGGCGCCCTCCACATGGGCCACGCGCTCGTGGCGGCCACGCCCTCGTCCGCAGGGCGCGGATGCAGGGTCACGCGACGCTCTGGCTGCCGGGCGTGGACCACGCTCGATCGCTGCGCAGGTGGTGCTCGACCATCCCCGCCTGGGAGGGCGAGTCCCGGGCGACCCTGGGTCGGGAGCGCTACCTCGAGCGGATGTGGGCGTTCATGGAGGAGACCCGGGGAATCATCGGCGAGCAGCATCGACGCCTCGGCGTGTCGGTGGATTGGAGCCGGCTGCGCTTCACCATGGACGAGGGGAGTGCATGCCGTCCGCACCGCCTTCAAGCGGCTGTGGGACGACGGCCTGGCATATCGGGACGAGCGGCTCATCAACTGGTGCCTGGGATGCCGCACCAGCGTCTCCGACCTGGAGGTGGTGGGCAAGCCGCAGGTCGGCACGCTCTGGTCGTGATCCGGTACCACCTGGTCCGGGACGACGGGACGCCCGACCCCGATGCCACCATCACCGTCGCCACCACGCGCCCCGAGACCCTCCTGGGCGACACGGCGGTGGCCGTCCACTCGACGACCTGCGCTACCAGGCGCTGGTCGGGCGCTCGGTGCTGGTGCCGTTCACGGGACGCGCGGTGCCCGTCATCGCGACGAGATGGTGGAGCGCGGGTTCGGCACGGGCGCCGTAGCCATCACGCCGGCGCACGACCACGACGACTTCGCGACCGGTCGTCGCCACGACCTGCCGGTCATCGACGTGATGACCGACGACGGCCGCATGGGCGAGCAGGCGGGCGCCTACGCGGGACTCATTTGGTCGCCGAGGCACGCCGGCGCATCGTGGCCGACCTCGAGGCGCAGGGCGACCTCGTGGGCACCCAGCCGCACGAGATGGTCGTGGGCCGCTGCGAGCGGAGCGACGACATCGTGGAGCCGCGCATCAAGACGCAGTGGTTCATCCGGGTGGCGCCCATGGCCGAGCGTGCCATGGCGGCGGTGCGCGAGGCTGCACGCGGTTCGTCGCCACGCTTCTCGAGCGGACGTTCTTCGACTGGATGACGGACATCCACGACTGGAACGTGAGCCGCCAGCTGTGGTGGGGGCATCGCATCCCGGCGTGGTACCGCCCCGACGGGCACGTCACGGTGTCGGACCGCGTCCAGTGGCCCCGACGCGTGCGCCACGTGCGGGGTGGCGGCCACGGAGCTGCGCCAGGACGAGGACATCTTCGACACCTGGTCTTCGAGCGGCCTGTGGCCGTTCAGCACGCTCGGCTGGCCGGAGCGCACCGTCGACCTCGACCGCTACTACCCAGGCACGGTCATGGAGACCGGCTACGACATCATCTTCTTCTGGGTCGCCCGGATGATGATGCTGGGCGAGTGGCTCATGGGCCGCGAGCCGTTCGAAAGTGGTCTACCTCCACGGCATGGTCCGCGACCCGTACGGCGCCAAGATGTCCAAGACCAAGGGCAACGTGGTCGACCCGCTGGGCGTGGTGGACGAGGTGGGCGCCGACGCCCTCCGCTTCGCGCTGCTCAACGGGCTCACGGCAGGCATGGACCAGCGCATGTCGCCCAGTCGGCTGGATGGCGCGCAACTTCGCCAACAAGCTCTGGAACGCCAGCCGCCATGCCGCGCAGCGGCCCACCGAGCTGCCAGAGAATGCCGTCCTGCGCCCTGTCGGCCGCCTGGGTCCCGCCGAGCACTGGATCCTCGAGCGCTGCGAGGCCACCGTGGCCGCCGTGGACCAGGCGTATGCCAGCTTCCAGCTGGGCGAGGCGGCGCGGTTGCTCCACACGGCGATCTGGGCGGAGTACTGCGACTGGTACCTGGAGCTGGCCAAGGCGCAGCTCGCGCCCGGGCGTCCGGTGGAGCGCCGGGTGGCCACCTGGCAGGTGCTGGCGTGGGTGCTCGACCGGTACCTCCGGCTGCTGCATCCGATCATGCCCCACATCACGGAGCATCTCTGGGCGCGGCTGCCCAAGTCGCCTGACGACCCTGACCTGCTCATCGTGGCGCGCTGGCCGCAGCCGCGGGGTGGTGCCGGTGGCGCCGCGGCGGTCCAGGCGAGCGGCACGGCGGAACTGCTGGAGCTCGTCACGGCCATCCGCAACGCGCGCACGGACGCGGGCATCGAGGCGGGGACGTGGCTGTCCGCGACCATCGTGCCCCGCTCCGAGGGGCTGCTTCTCGCCGTGCGCGGCCTCGAGGACGCGGTGGAGCGACTGGCTCGCGTGCGCGTGAGCGTCGCGGAGGACCGCGCGGTGCTCGATGACGCCCCCGGGGCGTTGGTCGTGGTGACCGACCAGGCGGAGGCACGCCTGGCCGCCACCGAGGCGGACACCGAGCGCGACACGGCGCGAATCCAGAAGGAGCTTGCCGAGGCGGAGGCGCATCTGGCCGCCACGCTGGCGCGGCTCGCCGACCCCAACTTCACGAGCCGCGCCCCGGCCGCCGTGGTGGAGGGTGCGCGACAGCGCGCCCAGGAGCTGGCGGAGCGCGTGGAGCGGTTGCGACGCCATCTGGCCGGACCCGGGTAAGGTCTGCCCCCCGGACCATCAGGACCTCCCCATACCGCACCGGCGACGCGGTACCATCCACCGGGCCTGCGCCGCCCAGCCCCGACCGAGGGAGGACCCCGTGTCACTCGATAGCCTGAAGCGTCTCCTGGGGCGTCCCGAGGAGGCGCCGCTGCCCATGGCCGAGCCCACGCCCGATGGGCTGATCGTCGACGACCACGAGCTCAAGCTGACCTACCGGGCCAAGACCAGCCAGGGCGTGCGCATGACGGCCGGCCCCAACGCCCTCGCGGCGCTCCCCAACCTGCTCGCCGACATCACCCATCGCGGGCGCGTCACGGTGGTGCCGCCGTTCGACTCCAGCGCCGACCGCGCGGCCCCGGACCTGCTCCGCCCGGAGCTGGGCCAGACGTGGCTCCACGCCACCCACGACCAGCCGCCCGAGGTGCGCCACGGCATGTTCGTCCTGGCGCTGCTGGACGCCTACGACCCAGCCTTCGAGACGATCGTCCTGGCCCAGACCTCCGGCGAGACGGATACGTCGGGCTACCCCGAGTACGATGCCATCATGGGCGGCGTGATCTCCCACTGGGACGAGCAGACCGGCGACATGATCGTGCGGGGCATCACCGCATGGGGTGGCAAGGGCGTGCGCGGCGACACGGACCGCAACGCCAGCCGGATCCTCGCCGCGCTGTTCACCAACATCCTGGGCAGCAAGGACGCCATCGGCATCGTGGCCCCCGGGCTGCCGATGCCCAAGGGCGGGCCGGGTGGCCTGGTGTGCGGCCACTGCGGCTTCGCCGCCGCCCACGACCGCGCGTTCTACTGCCCCAAGTGCGGCATGCGCATGGTCCGAGGGTAGGCGTGCCCATCTACGACTACGTCTGCGAGACGTGCGGCCATGTCGTCGAGGTGATCCACCCGATCTCGGCGAGCGGCCCAGCCACCTGCGAGCGGTGCGGCGGACCGATGAAGCGCGCCCTCTCGGCGCCCGCCATCGTGTTCAAGGGCTCCGGCTGGGCCAAGAAGGACGCCCGCGACGCGAGCCGCTCCAAGTCGTCGCCCGCGGCGCCCGCCGCAGCACCGGCAGCCGGCAGCGAGACCGGCTCGACCGGCGAAGGGTCGGCGGCTGGCACGGACGCCGCGCCTGCCGCGCCCACCACCAGCCCGCCGTCGTCAGGGTCGACGAGCCCGACCAGCGGATCGACGAGCACGTCATCCGCGTCCACCGGCGGGAGCGGTCCCACCGGTTGATGCGCGCCCTCGCCGGGACGCGGTGAGCACCCCTCGGCTCTCGCTCCAGGAGCGCCTCGGCGCCCTCGAGCGACGCATGCGCCGCCTGCCGCCCGTGCGCGTGCTGATGTCCGTGATGGACTCGTACAACGCCGCCGGGGGCGGCCTGCTGGCGTCCGGGCTGGCGTTCTCGGCGCTGTTCGCGATCGTGCCGGGGCTGCTGCTCCTGGTGAGCGTGCTGGTCATCATCGTGGACGACCAGGCGACCCGCGACCGGGTCATCGCGTGGGTCATCGACCAGGTGCCGCCGCTCGAGGACGTGGCCACGAGCATCATCGACAGCGTCGCCAACAGCGCGCGGGTGGGCTCCATCATCGGCTTCGTCGGCTTCGTCTGGGGCGCCAGCGGCTTCTATCTCGCCATCGATGGCGCCATCAACCGCTTCTTCCCCGCGCAGCGTGGCCGCGACCCGGTGATGGGCAGGGTGCGGGGCGTCATCGCCACCGCGATCGTCGTCATCGCGGTGCTGTCGGCGTTCGCGGCGAGCACCGCGATCTCGGTCGTCAACGGGTTCCTGGGCATCCAGGCTGACGGGCTGCTGCCCATCCTGTCGCCGTTGGTCGCCATCGCCGTGGCGTGCCTGGTGTGCCTTGCGTGCTACCTGCTGCTGCCCGTGCGGCCGCCCCACTGGCGGGCGGCGCTGCTCCCCGCGGTCGTGGCCGGGATCGCGATCGGTCTGCTCACCTCGCTGTTCGGCCTGCTGGCACCGATGCTGGTCGGCGGGTTCACCGGTCTCGGGGTCATCGCCTCGGTGTTCATCGCGCTGGTGTGGCTCAACTGGCTGTTCCAGGCGGTCCTGCTGGGTGCCGCGTACGCACGTGCGCGTGACGTGCGGTCGAAGTTCCGCGGCGGCGCGCCACGCATCTTCTAGACGGCTCGGTGTAGCCCCCGGCCACGGCGGCCGCCGGATCAGCCCTGCGGCAGCCCGCAGCGTCGGCAGAAGCGGGCGTTGGCCGAGAGCGCCAGCTCGCACCGGGGGCAGGGGCGGATGCCGCTGCGCAGCTGCGCGTCCCCGGGGTGGCCATGGCCGTTCATGCCGCCGGCACGGGCCGGCGCGCCGTTCCAGCCGGGAGCGGGCGGCCGGAAGCCCTGCGCTGGTGGCGGCGCCCAGCCGGGCATCCCGCCCGCGGGCCCGCCCATCTGCCACGTGGGGTTGGGCGGTGGCGGGACCTGGGGCACGGGCGGCAGCTGCGGGCGCTCGGGGGCGGCGGGTGCGTCGGGCTCGTCCGCGGCGACGTCGGGGCCGAGCGCGCCCGCCAGGCTCCCCCAGACCGGGGCCTCGGCCGGCTGCGATGCGGCCTCCTGCGCCTCCGCGGCGAGTCGTCCCGCCTCGGCAGCCGCGGCCATCCGCGCAGCCTCCGCTGCCGCGACCCGCTCCGCCTCGGCGCGCTGTGCCGCGAACCGCTCGGCCTCCGCCTGGGCGGCGACCCGGTGTGCCTCGGCCTCCGCGGCGAGTCGCTCCGCCTCCGCCTGCTGGGCGGCCATCCGCTCGATCTCGGCGCGCCGCGCCTCGGCCTGGCTGGCATCCGCGGCCAGGGCAGCGAGCCGAGCGGCCTCGGCCTCCGCCGCGAGTCGCTCGGCGTCGGCCTGCGCGGCCAGACGTGCGGCCTCGGCCTCGGCGGCGAGTCGCTCCGCTTCGGCCTGGCCGGCCAGCCGCTGGGCCTCCTCGTCGGCCAGCCGCTGCGCCTCCTCGTCGGCGCGACGCTGCGCCTCGGCGGCCTCCCATGCGGCGAGGTCCGCCTCGTACTGCTGTCGCTGTCGCTCGTATTCCTCCCAGGCCAGCCGCTGGGCCTCGGCCTGCTCGGCGGCGACGCGCTCCGCCTCGGCCTGCTGGCGACGCTCCTCCTCGAGGCGCGCCTGCTCGCGCTCCTCGGCCTCGGCGGCCTCGCGGGCGGCCTGCGCCTCGCGCGCGGCCCTCGCGGCCACGCCGGCCTCGATGATGTGGCCCAGGTCGTCCTCGGGCGCATCGCCGAACTCCGGGGCGACCGCCACCGGCTCCGGACGGGCCTCCGGCGGTGGCTCGAGGTACAGCCAGGACTCGCCGGAGCCCAGCCGGTCGAGGTCCCCGAACGCCGTGCGCAGGAGCTCCTGGGTCTCCGGATCGAGGGTGTACTCGGCCTGGGCCGGCCCATCCGCGCCGGCCAGCACGGACGCGCAGCTGCGGCAGAAGCCCGCCGCGGCGTCCCAGCACGTGGGGCACGTGAAGCGGCGGCACTCGAGGCAGAAGTGGAACGCGCCGTGGAAGGGGTCCTTGGAGACGACCAGCGCGCTGTCGTCGATGTCGGGCTCGTCGGGCAGGATGCCCACGAGGCGACCGACCTTCACCAGGTGGCGCTTCGCGGTGCGCCGCGGCTCGAACGCATAGCGCGTGCCGCAGCTCTCGCAGAACGACTCGACCTGGTGTGCCGTGGACATGGCGCGACTTCCCTCCGGATAGGGATACGACGGTAGGGTCCCTGCCAGTGCGGCGCACTCCGGCATCGGTACCGGTGCCCCGGTCGCGAAGGTCCTGCCGCTCGGTCGCCCGTGGGGCGGCAACGACCGATCTTGGTAGTCTCCCAACGATGTCCCGACCGTTCGCCGCCGTCGAGAGCTTCCTCGAGCGGATCCTGGAGCGACCTGCGGCGCGCCTGTTCCGAGCGCATCCCCAGCCGGTCCAGCTGGAACGACGCATCGAACGCGCCATGAGCGCCATGCGGGTGGTGGCGGCAGGCCAGACCTATGTCCCCAGCCGCTATCGGATCCTGCTGCACCCGGCGGACCTCGAGGCGCTCGAGGCGAGCGATGGGGACCTCTCGGCGCTGCTCGCGGACGCCATCCTGGTGCGGGCCCGGGAGCAGGGCCACTGGCTGCTGCGGCGACCCGATGTGTCGCTCGTGGCCTCGCCGCGCGTGCCCCAGGGCGACCTGGAGGTGGATGCGGAGCCCCTCGACCCCAGCCTGGTCGCCGCCGCCGCGACGGGCCTCCGACCCGTCGAGCTCGAGGGCCCCAGGGCGCCACGCGCCCCGATCCCGGGCACGGGCGTGATCGACGACGAGGTCGTGGCCCAGCCCCTGCCGACGCCTGCGACGGGGACGCCTCCGGGCGTGCCGAGGGCCGCGATCCCGGTCATCGCCGAGGCGGACACCCCGCCACCCGTCCTTGCGTTCGTCAGCCCGCCGCCCGCGAGCCCGGCGCCCGCGGTCGCCCCCACCTGCCGCCGCGCCCGAACCCGTCCCGACGCCCGCTGCGCCCGAACCCGTCCCGACGCCCGCTGCGCCCGAACCCGTCCCGACGCCCGCGTCCGTGCCACCGGTGGCCGCCGCCGGGCCTGAGGCGGCCCCGCCTGCGGCCCCGATGGTCGCAGCCGCGCCGACCCCCGTCGTCACGCCCGCGCCGAAGCCCGAGCCCCAGCCCGAGCCGGTCGCGTCGGTGCCGCCCCCGCTGCTGCCGCCACCCCTCGTGGGGCCGCGCGCGACCATCGAGGTGTGCCTCCCCGATGGGTCTCGGCTGGATGTCGCCTTCGACGGCGCCATCCTGGGCGTGGGACGTGGCACCGACAACGACATCGTCATCCCCGACGAGCGCGTCTCGCGCCATCACGGGCGCTTCTCGGCCCGCCACGGCACGCTGGTGTACACGGACCTGGGCAGCACCAACGGCTCCCTGGTCGGTGGTGTCCGCGTGCGCGAGGTCGCCCTGGGTGCCGGGGACGTGGTCCGGTTGGGTCGTGCCACCCTGACCGTGCGACCGCGCCCCTGACGGGCGTCGGCGCGCATGGACGCGTTCACGGCCGTCCTGTGGGTCCTGCGCCTGGGCTTCGTGCTCGGCCTGTACCTGTTCCTGTTCCTGGTGGTCCGGAGCCTGTGGCGTGACCTGCGCAGCGCCGTGGCTGGCGCAGCGCCATCGGTGGGTCGGCTGATCGTGGTCGCCTCGCCGCTGGGCGAGCCTGCGGCCGGCGCGTCCATCCCGATCGACGCGGTGACCAGCTTCGGGGGTGACGTCAACAACACCGTCGTGGTGGAGGACCCCTTGGTCGCCGCCGAGCATGGCCTGCTGACCTATCGGGGCCATGCCTGGTATCTCGAGGAGCGCGCCGAGGGGATGCGCCCGATGCTCGTCAACGGCACCCCCGTGGAGGGTGGCGCGCCGGTCCGCTTCGGCGACGAGATCGCGCTGGGCAAGGTGCGCCTGCGTCTGGAACGCCCGCTGGCGACCCCGGATTCGTGAGCCTGCGCGCTCGCATCCGGATGCGCCCATCCGGCCGGCCGCTGGAGACCCGGCTGCTGCTGGTGGTCGTCCTGGCGCTGGGGCTTGGCTGGGTGGGCATGGCATCCACGCTGGCCGGTCGACTCACCATCGGCGAGCCCCTGCCCATCGTGTGCTGGGCACTCGCGCTGGTGGGAGCGCACGTCGCGTTCATGGTCAGCGGGCGCGCCCTCGACCAGGTGCTGCTGCCCACGGTCGGGCTGCTGGGTGGGCTGTCGCTGCTGCTCATGGGGCGGATGCCCCAGGGGCTCGTCCAGCAGCGACTGGGGGATCGGGTGCTGGGCCTGGGTGACAGCCAGCTGCTGTGGCTGCTGCTGGGGCTGGGCGTACTGGCCATCGTCGCCATCAGCGTGCGCTCCGTCCGATGGCTCCGGGACTATCGCTACACCTGGGCGTTCCTGGGCATCGTGCTCCTGGCCGCCGTGTTCGTGCTGGGCGACGAGGTCAACGGGGCGCGCCTGTCCATCCGCCTCGGCCCCGTGAGCGGCCAGCCGTCGGAGCTGCTCAAGGTCATCCTGGTGGTGTTCCTCGCGGCGTACCTCGCGGACAACCGGCCGCTCCTCGCGCGGGCGAGCCTGCGCATCGGGCCACTCGCGCTGCCGCCCCTGCCGTACCTGCTGCCAATGCTCGCGATGTGGGGCCTGGCGGTGGGCCTGGTCATCGTCCAGCGCGACCTGGGTGCGGCCTTCCTCCTGTTCAGCGTGTTCCTGGCGCTGCTGTACATCGCCACGCGGCGCGCGTCGTACGTGGTGCTGGGCGTGGTGCTCGCCCTCGGCGCCGGCTTCGTGCTGTACGAGACCGTGGGCCACGTCCACACCCGCATCGACGTCTGGCTGGACCCGTGGGCGGACCCATCGGGGGCGGGCTACCAGGTGGTGCGGGCGATGTATGCGTTCGCGCGCGGGGGCGTGGTGGGCACGGGCCTCGGCGCCGGGCTGCCGCAGGTCGGCGCCGCCCCCGCCATCCCGCTGATGCACAGCGACTTCGTGTTCGCGGCCCTGGGGGAGGAGCTGGGGCTGCTGGGCGTGGTCGCCATCGCCGGCTGCTATCTGGTGCTCGCCGAGCGTGGCCTGCGGGTCGCGGCGAGAAGGCGCCCGACGAGTTCCAGTCGCTGCTGGCGGCCGGCCTGACCCTGGTCGTGGTCATCCAGGCGGGTCTCATCATGGCCGCCAACCTGCGGCTGGTGCCGCTCACGGGCGTGACCCTGCCGTTCGTGAGCTATGGCGGCTCGTCGGTCATCACCAACGGCCTCGTGGTGGGCCTGCTCCTGGCGCTCAGCGACCGACGCGCGCTCTGGGGCGCCGGTGCGGGCATCGCGCGCGACCCGCTCCATGCCGGCCGGGAGGGGGCCATGGGCGTCGAGGGGGCCGGGTGCGGAGGCGGCGGCATGACCTCGCGCGGGTGACGAGCGGCGCCGGGAGGCCCCGGGCATCGGCGTGGGGCTGCTGCGGGTGGCGGGCGTGCTGTTCGTGGGCTACCTCGCCATCGTGCTGGGTGCCGGCTGGTGGCAGCTGGCCCAGGCCGGGCCGCTCACCGACGACCCGCGCGACCCGCTCCGCGCGTGGGTCGACCGCAACGTGGCGCGTGGGCGGATCCTGGACTCGCGGGGCACCGTGGTCGCCGGCAACTCCACCGACGATGACGGCACGCGGATCCGACGCTATCGATACCCCGCCATGGCGACCATCACGGGCTACCAGAGCGCGCTCCTGGGGACGGCGGGCCTCGAGCGGTCGTACGACGCGCAGCTCTCGGGCATGGATGGCCTCACCGCCGGGGGCGGTGCCTTGCGCAAGCTCCGGGACGACCCGTACCGGCCGGTCGACCTCGTCCTGTCGGTGGACGCGCGGTTCCAGCAGATGGCGGCCCGGCTGCTGGGCGACCGGCGCGGTGCGGTCGTCGCCATCGAGCCGTCGACGGGCCGGATCCTCGCGCTGGTGAGCACGCCCGGCTATGACCCCGCCCAGCTCGCGGACCTGGGCACGGCGCGTGCCTATCTCGCCCAGCTCGACGCGGACCCCGACTCGCCGCTCCTGGACAGGGCCACGCAGGGGCGGTACGTGCCGGGGTCGGTGTTCAAGCTGGTCACCGCCGTGGCGGCGTTGGGTTCCGGGGCCGTCGACCCGGGCACCACGTACGAGGAGCAGCCGCGCGAGTCGGTGCGGGGGCTGCGCGTGGACGGCGTGCGGCTGCGGGACGCGCCGCGCACCGTCCAGCTGGACCACCCGCTGGACTTCGAGGAGGCGATGGAGGTGTCCAGCAACGTCTGGTTCGCGCATGCCGCGCTGGAGGCGGGCCCGGAGGCCATGGTCGACGCGGCGGAGCGTCTGCGCCTCGACGCGACGCTCGACCTGGGGCTGCCCATGGTGGCGGGCCAGATGAACGGTGGGGACGGCACGCTCGACGGCTTCGGGTCCGAGGCCGAGCTGGCCAGCGCCGGCTTTGGCCAGGGCGAGGTCCTGGTCACGCCGCTGCACATGGCGCTGGTCGCGGCGACCATCGCCAACGACGGGGTGATGATGGCGCCCAGCCTCGTCGACCGTCTGGAGGACGACGATGGCCGGAGCGTCGTGCGCGGCCCCCAGACCGTGGGCCGGGTGATGTCCTCGGAGGTCGCGGACGCCATCACGGCCGCCATGACCAACGCGGTCGAGGGCGAGTACGCGGGGCCCTATGCGGGTGGCGCCAAGGTGCCCGGGGTTCGGACGGCGGGCAAGAGCGGCACCGCGGAGCTGGCCCCAGGCGAGACGCCCCACAGCTGGTTCGTGGGCTTCGCGCCGGCGCGCGAGCCGCGCATCGCGATCGCCGTGGTCGTGGAGAACGGCGGCTCGGGCAGCTCCGCGGCGGTGCCCATCGGCGGCCGTCTGATGCGTGCCTGGTTG
The DNA here is from genome assembly GCA_046328155.1 of Chloroflexota bacterium. Lineage (GTDB taxonomy): Bacteria > Chloroflexota > Limnocylindria > Limnocylindrales > CSP1-4 > JAFMJV01. The sequence goes on from JAXLXC010000023.1 coordinate 34,675, forward strand.
GAGCGCTTCGACCCGGCGCGGGAGGGCCAGTAGCGCGCAACGATGGCCCCGACATACGAACGGCAGCGTCGCCGCGCTCGTCGTACCATCCCCGGACCGCGGCCGCACACTGCCGCGCCGGGCCGGACCGAGCGGCCGAATCCCCCAGAGGACGATAGGTGTCCAGGATCCAGGCATCCGGCGAACGGGTCGCCGCCAACGTCGAGCGGGTCATCGTGGGCAAGCACGCCGAGGTGCGGCTGGCCCTCGTGGCCTTGCTGTGCCAGGGACACCTGCTCATCGAGGACGTGCCAGGCACGGGCAAGACGGTGCTCGCCAAGGCCATCGCGAGGTCCATCGGGTGCAGCTTCCGGCGCATCCAGTTCACGCCCGACCTGCTGCCCACGGATGTGACCGGGCTGTCCATCTACAACCAGAAGACCCAGGAGTTCGAGTTCCGCGCCGGTCCCATCGTCAGCCAGATCGTGCTGGCCGACGAGATCAACCGCGCCACCCCCAAGACCCAGTCGGCGCTCCTCGAGTGCATGGAGGAGCACCACATGACCATCGATGGCATCACCTGGCCCATGCCCACGCCGTTCCTGGTCATCGCCACCCAGAACCCGGTGGAGTACGAGGGCACCTTCTCGCTGCCGGAGGCGCAACTGGACCGGTTCATGCTGCGCATCCGACTCGGCTATCCGGCACCGCTCCAGGAGATCGTCATCCTGGACGAGCAGAAGCGGAGCCATCCGCTGGACCAGCTGCCGGTGGTGGCGACCGTGGACGACCTGCTGGAGATGCAGGCGGGGGTCCGCGAGATCTACGTCGATTCCGCGATCTCGGACTACATCGTGCGGCTGGTCAACGCGACCCGGAACCACCCCGACGTCTATCTCGGCGCGTCGCCCCGGGGCTCGCTGGCGCTCTACCGCGCCGGCCAGGCGTTCGCGGCGCTGTCCGGGCGTGACTTCGTCATCCCCGACGACATCAAGCTGCTCGCCGAGCCGGCGCTGGCCCATCGGCTCATCGTGCGCACCGCCGCGACCATCCGGGACGTGGACCCGGCGGCCATCGTGCGCGAGATCCTCGATGCGGTCCCGGTGGAGGGACGGTTGGTGCCCGGGGGCCCCATGGGACGGGGCGTGCCCATGGCCGGGCCGGGCGTCGTGGGCTCCGCGCCCGCCCAAGGTGGGCCGCGTCCGGCGCCCTGAGCGCCAGGCCCCCATCGCGGAACCTGGGCATGCGCGGACCTCGGCTCATCCTCGGCAGCGTCGTCCTCGCCATCGTGGCGTTCTCCACGGGGCTCGCCGCCCTCACGTTCCTGGCTTGGCTCCTGGTGCTGCTCCTCGCCGGCGCGTGGCTGCTGACCCGTTGGTCGATCCGGGGGCTGGAGGCGGGCTACGCGGTGGACCGGCGTGCTGCATCCGTGGGCGAGACGCTGACCATCGCGTACACCGTGCGCGACCCCGGTCGGTTGCCTCGGCTGTGGCTGGACGTCCACAGCCCCACCACGCTGCCCAGCCGCCTGCCGGGGCACGCGGTCAGCCTCCGGCCGCGCCAGCAGCGCAGCTGGACGGTCCAGGTGCCGCTCCTCCGACGTGGCCACCATCGGATCGAGCCGGCCGTCATCCGGACCGGCGACCCGCTCGGGCTGTTCGAGGCCTACGCCACCGTGGGCTCGGCGACGTCCGTCGTGGTCACGCCACGTGTGGAGCCGCTGCCCCTGTTCCGGCTGCCACCCGCGCTCATCCAGGGGACGGCCGCGCGCCCGGAGCGGACCCCCCACACGACGCCCCTGGTCACCGGCGTCCGACCCTACGCGCCGGGCGACCCATACAACCGGATCCATTGGCGGAGCTCCGCGCGCCACGGCGAGCTCCAGGTCAAGGAGTTCGACACCCAGCGGACCGCGGACGTGTGGCTGTACCTGGACCTCGATCGGACGGCCCACACGGGGCAGGGCGACACCGCCACGGTCGAGACGGCGGTGCGCGTGGCGGCGTCCATCGGCGGGCAGGCACTCGCGGAGGGCCGCTCGCTGGCCATCGCCGCGGCCGGCTCGCGACGCGTGGTCGTGCCACCCGACCGCGGGTCGCGCCAGCTGCAGCGGCTGCTGCACCTCCTGGCAGGCGCGACCGCCGATGCCAGCACGCCGCTCGTGGAGCTGCTGCTGGCCACCCTCCCGCAGCTGCGCCGGGGGATGACCGCGGTCGTCGTCACGCCGTCGCTGGATCCGGCGTGGGTGGGACCCATCGCCGGGCTCCGGGCCCGGGGCGTGGGCGCTCTGGTCTGCCTCGTCGACCCGGTCGCCCACGATGCGCAGGCGCGCGCCGGCCGCCAGGACGCAGCCGACGACGCTGACGACCTACGGGCGCGGGACATCCGGGCGCTCCGCCACACCCTCGCCGAGCACGACATCCCATCGTTCCTGCTCGACCCTGTGCATCGCCTCGGCGAGCAGCTGGTGAACGCGCCCTCGGCGGGCCGCGAGGCCGCATGACCGCGACGCCGCGCGACCTAGGCACGCTCCCGGAGGCACGCCCGCCCATGGCCGGCGACCCTTCGGGCCGTCCCGACCCCCTCGCCCGAGCCCGCTCCACGGGCCGACGCCTCGCGCTGCCGCTGGCGGGCGGCTGGGCGAGCCAGGTGCTGGTGCTGGTGATGCTGTTCGTGACCGGCATGGCCATCCACGACCTGCGACCGGCGGGTCTGGTGGCCGGCCCGGGCGCCACCGCCTGGCTGCCGTGGCTCATGGTCGGGGCGGGGCTCGTGGGCGGGGGGCTGGCAGCCACGCGGCTGCACGCCGGCTCGGTGGACCTGCTGGCTGCCGTCGTCGGCACGGTCGTGGGCCTGGTGCTGGTGGCTGGGGTGGTCTCGGATGCATCCTCGCTCGCGGACCAGCTGCGTGCGCTGGAGTCGTCGGTCGCCCAGGCCCTCGTCGACCTGCTGGTCGAGCGCATCCCCAGCGCCGAGGTGTCGCCGTTCCTGCTCACCCTGTCGGCGCTCGCGTGGACGACGGGTGCCTTCGCGGCCATCAGCGTGGGTCGCTATGCCCGTGCGTCGGGGGCCGTGGCGCCCATCGGGGCGATGCTGGTGGTGCCGGTGGTCCTGGGGGAGCTGCGAGGCCAGGAGAGCGGGCAGCTGCTGTGGCTCGCCATCGGGGTCGCGGCGGCGCTGCTGCTGGTGCTGCGGCTCAACCTCGAGCGACAGCGGGTGCGCTGGCTGCGGCGCCAGGTCACGGGGGGCCGGTCCGTGGGGCGCGCGTTCCTGGGTGGCGGCGCCGCGCTGGTGGGCGTCGTGACACTGGGCGCCGTGGCGCTCACGGCGGTCGGCGGCAGCGCGCCGCTGGCGGCGGGCTGGGAGCGGCTGGGCGGCGTGCTGGACGACTGGGGCGTGGACGTGGGCCGGTTGCGACCGACCTCGGGTGGCCTCCGCGGCGGGTTCCCGGACGACATGCCCATCCAGGACCAATGGGACCCGCAGGACCTCCAGTACTTCACCGCCAGCACCCAGGACGGACCCCGCTACTGGCGGGGCGCCACCTATGACAGCTATGACGGGCGCACGTGGCGGCGGACGGACGGCGTGAGCACCGACCTGCCGGCCTACGACGACCTGGAGGATGCGTCCGCGGACATCGAATCCGAGGACGCGGACGGCTTCGTCGACGTCGACGCGACCATCACCTTCCAGGACATGGAGGGCCAGGACCTGGTCGCACCCCAGAACCCGGTGGCGGTCGACCGCGACGCGCGGCTGTGGACCCTGGGCGCCAACGGGCCGTTCCAGGTCCTCGAGGCCCAGCAGTCGCTGGGACGCGGCGACAGCTACTCGGTCGAGTCGCTGGAGCCCGACCTGGACCCCGCCAGCCCCACGGGCCTCACCGCAGCGCTGCTGCGCGGCGCGGCCGCGGGTTCGGCACCCGACTGGGTGGACGCCTATCTCCAGCTCCCCGAGCGCGTGGGCGACCGGACCCAGGCCACCGCGACCGACATCCGGCGCGACCTGCCGCGACGCCAGCGCGACGACCGCTACGCGCTGGCGCACGCGGTCCAGGCGTATCTCACCAGCGCCTCCTTCGAGTACGACACGGACCTGGCGGGAGCGTGCCGCCCCGGCCAGGGCGTCACGGACTGCCTGCTGGAGTCGCGCGTCGGCTTCTGCCAGCAGTACGCGACGACCATGGTGGTCCTGCTGCGGCTGCTGGACGTGCCTGCGCGCTACGTCGTGGGCTACCTGCCGGGGGTCGAGGTCAGCCCGGGCGAGTTCGAGGTCGACGGGAGCGCCGCCCACGCCTGGGTCGAGGTCTGGTTCGATGGCTTCGGCTGGGTCCGGTTCGACCCCACGCCGGGCACGTCCCCGGAGGCGGCCGCCCTCGCCACCAACGGCCAGGAGCAGACCGACCTGCCCGCGGGCACCAGCGAGCCCGAGCCGACCGACGGGCCCGACGAGACCTTCCCGCCCGACGAGACGTCGGAGCCCGACGAGACGCTCGGGCCGGACGAGACGGCGCTGCCGACCGCCGAGCCCTCCCCGTCACCCGGCGTCGCGGTACCCCCCGCGGATGGCTCCGGGCCGACCATCCCGCCCGTGGAGCTGGTGGCAGGCGGGGCGGGGCTCGCCGTTGGGGTCGCGGTGCTGCTGGGGCTGCTGTGGTTCCGGCGCCTGCCCGGGGGCGGCCCCGATCGTGCGTGGCGGGGCATCGCCGCGGTGGCGAGCCGGTTCGGTCGCGGCCCCACGCCCAGCCAGACCCCCTACGAGTACGGCATGACCCTGTCGCGGGTGGTGCCCCGCGTGGCCAAGGACATCCGGGCGGTGGCCGACGCCAAGGTCGTGGCGACCTACGGCCCGGATGGCGCCGACGAGAGCTCGCTGGCGTCCCTCCGCGGCTCCTATGCCCGGGCCCGGACCGGGTTGCTGGCGCTGGTCCTGCGCCGGCGACGGTAGCGGGCCTCAGGGTCGCGAGCCAGCCTCCCCGGTCGGTGCGCCGCTGGTCGCGATGCCAACCAGGTGCTCCTCGAGGTTGTGGGCGCGCAGGCGCGCACGCCCGGCCCGCAGTTCCACCACGGTCACCGCGCACAGCGCGAACGGGAAGGACCAGTAGCGGTCCAGCGGCAGCCCCAGCAGCCGGAGCAGCGCCAGACGCAGGATCCCGTCGTGGGCCACGACGATCGCCCATGGGTCATGGGACGCGACGATGGGCGCCGCGCCCGGTCCGGGCGGCACCGCGTCGCCGAGCGTTGGCGCCGCCTCCCTGCGGGCGTCCGCCGTCTCGCCCCGGCGCCCCTCGAGCAGCGCCGATCCCACGTCGTCGAGCATCCGGGCGACCGCTCGGTCGGCGCGCACCGACGCCTCGCCGAGCGACTCGCCACCCGGGGCGTGGTGGTGCAGCGGGTCCTGGCGCCAGCTCGCGAGCTCGTCGGGCCATCGGGCCATGACGTCCTCGTGCCGAAGCCCCTCCCATGCACCCTGCCCGATCTCCCGGAGGTCCTCGTCCGCGACCAGGGCAGCCGTGGCATGCCGCGCCTGGGCGATGGCCGCGGCGGTGTCGGCGGCGCGCGCGAGCGGCGAGTGGCGGATGCTGCGTGGCGCCCCGCCGGGGATCGGCAGCCGGTCGCTCCGCGCGGCATCGCCGAGGCAGGCGCCCACGGCCGCGGCCTGCGCCCGGCCGTGTGCCGAGAGCGGCACGTCGGACACCCCCTGGAACCGGCCCTCCTCGACCCAGGCGGTGCGACCGTGCCGCACCAGCACCAGGGTGGCGTCACGCGGGTCGGCGGCCGTCATGCCCGCGCGTGCCGTCGGATCCGTCGCCCGGTCAGGCGGATGCGCCGCTGGCGGCCAGCGTCCGCCCAGCCTCGTCGGCGGCCTGTCGCGCGGCCTCCACCGCGACCCCTCGGTCGACGGGGATGCCCAGGGCGAGCGACCCCGCCTCGATGGTCTCGAGCGCCCGGTAGATGTCGTCGAGATGGACGTCCCCCAGGTGGCCGACCCGGAACACCCTGCCCGCGAGCCTGCCCTGGGCGCCGGCGATGACCAGCCCTCGGCTGCGCAGCTCGCGGCTGAAGTCGCCCCAGTCCACGCCATCGGGGACCAGCGCGGACGTCACGGTGTCGGACGCGTGGGCCGGGTCAGCGAACAGCCGGAAGCCCATGGCCGCGAGCCCGGCGCGGGTGGCCGCACCCACGGCAGCATGACGCGCGAAGATCGCGTCGTAGCCCTCCGCCTCGATGAGCGCCAGCGCGGCGTCGAGCGCGAAGCACACGCCCACCGCGGGCGTGAACGGCGTCTCGCCCCTGCGGGCGCTCTCGCGGGCTGCGCGCAGGTCGAAGTAGAAGCGTGGCGACCGGCCCGTCTCGGCGGCACGCCAGGCACGCTCCGACACGCTCACCATGGCGATGCCGGGCGGTGACATCCAGCTCTTCTGCGATCCCGTGGCCACCACGTCGAGGCCCCATGCGTCCGTCTCGAACGGGACGGCGCCCAGGCCGCTGATGCCGTCCACCAGCACGAGCGCGTCGGGCGCCGCCTCGTGGATCGCGGCGGCGATGGCCGCGATGGGGTTAGTGACGCCCGTCGATGTCTCGTTGTGGGTGACCAGGACCGCCGCGACGGGGGTGCCCTGGGCCGCCATGGCTCGCAGCCGCTGTCCGACCTCGGCCGGGTCCGCCGCGTGACCGGGCTCGGTCTGGTACTTCGCCACCTCGACGCCGAAGGCGGTCGCGATGGCCGCGAAGCGCTCGCCGAACTCGCCGATGGATACCGCGAGCACCGGCTCGCCGGGCGACAGGAAGTTGGCCACGATCGCCTCGAGGGCACCCGTGCCCGATGCGGTCAGCAGGATGACGTCGTTGTCGGTCCGGAAGCCCCGCTGGAGGCCCGCCGTCACGCGGCCCAGGAGCGCCTTGAACTCGGGCCCGCGGTGGTTGACCATCTGGCGCGAGCCCGCGGTCCGCACCGACTCCGGGAGGGTCGTGGGGCCGGGGATCCGCAGGTTCGTCTGGTCGGACACGTCGGGACTCCTATCCGGTGGCACCGGGGCGTGCGGCGCACGCAGCGACGGACGTCGTCGCTGGCGGCCGCCCGATGGTACCCCGGATGCCCGTGGCCGCCGCGGGCGTCGGCCCGCCGTGGGCGGTCAGTGGGCCACCTCCCAGACGTGGCCGCCTGGGTCGCGGAAGCTCGCCGTGCGTACTCCCCATGGGCGGTCCATGGGCCCATTGAGGAGCGTCACGCCCCGATCGGCGAGCCGGGTGCAGACCGCGTCCACGTCATCGACCGTCAGCGTCAGCTGGGACCGGGTGCCCGCGTCCGGCCCGCCGACCGCGGCTGGCGCGACCAGCTCTGGCGCCTCGCTGACCTGGAGCAGGTTGACGAGCGTGTCGCCGAACCGGAAGACCACCGACGCCGGGTCCTGGAAGTAGACCGGCAGCTCGAAGACCTCCTCGTAGAAGCGCTTCGAAGCGACCAGGTCCTCGACGAACAGGGTGATGGCGGTGATGCCGCCCGGCCACGATGCCACGACTGACCTCCCGTGCTGCGACGCTTGTGGCGCGACTCGTCTCGGCGCGCGACCCTCAGACCGGCCCGCGCCCGCGGACCCATCGGCGCGCGACCCTCAGACCGGCCCGCGCCCGCGGGACCCGTCGGCGTGCCGCGCCCCCGCGGCTAGACTGCACCACATGCCCCAGCGTCGATCGACCGCCAACGACCCGGGTGCGATGGCGCTGCCGGTGGGGGAGCCAGGCGCCGCCCATGCGCCGCTCGCGGCGCGGATGCGACCCGGGACGCTGGCCGAGGTCGTGGGGCAGGGGCCGCTCATCGGGGAGCGGGGCGCGCTGCGCCGAATGCTCGACCGCCGGACGCTGGTGTCGATGCTCCTGTGGGGGCCGCCCGGCGTGGGCAAGACCACCCTCGCGCGGCTGCTCGCGGATGCCGTGGATGCGCCGTGGACCACGCTCTCGGCGGTGATGAGCGGCGTGGCGGACGTGCGCGCCGTGATCGCCCGCGCACGCGAATGGATCGACCGGGGTGGCGGGCCCACGGTCCTGTTCCTCGACGAGATCCATCGCTTCAACAAGGCGCAGCAGGACGCGCTCCTGCCGCAGGTCGAGGACGGCACCATCACGCTCATCGGCGCCACCACCGAGAACCCCTACTTCGAGGTCAACTCGGCGCTCCTGTCGCGGATGCGGGTGTTCCGGCTCGAGCCGCTCTCGGACGAGCAGGTGGGCGAGCTGGTGGACCGCGCGCTCGCCGACGAGCGTGGCCTGGCGGGAGGCGTGCGGCTGGCCCCGGATGCCCGCGAGCACCTGGTGGCCATCAGCGCCGGCGACGCCCGCGCCGCCCTCAACGTGCTCGAGGCGGCGGCATCGCTCGCCGACGTGGTCGAGGACCAGGGGGCGGGTGCGGTCGCCGAGGTGGGCCTGGACCTCGTGGAGGCCGCGGCCCAGCAGCGCGTGCTGACCTACGACCGCGCGGGAGACGGCCACTACGGCACGGTCTCGGCGTTCATCAAGAGCATGCGTGGCAACGACCCGGACGCCGCGCTGTACTGGCTGGCCACGATGGTGGCCGCGGGGGAGGACCCGCGGTTCATCGCGCGGCGGATCGTCATCTGCGCGTCCGAGGACGTGGGCAACGCGGACCCCCGGGCGCTCCAGGTGGCCGTGGCAGCAGCCCAGGCGCTCGACCTGGTGGGCCTGCCGGAGGGGCAATACCACCTGGCGCAGGCGACCGCGTACGTCGCCAGCGCCCCCAAGTCGAATCGGGTCGGCCAGGCGTACTGGTCGGCCATGGCCGACGTGCTCGCCCATGGCTCGCAGCCCGTCCCGCCGCATCTGCTCAACGCACCGGTGGCGCGCATGAAGTCCCACGGCATTGGCGTGGGCTACCGCTACCCGCACGACTACGAGGGCGCGGACGTCGACCAGCAGTACCTGCCCGACCTGCTGGCGGGCCGCAGCTACTACGCGCCCACCAGCGAGGGGATGGAGCGGCTCATCGGGGAGCGACTGGGGCGGATCCGCGAGGCCCGTGCCGCAGGTTCGCCGCGCACGGCCCGCCGCCCGGGGCCGGGGGTGGACCACATGCGGGTGGCCCGGGACGCGACGAAGGCCCGAGAGGCGTCCCGGCGCTCCGGCGGGGGCACCGGGTAGCTGGTCGCTAGTAGATGTGGAAGACGTTGGCGGCCACGATGACCAGCCACAGGACGACCATCAGGACCAGCATCGTGATGCCGACCTTGGCGATGTGGCGCAGGTCCTCGCCCACGTAGACGTACTCCTGCGCGGCGCGTGCCGCGAGGGCGCTCGTGGGCTTGACCTTGACGTGGCCGCGCTGGTGGCTGCGCACCGGCAGGGACGTCTGGGTCGTCTGGGCTGCCGTTGGCGCGACGGGCGTGCCGACCGCGGTGTGCGTCTCCTCGGGGAGCCCCTCGATGACCAGCATCGACTCGGACTCGCTGGGGCGCGGCGCGGCGCCGGGGATCGCGGCGGGCGGCTGGGTTCCCGGGCGTGGCGCGCTGCTGGTCGAGGGCAGGCTGGCCTTGGCGGGTGCCTGGCCCGGACGGTATGCCGAGGTCGTGCCGGAGCCCCGGACTCGCTTCGCCACTGTGCGGATCGTCCTTTCTGGGTCGCCGGGGGGCGTCTGGCCCGTCATCGGACGGGCAGGCGGCCAGGCCGCTCGCACGTCCGACCAGTTCGGAAGGATAGCATCGGAGCGCGGTACGATCCCGCCAGGACCCGGTCGTGGGTCCCGACGCGGCCGTCCCGGCCGCCACCCCAGCACGCGAGGTCGCCGGTCCCGATGCAGTCGATGCTCGATGCGCTCCGCGACGCCGCAGGCTTGCTGGCCCTCGTCGCGCTGGTGCTCGCCTTCGTCGCGCTCGCCATCGCGCTGCGTGGCCGTGGGCGTCCGACCGGCGAGGCGCCGCCCATCGTCGCGGACCCGGTCACCGACCAGCTCATCGCGTCGCAGATGCAGCGGCTCGATCGCATCGGCGACGAGGTCATGGCCCAGGCGGGGCGGCTGCGCGAGCTCGAGTCGGGTGCCCGCCACATGGTCCAGCGGGTGGGCATCGTGCGCTTCAACCCGTTCGAGGACACCGGCGGCGACCAGAGCTTCGTGGTCGCCCTCCTCGATGCGGAGTCGAACGGGGTGGTCCTGACCAGCCTGCACGCGCGGGCGGGCACGCGGGTCTATCTGCGCACCGTCATCGGCGGGCGCTGCGACGTCACGCTCTCCGCGGAGGAGGTCGAGGCACTTCGGCAGGCGGGGCTGGACGTGACACGGTAGGTGGCACGATGGCCCGGCACGATCCGGGCCATGAACGCACGACGACCCAGCGGCACCCCCCAGCCGCGAATCCGCGCCCTGCCGGGTCCGGCCGGGGCACCCGTGGACCTCGAGGTCGTCCGCCCGCTCCTCGCAGGCCTCGATCGCGAGCAGCGCCGCGCCGTGACCCACCGACAGGGGCCGCTGCTGGTGGTCGCGGGCCCCGGCACCGGCAAGACCGAGGTGATCACGCGTCGGATCGCCTGGCTCATCGCCACCAAGCGCGCCAAGCCCCGGGAGGTCCTGGCGCTGACCTTCACGGACAAGGCGGCCGCGGAGATGCAGGCGCGGGTCGACCTGCTGGTGCCCTACGGCCAGGCGGATTCGGCGATCCTGACGTTCCATGCGTTCGGCGACCAGTTGTTGCGGGAGCATGGGCACGAGCTGGGCCTGCCGGGCGCGCCCCGGGTCATCGGCCGCGCCGAGCAGGTGGTGATCCTGCGGGAGCACCTGTTCGAGCTGGGGCTCGACCGATATCGCCCCCTGGGTGACCCGACGCGCCTGCTCGCCTCGCTCGCGGACCTGTTCTCGCGCGCCAAGGACGAGGGCATCGGCCCCGATGACCTGCAGGCCTATGCATGTGACCTGGGTGCCGGCGCCCGCGCCGCCGCGGAGGCCCTCAACGGCGAGGCCGGGGACGCCATCGGCGCCCTGCTCGACGAGGCGGACGGGGTGGCGGAGCTGGCCACCGCCTACGAGCGCTACCAGGGGCTGCTGCGGGACCAGGGGCTCATCGACTTCGGCGACCAGGTCTCGCTCGCGACGCGTCTCCTGCGGGAGCGTCCGGCCGTGGCCGCCGCGGTGGGGGCCCGGTACCGGCACGTCCTCGTGGACGAGGCACAGGACATGGACCCATCGCAGCTCGAGCTGCTGCGGCTGGTCGCCGCGCATCGGCAGCTCACGCTGGTGGGGGATGACGACCAGGCCATCTACGCGTTCCGGGGGGCCGCCGTGGACCACCTCCTCGAGCTGTCCGACGAGGCCGACATGCGGCGCATCGTGCTCCGGACCAGCCATCGCTCGCATGCGCCCATCCTGGAAGTGGCGCATCGGCTCATCCGCCACAACGACCCCCATCGCCTCGAGACGCGACACGGGCTGGACAAGCGGCTGCGTCCCCGTCGCCGCACGCGTCGCCCGGCACCGGTGCGCGAGCGTGCGTTCGCCACCGTGGCCGAGGAGGCAGACGCGATCGCCCTGGAGGTCGCCGCGAGGATCGAGGGGGGCGTGGCGGCGCGGGACGTCGCCGTGCTCGTGCGCACCAACGCCGACAGCGTGCCCATCGTGTCATCGCTCGCGATGCGCGGGATCGCCGTGCGGACCGGCACGCCCGGCAGGTGGAGCGACGCGCCCGAGGTGCGCGAGGTCCTCGCGTTCCTGCGCGTCGTGGACGACCCCCAGCGGTCCACCGACCTGTACGCGGTCGCGACCGGGGCGCCTTATGGTCTGGGCGGGCTCGACCTGACCGCCATCCTGGGCATGGCCTCGCGACGCCACCGCTCGCTCTGGTCGGTGCTCGTGGAGCTGGAGGCGCAGCCGGGCATCCTGCGGCTGTCGGACGCGACGCGAGCGGCGATCGGTCGCCTGCTCCGGGACGTTGCCACCGCCGCGGAGGCCGCGCACACCCAGCCGACCGGGCGCGTGCTGTACGACCACCTGCGGGCCAGCGGGCGCTATGCCGCGCTGGTGCGTGCCGCCGAGCGTGGCGACGAGGCGCCGCTGCGCCGGGTGGCGCGGCTCTTCGACCTGGTGTCGACCCGCTCCAGCCTGGTCGCCGACGCCCGGCTGTCGGGTCTCCTGCCTCATCTCGAGGGGCTGCTGGGCGGCGATGACGACATGGACGCGGACGACGACGCCGGGGCCCGAGACGCGGTGTCGGTCCTGACCGTGCACAAGGCCAAGGGCCTCGAGTTCGGGGTGGTGTATGTGGCGGGCCTGGTCGATGGGCGCTTCCCGCTGCGGGCTCGGCCGGAGCGCATCGCGCTGCCGCAGACGCTGCGTCGGCGGGATGAGGCGGAGGAGGCGGCATGGGCGGAGGAGCGCCGGCTCGCCTACGTGGCGTTCACGCGGGCCCGCGACGAGCTGGTGCTGACCCACGCGACGCGCCAGACGCCCGGCGGACGGGCACGCCGCCCGTCGCCGTTCATCGCGGAGGCGCTCGACCGGATGCCCGTGGCTCCGGACGAGCCGACGGCCGCTCGGATGGCGCAGGGCCTGGTGCAGCGGCCGGCGGATCCAGGGAGTTGGCCGGTCGGCGCGAGCGTCGAGGCGCCGGTCGGCCCGCTGGCGCTGAGTCACAGCCAGGTCGACGACTACCTCGCCTGCCCGCTCAAGTACCGACTGCGGCATCTGGTCCGGGTGCCCACGCCGCCCCACCACGCGCTGGTGGTGGGCAACGCGCTGCATCAGGCGGTCGCGGCGTGGCATCTGGGGCTGCTCCGGTCGAGGCCCTTGGGCGAGGACGGCGTCCTCGACGCCTTCGCGGCCCACTGGTCGAGCGAAGGCTTCCTGTCCCGCGATCACGAGGAGGCGAGGTTCCAGGCGGGCCAGGACGCGCTGCGCCGGTTCGTCGCCGCCCCCGTGGACGCCACGCGCCGGACCGTGGCGGTGGAGCGCTCGTTCCAGGTGCGTCTGGGTGACGATGTCGTGCGCGGTCGCTACGACCGGGTGGATGAGGGCCCGTTGGGCGCGATCATCACCGACTACAAGTCGAGCGATGTGCGTGACCAGCGCAAGGCCGACGAGCGCGCCCGCGATTCCCTCCAGCTGCAGCTCTATGCGCTTGCCTGGGAGGCCGAGACCGGGGCACTGCCCGCGAGCCTCGAGCTATGGTTCCTCGACAGCGGCGTCGTGGGTCGCGCCGTGCCGGACCCCAAGCGTCTCGAGCGCGCCCGGACGACGCTCACGACGGTCGCCCAGGGGATCAGGGCGGGGGACTTCCGCGCCCGTCCGGATCAGGTGGGGTGCTCCTACTGCCCCTACCGCCAGATCTGCCCGTCGGCAGCCCGTTGATGCGCCCGATGCCGGCGTCGCTCGGCTCTGCGCGCTCGCTCACGCACACGAGCGCGCTCGCTCGCGTGCTCGCCGGCGGCTGGGCGGATCTCCCAACGATCGGGCCGATCTCCCAATGGTCGGGCCGATCGCCCAATGGTTGGGACGATCGCCCGCTGGGTGGGCGGGGCCGGCGCGACGAGTCGTGGCAGCGGTCGCGATACCATGGGCACGGCGCGTCCCGCTGGACCCCGGCGGGAACCGGCGACGCGCCGCGCGAGGGCCGCGTCATGTCCCGTCACGTCGACCGAACCCACACTGGGCGCGCACGCCCGGCGGAGTGGGACCAGCACTGGCCGCCCGTCGGGGCGGACGACCTGCCCACCTATGTCGGGCCAGCCACCTGGGGCCGCCGACCGTACCTGCCGGACTCGGACGCGCTCCGGCGGCGGCGGCCGGACGTGGCGATCCTGGGCGTGCCGTTCGACGACCGCGTCAGCCACCGGCCGGGTGCCCGGTTCGGACCGCGCGCCATCCGCGAGGCGAACTCGACCACGGGGGGCCATTCGCTGGCCCTCGAGGTCGAGCCGTTCGAGGTGCTGGACGTCGTGGACGCCGGTGACGTCGAGATCATCCCTGCCTGGCCCGAGCGTGGCCACGCGGTGACCTACCAGCGCGTGCGCGAGCTCACCGACAGCGGCGCGGTGCCGGTCATCCTGGGTGGGGACCACTCGCTCAGTTGGCCGGTCGTCACGGCCATCGCCGAGGCGCACTTCCCGCGGCGTGTCGCCATGGTCCACTTCGACGCGCACGCGGACACCGCCGACGACGAGAGCGGCGTCCATGCGGGTCACGGGACGCCCATGCGCCGGCTGGTGGAGTCTGGCGTCATCGAGGGTCGCTCGCTGGTGCAGGTCGGCCTGCGTGGCTATTGGCCGCCGCCCGCGGTCTTCGACTGGATGCGCGCCCAGGGCTTGCGCTGGCATCCCATGACGGAGGTCGAGGACCGGGGCATCGACGCCGTCATCGACGACGTCATCGCGGAAGCGACCCAGCACGCCGACTTGGTCTACCTGTCGATCGACATCGACGTCGTCGACCCCGGCATGGCGCCCGGCACCGGCACGCCAGAGCCAGGCGGGCTGCTGAGCCGGGAGCTCCTCCGCTCGGTGCGGCGCATCGCGCGGGCCGTGCCGCTCGCGGGCATGGATGTGATGGAGGTCTCGCCGCCGTACGACCAATCGGAGGTCACCGCCATGGTCGCGCACCGCTGCGTGTTCGAGGCCATCAGCGCCATGGCCGCGCGGCGCATGGCCCAGACCGTGCCCGAGCTCGCGGCGTCGCACGCGTGACGATCGAGGCCGACAAGGCGCGCATCGCGGAGCTGGTGCGCGCCGACCGCGACGTCATCCTGGGCCTGTCGCATGCGATCCATGCGGACCCCGAGCTGGCGTTCCAGGAGACGCGCGCGGCGCCGCGCGTCGCCGCCCAGCGCGAGGCGCGGGGATTCGCGGTGGAGCGCGGGCTGGGCAGCCTGCCCACGGCGGTCCGCGCCATGCTCCCGGGCGGCCGCGGGACGGATGGTCCGCGAATCGGGGTGCTCGCCGAGTACGACGCGCTGCCCGGCGTGGGTCACGGCTGTGGTCACAACAGCATGGCCGCGAGTGGCGTGGGCGCCGCGCTCGCGTTGGCCGGGATGGCGTCCGCGATCCGGGGCAGCGTCGTGTTCCTGGGCACCCCGGCCGAGGAGGCGGGCTCCGGGAAGGCGATCATGATCGACGAGGGCGCGTTCGCCGACATCGACGCGGCGCTCCTCTATCACCCCTCGGACCGGACCCACACACGGGTCGTGCTGCTGGCGTCCGAGGACGTCGAGGTCGTGTTCACGGGCTTCGAGTCCCACGCGTCGTCCGACCCGTTCCTGGGCCGCAACGCCCTCGATGCGATGATCACGCTGTTCTCCAGCGTCGGCCTGTGGCGGCAGCAGCTGCCGCCGGGGGCCCGCGTCCACGGAATCATCACCGATGGCGGTCGTGCCGCGAACATCATCCCGGGCCGCAGCTCGGCGAGCTTCATGCTGCGGGCCCCGGCACAGGACGCCTACGAGCGCGTCCGCGCCCGGTTCGAGGACCTCGTCCGGGGGGCGGCCTACGCGGCCGAGTGCGAGGCATCGGTGACCTTCTCGGGCGCCTCGACCGCGATGCGCAACAACGAGGTGCTGGCTCGGCTGTGGTCGACCAACCTGCAGGCCGCGGGCGTGGCGGACGGTGAGCCGGTCCCGGAGCTGTCAGGCTCGTCGGACATGGGCAACGTGAGCTTGGTCCTGCCGACCATCCACCCCTGCATCGCGATCTGCGCCGAGGGGGTGCCCGGGCATTCGGACGCGTTTCGCGAGGCCGCGGCGTCGCCACGCGGCGACGAGGTCACGCTGCTCGCCGCGACCCTCGTGGCGCAGACGGCGTGGGACCTGTACGCCGACCCGCCGCTGGTGGCGGCGGCATGGCGTGAGTTCCGCGAGGGTGCCGCTTGAGCCGCCCGACCGCCGCCGGGTCGGCCCCGGTCGCGGACCTCCTCGCCCGCTACTACGACCTCGACCTCCAAGATGGCCCCGACGACCTGGACCTCTACCTCGCCATGGCCGCGCGCACGGGTGGGCCGGTGCTCGAGCTCGCCGTCGGCTCGGGCCGGCTCGCGGTGCCGCTCGCGGAGGCCGGCCACGAGGTCGTGGGCGTCGACCTGGACCCCGCGATGCTCGCGCGCGCCGAGGCGGCGTGGGGCCGCGTGGCCGGCGCGCGCCCACGGCGCCGCTCGCCAGTCGGCTCGCTGCGTCTGGTCGAGGCGGACCTGCGCACCGTGGAACTCGGGCGGCGCTTCGGGCTGGCGTTCATCGGGCTCAACAGCCTGCTCCAGGTCGGCGGGGCGGGGGAGCAGCGCGCCGCGCTCGGCAGCCTCGCCCGCCACCTGCGCCCGGGTGGCGTCGCGGTCGTGGACGTCGAGCTGCCCGACGCAGCCGAGCTGGCGTCATGGGACGGGCGACTGACCCTCGACTGGGTTCGCGACGACCCCGAAGCCCCGGGCACCACCGTGACCCGGATGTCGAGCGCCCGTCACGACGCGGTGTCGGCGAGCACGACGCTGTCCGTCCTGTATGACGCCACGGACGCGACCGGCGCGGTCCGGCGCGTCATGCGCACCGACGTGCTGCACCTCGCCACGGTGAGCCAACTGGTGGATTCGGCCGAGGCCGCCGGGCTCGAGGTGGAGGCCTTGGCGGGGGACCATCAGGTGACCCCCTTGGGACCCTTTTCGCCGCGGGTCGTGCTCATCGCCGTTTCGGTATAGTCGCGCACGTGTCAGGCCCTTCGGCGAACGTCCGTCTGCTCCTCGTCGAGGACGTCGCGCAGGTCTCCCAGTACATCCGCAACCTCCTGAACGCGCAACCGCACGTCCAGCTGCTCGACGTGCTCACGGATGGGCGCACGGCGCTGGAGCAGGTCCGGGCACATCGGCCCGACGTGCTCATGATCGACGCCCTGCTCCAGGGACGCGTCAGCGGCCTCCAGCTCCTGGAGCAGCTGCGCCACGCGGGGTACGACCTGCCGGTCATCGTGATCACCGTGCCCCAGCGGCCCGTCAAGGTCGAATCGTCATGGGGCATCGTGCGGGTCCTGTCGATGCCCTTCAGCGGGTTCGACCTCATCAACGGCATCCAGGCGGCGCAGCAGGAGGCCGCGGCGGCGCGTCCCGAGGCCACGTCGCGGACGCTCGTGGTCCATGGCGCCAAGGGCGGCGTGGGCAAGACCACGCTCGCCTTCAACCTCGCCGTGGCGATCGCCCATGCGCGGGGCATGCGCACCATCGTGGTCGACGGCAACCTCCAGTTCGGGGACGTGCGGGCGCTGCTGCGAGTGCCCGACCAGGCGCCATCGATGCTCCAGCTGCCCACCGACCGGGTGTCCGAGACCGACCTGGACCAGGTGGTCTGGCGCGACCCCTCGGGCATCGACATCCTGCTAGCGCCACCGCGCATGGAGATGGCCGAGATGGTCACGGTGCGCGACATGGACAAGACGCTGTCCCTGCTCAAGCGGGTGTACAACGTGGTCATCGTCGACACGCCCACCCTGGTGAACGATCACGTGCTGTCGTGGTTCGACACCTCCGACGTCATCATCGAGCTGACCACCGGCGACTGGACCACCATGCACAACACGCGCCTGATGGCCCATACCTTCGATGCCCTGGGCTATCCCGCGGAGCGGGTCTGCTACGTCCTCAACCGCGCCGGCGCCCCGGGCAGCATCGACCCCCGGCTCATCGCGGAGCAGCTGGGTCGTCGGCCGGATTTCACGCTGCCGAGCGACGGCCGGCTGGTGGTGGAGGCGAACAACCAGGGCATCCCCTTCGTGCTGGCCGACCCGCGGGCGCAGGTCAGCGTGGACGTGGGTCGCATGGCCAACGCGTTCGTGGCCCCCAAGGCGCCGCTTGCCGGCGCGGCGGCACGGTGACCGGGGCGGCCCACCGCAGCCGACCCGCACGCGCATCCGCGATGACCGCATGAGCGACCCTCGGCCGGTCGGCCTGTTCGACTCGGGCGTGGGCGGGCTGACGGTGCTCCGCAGCGTTCGGGCACGACTGCCCCGCGAGAGCACCGTCTATCTCGGTGACGGGGCACGGGCGCCCTACGGCCCGCGCGCCGACCACGAGGTGATCCGGTTCTCGGGCGAGTGCCTCGACCATCTCGCGCGCCACGACGTCAAGGCCATCGTGGTCGCCTGCAGCACGTCGTCCGCCGTGGCGCTCTCCCGGCTCCGCCGGCGGACCGAGGTGCCCATCCTGGGTGTCGTGCGTCCGGGCGCGCTCGCGGCGGCGGCGGCCACCCGGACCGGGCGCGTGGGGGTCATCGCCACCGAGGCGACCGTCCGCTCGGGCGCCTACCCCGCGGCCATCGAGGATGAGCGCCCCGGGACGTCCGTCCGCGCCCATGCCACGCCGGCCCTGGTGCCGCTGGTGGAGGCGGGGACGCTCGAGGGCCCGCTCGTGGACGCGGTGGTCCAGGAGTCGCTGGCGCCCGTCCTGGCGAGTCCCGGGCAGCCGCCCATCGACACGCTGCTGCTCGGCTGCACCCACTACCCCCTCCTCGGCGCCGCCATCGCACGCGTCGCGGGCGGGGGCGTGGCGGTCATCGACTCCGCGCATGCCACGGCGTCCGCGCTCGCGGTCGTGCTCGAGGTCGACGGAATCGCGGCGCCCGCGGACCACGAGCCCGTGCATCGGCTGCTGACCACGGGCGACGTGGGTGCCTTCGAGCGGACGGCCCGCATCCTGTTCGGTGGCCCGGTGGGGGCGGTCGAGCAGGTGCGGCTGGCGACGGCCGGCTCCGCGACCGGGAACGTCGCCCCGTGAGCCCCGGGAGGGTCGCATGACCACCACCCGCGCGATGCACCTGGGCAGCCGAGCTGCACGGGCGGGTCTGGCACGCGCCGCCGCGGTGGGCATCGCGGTGGGTGCCGGGCTCGTGGTGCGCCGGCTCGCGCAACGGGCCGTGCCCGCGGGTGGGGAGGCCAGCCTCGTCGACTGGGCGACGGCCGAGTCCATCGCCGTCCGTCGGCTGCGCGCCGCACCGGGTCGGCTGTCCACGGGCGAGCTGACAGCGGCGGGTCGCGAGTACGCGATGGCGATGGAGCGCATCGTGCCCCGGCTGGAGGCGCGACTGGGTGCCGCGCTGCCAGGCGTCGTGGAGCGCCACGCGGTGGTCGACCGCGCCGGATGGGCGGCGGCGAACGTCAGCGCGTTCCGGGACCTGGTGGGGCATCTGGAGTCGTCCGCCCTGGGCGCTCGGGCGCTGGCCAACCAGGGCAGCCTGGCCATGGTCGCCAACCGCTACATCGCGACCCGGCAGGTGGGGTTCCTGCTGTCCTATCTGGGCACGCGCGTCCTGGGCCAGTACGACATCGCGCTGCTGTCCGCGGAGGAGGCGCCCGGTCGGCTGCTGTTCGTGGAGGAGAACATCCGCGCCACGGCGCGATCGCTGGGCGTGCCGCTGGACCGCTTCCGGACCTGGATCGCGCTCCACGAGGCCACCCATGCCTTCGAGATGGAGGCGCACCCGTGGCTCCGGCCCTACCTCCGCGAACGGCTCGAGCGCCAGGTCGACGTGTTCGTGGGCGAGGCCCGCGCCCTCTCCGCCAAGGGCCTCCGACACCTCATGGCGCGCTGGCGCGCGGCCGCGGCGGAGGGCTCCATCACGGGCTTCATGTCCCCGGAGCAGCGCGGGCTGCTGCGCGAGATCCAGCTCGTGATGAGCCTCATGGAGGGCTTCTCCGACTGGGTCATGGATGACGTCGGGGCACAGCTGCTGCCGGACGTGAGGCGGATCCGGGAGCGCTTCGAGCAGCGCCGCGACCAGCGACGCAAGGGCGTCGACCGGATCGTGGCGCGCCTGACGGGCCTCGACCTCAAGATGGAGCAGTACCGGCGTGGGGAGCGCTTCGTGGCCGGCGTCCACGCGGCCGGCGGCGACGACGCCATCGGGCATCTCTGGGACGGCCCGGCCGCGCTGCCCACCGACGCCGAGATGGACGACCCGGCCGCCTGGGTGCGTCGGGTGGCGCCCCAGTCGCTCGCCACGGGCAGCGCGGCACCGGCGACCTGATGCCAGGCTCCGGAGCAGGCGGCGCGCCAGCCGCCATCGCACTGACACCCATCCTCTCGGCCCGCTATCGGGCGCGAGACCTCGAGCGGATCTCCGCGGCAGCGCCCGGGTCGCGGCTCGTCACCATCTCGCTCGAGGGTCTCGCGGACGGACCCCTGGACGACGTGGAGGTGATGCTCCGAGGCCCGCTCCCGGCTGCCACCTTCGAGCGGATCCTGGCCCGCGCCCCGAACCTCGCCTGGGTCCACTCGGCGACCGCCGGCGTCGAGCGGGTCCTGCCGGCGGCGCGATCCAGGGACATCGCCATCACCAACGCGCGCGGCGTGTTCTCCGAGCCCATCGCGGAATACGTGCTGATGATGATCCTGGCCATCATCCGGCGGCTCCCAGAACTCCTCGAGCTCCAGCGCGAGCGCACCTGGCAGCCGCTGCTGGCCACCGAGATGCGGGATGTGACGGTGGGCATCGTGGGGCTCGGCTCGATCGGCCGTGCCGTGGCCACCCGGTCGCTCGCCTTCGGGTCGCGGGTCATCGCCATGCGCCGGGCGGCCGCCGACCCGGCCACGCTGGCCGCCACCGACCCCGGTCTCGCGGGCATCGATCGGATCCTGGGCCCCGACCAGCTGCCGGAGCTGCTCTCGGAGAGCGACATGGTGGTCCTGGCGCTGCCGCTGACCACCGAGACGACCAACCTGTTCGATGCCCGGACGCTCGCGGCCATGCGGCCCGGCTCGTGGCTCATCAACGTGGCACGCGGCGGGCTCGTCAACGAGCGGGACCTGGTCCGGGCGCTCGCCTCGGGTCCCATGGCGGGCGCGGTCCTGGACGCGTTCCGGGACGAGCCCCTGCCGCCGCAGTCGCCGCTCTACGGGGTGCCCAACCTCATCGTCACGCCGCACACCTCGTGGACCAGCGGCCGGGTGCTCGACCGGAGCATCGACCTGTTCCGTGACAACCTCCTCCGCTGGATCGCCGGGGAGCCGCTCCTCAACTCCGTCGACATCGCCAAGGGGTACTGACACCAGCATGCAGATCGCCATCGTGGGCCTCGCCCGGTCGGGCAAGACCACGACCTTCAACACGCTCACGCGCGGTCACGCCGAGACCGGTGGCTTCGGGGGCATGACCGTCAACACGGGCGTGGTCAAGGTCCCCGACGACCGGCTGTCGCGGCTCACCGAGCTGTTCCATCCCAAGCGCGAGGTCCCGGCCGACGTCACCTACGTCGACCTGCCCGCGCCGCCCGCCTCGCCCGATGGCAGCCCGGCTGCCGACATCCCAGCCGACCAGCTGGCGCGCCTGCGGAACGCCGACGCGCTGCTCCACGTGGTGCGCGCCTTCGACGACCCGGCCGTGCCGCACCCGGATGGCAGCGTCGATGCGTGGCGGGACATCGAGCGGCTGGAGCTGGAGTTCACGCTGGCCGACCTGTCGGTGGTCGAGAAGCGGGTCGACAAGCTGCGCACCAGCGGCCGGCACGGCACGCCCGCCGAGCGCGAGGCGAACGAGCGTGAGCAGGTGGTGCTGGAGCGGATCCTCCCCGCGCTCACCGAGGGCCGGCCCATCCGCGACCTGGGGCTGGACGCGGACGAGTCGCTGCGAATCCGAGGCTTCCGGTTCCTCACCGAGAAGCCGGTGCTGCTGCTGCTCAACATCGGCGAGGGCGACATCGGGCGCGCCGGGGAGCTCGTGGAGGGCATCCGCGCCAGGGTGGCGCACGCCCAGACCATGGTCGAATCGCTCTCCGCGCGCATCGAGATGGAGCTGGGCGAGCTGCCCGACGACGAGGCCGCGGTGTTCCGTGCCGACCTGGGCCTGACCGGCGACTCCAGCCTCGAGCGGGTCATCCGACTGAGCTACCAGCTGCTGGGGCTCATCTCCTTCTTCACGGCGGGTGCCGACGAGACGCGCGCCTGGACGATTCCCGACGGCTCGACCGCGGTCGACGCGGCGGGCGCCATCCACAGCGACCTGGCCCGCGGGTTCATCCGAGCCGAGGTGGTCGACTGGCAGGACCTCCTGGAGCTGGGCTCGGTCGCCGAGGCCCGCAAGCACGCCAAGCTGCGCTCCGAGGGCAAGACCTATCGGGTGCGCGACGGCGACGTCATCGAGGTGCTGTTCAACGTGTAGCGGCGCTCGGCGCGGAGCGCGGGCCGACTCGGGTCAGTCAGGACCCCAGCGTCGGTCCTCCTTGTCGATGTCCACGAGCAGGCTGCGGTACTCGTCGCCGACCGGTGCCGCGCCCGGCGTCTCGTCCACCGGCGCGACGGCCGTCTCGCCCTCGTGCGCCGACACGGTCACCGCGGCGCGCAGCTGGCTGTCATCCACGACCAAGAAGCCGTGCTTGCGCGCCAGCTCGTTGGCGATCGCCTCGGAGAGGGTGTCCTCCGTGTAGGTCTCGAGGACCGCCGTGCGCGCCTCGAGGACCAGGTCGAGCAGCTCCTGTTCGTCATACTCCACGTCGTGCGCCAGGAGGACGTCGGCGAACAGGTCGTCGTCGCCCTCGTGCAGCTCGTAGAACCAGACCGGGTCGCCATCGCGCAGTGCCATGCGCGCGAGTATAGGTGGCAGCCCACCCGCCGCCGGCCAGGGACCGAGGAGGACGGAGTCGATGGGAGGAGGACCGATCGCGCCTGACGTCGTCGTCGTGGGCTCCGCCGCCCGGGACATCGACGAGGCGGACCCCCGCGGCTGGCGGATGGGTGGCGGCGTCACCTACGGTGCGCTCGCGTGCGCCCGGCTGGGGCTTCGGACGGCCGCGCTGGTCGGGCTCGACGACGAGGCGTTCGATGCGCCCGAGCTCCATCTGCTCGAGGAGTCCGGCGTGGAGCTGCGACGCGTGGCCCTCCCGTCGGGGCCGGTGTTCCACAACGTGGAGCGTCCCGGTGGTCGCGTCCAGACGTGCCACTCGGTGGCGACGCCCGTCCCCGTCGAGGCGCTGCCGGACGAGTGGCGAGGGGCCCGCTCGTGGCTCCTGGCCCCGGTCGCTGGCGAGGTGACCAGCGCATGGGCGGGGGTGCCCGGACCGGGTGCCCTGGTGGCCATCGGGTGGCAGGGCATCCTGCGCCATCTGGTCACTGGCGAGCGCGTGACCATGGTGCTGCCCACGCCATCGGTGCTGCTGGCTCGCGTGGACATCGCGGGGATCAGCCGTCATGACATCCCCCACGGCCTGGCGCTGTCGGACCTCCTGGGGTACCTCCGGCCCGGCGCCCGGCTGCTCCTCACCGCCGGCGAGCAGGGTGGCGCGCTGCTGCATCTCGGCGCTGGCGGGCGCGTCCGCGGGCGGGTCTACCCGCCGGTTCCCGCGCGGGCCGACGTGGATCCCACGGGCGCCGGGGATGCCACGCTCGCCTCCCTCCTCGCGGCCCGTCTGGTGCTCGGCGCCGGGACCGCATGGGAGGGCCGCGCGACCCATCTCGCCGCGCTCGCCGGCAGCGTCCTCGTGGAGGAGGTCGGTCTGGCCGCCGTCCCCACCCGTCCAGCACTCAAGGAGCGACTCCGCACATGACCACGTTCGACCCCGCCGCGCTGCGCGTCCAGTTCCCGGCACTCGCCCAGGAGCAGGGCGGCCGCCCGCTCGTCTACCTCGACGGGCCGGGTGGCACGCAAGTCCCACGCTCCGTCGTGGACGCCGTCTCGGGCTACCTCACGACCATGAACGCCAACGAGGGCGGCTCCTTCGTGACGAGCCGCCGGTCGGACGCCATGAGCGCCGAGGCCCATGCCGCCGCCGCCGACCTGCTGGGTGCGGCATCCCCGGATGAGATCGTGTTCGGCGCCAACATGACGACCATCGCGTTCCACCTGTCGCGCTCGATCGGGGCGACCCTGGAGCCGGGCGACGAGGTGGTGGTCACGACGCTCGACCACGAGGCGAACGTGTCGCCATGGCAGGCGATGGCGAGGGACCGGGGCCTGGTGGTCCGGACCGTCGACATCCGGGCCGAGGACGGCACCCTCGACCTGGACGACCTCGACCGACAGCTGGGCCCGCGTACGCGCTTGGTCGCGGTGGGCTCTGCGTCGAACGCGTTGGGCACCATCAACCCGGTCGCGGAGGTCATCCGACGGGCGCACGCGGTGGGTGCCCTGACCTGGGTGGACGCGGTCCACTACGCGCCCCACGGTGTGGTGGACGTGCAGGCCCTCGGCACGGACTTCCTGGTCTGCTCGGCCTACAAGTGGTTCGGGCCCCACGTGGGCGTGCTGTACGCGAGCGCGGCGGTGCAGGACCGGCTGCCGACCTACAAGGTGCGGCCGTCGGCGCACCGCTTCTCGACCGGCACGCCCAACCTCGAGGGCATCGCCGGCACCCTCGCGGCGATCGAGTACATCGCGGGCATCGCGGGCACGGATGGCGACCGCAGGTCGCGCATCGTGGACTCGATGACCGCCGTGGCGGCCTACGAGCGGTCGCTCTCGCGGCGCTTCCTCGATGGCATCGCGACGCTGCCCGGGATGCGCGTGTGGGGGATCGCGGACGAGGCGCGGCTCGGCGAGCGGACGCCCACGTTCGCGGTGACCTCGGACCGGCGCTCACCCGGGGAGCTGGCCACGCGCCTGGGCGAGGCGGGCATCCTCGCATGGGACGGTCACTTCTATGCCAAGGCCCTCATCGAGCGGCTGGGGCTGGCCGACACGGGTGGCGTGCTGCGGCTGGGCTTCGTCCACTACACCACGACGGACGAGGTCGACCGGACCCTGGACGAGCTGGAGACGATCCTGGCGCGCTAGCACGGATTGCGCCGTGCGCGCTCTTGGGGCCACCCCACCGACATCGGTGCGGCGGTCCGTCTCACCACGCACCCGGCACCGGGCCGACCGCGGTCCGCCGACCCAGCCGGGCGAGGCGTCGAGCGAGGTCGCGCTCGACGCCCGGCTGTGGCTGGCCCACGAAGCGCAGCCGCGCCGCGAGGGCCTCGGCCCGACGCGCCGCACGGGTGGCGCCCGCCAGGTCTCGCGCCCCGTGCTCCAGCCACTTGGCCACCTGGATCCATGCGTGCGGCGCCGCCGGCCCGCCGTCGAGCGCCACCGCCTCCCACGCCGAGCGTGCCTCCTCCCGCCGGCCGAGCCGCCCGAGCGCCCGTGCCCGCTCCCGCCCCAGCTGCGTCTGGAGCTCGCGCTGATGCCACGGCAGGACCAGATGCCCCAGGGCCCGCTCGTAGCAGTCGAGGGCGTCCTGGTGGCGCCCTCGACGTGCATACAGTCGTCCGAGGCCCATCAGGTCGCGGGGCGGGACGCGCAGCCCATCGATGCCGTGCCGCGCCGGCAGGACCTCGTGGGCGAGCAGGCGCAGCAGCAGCGCGAGCGACAGCACGTCCTGGTGGTTGTGCTCGAGGATCGCCGGGAAGCCGGCTGGGTCGCCTCGTCGGAGCCAGTCGAAGTAGAGCTCCGGGATCAGAGCGCCCGGCAGGTCGCCGTGACGACGGACCCCCACGACGCCGGCCTCCACGGACGCGAGCCGCGCATCGGGCAGCCGATGACGCCACAGCTGACGGGCGACGGGCAGCAGGTCCAGGTGGTCGTGCACCGGCGGCGGGCGTCGTCCGTGCAGCCGATAGCGGCTCGCGATGAGCGGCCAGTCGAAGGCTCGCCCGTTGTAGCTCACGAGGACCGCGTCGGGTGGCAGATGGCGCTCGAGCGCATCCAGGATGGCCGGCTCGTCGGGGTGGTCCGGCAGCAGCAGCTGGCGGATGACCATCTCCGGACCCTGCCAGCGCCCGAGCGCGACGAGGAACGGCAGCGTGCCTGCCGCGGTGCCAAGCCCTGTCGTCTCCGTGTCGAGGCACACGACGGGCCGGCCCGCGTCGATGGGGTGGGGAGGTCGCGGAGTGCCCCCAGGTCGATGGGGAGGGGGGTGCGGCGCTCGACCACGACCACCGAGCCGGTGGCTCCGGTGAGCACCGTGCCGCCCACGGCGCGTGCCAGCGCCGCGGCGGCGCCGGACCCCGCCGGTCGGTGCGGCGACCGGGTGGCGGGGCTCGCGCTGGGTGGCTGCGGCTCGACGGAGGCAGCCCGACGGTCGCGCAGCCGGTCGAGTCGATGGCTGCGCACGGCACCCTGGGGGAGGCTCATCGCGGCATCGTGCGATGCCCGGGGTGCCAGCTCGGCTGTCACGCGGCGAGGGCGCCCACGCCGCACAGCTCCCGGAGCAGGCGTGTCGAGACGGCCCGCGCGTCCGGGCCGCTGGCGCCGGTGTCCGGACCCACGCAGGCGGGGCATCCCGCCCGGCAGTCGCAGCCCTCCACCAGGCCTCGCGCCGCCTCGACCAGCTCGGTCGTCCGGTCGAACAGGCGCCTCGACAGGCCGACCCCGCCCGGCACGGTCTCCCACAGGTAGACGACCGGCCGGCCCAGATGGGGGGAGCGCACCTGCGCGACCATGCCCAGGTCGTGCGGGTCGCCCATCACCAGGAGGCACGCGACCGTCTGGAGGGCTCGGCCGGCGCCCACCAGGGCCCGGTCGAGTTCGTCCCGCCGCCAGCCCGCCTCGGCACCCGGGGCGAGGGCCAGCCACCAGGCGGTGCTGTGCAGCTCGGTCTCGGGGAGGTGGATCCGACCCCAGCCCAGGTTCTCGTGGCTGTCGAGCTTGAGCTTCTTGTAGATGGTCGCGAGGGTGGACACCATGACCTCACCATGGGCCCGCGTCGCGCGGCCCAGCCCGTCCGCCTCCAGCGCCTCCTCGGCGAACACCTCGAGCGGCTTGAGGGTGACGGCCAGGTCCGCCTGGGTGTAGTGATCGACGTCCACGGGCCGGACGTAGGCCTTGCGCTCGCCCCAGTCGAGCCGGTCGACGTGATACTGGCGCGACTCGTGGAGATAGATCGCGTCCTCGTGGACCAGGGTGGGCGCGCTGAACAGGTCCACCTCGCCGATCACCCTGGGGCCGTCGCCGGTGCCCGTGTCGATGATGAGCACGTTCTCGGGTGCCGCGACCCGGAGGCTGACCTCCGACGCGGGGAAGTTCTCGCTGGCCCAGTACCAGCGGTCGTCGTTCGCCTGGCGGACGTGGCCCTCCTCGGCGAGGAACGCGAGCAGGTCGTCGGCGGGCGCCGGCCCGAACGGCTCGCCCGCCTCGAAGGGCAGCTCGAAGGCTGCGGCGCGGATGTGGGCCAGCAGCACGTGGATGTTGTCGGGGTCGAGACGCGCCTCCTCGGGCAGCCCCTCGAACAGGAAATGGGGGTTGGCCGCGACGTAGCGGTCGAGCGGCCCCGCGCCCGTCACCAGGATCGCCGCGCTCACCCCCTGCCGACGACCCGCGCGCCCGATGCGCTGCCACGTCTCGGTGATGGTGCCCGGGTACCCTGCCAGCACCGCCACGTCCAGCCTGCCGATGTCGATGCCCAGCTCCAGCGCGTTGGTGGAGACGACGCCCAGGATCTCGCCGGTCCGCAGGCCGGCTTCGATGGCCCGCCGCTCCGACGGGAGATAGCCGCCTCGGTAGCCACGCACCCGGTCGACCGGCCCGCGACCATCCCGCATCCCCTCGCGGAGCGCGGTCAGGAGCAGCTCCACCTGGACCCGGGAGCGACCGAAGACGATGGTCTGGCGACCCGCGCGCAGGAAGGCCAGCGCGGCGCGGCGTGCCAGACCGGACGCGCCCGGCCGCGACCCCGTCCGGGCGTCTCGGACGGGCGGGTCCAGCACCACGACGTGCTTCTCCGTGCTGGGTGCGCCATTCCGGTCGATGACCCGCAGCGGACGACCGACCAGCAGCTCGCCCAGCTCCGCGGGGTTGCCGATGGTGGCCGAGCAGCACACGAAGCGTGGCCTCGACCCGTAGTGCGCGCAGATCCGCGCGAGGCGTCGCAGCACGTTGGCCACGTGGCTGCCGAAGATGCCGCGGTAGCCGTGCGCCTCGTCCACGACCACGTAGCGCAGCTGCTCGAACAGCTGGAACCACGCGGTGTGGTGGGGCAGGATCGCCGCGTGGAGCATGTCCGGGTTGGTGACCACCACCTGGCCCGCCGCCCGGATGCGGCTGCGGATGCCCGCGGGCGTGTCCCCGTCGTACACGTCGGCCGTGAGGTCGAGCCCCGCGAGGGCGCCCAGCTCCCGGATCTCGGCGAGCTGGTCCCGCCCGAGCGCCTTGGTGGGGAACAGGTA
>JAXLXC010000024.1:0-60936 GCA_046328155.1 Chloroflexota bacterium
TCCTGTGGGTCGTCGCCGCAACCGAGCCTGCCCTCAGCGAGGTGTTCTCCAAGCTGCCATGACGCTCTCGGTCGAGGATGTCGTCGAGCGCGCGCGCGCCGACGACATCCGCCTGGTCCGCTTCCAGTACTGCGACCCGGCAGGCGTCATCCGAGCCAAGACCGTGCACGTCGCGCGACTCGCGTCGCGGATGCGCGAGGGCATCGGCCTGACCCGCGCCCAGAACACGCTCAACATGCTCGACCTCCTCTCCCCACGGGTGGACGGCATGGAGCCGGTGGGCGAGATCCGGATCACGCCCGACCCGGACACCTGGAGCGTGCTGCCCTGGGTGCCCCGGACGGCCGGCATGCTGTCCGACCAGCTGGGTCATGACGGCATGGACTGGGGCTGCTGCCCCCGCAGCTACCTCAAGCGGGTGATCGGCCAGGCCGCCGACGCCGGGATCATGGTCCAGGCGTCGTTCGAGAACGAGTTCTATCTGTTCGAGGAGCGCGAGGACGGCCAGGTCACGCCGTGGCAGGACGGGCCGTGCTACTCCTCCGCAGGGCTCGACCGGAGCGCCGCGGTCATGGGCGACATCGTGGATGCCCTGATCGACCAGGGGATCGAGGTCGAGCAGGCCATCAACGAGTACGGCCCGGGGCAGCAGGAGATCGCGGTGCGATACCGGGATGCCCTGGGTGCCGCCGACCAGCAGATCAAGTTCCGGGACACCGTCCGGGGCGTGGCCGAGACGATGCACGGCCTCGTCGCCTCGTTCGCACCCAAGCCGCTCGCGGACGGCATCGGCTCGGGGGCCCACATCCACTTCAGCCTGTGGTCCACCGATGGGACCCGCAACCTGATGCACGACCCGGATGCCGGCGACCGGCTGCTGTCCGAGCTGGGCCGCTCGTTCGTGGCGGGGGTGCTGCTCCATCTCCCGTCGCTCATCGCGCTCACGTGCCCCAGCCACAACTCGTACGACCGGCTGCGACCCCACTCGTGGGCCGGCTCCACGGTCTCGTGGGGCCCCGACAATCGGGAGGCGTCGGTGCGCGTGGCATCGCCGTTCCGTGGCCGGGAGTCGGAGTCGACCAACGTCGAGCTCAAGGCCTGTGACCCCTCGTGCAACCCGTACCTCGCGCTGGGCGGGCTCATCACGGCGGGGCTCGACGGCGTCAGACGCAACCTCCAGCCGCCCGAGCCGGCGCTCCACGACCCCGCCACGCTCACGGGCGACGAGGCGCGCCGCGCGGGCGTCCGACCGCTGCCCGCCACGATGCGCGAGGGGCTGGCGAGCCTGCAGGCCGACGAGGTGCTGTTCGGCTCGCTCGGCGACCTGCTCGGACGGTGCATCATCGCGGTGCGCACCTCGGAGGCGGACGCGTTCGAGGCCATGGGGCCCGATGCCGCGCGTCGGGCGCACCTGCGGGTGTTCTAGGCACGCGACACGACACGGGTTGCGCCCAGGCGCCCCCCGAGATGGAGGACCAGATGCCACAGGTCGTCGACCTCACACAGCCGCTCCACCCCGGCCTGGTGATGTGGCCGGGCGTGCCCGGACCGACCTTCGAGGTCCTCGTGAACATCGTGCCGGACGGCTTCTACAGCCGACGCGTCACGTTCGCGGAGCACACCGGCACGCACTTCGACGCGCCCTGCCACATGGTCGAGGGCACCGCGCGACTCCACGAGGTGGACCCCTCCACGCTCATCCGGCCGGCCGCGGTCATCGACATCAGCGACGACGTCGGCGATGACGCGGATTCGGTGCTGACCCTCGCCCAGGTCGAGGCGTTCGAGCGCGCCAACGGCGCCATCCCGACCGGGGGGATCGTGCTCCTGCGCACGGGCTGGGAGGAGCGCAACACCGACCCGATCCGCTACGCGGGCCAGCCGGGCGACCTCCGGTTCCCCGCGTTCGGGGAGGAGGCGGCGCGCTTCCTCGTGGAGCGGCGCCAGGTGGTGGGGGTCGGCGTGGACACCATGGGCATCGATCCCGGGTCGTCGGCCGACTTCGTGGTCCATCGCCAGGTGACCCACCCTGCCGGGGTCTGGCATCTGGAGGGGCTCCAGAACCTCAAGGCACTGCCGCCCCTGGGCGCCACGCTGTTCGTGGGCGTGCTGCCACTGGTGGATGGCTCCGGGAGCCCGGCGCGCGTCCTCGCACTGGTCCCCTGACGCCACCCGCCATGCCATCGCCGGGGCTCGCCATCGACGGCCCCCACGCGGAGGTCAGCGCGGCGATCGCCGGCCTGACGCTGGTCGACCACCATGTCCACTCGCTGGTCAGGCAGCCGCCTGACGAGGCCGCGTTCCTGGACATGCTCACGGAGTCGGATCGACCGGCGGCCGTCGCAGGCTGGGACACGCAGCTCGGCGTCGCCGTCCGGCGCTGGTGCGCGCCGGTCCTGGGGCTGGAGGCGTCGGCGAGCGCCGAGGCGTACCTCGCTCGTCGGCTGCCCATGGATCCGCGCGAGGCCGCACGGGCCTTCCTCGCAGCCTCGGGCATCGGCACCCTGCTGGTGGACACGGGCTTCCGGGGCGATGCCCTGTTCCCCGTGGCGGAGCTGGCGGAGCTGGCACGCGCGCGCGTCCAGCCCATCGTCCGGCTCGAGGCCGTCGCCGAGGACCTGGCGCAGTCGGGCGTGTCCGCGGCGGGCTACCCCAGCGCCATGCGGGCGGCGATCGATGCCGCGCTCGCGACGAGCGTCGGGTTCAAGACCGTGCTGGCGTATCGGGGCGGCCTCGACATCGACCCCGAGCCGCCCACGGATTCCGACGTGGTCGCGGCGGCCGGCCGGTGGCTGGCGGAGGTCGAGGCGACGGGGCGGGCGCGGCTGGTCGACCGGGTGCTCCTCCGGTTCGGCATCTGGGAGGCGGCGCGGACGGGCCGGCCGCTCCAGGTGCACACGGGCTTCGGCGACTCCGACCTGGACCTGCATCGCGCGGACCCGGCGCTCCTGACGCCGCTCCTGCGGCGCACCGAGGGCGTGTGCCCCGTGATGCTGCTGCACACCTACCCGTACCACCGCACCGCGGGCTACCTCGCGCAGATGTTCGGCCACGTGCACATGGACGTGGGCCTGGCCGTCCACCACACGGGCGTCGCGAGCGAGCGGATCGTCGCCGAGTCGCTGGAGCTGGCGCCGCTGTCGCGGGTCCTGTTCTCCACCGATGCCTGGGGGCTCCCCGAGCTGGTGCTCCTGGGCAGCCTGCTGTACCGACGCGGCCTCGCCCGGGCGCTGGGTCGCTGGGTGGCCGACGGGGACTGGTCGCTTGCCGACGCGATGCGGGCGGCGGAGCTCATCGGCCGCGAGAACGCTCGGCGCGTGTACGGGCTCCGCGACTGAGCGCCAGCCGCACGCCACCGTTCCGCCACTTCCCCGTGGGTGGCCCGGCTGGGTACCATAGGCGACCCAGCAGGGACTGGCCATCGATCGGAGGGGATCAGGCATGCACGTTCGTCATCGCGTGGCGGCGTTCGCGGGAGCAGCCGTGCTCATCGCGACCACCTCGGCCGTCACGGTCGCCCAGAGCCCGTCGGCAGGCGGCGAGCCGTGGCGCATCGGCGGCGGCTTCGCGCTCACGGGCGCCGAGTCCAGCCTCGACGTGCCGGCGGCCAACGGTGCCCAGCTCGCCGTCGACCAGATCAACGCCGCGGGTGGCGTGCTCGGTCGGCCCATCGACCTCATCGTCCACGACAGCCAGTACGACATGTCCGTGACGGCCCAGACCGCCACCCAGTTCGTGGAGGAGGACAAGGTCGAGGCGTTCGTGGGCTACACGGACACCGACTCGGTGCTCGCGTCCGCGCCCACGTTCCAGACGGCCGGCATCCCGTACATCACCGTGGGCGCCACCTCGCCCAAGATCCCGTCGCAGACCGGCGACATGGTGTTCCTCGCGGCGTTCGGCGACAACGTCCAGGCGGCCGCCGGCGCCGAGTACGCCACCAAGAACTTCGGCGACACGGCCTATCTGCTGTCCGACAACGGCATCGAGTACACGACGCTCCTGGGCCAGTACTTCAAGGACGCCTTCACCCAGGGTGGCGGCACCATCGTCCTCGAGGACACCTACGCCGACGACGCCACGGACTTCTCGGCGCAGATCACCAAGATCAAGGCGCTGCCCGAGCAGCCGGACTTCTACTACATCGCGGCGATGCCCTACAACGTGGGCCCGGTCGTCAAGCAGTTCCGGGATGCGGGCCTGACCGGTCCCATCGTGGGCGGCGACGGCTATGACACCCCGGACCTCGTCACGGTGGCGGGCGCGGCCGCCGAGAACGTGTTCTTCACGACCCACGCGCTGATGGACGCCACGGGCGGCACCGACGGGATCAAGCAGTTCATCACCGACTACACCGCCGCCCAGGGGCATGCGCCCGAGAACGCGTTCGCGGCCCTCGGCTACGACAGCGTCAAGCTGCTCGCGGACGCCATCACGCGTGCGGGCGGCACCGATGCCCAGGCCCTCAAGGGTGCCCTGGAGTCGACGACCGACTTCCCCGGAATCACGGGCTCGATCACCTTCAGCGCCGACCAGCACGTGCCCCAGAAGGGCGTCACGGTCATCGCGGTCAAGGACGGTGCGTTCACCCTCGGCGAGGAGGTCGTGCCCAGCTACGTCCCAGCACCCTGAGTCATCCTCGGCAGTCTCGAAGGCCCGCACCCGTGCAGAACGGGGCGGGCCTTCTATCATGCGGGGCGCGGTCCGTCCCGCCCCCGTCGGTCGGCTCCGCTCTCGTCCCGCACAGAGGTAGCCGGTCCGTGCATCAGCCGCGTCGATCCCGTGGGGTCGCCCTCGTGGCCCCGATCCTCAGCCTCGCCCTGTGCCTGCCGGGGGCCGTGCTCGCACCCGGGGCGCTCGCCCAGGACGCCACCGACGAGCCACTGCCCACGGACCTGATCGTCGACCTCGAGACCCCCGGGCCCCCCTCGGCGCTGTGCGGCGTGCTGACGGACGACGAGGCGAGCGCCGCCCTGGGCGTGCGTCTCGCGGTGGGCGACAGCACGGACTACGACTGCTCCTGGAACTCCACCACGAGCGACACCAGCCTGCTCGTCACGCGGGACTCGGGCGACTTCGAGCTCGACGCCAAGGACACCTTCCCCGACGGCGTGGCGCTCGACATCGATGGCACGCCTGCGTGGTACACGCCCGAGGCCCTGGTCCTGTTCGCGGACGTGGGCGACGGCCTCCTGTTCACCGTGGAGTACTTCGGCACGCCCCCCGAGGGCCTCGACCTCCAGGTCGCGCTGACCAGCCTCGCCACCACGGCGCTGCCGCGCCTGGGCGCCATCCCCATCCCCACGGAGGAGCCCGAGGCGATCCCCGAGGGCGACCCGGTGCTGGAGGCGCTCATCCCGACCAGCGTGGGTGACGCCGAGACCGTCGTCGATGTGTACACCGCGGCCGACCTGATGGCCAACATGGACCCCGACGACCCGGACGCGCAGTCCGACATGGACGCCCTCCAGACGCTGGTGGAGGCCCACGGCCGGACGCTCGACGATGTCAGCTTCGCCGATGCGTACTTCGCGACCGAGACCGCGTACGGCGACCTGTTCGCGATCCGGGTGGCTGGCGCCAACGTCGCCGACTTCGAGGACGACCTCGCCGACCTCGTGCTCCAGCTGGAGGACCCGCGCCGGTCGCCGGCGGTCATCGGCGGCCATCAGGTCACCGTCATCACGGACGGTCCGGCGGTCACCGAGAGCCCCGGCCCATCCGTCGGCCCGTCCGCCGACGCGTCCGTCGACCCATCCGCCGAGCCCGCTGACGAGCCGCTGCCCCCGTCCTATCTGTACCCCTCGGGCGAGGTGCTGTTCATCGTCAGCGCCGACGAGCCGCAGCTGACCCAGCTGTTCGAGCTGCTGCCCTGACGCCTGGCCGCGCCGGCCGGGGTGGCGGCCGACCGGCGGTCAGACGCTGGGCTCGCCTCGTCGACCCAGCCGTCGAAGCCCGTCGAGCGACAGCTCGCGCTGGCCCATGATCCCCTCGGGTCGGAAGATGATGATGGCGAGGAAGAACACGCCCAGCGCGATGCCCGACATGCCGTAGAGCTGCGTGACGTCCTCCACGCGCCGCAGCGCCTCGGTCAGCGCGACGATGACCACGGCCCCCACCACCGATCCGGTCACCGACGCCAGCCCGCCCACCACGAGCATGGTGATGACCTCGAAGGTCAGGTCGAAGTAGAACGTCGATGGCGAGAACGCGGGGATGAAGTGGGCGTAGAGGGAGCCCGCGACGGCGGCGAAGAACGCGCTGATGACGAAGGCGATGAGACGCGGTCGCAGGATCGGGATGCCCACCGCCTGGGCCGCCCACCGGTCGGCGCGCTGGGCGAGCATCTGGCGTCCCCACGGCGAGCGCTTGATCCGCCACACCACGAACACCGCCACCACGGCCCATGCCCATGACCACCACAGGTCGGTGAACGGCGTCACCCCCGAGAACGTGCGGGAGCCCCGGGTGAGCCCGTCCGCGTTGATGAGCACGACACGCACGATGACCAGGAACCCCAGGGTCGCGACAGCCACGAAGTTCCCCGACAGACGCATGATCACGGCACCCACGGCGAGCGCCACGAGGGAGACGAGCAGCCCCGCGATGACCGTGGCCAGCAGCCAGCCCACGGGGATCGGCCCGATGGTCTGATCGAGGCTGAGGCCACCCAGCCAGTCAGGCAGATCCGGCAGCAGCGCCGTCTTCTTCTCGATGCTGAGCGTCAGGATCGCCGACACATAGACGCCCAGGGCCATGAAGCCGATGTGCCCCAGCGAGAACAGGCCGGTGAAGCCGCTGATGAGGTTGAGGCTGACGGTCAGCACCACGAAGATGGCCAGCAGGATCGCCTCGCCCTGCCAGAACGACGAGCCGGATGACTCGAGCAGCACGAGGGCCAGCGCCAGCACGCCGATGAGCAGGATGCCCGTCAGCACCCGCCGGTCGATGGTCACGGGGTGTCCTCGCGCGCCCCGCCACGCAGCAGGCCGTTGGGTCGGACGAGCAGCATCAGGATGAGGAACACGAACACGAACGCGTCACGCCAGCTGCCCAGCGACCCCGGCAGGATCTGGTTGAGCAGGTCATGCACCTCGGGTGACACCGTGCCAGGCGGCAGGATGTTGGCGATGCCCCCGAACGTGGTCGGGATGACCTCCAGGAACGCCAGCACGTAGGCGCCCAGGACCGCACCGGTGAGGCTGCCGAACCCGCCGATGACCGTGGCGATGAACGCCTTGAGCACGGGCGTGAAGCCCAGGAACGGGTTGACCTGGCCCGCCTGCGACGCGTACAGGTAGCCCGCCACGGCAGCCAGCCCCGAGGCGATGGCGAACGCCACCAGGACCACCCGGTCGACCCGGATGCCCATGAGACGCGCCGCCGTCAGGTCCTCGGCCACCGCCTGCATCGAGAGGCCCAGGCGCGTGCGCGTGACGAACAGCGTGAGCAGGACCAGCAGCACGCTCCCGATGACGAAGCTCGCCACGTTGAGTCGGGGCACGGTCAGCGGGCCCAGGGCCATGGAGCCGGACAGCAGGTCCGGCGTCTTGAATGAGATCTGGACGGGCATCCCCGCCAACCGACTCACCAGGAGCGCCGAGTTCTGGAGGATCTGGCCCACCGCGAACGAGCTCAGCAGCAGCGCCACCTCGGGGCCGCCGCGGAGCGGCCGATACGCGACCCGCTCCATGACCAGGCCGATGAGGATGGTGCCGCCGACCATGAGCGCCAGCGCGGGCAGGACGGGGATGCCGGCGGCCGTCGCGAACACGAACAGATAGGTCGCGATCATCATCACGTCGCCGTGCGCGAAGTTGATGAGCCGCAGGATGCTGAAGATGAGCGCGAGGCCCACCGCCATCATCGCGTACAGGCTGCCCGCCGAGAGCGCGTTGGCGATCTGCTGGAGGAAGTAGTCGAGCATCGTCAGTGGCCCAGGTACGAGCGCTCGATGCGCGGATCGTGGCGCAGCTCCGCAGCCGGCCCCTCGAGCGTGACCCGGCCGGTCTCCATCACGTACGCCCGGTCCGCCGAGTCGAGCGCATGGTGGACGTTCTGCTCCACGAGCAGCATCGTCAGCCCCTGGGCGCGCAGGTCGTCGATGATCCGGAACACCTGCTCCACCATCAGCGGCGCGAGACCCAGCGACGGCTCGTCGAGCAGCAGCAGCCGCGGCGCGCTCATGAGCGCCCGCGCGATGGCGAGCATCTGCTGCTCGCCGCCCGACAGCGTGCCCGCGGCCTGGCCGAAGCGCTCCCGGAGCCGTGGGAAGAGGTCGGCCATGCGCTCGATGTCGCGGCCCGCCGCCTCGGCCGGGCGACCGATGCCCCCCAGGACCAGGTTCTGGCGGACCGACAGCCGGCCGAAGACCCGGCGACCCTCCGGGCAGTGCGAGATGCCCAGGGCGACGATCCGGTCGGTCGACGCACCGGCGATGTCCTGGCCGTCGAACCGGATGGCGCCAGCGCGGGGTCGGAGGAGACCCGACACGGTCTTGAGCAGCGTCGACTTGCCGGCGCCGTTGGAGCCGATGATGGCCACCAGCTCGCCGGCCTCGACCTGGAGCGTGGCGTCCTGGATGGCCCGGATGCTGCCGTAGGCGACCCCCAGCCCTTCGACCGCGAGGAGCGTCATGCCTGCCTCGCCTGGCCGAGGTACGCGGCGATGACCGCGGGGTCGTTGCGGACCGCGCTCGGGACCCCGTCGGCGATGAGCTGGCCGTAGTTGAGGACCTGGATCCGGTCGCATAGGCCCATCACGAGCGGGATGTCGTGGGCGACCATGATGATGGTGATGCCGATCTCGT
Source organism: Chloroflexota bacterium (assembly GCA_046328155.1). Classification (GTDB taxonomy): domain Bacteria; phylum Chloroflexota; class Limnocylindria; order Limnocylindrales; family CSP1-4; genus JAFMJV01. The sequence goes on from JAXLXC010000024.1 coordinate 8,810, forward strand.
CCCGGATGCGGCGGATGAGGCCCAGCAGGTCGGCGGTCTCGGTCGGGTTCATGCCGGCGTTCGGCTCGTCCAGCATGAGGATGCGTGGCTCGACCGCGACCGCGCGGGCGATCTCGAGGCGACGCTGCTCGCCATACGGCAGGCTCCGGGCCGGGCGGTGGCCGTGATGGGCGAGACCCACCAGATGGAGCATCCGCTCCGCGCGGACCACCGACTCGCGCTCGCGCGCGCGGAACCCCCGCGTGGACAGCAAGGCGGCCCACAGCGGACCCGGGAGGTGTCGCTGCGTGGCCACCCGGACGTTGTCCAGGACGCTCATGTCGCCGAACAGGCGGATGTTCTGGAATGTCCGGGCGATGCCTGCCTGGGCCACCTCGGCCGGCCGGAGGCCCGTCATCTCGCGCCCGTCGAGCACGATGGAGCCGGTGGTGGGCTTGACCATGCCCGACAGCAGGTTGAACAGCGTGGTCTTGCCCGCCCCGTTGGGACCGATCACGCCATGGATGGTGCCAGCGGCCAGGTCGAGCCGGTAGCCGGTGAGTGCCACCAGGCCGGCGTAGCGCCGCGACAGGTCGCGGACGGCGAGCAGCGGGAAGGCGGCGGCGGACGCGGCGGGCTCGGCCACGGGAGGCGTGGGAGCGGCATCCATGTCGGTGCCTGACGTGGCGCCCGGCACGGCGCTGTCCACCCATCCCCTCCGATCCATGCGACCGCGGGCGCGCCGCGTCTCCCCTCCGCCCGACTATGGCATAGGAGCGCGCCGAACGACAACGGGGTCGGCCGGGCGGTCGTCGGCAGGCGCATGTCGGCTGCGTCACGCGCCAGGCATGGAGAGGGCTGTCGGGTCGTCCTCCCAGTCGGACGACCCGACAGCCGCGGCGGACGTATGTTCAGGGTCCGGTCAGGCCCTGGGCCTCACTCGCCGAGTTCGGCCATGGAGACGGCGAGTTCCACGTGGCCCTCCTCCGCCTCCAGCACCAACGCCTTGGGGATCTCCACCTCGTGGCGAAGGATCCGTCCGCGCGTGATCCAGACGGACCTGTCGTCGAGCCGGGTCACGGCACCCAGGTCGACTCCCTCTCGGTCGTGGACCCTCCAGCCAGGCTGGATGCCCATCACCGCGTGCGTCATGAAGCTCACCTCCGTTCGCTGCGGTACCGGCCATCATGCGCCGCCATCGGGTCCGTGAGCGTCACGACCAACCCCGTGCACCTTGCAGCCGCGTGACGGGCCGCCGCCCTAGGGCTGACCCGCGCCGGCGGCGACGGGCGCCTGGTCCCCGTGCGAGATGTGCCGCAGCTCCCGCCAGATCAGCACCAGGAACACGGCGGAGCCCGCGAACGCGAACCAGAACGGCGCCACCACGCCCAGCGTCTGCGCCAGGACCCCACCCAGCACCGACCCGACCACCAGCCCGCCGAACGTGCCCACGCTGTTGATGCTGCCCACCCGACCCTGGAGCCCCAGCGGCACGGCCCGCTGGCGGATGGCGCTTGAGGTCGTGCCCCACACGAAGGCATGCGCGCCGAACACGAAGAAGATGGGCATCGCGACCAGCGGCGAGGTGGCGAGCGCCAGGCCCAGATGGGTGAGCGTCTCGATGACGAGCCCGATGCGCATCATGTCCCCCAGGGTCAGGCGCGCTGTCAGCCAGCCATAGGCCACGGTCCCCATCAGGCCACCCAGCGCGATGACCGTGGTGATGAGGCCGAAGCCGACCTCCCCGAGGCCCAGTCGCTCGGTGGAATAGAGCACCAGCACCGACCACGCCGCGCCAAAGGTGATGTTGAACGTGAAGATGGTCAGGACGAGCGTCCGGACCGCGGCGTGGTGACGCACCCAGCGGAGACCATGGGCCACCTCGGCGCGGATGCTGGTCGCGCCCGTCGCATCGACGACGGGCGGCCGGTGGGGCATCACGATGCGCGCCATCATCACCACCGCCGCGCTGACCAGGATCAGCTGCGCCGCGAACGGCAGCGCCCAGCCGACCGCGAACAGGGCCGCGCCGATGGGCGGGGCCGCCAGCTGGTTGATGGTCACGTAGCCCGTCATCAGTCGCGCGTTGGCCGTCGGGAGGTCCTCGTGGGTCACCAGCATGGGCACCATGGCCGCGGTCGCGTTGTCGGCATAGACCTCGGCGGTGGCGCGCACGAACAGGACGACCAGCACGACACCGATGGAGACCGTCCCGGTCACGATGGCCACGACGAGGACCATCAGCACGAGCGCCCGCGCGACATCGGCGGCCATCGCGATGCGACGCCGGTCGAGGCGGTCCGAGATGGCGCCCGCGTGGAGCCCGAAGAGCAGATGCGGCAGCCATTGGAGCATCGTGGCCATCGCCACCAGGAAGGCGTCGTCGGTCTGCGACGCCACGAGCAGCGGGCCCGCGGTCAGCGCGATGCCATCGCCCAGTTGGCTCGTCCACGAGTTGGCGAGCAGCCAGCGAAAGCCGGCACCCAGCCGAGCGGGCACGATGGTCTCGAGGACGCGATCCATGGGGGTCGCGCAGGCTAGCACCCGTGCGCGCCGGCCGCGGGCCGACGCGTCCCAGGGCGTTCGATCGGCCCGACCGCGGGCGGGTCAGGCGGGCTGGCGGTCCAGCGTCGCGACCCGCTCCAGCACGCCGCTCGCGGCGGAGCGGTATGCGGCGTGGAGGATCTCCACCGTGCGGGCGCCCAGCTCGGCGGGCGAGTTGTTGGCCGGCGAGCGCCCCAGGCCTGCGTCCACCACCGCGTCGATGGGGCCGCGGCAGTCGTACAGCCCGGCATCCGGCTCGAGCGGCACCCGGAGGTCGTCGCCCGGCCGGTAGCGCCACAGGACGTTGTCCCGGAGGTCCAGGTGGAACTGGCCCTTGGAGCCGACCGCCCGCACCTCCACGGCGTGCCGGTTGTCGGCGCCACCCAGATGCGACGACGCACCACCCATGGTGCCGATGGCCCCGTTGGTGAAGCGGATGGACACCGCGTCGTGGAGCTCCACCTTGGCGCCGAGAGGTGCCGTCATGAGCGCGAACACATCCTGGCCACGCAGGTCGGTCAGCCACAGCGCGACGCCCAGGAGATGCGTCAGCTGCGCCTGGCCGTAGCCACCGCCGCTGGTCTCGGGTCGCGACCAGGTGTCCGCCTGGGGCACCGTGGCGGGGTCGGCGCCCGGGTAGTCGCCGGTCTCGGACAGCAGCTCGCGGGTGACCGAGTCCATGTGCAGGGAGACGTGCTCGATGTCGCCGATGCCGTCGTCATGCATGATCCGATGGGCCTGGACGACCATCGGGCGGTAGTTCCAGCCATAGCTCACGAACAGCTGCCGCCCGGTGCGGCGCACGGTGGCGTCGAGCTCCCAGGCGTCCGCCGGGTCGATCGTGAACGGCTTCTCGCACATCACGTGCGCGCCAGCCTCCAGGGCGGCCTTGGCCTGCTCGAAGTGATGGCCGGGCGGGCTGCCCACGACCACGATGTCCGGCTTGGCGGCGATCACGTCGCGCCAGTCGTCGGTCGCCTGCTGGAACCCGAAGTCGTCCTTGATTCGCTGGAGCAGCTGCGGGTTGCGCCGATTGACGATGGTGAATTCCACGTCGCCGGCGTCGCGGCGGCGGGCCAGGTTGGGCAGATGCGAGCTGACGGTCCACGAGCCGGCGCCGATGACGCCCAGACGCAGCCTGGCCATGTGCGTGGATCCTCCTCCGTCGAGAGCGGGTGGCAGCCCGCACCGCCCGGGCCTGGGCGGGTGGAAACGTTTGTCGGATGGTAGCACCGCGTCCGGGCCTGGCGGCACGCCATGTCCCGCGCGCTACACTGGGCTGGAAACGGTGCCAGCCCCGCTTCGGGAACCTGAGGAGGAACGGATTCGAGCATGAGCAGGATCGCCACGGTCGAGCCGATCCCGGTGAGCTACCCGGAACCGAACGACTTCAACGCGCTGCGTCACCTGTGCCTGGTCAAGGTCACGACGGACGACGGGGTCGTGGGATGGGGGGAATCCATCACCCAGTTCCCGGAGGCGAACTTCGCGACCAAGGCCATCATCGAGGGCATGGCGGAGCGGGTGGTGGGCAAGGACCCGCTGGCCAACATCGCCATCTGGTACCAGCTGCGCGACAAGAAGTGGTGGTACGGCTACCGGGGCGGCATCGGCAGCTATGCGGTCGCCGCCATCGACATGGCGCTGTGGGACATCAAGGGCAAGATCCTGGGCGCCAGCGTGCTCGACCTGCTGGGTGGCGCGGTCCACGAGCGGCTGCCCGTCGTGGCCTCGTGCCATGCCCACTACGAGGACATCGGCCACATGGTCGAGGAGGCCCAGGAGTGGGTGGCGCCCGGTCTCCAGGGCGTCAAGGTGGGCTTCGGCAAGCGGGGCAACGCGCGTCTGGGCTACGAGCACGACCGTGACGTCGAGTACATCCGGCGCATGCGCGAGGGCCTGGGCCCGGACCAGCTGATCATGATCGACTGCGGCTGGAACGTGAAGTGGGACGTCTCCACGGCCATCCGACGCGTCCAGGCGTTCGAGGAGTACGGCCTCCACTGGATCGAGGAGCCGCTCCTGGAGTGGGACCCGGAGGGGTACCGCAACCTGCGGGGCAAGACGACGACGCTCATCGCCTATGGCGAGAAGGAGTGGGATCTGGCGGGCTTCCAGCAGCTGCTGGACACCGGCACCGTGGATGTGGTGGGCATCGACCCGGGTCGCGCGGAGGGCATCACCGGCTTCAAGAAGGCGACCCAGCTCGTGGAGCTGGCACGCCGACAGTCGAACGCGCATGCCTGGTCGAGTGCCATCTGCAGCGCGGCCAGCCTGGCCATCAGCTTCAGCACGCCCTCGGCCAAGCTGTTCGAGTTCAAGCCCCTCCGCAACCCGATGCAGCACGACCTGGTGACAGAGCCCTTCGAGCACACGGACGGCTGGGTGTATCCGCCCACCAAGCCCGGCCTGGGCATCGAGGTCATCGAGGACGTGGTGGGGCGCTGTCGCAACGAGAAGGTCCTGGCGGACCCGGCAGCGGTGGGCGCACTGGTCTAGCGAGACCCGGCGGGACGGGGAGGAGGACGGACATGTCGTGGAGCGTGGGCGCGGGCCTCGAGGGCAAGGGCGTCATCGTCACGGGCGCCGCGGAGCAGCACGGGGCGGTCATGACGGCGTTCGCGGTCACGGGCGCCAAGGTGATGGCGGTGGACCTGGACCAGGCGAAGGTGGACGAGGTCGTGGCCGGCTTGGAGGTTCGGGCCACCTGGGGGTGACCGCGGACCTGCTGACCTACTCGACCCACCAGGGCTGGTCGACCGCGCGCGTCGGAACTGGGGCAACCTGTATGTGCTGGCCAACCTCGCCGCGGTGCTGCGTCGTCGCGGCAGCGTGGACGAGGTGACCGAGGACGACTGGGACTTCAGCACGACATCAACCTCAAGGCGGCGTTCTTCCTGTGTCGTGCCGCGGGTGACGCGATGATGAACAGGGCGGAGCGGCCGCATCGTCACCTTCAGCTCCCAGGGCTGGTGGACGGGCGGCTTCGGCGGCTCGGTGGCGTGCGCCGCGACCAAGGGCGGGTCACGAGCATGACGCGTGGGCTCGCGCGGACGTTCAGGGCGCATCGCATCACCGTCAACGCCGTGTCACCCGGCCAGGTCCACGCGCCGATGCTCATGACCGGGCTGGCGCCCGAGGTCACAGATCCATGAAGAAGCAGACCCCCCTGGGGTACGTCGCCGAGCCCGAGGAGGTCGCCGGGCCCGTCGTGTTCCTGGCCAGCGATGCACGCAGTACATCACCGGGTCCACGGTCGACGTCGTCGGCTTCTGATGTACTGGTCGCACCATGCGGGTGATGGAGCCCGCGCGACCGGCGCCCCGTTGCGTGAGGCCGAGCGGCCGACGCCCGAGCCCGGTCCGGGGGAGGTCCGTCTGCGGGTGGAGGCCTGCGGCGTGTGCGGCTCGGACCACTTCCTCCAGCAGGGCGGGTTCGGTCCCGCCATCCGGATGCCCGTGGTGCCGGGCCACGAGGCCGCGGGGCGGGTCGACGCGCTGGGCCCGGGCGTGACCGGCTGGGCGCCCGGCGACCAGGCCGCCATCTACTACATCACCACCCCCCCGGACGACCCGTGGGCGGCCGCCGGGCGGCCCAACGTCAGCCCGCGCGTGACGCGCATGGGCGTGGACATCGACGGCGCGTTCGCGGAGTACGTGATCCGCCCGACGGCTGCGCTGGTGCGACCCTCGGGGCCGGTGCCACCCGAGGTGCTGGCGGTGCTCACCGACGCGGTGGCCACGCCGCTGCACGGGCTCAAGCGGATCGCCCGCATCCGGCCGGGCGAGTCCCTCGTGGTGCTGGGGGTGGGCGGCCTCGGCTCCAACGCGGTCCAGCTGGGGCGGATCCTGGGCGCGCGCGTCATCGCCGTGACCCGCTCGGCCGCCAAGCAGGCGCTCGCCCGACGCCTGGGCGCTGACGAGGTGGTGCCCGCCGCGGACGTCGACCCCGTGGACGCCGTGCGGCGGCTCACCGGGGGCACCGGCGCTGATGTGGTGCTCCAGCTCGCCGCGGACGCACGCGCCGACGAGCAGGCCATCGCGATGGCCGGGCCGGGCGGTCGCGTCGTGCTCATCGGCGCGGCGCTCGAGCCGTTCAGCGTCCGAGCCGCGGAGATCTTCTGGCGCGAGCTGGCCGTGCTGGGCTCCCGGGGCTTCGTGCCTGACGACATCCGTGACGCCATCGACCTGTATCTGGCCGGCGACCTGGACGTGTCGCACCTGGTCCAGCGGGTCCGGCCGCTCGCCGAGGCGAACGAGGCGCTGGAGGACCTGGTGGCGGGTCGGGTGCTGCGAAGCGTCCTGGTGCCGTAGCCCGGTGACGCGTGCGCGCCCACGGCTGAGGCTGGTCACGCCACCGACTTGACAGCGGGGGTGCTGCCAGTATCGTTTCCAGCCTTGGACCGCGGCCCGGCGGTCCCGCGCCGGAGGGGATGGCCGGCACTTGGGGTGCGTGTGACCACGGACGAACCTGTCGCGCCGTCGATGGCCAGCGCCCCCCGGGCGCGCTCGCTGCGGTCGCGGCTGCCAGACGAGACCGGGGTGCTGGTGGCGCTCGTGGTCCTGGTCGTGCTCATCGGCCTCGTCCGACCCACGTTCCTGACCCCCACGGCGCTGTTCCAGCTGCTCCAGAACGCCGCCTTCACCGGGATGCTCGCGATCGGCATGGTGTTCGTGGTGGTCATCCGCGACATCGACCTGTCGGTGGGCTGGATCTTCAACCTCTCCGCGATCGTCGCGGCGCAGTGCATGCTCTGGGGCATCGACCCCATCCTCTCGGCAGGCGTGGGGATCCTGACGGGCGGGGCGCTGGGCCTCGTCAACGGGACCCTCGCCGTCAGCCTGCGCATCCCGGTGATCATCATCACCCTGGGCACGGCGTACGCCTATCGCGGCCTGTCGCTCGTGGTGACCGGTTCGCATTCGCTGGCGCCGACCGACAAGACAAGCCCGTTCTTCTCGGTCTGGACCAACAAGCTGTTCGACATCGTGCCCAGCAACGGCGTGGCGTTCCTGGCGCTGGCGGTCGCGATGCACCTGCTGCTGCATCGCACCCGCTTCGGGTACCGGGTGCAGGCCATGGGCAGCAACCCCGACGCGGCGCGGCTGGCGGGCATCCCGGTCGACCGCACGCGGATCCTGGTGCTGACCCTGATGGGCCTGGTGGCGGGCCTCGTCGGCGCGGTGTTCGTGGGCTTCCGCCAAGCCATCGACCCGACCATCGGCGACAACTACCTGCTGCCCGTGGTGGCGGCGGTCATCATCGGCGGCACGCCCCTGTCAGGCGGTCGGGGCACCATCTGGGGCGCCGTCATCGGCGCGATCATGATCCAGGCGATCCAGAACGCCACGCTGTTCCTGCAGATCGACGCCAAATGGTCCTTCTTCGTCACGGGCGCGGTCATCATCCTCGCCGTGGCCGTGGACCAGCTCATCCGACGCCGGCGGACGCGACGCGCCCAGGACGTCGTGGACGCTGGATGACCAACGACCCCACCGAGGGCCAGACACAGGGAGGAGGCGCGACCCGACCAACCTGAGCATCGGCAGACAGGGCAGACACCATCACGAGGAGGTTGGGATGTCACGATCGAAGCGGTGGCTGGCGGCCGCCGGAGCGCTCGCGCTGAGCGTGGGCGTCGTGGGTGGCGCGGCGGCGCAGTCCCCCAGTGCGGAGACCCAGTCGGGCTCCGGAATCAAGCTCGGGTTCGTCACCCACTCGCTGGGCAACCCGTTCATCCAGCAGATCCAGGACGCGGCCCAGCTGGCCGCGGACGAGGCGGGCGCGAGCATCCAGTTCGTGGGCGTGCCGGACAACAACGGCGACCAGATGCTGGCGCTGGCACAGGGGCTGGTGCAGTCGGGGGTCCAGGGGATCATCACCTCGGTACCCCAGGACACCATGGTCGCCGGCCTCAACGAGATCATCGCCGGCGGCGTCCCCGTGGTCCAGTTCAACATCCTGGGCAACGGCGTCAACGCCCCGTACGTGGGCGAGAAGTCGGTCGAGAGCGGCCGGATCCTGGGCAAGGCGATCCTCGACAAGCTGGGTGGCGACACGGCGACCGGCACGGTGGTCATCGGCAACTGCTACCCGGGCGTCCAGGTGCTGACCAACCGTGGCCAGGGCGTCGAGGAGTCCCTCGCGGCCGCGACCGGCATCACCATCAACGGCAAGGGCGGCAGCAACGACGTGAAGGTCACGGCCGCCGAGAACTACGCGGCGTGGGAGGCCCTCCTGACCGCCAACCCCGACGCGGTGGCCCTCATCGGCCTGTGCGCGCCGGACGTGGCGAGCCTGGGCAAGCTCAAGGCCGCCTACCCCGACTCCACGTTCATCGGCGGCGGCTATGACCTGACGCCCGAGAACCTGGAGCAGCTGGCCAACGGCGACGCGTACGTCAGCCTGGGCCAGACGCCCTTCATCCAGGGCTACCTGCCGGTCAAGATCCTGCTCGACACCATCGCGAGTGGGACCGCGGCCGACATCGCCAAGCCCGGCTTCATCAACGCTGGCACCGAGATCGTGACCAAGGACAGCGTCACCGAGCCCTTCGACCTGCCGGCCCTCACCTTCGAGCAGCTCCAGGCGCTCGCCTCGGACAAGGCCGCCTGGCGCGAGTACTACCAGCCCGCGGTGGATGGCTACATCGCGAACTGGAAGGACCAGCTCCAGGACATCTCGGCGGAGTCCGAGTAGCACTCCGTGGGCCACCCAAGGGGACGGCGCGCATGACCGGCACGGTCGGCGCGCCCGTCCCTGCCGCCCCGCATGCCGCGACCGCCCCACCGGCGGTCGCGGTGCGCAACCTGTCCCGATCCTACGGCGGCATCCGGGCGCTGATCGAGATGGACCTCGACGTGGAGGCCGGCACCTGCCACGCGGTGGTGGGCGAGAACGGGGCGGGCAAGTCCACGCTCATGAAGATCCTGGCCGGCGCCGTGGCCCCGGACGCGGGGGAGATCGCACTGGGCGGCGAGGTGGTCCGGTTCGCGTCGCCACAGGATGCCCGTCGCGGCGGCGTGGGCATCGTCTACCAGGAGCTGAGCCTGTTCCCGGACCGCTCCATCCTGGCCAACCTGTTCCCGGACGCGCAGCCCACCCGACGGGGGCTCGTGGACACGCGTCGCATGCGCGAGCTCGCCCTGCCGGTCCTGCGGAGCATCGGCCTGGCCGCCGACCCGGACACGCTGGTGGGTGACCTCGGCCTGGCCGAGCGCCAGCTGGTCGAGATCAGCCGGGTGCTCGTGGAGCGGCCGCGGCTGCTCATCCTCGACGAGCCGAACTCGGCGCTCAACGAGGCGGAGAGCCAGCGCCTGTTCGCCGTCATCCGGGACCTGCTGCGGGGCGGCATCACGGTCCTGTACGTGTCGCACCGGCTCGAGGAGGTGTTCGCGATCACCGACCGCATCACCGTGATGCGCAACGGCCGTCACGTGTGGACGCGGTCGCGTGCCGACGTGACCATGCCCCTGGTGGTGGAGGCGATGGTCGGCACCAGCGAGCAGGATCTCTATCCGGCGCGCACCGGACCGGTCCGACGCGATGGGGTCCCGCCCGAGCTGTCGGTCCAGGGCCTGACCGTGGGCGACGAGCTGTGTGACGTCTCCTTCGACGCCCACGGCGGCGAGATCATTGGGCTGGCCGGTCTCGAGGGCTCGGGGGTCGCCACCCTCCTGGGGCTGCTGTTCGGGACCCGACGCACCACCGGCGGCACGGTCCGGCTGCCCGATGGCGGCGGTGCGCCGAGGTCACCCACGGACGCCGCGCAGCGCGGCGTGGCGCTGGTGCCCGCGGATCGACGTCACCAGGGGCTGATGCTCGACCGGAGCGTCGAGCGGAACGTCTCGCTGGTGTCCGTGGGCGCCTTGCCCCGGAGTCCCTGGCTGCGGCCGGGCGAGCTGTCCGCGGCGGCCCGGCGCCAGATCGAGCGGCTGCGGATCAAGGTCCAGAGCCCGGTCACGGTCGTGGGCAGCCTGTCGGGCGGCAACCAGCAGAAGGTGGTCGTGGGGCGCTGGCTGGAGGTGTCGCCCCGGGTGATGCTGCTCGACGACCCCACGCGGGGCGTCGACGTGGGCGCCAAGCGCGAGATCTACCTGCTCATCCGGGCACTCGCGGACGACGGCCGGGTGGTCCTGTTCCGGTCGACGGAGCTGCCGGAGCTGGTGGGTCTCGCCGACCGGATCCTGGTGTTCTATCGAGGCCGTCTGACGAGCGAGATGGCGGGGGTCGACGCGACCGACCACGCCGTGCTCCATGCCATCAACACCGGATTGCCACCCGAGGCGTCCGACGTCGCCGAGCATTCGGCCAGCCACGAGGAGGTGCTCCCATGATCCGGGTCGCGTTCACGATGCGTCTGAAGCCGGGCGGCTTGGCCGACTACCGGCGGCTCCATGACGGGATCTGGCCGGAGCTGGTCCAGGAGCTCGAGGCGGCGGGCATCCGCAACATGACCATCTTCGAGGACGACCCCGTCCTGTTCCTGTACTCCGAGGTCGACGACGAGGGCTCCTGGGAGCGACTGTGGTCGACCGACACCCACGAGCGCTGGGGCGAGCTGATGGCACCCCTGATGGCGCTCAAGGACGGCGGCGCCCCCGACTCGACCACGCTGCGCGAGGTGTTCCACATCGAGCCGGGCGCGGCGGGTGGGCGGACCGATGGCTGACCAGCAGGGCCGCGTGGCCGTGGTCACCGGCGGCGGACGCGGGCTGGGTCGCGGGGTGGCGCTCGGGCTCGCCGGCGCCGGCGCCACGGTGGTCGCGGTCGCGCGGGACGTCGCCCAGCTGGCCGAGACGGAGCGGCTCGCAGCCGGGCTGCCCGGTTCCGTGACGGGTCTCGCGTGCGACGTGGCCGACCCCGCCGCCGTCGCGGCGCTCGGTGACGCGGTGCGGGCACGGCACGGCACGGCCACGATCCTGGTCAACGCCGCCGGCATGTTCGGGCCCATCGCGCTCATCGCGGACGTGGACCCAGACGAGTGGGTACGCACGGTCCAGGTGGACGCCATCGCGCCGTTCCTCACCACACGGGCGTTCCTCGCCGGGATGCTCGACGCGGGCTGGGGGCGAATCGTCAACGTGACCTCGGCGGCCTCGCTGCACCCGCCCGGCCCGCTCAACAGTGCCTATGGCACGGCCAAGGTGGCGCTCAACCAGCTGACGCGGCACCTCGCCGCGGAGGTCGCCGGGTCGGGCGTCACGGCCAACGTCATCCACCCGGGGGACGTGCGCACCGACATGTGGGCCGACATCCGCGACAAGGTCGCGGCGCTGGGCCCGGTCGCCGAGGGCTACCAGCAGTGGGTGTCCTGGGTGGGCGAGACGGGCGGTGACCCGCCCGGCAAGGCGGTCGACCTCGTGCTGCGCCTGACCTCCGACGCGGGGGGCGCCACCAACGGGCGCTTCTGCTGGATCGACGACCCGCTCCAGGCACCCATCCCATCCTGGGACGAGCCATCGGACGACCGACCCTGGGTCAAGTGACCGGGGCTTCGAGGAGAACCACCTGACCATGGATCCCACCGCGACACGCATCGTCGGCACCAGCGGCGTCGCCGTCACCCAGCTCGGCCTCGGGGGCGCCTCGTATGCCGAGCTGTTCCACCGCGTCGCCGAGCAGGAGGCGTTCGGTGCCATCCAGGCCGCGTGGGCCGGGGGCGTCCGCTACTTCGACACCGCGCCCTGGTACGGCCGCGGACTCTCCGAGCTTCGCACCGGCGCGGGGCTGCGGGAGCATCCCCGCGACGAGTACGTGCTCTCGACCAAGGTGGGGCGGTGGCTGCGACCCCGCCAGGAGCCCGACTTCGACCGCTCCCCCTGGCTTGGCGGCCTCCCCTTCGAGGTCGTCTTCGACTACACGTACGACGGCATCATGCGGGCCTACGAGCAGAGCCAGCTGCGGCTCGGCCTGGTGCGCTATGACCTCGCGGTCATCCATGACCTCGACCAGGGCTATCACGGGTCCGGCGCGCGCTTCGAGGGCTATCTCACCCAGCTTGCCACGAGCGGCTTCCGTGCCATCGGCCAGCTGCGAGACGCCGGTCTCATCCGGGGCATCGGCGCGGGTATCAACTACCTGGGTCACATCCCTCGGTTCCTGGACATCATGCCGCTCGACTTCTTCCTCATCGCGATGCCCTACACGCTGCTCAACCAGCAGGTGCTGGACGAGGAGTTCCCCCGGTGCGCCGAGCAGGGCATCGGGTTCGTCATCGGGGCGCCCTACCAATCGGGCATCCTGGCCACCGGGCCCCGACCCGGCGCCAACGCGGACTACGCGCCTGCCGGCGCCGAGCTGAACGAGCGGGTGGGCCGGATCCAGGCCGTGTGCGAGCGCCACGGCGTGCCGCTGGCCGCCGCGGCGCTCCAGTTCCCGCTGGGACATCCCAGCGTGGCCGCGGTCATCCCGGGCGCCCGCAACGCGGCCCAGGTGCAGCGCAACCTCGAGGTGTTCCGGATGGACATCCCAGGGGCGCTCTGGGACGAGCTCAAGCACGAGGGACTGCTGCGCGCCGACGCGCCGGTGCCGGCGTGAGCGTCGCTCGCCCCGCTCTCGAGGGCTCGTGGCGTCTCCGGAGCTGGGAGGCCGTGATCGACGACGGCTCGGTCACGCTGCCCTTCGGCGACCGTCCCGAGGGCATCCTGGTGTACGCGAGCGACGGCACCATGATCACCACCATCGCACCAGCCGATCGCCCGCGGCTGGCATCGGCCGACCCGCTGGTGGGTGGGCCCGAAGCGGAGCGACGGCATGCCGCCGAGACCTTCGTGGCGTACGCCGGGCGGTATGCCTTCGACGGCTCGGACGTGACCCACGTCGTGGAGCTCAGCCTGTACCCCAACTGGGTCGGCACGCGCCAGGTGCGCCACGCGCGGCTCTCCCAGGATGGCAGCACCCTCGAGCTCTCGACCGACCCCTTCGAGCTGGGCGGCCGTCGTGCGATCCAGCGACTCACGTGGGTGCGCGCGCGACCCTGACGACCGCGCGACGTCGTGATCTTCGGCACTGGACGGCGCGGCCGAGCCACCGGAGGCTGGGCACGGAGGTGCCTCGGCATGAGCACAGGCGTACGAATCGGGATGGTGCCCGCACGGGAGCTGGCCGTGACCCTGGACCACGGGCCCGCGAGCGACATCGGACGGATCGTGAGCGCCGCGTTCGGGACCGTGGCGGAGCACATCGCCCGCGCCGGCGGCCGCCCCCATGGGCCTGCCGTCGCCCGCTTCACCATGTGCGCCGACGGCACGTTCGACGTCGCCGCCGGCTTCCCGGTGGACGAGGCGTTCACGGGTGACGGCGTGGTGGAGCCGCTGACCCTGCCGGCCACCGAGGTGGCGACCACCACGTTCGTGGGTCCTTACGCGGAGCTGCCGCGCGCGTACGAGCGGCTCAGGAGCGAGGTGGCCGCGATGGGTCGGCGATTGGATGACTCGGCCCCGATGTGGGAGGAGTACTGGAGCGAACCGACCGCGGCGCCCGCGGACACCCGCACCGAGGTCTTCTGGCCCGTCGTGCCTGCCTGATCGTGCGTCAGCCGCGGGACGGGCCAGCCGGCCCGTCGGCGGTCGCCACGGGTGGCTGTTGCCGCGAGCGCTCGTCCGCGTAGTCGAAGACGCTGCGCACCGGGTCGCGGCGCCCCAGGGCCAGATAGGCGATCACGCCGGCCACGAGTGCCACCAGCCCCGGGATGAGATGGCTCATCCGGAGACCCTGGACGACGGCCTCGTTGTACTCGGGTCGGATGGCGGCGTCGATGCCCTGGACCGTCTGCACGAACCCGGGCATGCCGATGAGCGCGACGACATCCTGGAAGTCGGCCAGCATCCGTGCCGCGACGTCGGGCGCCACGCCGGCGAGGCTGTCCTGGTAGGTGCTCGCCGCGACCGTGATGGCGATGAGCGTCACCACGGTCACGCCGACCCGACTGCCGACGCCCACCGATGCCTCGTTGAGGGCGGCCGCGGTCGCTGGCAGGCCGCGCGGCACGCTCGCGAAGATGATCGCCGTCCGGACCGTGGTGGCGATGACGAACCCGGCGCCGATGAGCGCGAACGGCGCCACGAACGCGAGGTACGGGGCGCCCCGGGCGATGACGATGGACACGAGCACGTCGGCGATGCCCATGGCCACGAGGCCGGCTGCGACCAGGACGCGCGGCTGGAACCGTGCCAGCAGGATGCCCGATATCGGTCCTGCGAGCAGCAGCGCGAGCACGAAGGGCGCGATCGCGGCCGTCGCGAGGAGCGGCGGGAAGTCCTCCACGAACTGGAAGAACATCGGGAGCTGGAGCGTGGGTGCGACCTGTGCGAACCCCACCACCACGCCCACGGCCAGCACGACCGCGACCGCCCGGATGTCCACCGGCGCCGTCGAGCCGGCGCGTCGGAGGCGTCGCGAGAGGAGCGCGGCGATGACCAGCATGACCACCGCGCCCAGCACCACGCCCACCCGGATGAGGTCGATGCGACCCACGGAGAGGAGCCCGGCCACGAGGGCGGTGATGCCGAACGCCCACAGGCCGATGACCGCCTGCCATGGTCGCTCCGAGAGCGACGCACCGGGCAGGTCGGGCAGACGACCCCGCACCACGACCAGCGCGACGACGGACATCACGGCGCACGCGAGGAAGGCGGGCCAGCGACCCCCCTCCACCCCCTGGGCCAGGGCGAGCGCGGGCGCCGCCGCCGTGGCGCCGCCCATGACCGCGTAGACCAGGCCGAGTGCCGTGGCGCGCGTCGCGCCACCGTAGGCCCGGGCCACCGAGCCGATGGAGAACGGGATGACGAGGCCGGCGGCGACCCACGCGACCGCCCGGCTGAGCAGCAGCCCGGGCCCCGAGGGCATCAGGATGGCCATCGTCGATGACACGACGAACAGCGCCAGGCCGGCGTTGAGCAGCCGAGAGTCGCGCAGCATGTCCGAGACGACGCCGCCCACGATGAGGAACGCCGACGACACCACCACGCCGATCAGGATCAGGCTCTGGAGGTCGGGCGCCGCCCGCAGGGCAGCCCGGACGTCGGGCATGCCCGGGTCGAGCACCTTGGGGTCCAGCCCGGCGGCGAGGATCGCGACACAGGCCGCGACGAGCACCCGGAAGGCGGGCCGGTCGTCCGTGACGTCCGTGACGAATGCGGGCAGTCGCATGGGGTACCTCAGGCGGGGCGTGGGCGTGGGTCGGCGTCGAGGCGGTCGGCGAGGACCTCGGCGAGGTGGCGGGCCCGATGACCCGAGAGCGAGGCGACCTGGGTGCGACAGCTGAAGCCGTCGGCGAGCACCAGGTCATCGGGCGCGGCGTGCCGCAGCGCTGGCGCGAGGGCGAGCTCCGCGACCTGGCGCGAGACCGCCTCGTGGCCTGGCTCGGCACCGAAGTTCCCGGCCAGACCGCAACAGCCGACCATCTGGCGGTCGACCGTCACGCCATGCCGCGCGAGCACCCGCTGGTCGGCCGGGGTGCCCAGGACCGCCTGCTGGTGGCAGTGAGGCTGGCTGACAGCCGCACGGACGGGGACCCCCGGGTCGGCGCCGACCACGGCACCGTCCCGATCCAGGAGCTCGCCGAGCGTCACTACCCGTGCCGCGAGGGCTGCCGCCCGCGGGTCGTCCGGCAACAGCTCCGGCAGGTCGACCCGCAGCGACGCGGCACACGAGGGTTCCAGCACGACCACGGGGTCGTCGCCCGCCAGGCTGGGCGCGTCGAGCGTCCGACGCAGGACCGAGCGTGCGCCGTCCAGCTGCCCCGTGGTGACCCAGGTGAGTGCGCAGCACACCGACTCTCGAGGCACCGCGGCGACGTAGCCGGCCGCCTCCACGACCCGCACCGCCGCGTGTCCCACCGCCGGCGCGAGGTAGTTCGTGAAGGTGTCCGGCCACACGACGACGCTGCCACGCGGACCCGCCGGGGTGGTCGGCGACGGGCGCCGCCCGTGATGCGCGACCGTGAACGGCTGGCGCGCGATGGGCGGGATGGCGCGCTCCGGCGAGATGCCTGCGAGACGCGTCAGCAGCCCGCGCGTCAACGACCGTCGGAGCATCGCGTTGGCGAGCGGCGCGAAGCGCCAGCCGAGACGCAGCCAGCGCGGCAGCTGCCCCAACGACACGTGGGAGCGCGGACGGCGCCGATGGGCGTAGTGGTGCGCCAGGAACTCCGACTTGTAGCTGGCCATGTCCACGCCCGTCGGGCAGTCGGACAGGCAGCCCTTGCAGGAGAGGCACAGGTCGAGCGCCTCCAGGACCTCGGTGGAGTCCCAGCCGACGTCGGCGAGCGACCCGGCCATCATCTCCTGGAGCATCCGCGCACGACCCCGCGTGGAGTCCTGCTCCCGGCCCGTGGCACGGAAGCTGGGGCACATGAGGGCGCTCCCCTGGTGGCTGACGCAGCGCCCCACGCCGATGCAGCGGCTGACGGCCGCACGTGGGTCGCCATGGTCGCGGTGGTATGCCAGCTGGGAGGCGATGGGGATCCGGGTCGGCTCGGTCCAGCGCAGGTCCGCGTCCACGGACGCCGGGTCCACGATGATCCCCGGGTTGAGCAGCCCGAGCGGGTCCCACACGGCCTTGAACCGACCGAACGCCTGGAGGACGGCGGGCGGGAACATCCGGTCGAGCAGGGCA
The DNA here is from genome assembly GCA_046328155.1 of Chloroflexota bacterium. Taxonomy (GTDB): domain Bacteria; phylum Chloroflexota; class Limnocylindria; order Limnocylindrales; family CSP1-4; genus JAFMJV01. The sequence goes on from JAXLXC010000024.1 coordinate 25,952, forward strand.
CCACGGGCACGCCCGTCGCCGTGCTCCCCGGACATCGAGCCGCCGTGGCGCCCGACCAGGTCCGCCGCGGCCTCCATGAAGCCCCGGAACCGCTCGCGGCCGCCCGGCCGGTCGAGGCCGAAGCCGACCCGCAGGTGGATGCAGCCCTCGCCGAAGTGGCCATAGGTGATGCCCCGCATGTCGTGGTCGCGCATGAGCGCGTGGAGCTCGCCCAGATAGGCCGCCAGCCGGTCCGGCGGGACGGCCGCGTCCTCGAATCCCGGCCATGCGGGGGACCCATCCGGCAGGCGCGCCGCGTAGCCCGCGCCGTCCTCGCGGATGCGCCACAGGGTGGCCTGCGCCGTGGCGTCCGCCAGCAGCCGAACGTCCCGGGCGCCCACGTCCCGGCCGATGGTCGCGGCGATGCGTCGGGCATGATCCGCGGCCTCCGCGGCGGTGTCGCCACCCGTCTCGACGAGCAGCCAGGCACCCATGCCGGGGGGCAGCAGCTCGTCCGAGGGGCGACTCGCGACCAGGGCGAGCAGCTCGTCCGTGAGGCTCTCCACGGTGTAGGGCAGCTCCGTCAGGAGCGCGGGAACGGCCGCCGCGGCCGCGATGTCGTCCGGGAACCCCAGCACCAGCAGACTGCGGACGGCCGGCGGCCGCCACAGCCGGAGGCTGACCTGGCTGACGACGGCGCAGGTGCCCTCCGTGCCCACGAGGGCCCGGCAGACATCGAAGCCCCGCTCGGGCAGCAGCCAATCGAGGGCATATCCCGAGACCCGGCGGTCCCACGGCGGCAGCGCCTCGCGCACCAGCGCCTCGTGGTCGCGCGCGAACTGGCGCAACGGCTCGGCCAGCAGCCCGCGTGGCGGGAGGGCCAGCTCGCCGGCCGGGGGCGAGGCTAACCGGAGCCGCTCGCCGCCGGCGGTCACGACCTCCAGCGCCAGCACGTTCCGGGCGGTCGAGCCCCAGCGCACCGAGCGCGATCCGCAGGCGTCGTTGCCGACCATCCCGCCGATGGTGCAGCGCGAGTGGGTCGAGGGGTCGGGGCCCACCCGCAGGCCATGCGCCAGGGTCATCGCGTTCAGCGCCCCCAGGACCACCCCCGGCTCCACCGTGGCCGTCTGGGCAGCCGGGTCGATGTCCAGGACGCGGCCGAGGCGGCGCGTCTCGATGACCACGCCCCTGCCGATGGCGTTGCCGGCGATGCTCGTCCCGGCGCCGCGCATCGTGACCGGCACCCCGGCCTCGACGGCGAGGGCCACGACCGCGGCCAGCTGGTCCGCTGAGCCGGGAGCCACGACCATGGCCGGCACGACCCGGTAGTTCGAGGCGTCCGACGAGGTAACGGGCGCGGGTCCCGCGTCGTCGCGCGCGTGCTCGCCCAGCTCCTTGCGCAACCGCCAGCGGAGCCGGTCGGCGTCACCGGGCGCGCGTCGGTCCGCGGTCGCGGGCGACGCGCCGGTCACCATGCCCACGGCGTGTCGGCGCGCACGTCACCGCTGCTGCCCGCCATCCCCTCCCTCATCCCTGCGTCGTGGGGCGAACGTACCACGTGGGCGGGCATCCGGCCTGACGCCGGGCGGCGGTCAGGGGTGGCTCATGCCTCGGCCGCGGGCGACCGCCGATGGTGCCACGACGACACCGCCGCGTCGACGATGGCGCCCGCCTCGCCCGTGTAGCGCGCGGGGTCGAGCATCTCGTCCACCGCGGGCAGCCGGGCCGCGAGCTCGGCGGGCAGGTCCGCCGCGACGACCTCGCGGAGGCCTCGGTCCTCGATGCGCGCACGCGCCGACAGGTCGTACACCAGGTGGTGGGCCTCCGCCCGACCGGTCGCGGGCGCCAGCGCCATCATCAGCGCCTCGGCCATGATGAGGCCGCCATCCTGGCCCAGGTTGCGGCGCATCCGGTCCTCGTCCACGACGAGGCCCTCGACCACGGTGGCCATGGCGACGAGGCCGCCCCCGGCGAGGCAGGCGAGCGTGGGCATGACATCCCACTCCACCTGCCACTCGCCGGCAGCCCGCTCGTGGCGCCCCTGCATCGCGGCGAGGACGGCGGGCAGCTGGCTGGCCGCGATGGTGCCCATGCCGATGACCACCTCGCTCAGGATGGGATTTGCCTTCTGGGGCATCGTGGACGACGCGCCCCGGCCGTGCGTCAGCGGCTCGCGCACCTCGCCGATCTCGGTCCGGGCGAGGTCCGCCACCTCCCGCGCGATGCGCACGCAGGTGCTGCTGATGGCCGCCGCGACGAAGCACGCTTCCGCGATGCCGTCGCGGGCCACGTGCCAGGGCACGTCCACGGGGGTCAGGCCGAGGCTCGCCGCGACCGCGTGGCGCACCCGAGGCGCCTCGGGTCCCATCGCCGCCGAGGTGCCACCGGCGCCGAACAGCTCGATGGCGCAGGCCCGAGGACGCGCCTCGCGCAGCCGGTCCAGCTGCCGCGCGAGCTCCGCGAGCCACACCGCGACCTTGGCGCCGAACGTGGTGGGCACCGCCTGCTGACCGTGCGTCCGGCCCGCCATCACGGTGTCCCGGTGGGTCGCCGCCAGGTCCGCGAGCCGGTCGCCGAGCCCGACCATGAGGCCCTCGAGCCGAGCCAGGGCGGCGCGCAGCTGGAGCGCCTGCCCGGTGTCCATGATGTCCTGGGTCGTGGCCCCCCAGTGGAGCCACGCGCCGACCTCGGCTGGCGCGTCCTGGCCCACCAGCGCCAGCAGGCGCACGATCGGGTAGCCCACGTGCCGGAACCCCTCGTCGAGCGCGCCCTGGGCGATCGCCAGGCCATCGATCCGCCGCGCGATGGCCGCGGCGGCGTCCCTCGGCACCAGCCCTGCGTCCGCCTGCGCCACGGCCAGCGCCCGCTCCACGGCCAGCCAGGCACGGACGGTCGCCGCCTCCGAGAAGACCTCGGCCATCTCGGGGTCGCCGAACGTGTCGAGCAGCATGGTCCAGGGGTGGCGAGACGTCATCGGGCGGCCTCCGGGTGACTGGGCTGGTGCGTCAGCCGGCGCGCTCGGAGGCCAGCGTGGCCTCCTCCTGGCTGAACTCCGTGACCGCCCGCCTCGTGCTGATCAGCTCCACCCGGATGCCGTCCGGATCGATGACGTACACGATCCGGCCGCCCGCATTGGGCCCGACGGTCGGCATCACCGGCCGACTGACCGATGGGACCTGGCGTGCGGTCAGCTCCGCGAACAGCGCGTCGCAGTCGTCCACCACCAGCGCGATGTGCGCGGTGCCCGGATTGGCCGTGCGGGTGTCGACCGGGGTCTTCTCGACGCCCCGGTACTCCAGGATCTCGAGGGTCACGCCGGTGTCGCCGGGGAACGCCAGGACCGCGGCATGGATGTCCGCGTCGGGATAGCCGGTGACGGTCCGGACGTACTCCGACTGCGGGTTCCACTGGAACAGCAGCTCGAAGCCCAGCAGGTCGCGGTAGAACGCGATCGAGCGCTCCAGGTCCGCGACCTGGATGCCCACATGGTGGGGACGGATGACGGTGGGCATGCCGCGCCTCAGTCCATCTCGATTCCGCCGTCGACGTTGAGCGCCTGGCCGGTGACGTAGCGCGCCCGCTCGGACAGCAGGAACACGACGGCGTCGGCCACCTCGTCGGGCGACTCGATCCTGCCGAGCGGGATGCCGGCGACCATGCGAGCCAGGGATTCCTCGCGGCTGAGGCCCAGCTCGCGGCCCGTCTGCTCGTGGATGGCGTCGGTCATCGCGGTGTCCACGACGCCGGGACACACCGCGTTGACCCGGATGCCGTGCGGCGCGAGGGCGAGCGCCGCCGACCGCACCACGCTGATGACGCCCGCCTTGCTGGCGGCGTAGTCGGCGGCCGTGGCCCGCCCGCCCCGACCCGCCACCGACGAGATCGCCGCGAGGGCGCCCGTGCGTTCCCCGGCCACCATCCGGCGGGCCGTCCGCTGGAGCGTCAGCCAGACGCCGCCCAGGTTGATGGCCAGGGTCCGGTGCCAGGCCTCGGGCGCCAGCTCCAGGAAGGGGGCCTTGCGGATGATCCCGGCGCAGGCCACCGCGCCATCGACGGCACCGAGCGTCGCCTCGGCGGCATCGAGCGCGGCCTCGACCGACGCGGCATCGGTGACATCGAGGGCCACGGCGAGGGCGCGCCCGCCGCCGGCCTCGATCTGGGCGGCGAGGGCGCCGCAGCGCGCCTCGTCCACGTCACCCAGCGCGACCGGCCGACCCGTGGCGGCCAGCGCCCGCCCGACCGCCGAGCCGATGCCGCCCGCGGCGCCCGTGACCAGGACGCTCATGGCCGCCCGCCGCCACTCGCCGGATGTCGATTCACCGGATGTCGATGCCCAGCGCGATGGCACGCTCGGTCAGGTGGCGCTTGGCGAGCGCCACCTGCGACACCGGCAGGTGCTCCACGATGGCCCAGCCGTCGGGCAGGTCGGCCGTGCGTCGGAGCACCCGGTCGAGGTCCAGGATCCCGGTCCCGGGCACCGTCTCCGACACATGGACCACGAAGCGGTCCTCGAGATACACGTCCTTGACGTGGGTCGTGGCGCAGTGCTCGCCCAGGACGTCGAACAGGTGGTCGATCATGGGCCCCGGCTCGAACGCGGTGCGGATGCCGTCCACGAAGTTCGCGGGGTCGATGTTGACCCTGACCCGCGACGGGTCGGTCCGCTCGATGACCCGCTTGACCCGCTCCGCGGAGTCGAGCGGCGACAGGTGATGCTTCTCCAGGACCACCGTCACGCCCACCTGGGTCGCGGTCTCGAGGATCTCCGAGAGGCTGCGCACCAGGCGATCCTCGGTTGCCTGGGCGTGGTTCTCGGGGTGCGGCCACCAGTCGCCCCGCGGGTTGCGGCTGGTCGGGCGGACGCCCCCTGCGGGCACGCCCATGCGCGCCGCGAGCCGCATCACGGCACGCGCCTCCTCGACGCCACGTCCGCGCACGTCCTCGTCCGGGGACACGATCGAGGGGTACGGCCCCCACACCTGGAGGAACTCCAGGCCGTTGTCCGCGACCGCGCGACGGACTCGGCTCCGCGGTCTCGTCCGTGATGCTCGAGGCGGGCACCGTGAGATGGGCGCCGATGCCCCGGAAGCCCAGCTCCCGCGCGAACGCCACCAGCTCGTAGGTGACGTCCGACCAATCGCTCCAGATGAGACCGAGCAACCCGAACCGCATCCGCCGCCCTCCATCGGGACCCTCATCCCTGCGGGCGCACGGTAGCGCCGGTGCGCGCCGTGAGTCAATCGGTTGAGCGGCCCGGCTACACTGCCCGCCCATGGACGCCTCCACGCGGGCATCCCGCCAGCGCCGCTCGTCCCGACCCACCATCAGCGACGTGGCGGCGCGCGCCGGCGTCGACCGTGCGGTCGTCTCCAAGGTCCTCAGCGAGGACCCGTCGCTGCGGGTGCGCGACGAGACGCGCGAGCGCGTCCGGCGCGCCGCGAGCGACCTCGGGTATCGCCCCAACTTCCACGCCCGGAGCCTCGCCCGGTCCAGGGCTGGTGCGCTGGGCCTGCTCATGCCGCAGGGCAACCCCCTGTTCGCGGAGGTCATGGCGGGCGCCGAGGACGTGGCCACCGAGCGGGACCTGCTGCTGTGGACCGCGACCCACGACGGCCACCTCGCCGAGCGACACCGTCGGCTGCTCCAGGGCGGCGTGGTCGACGCACTGCTGGTGACCGGCCTCGACGCCGACGTGGACGCCCACGACCTGTTCGCGGCGACGCGGGTCCCGGTGATGCTCGTCAACCGCCGGTCGAAGGGATCGGACCGCTGGGTCATCCTCGACGACGCACGCGCCGCGGAGGTGGCGACGCGGCACCTGGTGGACCTGGGCCACGCGACCATCGCCTTCCTGGGCGGGCCCCGTGACGTGGACACGGCCGAGCGGCGCGCGGACGGCTATCGGTCGGCGATGGCGGCGGCCGGCCTGCGCGTCGACCCATCGCTGGTGGTGCGCGCCGCGTACACGCCCGCCGCGGGCGACGCCGCGGTCCATGCGCTGCTGCATGGCCCCGTCCGACCCACCGCCATCGTGGCCGCCGATGCCCCCCTGGGGCTGGGCGCGTGGCATGCCCTGGAGGCGCTCGGCCTGCGCGTCCCGGGCGACGTCTCGCTCATCGCCATCCATCGGCCGCCGCTCGAGGAGTTCCGGGTGCCCGCGCTGAGCTGTGTCGAGCTGCCCCTCCGCAAGCTCGGGCGACGCGCCGCGGAGCTCGTCCTCGACAGCTCGCCCGAGGAGCCCATCCACGAGACCGTCCGCGACGGCATCGTCCTGTTCGAGGGGTCCACGGTGGCTCGCCCGCGACCCTCGACGACGGGTCGGAGGAGACAGGTCAATCGGTTGACGCGGTGACCCGGGACCGCTATACATGCCCGATCGACCGACGGCGTGGTGGCGGTCGAATGCCTGTGGCGGTGCCCGCTGGTCGGGCAGGGAGGGAATCAGGATGAAGCGCGGTCTGTTCACGGTGGGGGCGGCGGCGGCGCTGCTGGCCACCACGGTCGTGGGTGCCTCGGCGCAGTCGCCGGGGGCGGCGTCGTCCGGGTCGGTGGAGGACGTCATCGCCGCACTGCCCGCGGACCTGGCGGGCCTGTACGACCACTACGCGGGCACCGTCACGCTGGCGAGCGCCCCGGACGTGTCGGGGAACCCGGGCCCCTGGAAGTTCTGCTACTCCGAGTCCTACCAGGGGAACCCATGGCGGGTCGCGCTCACCAACGAGACCAAGCGGCTGGCGGATGAGTTCATCGCGGCGGGCATCCTGTCCGAGTTCGTGATGGCCGACGCCAACGGTGACGTGCCCACCCAGATCAGCCAGATCCAGTCGTTCATCGACCAGGGCTGCGACGTCATCCTGACCATCCCCGGGTCGGCCAGCGGCCTCGACGGCGTGATCCAGACCGCCTACGAGGCGGGGATCCCGGTGATCACCAACTCGGGCGCGGCCACCAGCCCCTATGCCATCAACGTGGACTCCAACTGGTATCGCTGGGGCTACGACATGATGGTCGCCATCGGCAACGAGATCGGCGAGGGCAACGTGCTCGTCGTCGAGGGCATCGCCGGCGCGCCCATCGTGGCGATGCAGGCCGAGGGCCGCGAGGCCGCCCTCGCCCAGTTCCCGGGCCTCAAGGTCGTGGCCACGGTCAACGGCGATTGGACCCCCACCACCACCCAGACGGTCATCACCCAGACGCTCGCGACCAACCCCGCCGACATCGATGCCGTGTGGACCTCGGGCAGCGAGACCCGGATCGTGACCGAGGCGTTCAAGGCTGCCGGTCGCGACGTGCCGCTGGTGACGGGCTCGACCTCGGGCGACGCCCTGGGCTACTGGCACGAGAACCCCGACGGCTACCGGTTCACGGGCAACGCGGTCCTGCCGGTGCCCACCGCGAACAGCGGCTTCCGTGCCGCCCTGCGGACGATCATGGGCCAGCAGCCGCTGCTCAACACCATCCTGGTGGAGCTGCCGGCCATCACCCAGGCCGACCTGCCCGACTGGTTCAGCGAGTGCATGACGCCTGACTCCGGCTCAATCTTCCCGCAGCCGGCGACCGACCCCTACCCGGAGGACGTGTTCGACGCCTACTTCGCGAACGGCGCGGCCACGCCCCCCTACGACTACGCCAACACCCCAGATCCCTGCGGCTGAGCCGCGGCCGGGCATCGGAGGGTCGGAGGGGGCCACGGCCCCCTCCGACGCGCATCCGGGATGCAGCACATCCGCATCGCCGACCTTGCCAAGAGCTTCGGCCCCACCCGGGCGCTGCGGTCGGTCAGCATCGACCTCGAGGCGGGGACGGTCCACGCCATCCTGGGCGAGAACGGGTCGGGCAAGTCGACCCTCATCAAGACGCTCGCCGGGGTGGTCGCGCCGGACGCCGGCAGCATCGCCATCGATGGCATCGAGGCGCGTCTGACGAGCCCGCGCGTGGCGCACGCGCTGGGCATCCACACCGTGTTCCAGGAGATCCTCACGGCGCCCAACCGGTCGCTCGTGGACAACGTCCACCTCGGCTTCCACCCGTGGTGGCGGCGGCGCACCAGCCCGGCCGAGCAGGCGCGTCGGACGCGCGAGCTGTTCGCGTCCCTGGGCATCCCCGACGTGGACGTGACGGCGGAGGCCGGCGAGGTGCCGCTCTACGTGCAGCAGGTCACCGTCATCGCGCGCGCCCTGCTGCGCGAGCCACGGCTGCTCATCCTCGACGAGGCGACCGCGGCGCTCGGCCTGTCCGAGCGACGGGCGCTGTTCGACGTCATCCGGGGGTTGCGACAGGCGGGCGTCGTGGTCGTGTTCGTCTCGCATCGGCTCGACGAGGTCGTGGACATCTCGGACACCGTCACGGTCCTGCGCAGCGGGCGCGTGGTGGGGCAGGTGGACGCCGCGGGCGCGAGCGCGGCCGTCCTGCTGGGGCTCATGGCGCCCGAGGCCGCATGACCGGCGAGCCGCTGCTCGAGGCGACCTCGCTCCGGCTGACCGAGCCGACGCGATCCTTCGGGTTCCAGCTGGCATCGGGCGAGATCGTGGGCCTCGCGGGGCTCGACGGCCATGGGCAGGCCGCCTTCCTCGAGGCGCTGGCGGGCGTCCGGGCCCCGGTCGCCGGCACGGTCGAGGCCATCCGGGACGGCAGCCGTCACGAGGTGCGCGGCGCGCGCGACGCGTTCGCGCAGGGCATCGTGTACCTGCCCCAGGACCGCAAGAACGAGGGCATCTTCCCCAGCCTCTCGGTGCTCGACAACTTCCGGATGCTGACCCTGGGCCGGACCGGCCGATTCGGCTTCCTGTCGCCACGTCGCGACCGGGAGGCGTTCGCGGCGCGACGGGAGCGGCTGGGCATCGTCCTGGCCTCGCCGACGGCGCCCATCACCAGCCTCTCGGGCGGGAACCAGCAGAAGGTGCTCCTGGCGCGGCTGCTGGAGGCTCGGCCCCGGGTGATGCTGCTCAACGACCCCACACGTGGCGTGGACCACCCCACCCGGCTGGCGCTGTTCGCGCTGTTCGAGGAGCTGGCGCACGAGAGCGGGCTCGCGGTGGTCGTGCTGTCGACCGAGATCGACGAGATCGTGTCCCACTGCCATCGCGCGGTCGTGTTCCGGGAGGGCGCGCCCTCCGCCGAGCTCGATCAGCCGGCGCTCACCATGGATGCCGTCCTGGCGGCCATGTTCGGGCAGGTGGGGGTCGCCTCGTGAGCCTCGCGTCGGCCCGCGCCCGGCCCTGGGGGCGACGCCTCGGGGCGAGCGTCATCGCGGGGCTGCTCGTCGGGCTGCTGCTGCTCAACCTCTGGCTCAACCCGGCGCGGCTGGCGCCGGCGGGCATCCTCACCACCATCGGGCTGGTCGCGCCGCTGCTCCTCGCGGCGGTCGCCACGACCCCCGCCATCCTGTCCGGCGGCGGCGGCATCGACATCTCCATCGGACCCATGATCGGGCTGCTCAACGTGGTCATGGTCCGGTACCTGTTCCTGGAGGGAATCGAGTCGCCCCTCGCGGTGATCCCTGCGGTCCTCGTGGCGGGGACCCTCCTGGGCACCCTCAACGGCCTGCTCGTGGTCGGCGTCCGGCTGCCGCCCATCGTCGCCACGCTGGGCACCTACCTCGTGTTCGCGGGGCTCGCGCCCTGGGTCATGAACCGTCCCGGTGGGTCGGTGCCCGGATGGCTCCCGGAGCTGGCCCATGACCTCTCGTGGGTGCTGCCGGTCCTCATCGCCGGCCTGTGGCTGGTGCTGGTGCGGACGCCCTTCCATGGGTACCTCATGGCCACCGGCGGCTCGGCCAAGGCGGCCTTCGCCAGCGGCGTCGACGTGGCACGCGTGCGGCTCGTCGCCTATGCCCTGGGCGGTCTGTTCGCGGGTGCCGCGGCGCTCGCCCTGACAGCCCTGCTGGGCTCGGGCGACCCCAACATCGGCGCCCCCATCACGCTCAAGGCCATCGCGGCCGTCGCGCTGGGCGGGGTGAGCCTGGCCGGTGGCCGGGGCGGCCTGGTGGGCGCGGCGGTCGGCGCGCTGGTCATCTATCAGCTCGACCTGGTGCTGACCCGCACGGGGCTGTCCACGTTCCTGCTGCAGCTGATCTATGGCCTGGTGCTGGTGGCGGCGGTGGTGTTCAACTCGGTGGTCGCGAGACGTCGATGGTGAGCGGGCGTGCGGGCCGGCTCGTCACGGCGACCCGCTCCTCGATCGCGTTGCCCATCCTGCTGGGGCTCGGCCTGTTCGTGGTGGGTGCGCTGCTCATCGACGGCTTCGCGAGCGTGCGCAGCGTGCGCGCCGTGCTGGTGCTCGCGGCGTTCGTGGGCCTCGCGTCCGTGGGCCAGACGCTGGTCATCGTGCTGGGCGGCATCGACCTGTCGATCCCGTTCCTCGTCGGCGTGGCCAACGTCGTGGGCGCCAAGGCGTTCGAGGCGGGCCTGCCCTGGCCGGTCGCCATCTGCCTGACGGTGGGCCTGACCGCGCTCATCGGTGGCTGCAATGGGTTCATCGCCCGTCGCTGCTCGGTCCACCCGCTCATCGTCACGCTGGGCATCGGCACCGCGTCCCTGGCGGCGGTCAACTGGTGGACGGCCGGCTTCCCGTCGGGCTCGGCACCCGACTGGATCACCGGGTTCGTGTCCATCGGCGCGACCACGGGCCCCATCCCGGTGCCGCCCATCGTGCTGTTCTGGGCGGTCATCACGGCGGCGCTCGTGGTCGCGGAGCGGCTCACCGTCTATGGCCGCCGCCTGTTCGCACTGGGCGCCAACCCGCGCGCCGCGGAGTTCGCGCTCATCCGGCCGCTCCGCATGTGGGTCGCCACGTTCGCCCTGTCGGGGGCGTTCGCGGGAATCACGGGCGTGCTCTATCTCGGGTTCACGGGCCGCGCCTCGGGGACCGTGGGCGACCCGCTGCTGTTCCAGACCATCGCCGCGGTGGTCATCGGCGGCACCTCCCTCATCGGCGGCCTGGGCGGCTATGGCCGGACGGCCATCGGCACCATCGTGCTCATCCTGCTGAGCACGATCCTGCTCGGCGTGGGCGTCCCGTCGAGCCTCATCCAGTCGGCGCTGGGAGCGCTCATCATCGTGCTCGTCTCGGTCTACGGTCGCGAGCCGAGGGTGCAGGACACCATCTGAGGACCATGGCCATGACCGGCCTGACAGCGGAGGGCAACATGCGGCTGTACGTGGGGACCTACACGCGTCCCGCGCCCTATCTCGCCACGACCAACGGGCGGGGGCTCTACGTCTACGACCTGGACCCGGCGACGGGCCGGCTGACCCAGCTCCAAGAGGTCGGGGGCATCGAGAACCCGTCGTATCTCTGCCTGTCGCCCGACGGCCGCAGCCTGCATGCGACCTGGGAGGTGCTCGACTGGCCGGAAGGGCTCGTCAGCTCCTATGCCATCGACCCGTCCTCCGGTGCGCTCCGGTACCTCGGCGTCCAGGGCACCCGTGGCTCGGTGGCGTGCTACGTGATGATGGACAGCCGCTCCCGCGCCGCGCTGGTCGCCAACTACTGGTCGGGCAGCGTCGCGCTCTTCCCGGCGCGGCCCGACGGCTCGCTCGCCGAGGCGTCGAGCGTGGACCAGCACGTGGGGACGGGAGCCGACCCGGTGCGCCAGGACGGGCCGCATGCGCATTGCAGCGTGCTGACCGCGGACGACCGCTTCGCGTTCAGCGCGGACCTGGGCACCGACACCATCGTGGGCTACCGGGTGGACCTCGACGCGGGCACCCTCACGCCGCACACGAGCCTCGCCCTGCCACCCGGGTCGGGCCCGCGGCATCTCGCGTTCGCCCCGGACGGTCGGCATGCCTGGGTGGTCTGCGAGCTGGCGTCCAGCATCGCGACGCTGGGCTACGACGCGGCAGCGGGCACGCTGTCGCTGATCGAGACCAACCCCATGCTGCCGGATGGCTTCTCGGGCGAGAGCCATTGCGCGGACATCGGGGTGCATCCCACGGGCCGCTTCGTGTATGGCTCGAACCGGGGCCATGACTCCATCACCATGTTCGCGGCGGACCCGGCGACCGGGCGGCTGCGGCTGCTGGGCCATCGCCCCACCGAGGGCCGGACGCCCCGCAACTTCGCGATCTCGCCCGACGGGTCGCTGCTGCTGGTCGCCAACCAGGACACCGACACGGTGGTGGTGATGCCCATCGACCCGGCGACGGGCATGCTGGGCGCGACCATCGCGGTCAACCCGGTACCCACGCCCGTATGCCTGCGGTGGGGCCGATGAGACGGCAGGGCTGATGCCACAGACGGCAGGGCCGATGAGACGGCAGGGCCGACGGACGATGGGCGCGGGACACGAGGGGATGGCTGACGCATGAGGATCGAACGGGTCGAGGGGCTGCTCGTGGGCAGCGAGGTCGTGGGCACCAACCTCGTGGTGCGGGTGACCACGGACACGGGGCTCGTGGGCCTCGGCCAGTCCGGGGCGTGGGGCTTCCCGCAGGCCACCAACGCGGTCATCGACCATCTCCGGTCGGCGCTCGTGGGGGCGGACCCCATGCGCACCGAGCACCTCCAGCAGCACCTGTCCCGGCTGCGGCCCTTCCGGGGCAACATCCTGTGGGGCGCCCTGAGCGCACTCGACATCGCGCTCTGGGACATCAAGGGGCGCCATCTCGGGGTGCCCGTCTGGGAGCTCCTCGGCGGGCGGGTGCGCGACAGGGTCCGGCTCCACGCGCTCATCCTAGACAGCGACGTCGACGCGGTCGCGCGCGCCGCCCGGGCGGCGGCCGAGGAGGGGTTCACGGCCATCAAGTACGACCCCATCCCGACCGGCTGGCAGGACATGAGCCTGGCACGCCTCGTCGAGTCGGTGCGCGCCATGGGGGCCGCCGGGCGCGAGGCGGTGGGGCTCGACGTGGACATCATCTTCGAGCTGCATCGGAAGCTCACCCCGATGCATTCCCTGGCGGTCGCCCAGACGCTCGCGGAGTTCCGGCCGCTGTTCATCGAGGATCCGATCCAGATCGATTCGGTGATGATCCAGGGCGCCCTCGCCGAGCGGTATGACGTGCCCCTCGCCAACGGCGAGCGGCTGTCGACCATCTGGGAGTTCCGCGACCTGTTCGCGGCCGGCGGCCCGCAGTACGTGCGTCCCGACCTGGGGCTCGCGGGTGGCTTCACCGGCTGTCGCAAGATCGCGGCGATGGCGGAGGCCCATCACGCCGCCCTCGTGAGCCACAACTACATGGGCCCGCTGCTCACGGCGGCCTCGATCCATCTCGACGTGGCGATCCCCAACGTGATCACCCAGGAGTACCTGCTCCAGGACGAGTCCGACTTCCCCGGTGACGCCGCGTTCCGGACCTCGCTGCGGCGGGACGGCGGGTACATCGCGGCACCCGAGGCGCCGGGCCTGGGCGTGGAGCTGGACGAGGCCCTCCTGGCGGCCGCGCCGCCGCGGACGCTCCCCACGACCGGCCTCAAGCGGGCAGACGGTTCGCCCGCGTTCGCGAGCTGACGCCCCCGAGCTGGGGCATCGGCTCAGTCGAGCCGGAAGATCTCGCGCATCCAGACCACGCCATCGGTGGCGACCTCGGGCATGAACAGGTCGCGCATCACCGCCCGCCAGCGGATCGTGGCCTCCGCCTCGCCCTCGACCCGAGCCGCCGCCTCGGGGTCGTCGCACTCGTACTGGGCGAAGACGCGATCCTCGAACAGCCAGATGGAGTAGTCCCGGATGCCCGCCGCCGTGATGGCCGCCAGCGTGTCCTCCCAGACGGCGGCATGTGCCGCCACGTAGTCAGCCACCCGCTCCGGACGCAGCCTCGCGGTCCATGCGACCCGTGTCATCGTCATCCTCCTTGGGTGGGGGGATCAATCGCCCCACGTCGATCCGATACACCGTCTGGGGCCGACCGGCACCGCCGCCACCCTGACGTCCGGTGGCGCTCGCGATTCCGGCACGCTGGAGCGAGGTCATCAGCCTGCGCGCAGAGCGCGGCTCGATGCCATAGGCTCGCGCCAGCTCCGCCGCGGTGACGGCCGACGCGTCGACCTTGCGGAGCGCCTGCGTCAGCGATGCCAGCGCGAGCGGCCCGATGCCCAGCTCCCGCGCGACCTGGAGCGCGCCCGTGTCCGTCGCGCGCAGCCGGTAGGTGGATGCCGGGCCGGTCCGGGAGACACGGACCACGCTGCCATCCTGATACACGACGTGGAGGCCCCCATCCCGCTCGCCGAGGGCGAGCGCCTGGCGTGCGTGCTCCTCGGCGGCTGCGACCGTCGCGCCGAGCCCCGCGCCCACGGCCAGGTCCTGGATCAGGCCCGACAGGTCGAACGACCCCCCCGGGTCGGCCGCGGATCGCGCGATGGCGCGCTCGACCGCCCCTCGGCTGGTGTACACGATGATGGACGCCTCGTCGACCTCCGCCAGCCGCCCCTGGAGCCGCTCCGCGAGGTCGAGCGCCGCCTCGCGCATCCGGAGCCGCTGGCGCTGCAGGTGGTAGGCGCCCGACCCCACGCTCCCCGAGACACCCTCCCGGAGCGACGCCGCGTGGAGCAGCACGACGGCGGGCTGCGATGACTCCGTCATGGACAGCCGCGCAGCGAGGAGCGCCTGGTGGAGCGCCTCGCGGATGGCCACCCGCGTGTGCGAGATGCGCCACGTCCGGACGCCCGCGCGCCGGAGCTCCCGATCCACCTCGCCGACGCAGGTGACGCACACGTCCACCTCGCCGGCGCGCGCCAACCCCAGGTGGAACGCGACGATGTCCGATGCCGAACGCACCCGCTCGGGGTCGCCGGTCGTCTCGAGGGCGAGCACATGGCGAGGCGGCTCGGCGCCCATGTCCGCGTATGCCTCGCGCACGACCGCCTCCTCGATGGTGTCGATGGAGATGCGTGGCAGCGTCCCGTGGTGGTCACGCAGCAGGTGGGCGAGCGCCCGGAAGAGGTCGGCGCCCGAGTGCGGCACGTACCGCAGCCGAGCCTCCAGCAGGTTGGAGGCGCGGCCGATGGCATAGGGCACGCGACCCGTGAACAGCAGGACCTGGCACACGCGGTCGAGGGCTCGGGCGATGGCGAGCGCCTCGTCGATGTGCTGGTACGGGCGACCGACCATCTGGTCGGACACCCCCATCTCGTCGGCGACCGAGAGCGTGAGGGCGACCGAATCGGCCGGTCCGACGACGCCGATCACGGCTTCGCTGGTCCGGAATTCGGCCACATTCGTGGTATGTTACGGGCCATGGAACGAGCGCGTCTCCGGCGCGTCATGGTCACCGGCGGCGCGTCCGGGATCGGTCGCGCGTGCGTGCTCCTGCTCGTGCGACAGGGAGCGTCCGTGATGGCCCTGGACGTGGATGCCGACTCGGGGGCCACGCTCGAGGCCGAGGCCGCCGTGGGCCAGAAAGCCGAGGGCGGACGGCTGACCTTCCGTCGCACGGACGTCTCGCGTGAGGACGACGTCCGTGACGCGGTCGCCGATGCCCGGACCGCGCTCGGCGGTCTGGATGCGCTCGTCTGCACCGCCGGGATCATGCGCGGCCAGGGACAGGCCGTGGGTGCCTTCGAGGCGACCACATGGGACCAGGTCATGGACGTCAACCTCAAGGGCACGTTCCTCACCGTCAAGCATGCCTCGGCGCCCATGCTCGAGCAGGGCCGTGGCGTCATCGTGGTGGTCTCCTCCAAGGCGGGGGTGACCACCGGCAGCGGGTCGTTCGCGTACGGCGCGTCCAAGGGCGGGGTCCACGGCCTCGCGCTGACCCTGGAGCGCCACCTCGGCCCATCGGGGATCCGCATCAACGAGGTCTGCCCGGGGGACGTGGACACGCCGCTGTATCGCCGGTCGCTCCAGGAGGCGCTCGCCAACGGCGCGGATCCCGCGTGGGTCGAGGCGCAGCTGGCACGGGCGGTCGCGCCGGACTCCATCGCCGAGCTGGTCGCGTTCCTGGTCTCCGACGCGGCCACGGCGGTGCGCGGCGCGATCCTCACCGCGTGACGGCGTGATCGACACGCACGATCCCGGGGTGTCGACGCCGGGGCATCTGCTGGACCTGCGTCACGACCTGCATCGGCATCCGGAGCTGCGCTTCGCGGAGCACCGCACCGCGGGGATCCTCGCGGAGCGGCTCGCGGCGCTCGGCTATCGCGTCCGGCGCGGCGTCGGTGGCACGGGCGTCGTGGGGGTGCTCGACGGCGACCGACCCGGACCCAGCCTGCTCCTTCGCGCGGACATGGACGCATTGCCGGTGGTCGACCGGACCGTCTCCGACCACGCCTCGTCGACGGCCGGGGCAAGCCATGCCTGCGGGCACGACGTGCACATGGTGGTCGTGCTGGGCGTCGCCGAGCGCCTGGCGACCCATGGCATCGCCCGGGGGCGTGTGGTCGTGGCGTTCCAGCCCGCCGAGGAGCGACCCTTCGGAGAGCGGTCCGGCGCCCAGGCCATGCTCGACGACGGGCTGTTCGCGGACGGTGAGCCCAGCGCCGTCCTTGGCCTGCATTGCTGGCCCGACCTGTCGGCCGGCGAGATGGGCGTCGACGAGCGGATCGCGATGGGCGCCAAGGACGCGTTCTCGGTCGAGCTGCGCGGCCGAGGGGCGCATGCGGCGACGCCGAGCCGCGGCCAGGACGCGGTCCTGGGCGTCGGCGCCCTCATCACGGAGCTCCACGCGGGCATCGGCCGGGCGCTCGACGCCACCGATCGCGCGGCGTTCAACATCGGGACGGTCGCGGGAGGGCGCTCGCAGAGCGGGTCGCGGACGAGGCCATGCTCACGGGCACCCTGCGCACGGTGGACCCGGAGGTGCGCGCGCGGCTGCGTGCCGTGATCGAGCGCATCACCTCGGGCATCGCCGCCGCACACGGCCTGGTCGGGGACCTGCGGTGGGCGGACGAGATGCCGCCGGTCCGCAACGACCAGCGGCTGGTGGGTCGCGCGATCGCGATCGCCGAGGGCTCGGGGATCCCGATCCACGTCCTGTCGGACCCGCCCATGACCGCTGACGACTTCGCGCTGCTGGCGGCCGGACGCCCCGCCCTCTACCTGAAGCTGGGCGTGCGCGACCCCGAGAGCGTCGACTGGCCGCCGCTCCACAGCAGCCTGTTCGACGTGGACGACCGGTGCATCGGCGTGGGCATCCGTGCTGTCGAGGCTCGCGCTCGACCTGCTCGACCGCGGGCTCGACGAGCCGCCCGTGGCAGGCGGGACGACGACGTGACCGCCCTGCGCGTGGGGTCATCGGCGCGGGCGCGATGGCCGAGGCGCATCTCGCGGCATACGCCACGATGCCTGACGTCACGACCGTGGGCATCGCCACCCGCACGCCGGCGCGTGGCGAGGAGCTCGCGCGCGCCACGGCATCGAGGCCGTGTACCCCGACGCGGCCTCGCTCCTCGACGGGGCGCGACCGACGGCGTGAGCGTCACGACCCGCGACGACGAGCACGTCGCGCCGACCCTGGCGGCACTCGAGCGGGGCGTGGGCGTGCTCCTGGAGAAGCCCATCGCGAGCGACGTCGTCGGGGCGGAGGCGATCGCGCGGGCGGCACGCGCGACCGGGGCGCTGCTCGTGCCGGGCCACATCCTGCGGTTCGCGGCACCCTACCGGCGGCTGCACGACGAGGTCGCGGCCGGGCGGGTGGGCACGGTCGTCGGGGTGTCGGCGCGACGTGACCGGACGCGCGCCATCCACGAGCGCTACCGCCACGTCCACCCCGCGCTCCTGACGTGCGTCCACGACATCGACCTCGCGCTGTGGGTCACCGGGTCGCGCGTGACGCGGGTCCGGGCCGTCGAGCATCGTGCCCCGGGCGACCCGCAGCCCGACATCGTGTGGGCCCATGCGCAGCTCCGCTCGGGCGCCATCGCGTCCTTCGCCACCGCGTACCTCCATCCCTCGGACGTGGCCGTTCCGGCATCGGACCGGTTCGAGGTCTACGGCACGGACGGGGTCGCGGTCGTGGACCTCACGGTGCCCACGCTGACGGTGCACGCGGGACCCACCACCGCGCCCGACTGGCTCATCGGGCTGGGCGATGGCACGGGCGCCGTGCTCGAGGAGGTCCGTCACTTCACCGACCGTCTGGCCGGGCGGACCTCGACGGAGGTCGTCACGGTCGAGGACGCGCTCCACGGCATCCGGGTGGCAGACGCCATCGTGCGTGCCGCAGCCACGGGTGGCGAGGTCGAGGTGGAGGACGCCTGAGCATGCAGCTGACCGAGCGCATCCATCTCGTGGGGAGCGGCCGCCACGGGTTCGGCCTGACCCACCCATCGGACTGCCATGTTTACCTCGTCGACGGCGGCACGGAGGCCGCCCTCATCGACGCCGGCGCCGGTCTGGGGCGTGACGCGGTCCTCACCCGGCTGGACGGCACGGGCGTCAGCCGCGACCGCGTGCGACGGCTGTTCCTGACCCATGCCCACGCCGACCACGCGGGTGGCGCGGCCGGCCTGCGCGCCGCGCTCCGGCTCGAGGTCCACGCATCGCCGGAGGTCGCGACGATCCTGCGCACCGGCGACGAGGCGGCCGCCAGCGTGACGGTCGGCAAGGCGCAGGGCTCCTATGCCCCCGACTACGTCTACGAGGCCACGCCGGTGGACGGCGAGCTCCACGACGGCGGGCGAATCCGGGTGGGCGACCTCGAGGTGGAGGCGATCGCCACGCCGGGCCACGCCGCGGGCCACGTGGCGTACCTGGTGCATGGGGCCGGTCGGGCCGACCTGTTCACCGGCGACACGCTGCTGTTCGGTGGCGTGATCATCCTCCAGGACACGTGGGACTGCGACGTCCGGGCGCATGTGGCCTCGCTGCGTCGTCTGGCCACGCATCCGCACGACGGCTGCTTTCCGGGGCATCTCACCTTCTCGGTGACCGAGGGCGATCGGCACGTCCGGGCGGCGATCGCCGCGCTCGATCGGGGCGCGCTCCCGCCCAACCTGCTCTGACCCCGCGAGTCCCGCCTACTCCTTGATCGACCCCGTGAGGGCGCCTCGGATGACGTATCGCTGCGACGCGATGAACACGAGCGCCACGGGCACGACCATGAGCAGCCCCATGAGCGCCCCCTCGGGGCTCTTGAGCATCGAGCTCGTGCCGCGGATGGCAGACGGGGAGACCATCGAGGTGCCGGTGACCAACGACTGGAGACCCACGGCGAGCGTGTAGCTCTGGTCGTCGTTGAGCATCACGAAGGGCAGGAAGTAGTTGTTCCAGTTGGCCGTGAAGCTCAGGAAGGCCAGCAGCCCCACGAGCGTCTTGGAGATGGGCAGGCACACGTATCGGAAGAGCTGCCATTCGGAGCAGCCGTCCACCCGTCCGGCGGCCAGCAGGTCCCGGGGGATGCTCGTGGCGTAGAACACGTACGCGAGGTAGACCCCGAAGGGGAAGAAGGCCGTCGGCAGGATGACCGCCCACGGGCTGCCCACCAGACCGACCACGCTCATCTCCAGGAACAGCGGCAGCACCAGCGCCGAGCCGGGCACGATGAGCGCGATGAGCGTCAGCCACAGCAGGAGGCGGCGGCCGCGGAAGCTGGAGGTGGCCAGGGCATAGCCGGCCGGGATGGAGATGACCAGGCCGATGACCATCGCGGCGACCGTGTACCACACCGAGTTCCAGGCCCAGCCAAGGACCAGCCCGTCCTTGAACGCCATGAGGTGGTCCCAGGCCCGCAGGTAGTTGCCGACGTCGCCGAACGCGAGCGACGGGAGCGCCACCAGCTCCGCCTGGAGCTTGCTGGGTGCGATGGCCAACCAGAGCAGGGGGACCCCGAAGAACACCGCCAGGCCGACGAGCAGGACGACCCGCGCGGAGCCGCCCAGCGACCCGTGGGGCCGACGACGACCGCGGGCGTCCATGGCGGAGCCCGTCACCTGCGGCGGCCCTCAGTGCGCGCTGACATCGGGCCGGAAGAAGTTGGTGAAGCGGATGACGAGGATCGCCCCGGCGAGCCCCACGCCCAGCATCAGCAGCGAGATGGCCGCGGCGCTGCCGAAGTCGGACAGCTCGAAGGCATAGGCGTAGCTGAGCTGGTTCAGCGACCAGTACTTGCCCACCGCGGACCCCGGCGCCACGGCGAGCAGCTGGGGCTCCACGAAGATCTGCACGTTGGCGGCGAAGGTCAGGACGAGCATGTAGACGACGTACGGGCGGACCAGCGGCAGCTTGATGGACCAGGCGGTCCGGATCGGGCCGCAGCCATCCATGATCGCGGCCTCCGTGATGTCCCTCGAGATGCCGTTGAAGGCGCCATAGAAGATGGCCACCCAGCCGCCCGCGGCGGCGAAGAAGAACATGACCGAGAAGACCCACGGCAGCCGGTCCCCGCTGGCCAGCCGGCCGATCGACTCGAAGCCCAGGCCCTCGATGAGCGGCGCGAACGGGCTGACCCGGGGGTCGAGCATGAAGATGGCCAGGAGGGCGAGGATGGGACCGGCCACTGCGCCGGGGATGAAGTACAGCGTCCGCATGCCCGCGCCCAGGCGATCGTGTCGTGCATGGACCAGCACCGCGATGGCCAGGATGCCGATGGCCCCGAGCGGCACCGAGATGGCCAGGAACTGGATGACGTGCCACAGCGAGGGCAGGAACCGGGTGTCGCCGTACGCGCGGGCGTAGTTGTCGAAGCCCGCCGCGAAGGGCTCCGGGGTCCCGTGGGCGAACGAGGCGAAGCTGATGACCAGGGCGTACACGGCCGGCCCGATGCCGAAGAGCACCAGGAACAGCGTGTGCGGGAGCACGAACAGGTGTGCGGGCCGGACGACCCGCCGGACGCGCGTGCGCATCGAGGTCCTCGGGTGGGTGGGGCGACGAGGCCAGGCCTCGCCGCCCCCGACTGCCGGACGGGTCAGGGCGTGGTGACGACCTCGTATCCGGCCGTCTGCGCGGCCTGGACCAGGGCCTCCTGGAAGGCCGGCAGCGACGACTCGATGGTCTGTCCCTCGTTGAGGGCACCGATGACCGTCGTGGTGAAGATCGTCGCGGTGTCATAGGTCACGATCCCGAACGACGGGTCCTCGAAGGCCGCCGCCTCGATGTACACCGGCGCCGGGTCGTTGGCGTAGAGCGGGTTCTGGGCGATCCTCGTGACCCACTGCTCGGCCGGGGCCTTGTACGCGGGATACGTGGGCGCCAGGGCCACCTGGTAGTCGTCGGCCGTCGCCAGCCAGGTGACCAGGTCGACCGCCAGCTGCGGGTTCTGCGTGTGCTTCGAGACCGCCCAGGCTGCGCCGCCCTGGCCGCCGAAGTAGGGCTGGTCGTCGGCCTCCCACTTCGGGGGCAGCGCGACGCCGAGCTGGCCGTTCGCCGCGGTGTAGTACACGCTGTCGGGCGTGCCGCCGAACACGAACTCCCCGAACCATGACGGCGCCGTCAGGATGAGCAGCTTGTCCTGGTTGGCCGCGTCGATGAACTGCGGGTCGAACGTGCCGACCTTGGCCACCACGCCCAGCGCCTGCATCCGGTCCACCCACTGGGCCGCCCGGACGCATTCGGGCGCGAGGACGTTGATGTAGACGGTGTCCTCGTCCTTGAGCTGGCCCGTCGCACAGCGTGCGGTCCAGAAGTACATGTCCAGGCTGAGGGCATCGCCGAACGCGCCGATGAGGTATCCGGGGTGCTCGACCGCGACCTGCTCGCCGAGCGCCGCCAGCTCCTCCCAGGTGGTCGGGACGGCATAGCCGAACTGGTCCATGAGCGGCTTGTTGTAGTACGTGACGCTCTGGGCGATGTCGTTCGAGAGGCAGATGACCCGGCCATCCGGACGGATGCACTCGGCGATGACATGCGCCTCGAACCCGTCGAGGAGCTCCTGGGACACGTACGGCGCGAGGTCCATGGCCCAGTCGTTGCGCGGCGTGGCCGTCATCGCGATGAGGTTGGCGCCGTTGAACGCGACGTCCGGCCAGCCACTGCCGGCGTTGTTGGCGAGCGAGATCTTGGCCGGGATCTGGAGGATGTCCACGACCTCGGCGGTGACCAGGCCCGCCTGGTCGGGATGCGCGGCCTTCCAGGCGTCGATCGCGGGGACGCGCGTCTCGTCCAGCCACACGACGATGGGCGCGCTCGGGTCGCCCGCAGGCAGACTGGGATCGGCGCCGAGCGCGACAGGACCGACGGCCAGGCTGGCCCCCGCGATGGCCGCGATCGCCGATGCGGCGACCAATGCACGTCTCACGACTCTCACCTCTCTCTGGCTCCCACGCGCCGATCGAGCGCGGTCATCGGCCATCGAGCGATTATGGCCCGATAACGGCCACGCTGCCGGTCGAAGTCGCGGGCGGGTCCCAGCACACGTGGAGCGGTCGGAGGGTCCGGGACACGAAGCCGCTCCACGCGGGCGCGGGTGCGTCCGGGTCGAGGCGCAGCCCCGGCAGCGACAGCAGGCCCAGCACCGCCTCGTAGGCCTCCATCCGCGCCAGCCATGCGCCGGCGCAGTGGCGTGGGCCCACGTTGAACGCGAGATGGCCCAGATATCCGCTCCGGTCGATGTCGAACTCGTCGGGCGCGGGGTAGCGCGCCGGGTCGCGGTTGGCCGCCGCGTTCACCGGGTGCACCCGCTCGCCCGCCCGGATTCGCACGCCGCCCAACTCCACGTCCTGGGTCGCCCGCCTCGCGCGCCAGTGGACCACCGTCGAGTGCCGCAGGGTCTCGTCCACCAGGCGTCGCAGCGGCTCGCCCCCATCGCGGACCGGCTCGATGAGCGCGCGCTCGGTGAGCAGCCGGTGCATCACGAGGCAGATGAGCAGCGAGGTGGTCTCGGCGCCCGCCTCGAACAGCGGCTTGACGTTGTCGATGACGTCCTGGGCGTCCCACGTGGGCACCACCGATGGCCCGACCTCCCAGAGGCCGCTGATGAGGTCATCGGCGGGGTGCTCCCGTCGCGCCGCGACCACGGGTCGGATGTCCGCCTCGAGCGCGTCGCTGGCGGCAACCGCCGCCTCGACCTTGGCCGGGTCCGAGCCGTACGAGTGCCGCCAGGCGAGCACCGCATCCGTGAACCCCTTGGCGCGCCGGAGTGCCGCGTCATCCATGGGCGGCAGCCCGATGACGCGCCCCACGATCGCGATGGGCACCACCGCCGCCACGTCCGACCAGAGCTCGGCCCGTCCCCTGGCCCGCAGGGCGTCGAGCCGCTCCGTCACGATGGGCCGCACGAACCGGTCGCGGTACGGCTCGATCTCGCGCGGCAGCCAGCGTCGGGCGAGGTAGTGGTGGAGCGTGTGATGTGGCTCGCCGGTGAGGGATCGGAACTCGTGGGGGCCGGTGATGCGATCGGCCCCCGGGAGCGACCCCGTGGTCTCCGCGAACAGGTCCTCGCGCGTCTCCACGAAAGCGCACGCCTCGTGGCCCAGGACCAGCCAGGCGCCCATCCCCTCGTCCCAGACCACCTCGCCCACGGCGCGTGCGGCGGCGTATGCCGGGTAGGGGTCCGCATCCCGGGTCGACACGAGGCTGGTTGGCGCGGTCGGTCGGGCCAGCCCACCTGGGTCGCTCACACCACCACCCCCTCGATGCCCAGCTGTGCGGCCAGCGCCACGACCGGCCCGGCGAGGTCGCCGGGCGTGGCGCTGCTGTGGTGGTTGACCCCCGTCATCGCCCAGCGTGCCCACGCCGCCTCGACGGTCGCGTCGCGGAACCGGAACGCGCCGTTGGCGGTGCCGGTGGCGGGGAACGTGCGGTCGGTCAGCTCGCCCCGTGCCGCCACCAGCCGGAAGCCGCCGCGAGCGTCGGGATGGGGCGTGAAGCCCACCAGCGTCGCGGGCCCGGGCGGCGGCTCCAGCACGGCACACACGCCACAGCGAGGGTCCGTGCCGCAGAACCAGCCGTTGCGTCGCAGCCGCGGCGTGGCGCCCGGCGCCAGCCACGCGAGGTCGTGCTCGCCGCTGTTGGCGATGACCACCTCCCCCGTGGCGTAGTCGATGGCCTCGATCTCGTGGTACAGCGCGGCACCACCCAGCCGCTTGGTCACCAGCATCGCGACGGCCGTCAGGATGTCGCCGGTGCATGTGAACGGCCGACCCTGGGTGGTCAGGCGACCCAGCCCCCAGCAGGGCGCGATGCCGATCTCGTCGCCGAACCGGAACTGGGACACGTGGCAGTTGAAGGCACCGCCGTCCAGGGCATGCGCGTCCACGACGTCCTCGAGGGCCAAGGCAGCGCGCAGGCTCCGCTCCAGCGACGCACCCTCGGTGGGGTCGCCCTCGAACGCCCAGCCGGCGCGCACCTCGGACTCCAGGTCCGCGACCCGTGCTGGCTGGACGCCGCGCCAGGCGTCGACCACCTCGTCGGGGTCGACGGCCACGAGCGTGATGCCCGTCGCGGCATGGATGTCCGCGTCCGGCGCGTCGACATGCAGGTATCCCGGGATGGGTCGGCCGATGCGTCCCAGCCGGGCACGCCGGACCGCGGACGCCGCCCCGCCCACCCGGATGGCGTCACGGACCCGGGCCAGCGTCTCGGCATCGCCCAGCCGCCCCAGCACCAGGTCGAACGGTCGACGACCCCGGATGAGCATGTTGCCCAGCATCGGGGCACCCACCGTGGCGCCCTGGGTGGTGATGCTGGCATGGTCGAACGCGCCGCCCACGAGGCCCGTCTCGTGGGCCGCCCAGAGGACCACGGGCACCCCGGGCAGCCGGTCGAGGATGGCCAGCGTGTGGCCCACCGGTGCCGCCATCATCTGGAGCACCAGGACGACGTCGATGGGTCCGTCCTCCGCCGCGCGGGCGGCGAGCGACCCACCGGTGCGGGCCGCCTCCTCGAGGCCACCCGCCTCGACCACCGCGACCACGTCGGCCAGGTCGGCCAGGTCGTCGGCGATGCCACGCGCCATGGCCATCCGACCCTCTCGGAAGCCTGCGGGCGTGGTGTGCGCCCAGAGGTCCCACCAGGGTTGGATGACGACCAGCCGGGGGCGCGACGCGCTCATGGGACGTGGCCCGCGAAGCCGCCCGTGTCAGTCCTGGTGGTAGACCTCGTCCGCGGTGATGAGCCGGCCATCCTGGGTGGTGATGGTCGTGATGATGCCCTCGAACGCCTGTCCCCAGCGGGTGTTCACGTCGGTGGCGCCCATGCGCGCGCTCACCGTGTCGATGTCCGGGTGGTACTCGCCGTAGTACACGACATGGTTGCCACGCCGGAACCCGGAGTAGTTGGCGTAGCCCGACTGGGCGATCGCGTCGATGAGGTCGGGCCAGGGGTCGGCATGGAGCGCCTCGTACTCGGGGATGCGGTCCGGGTCGACCACGAGCCCGATGAGCCCGCGGCGCATGGGTCCGCTGCCGCCGCCGTCGGTGTGGAACAGCTCCTCGTAGAACAGCGGTTCCCCGTGCTCGTCCGCCGACTCGGCGATGATCGTCGCGAAGCGGCGGTTCCACGCGTGCACCGCCGCCTTGGGCGCATGTCGCGCGAACACCGTGGCGCGATCGGGCACCGCCTCCGCGTAGTACCACACGTCGGTGCCTCGTCGGAACCCCGTCATGTTGCTGAAGCCGGAGGCCCGGATCTCGTCCTGGAGCTCCTGCGGCACGGCGGCATGGAGCCGGTCGTACTCGGCCTCCGTGCCAGGGAACAGGCGCAGGTAGAACAGGATCCGCTCCATCGATGGTCTCCTCGTGCCGCCGGAGTCATGCTCGGACGCTGTGGTGTCGTGATCCCGCGCACCCACCGCATCGGGTGCCCGCCCATCGTAGCGCCCGGCTGGGATCGTTACCAGCCCAACCCGGCGACGCATCCCGACCCGCGCGGAGGGCGGTCCCAGCCCAGCAGGGAACGGGGCGGTCTCAGCCCAGCAGGATGACGACCACCCCGCCCATCACCAGGAGTGCCGCCGCCATGGTCCGGACGGGCGGGCGACGCCGGGCACGCATGGCCTCGACCGCCAGCACGAGCAGGGGCGTCGTGGCGACCAGCGTCTGGACCACGACCGGGCTGCCCTGCTGGACCCCCAGGATGACCAGGACGTAGGAGGCCGTGATGAGCAGCGACCGACCGGCCAGCCGGGGTGCGCTGGACCACGGCACGTCGCGGGGCGGGAACATCGCGATGGTGATGACCGCAGCCATGGCGCAGCGCACCACGTACGTCTCCACGACGCCCACCCCCAGGTCGGCCTGCATCCGCGTCACGACCACCAGCAGCCCCTGGCCGATGGCCGTCGCGAGCACCCGCCAGAGCACCCACCACCGACCGACCTGACCGAACGCCCCGGCCAGGGCCCACAGGACGCCGCCTGTCACCACCAGCGCGGCGACGACCTGGTTGGGCCCGAACGTCCCGGGCAGCAGGATCGCCGCCCAGACCACGGCGGCGACCGGGCTGAGCGCGGCGGCGGTCGTGGTCGAGGAGGCCGCGCCCCGGTCGAACATGTCCCAGATCGCGATCGAGGTCACGACCATGATGGCCGTCGAGACCCCGTGCAGCAGCAGCACCGGTGGCTCCCAGTGCCAGGGCACGAACGGCGCGAACGGCAGCAGCACCAGCGCGTTGCACGCGAACAGGACGCCGATGAGCTGGCGCGCCGGGTAGCGGCCGGTCAGCCCCTTGCTGACGATGGCCTGCGACGCGTTCGCGACCGCGGCGAGGAGACCGAGGATGACGGCGACCACGCGTGATACGCTCCGTGCGACAGGTCCTGCAAACGATGCCGGTATCGTCGCGCATCGAGCAGCGACCGTGGCGGTCGGGACCGCGGTCGGGTGGTCCGGAGGCAGCGGAGGGCGGGCGATGGCGAGCGAGACCAGCATCGAGTTCACGGAGCTGCTGGGACGTCGGGTGCGCATGGGCACCTGGGAGGACCAGAAGATCTCGACGTATCGCAAGATCCTCGAGGCGCTGGACGAGGGACGCTGGGACGACGCGGCCAAGCTGGAGGCGTACTTCGTCGACGAGGCGAGCGTCTGCTTCGCGATCTATCGGCAGTGGATCCCCGACGTCCGGGCCTACCTCCTGCGCAACGGCGTGGACCCGGCGATCGTCGCGGCACGGGACGCGCAGGCGACCGAGGTCGCCCGACTCCCCGATGGCTCGGCGTGGGACCCGCGTCGTCAGTGGGACCGGCTGCTCACGGCGATCCAGGCCGCGACCGCGGCCACCTACCGCCAGGATGCCGCGGCCGCCGCGGATCGGATGGCCGAGGCCAAGGAGATCTGGCGCCAGTGCCATGACCGGGACGTGGACCACGTGTACGGCCTGATGTCGCTGGTCAAGGAGCGGCTGGGCGAGCCTGCCATCCGGGACATGTATGACGCGGTGCTGCTGCCCCTGTTCGCGTGGCGCTATGCCAAGTTCGACATCGACCAGCACCCCTGGGACGAGGCGCTCGAGGTCCTGATGCTCGTCGCCTGCGAGGCGATGCGCGGCCACCTCGTGGGCCCCGAGCGCACGGGGGACATGGAGCTGGTCGAGTTCGAGGACCGCTACGAGCTGCGCTTCGACCCCTGTGGCTCCGGCGGCCGGACGCTCCGTGGCGACACCATCGAGGGCACGCCGCCCCGGATGCAGCCCCCCTACGACTGGACCGTGGTCGAGGGCAAGTACCCCTGGACCCACTTCAAGTCGGGCGTCTGCCACTACTGCGTCCACTGCATCGTGCTCATGGAGGAGATGCCCATCGACCGGTTCGGCTATCCGGTCCGGGTCATCGACCCGCCCACGTATGACCCGGCCGCGACCGCCGTGGGCGTCGCGCAGAAGTGCCAGTGGACCATGTACAAGGACCCCACGAAGGTCCCCGAGGAGGTCTACGCCCGGGTCGGGCGGACCAAGCCGGCTGCGTTCGGCTCCAAGGCCCAGGGCGCCAAGGAGCTGCCCGTGATCAACGTCGGGATGCCCGGCGCGGGCTGACACCCGCCCGGGGGCTGGCCCACGTGGCCGTCAGCGGGAGTGCTCATACATCAGATATCATGTGACGAGTCGCAGGACGCGTCGCGACCATATCGTCGGGGTGCAGGACGAGCTGGCCCAATCGGCCGCCGCATCCAGAGACCCCGCGCCTCAGCGGGCGCCGTCGACCTCCTCCCGACGGCGCCCGCGCACATCCGCCCAGCGCGCCGCGCTCGTCACCACATGACCATGCCGCCATCCACGTTGAGCACCTGGCCCGTCATGTAGCGCGCCTCGTCGGAGAGCAGCCACAGCACCCAGCCGGCCATCTCGGACGGCGGGGCGGTCCGGCGCATGGGCACCGTGGCGAGCCGGCTCCGCTCCAGCTCCTCGCGCGGGATGCCGCGTGACCGCGACACCGCATCGAGCACGCCCGACTGCATCGGCGTGTCGGTGATGCCGGGGGACAGGGCATTGACGCGGATGGGGCCACCCGCCCGGCTCGCGTAGGCCATCGCGAACGACCGCGTGACCTGGGCGATGGCTGCCTTGGTCGCCGCGTAGACGGCGGCCTCGGTCGTCGCCACGAACTTGGCCGACGGCGACGAGAAGTTGACGATGGAGCCGCCCGCCGACATCCGGGCGCCCATCGCCTGGCACAGGAAGAACGTCGACTCCACGTTGGTCGCGAACACCGACCGGAAGTCCTCGACCGAGACCGCATCGATGGGCCGGACCACCATCCGACCCGCGGCGTTGACGAGCCCGTCGGGCGGCGGGCCGGCATCGAGCGCCCCGAGCAGGGCGGCCCGACCCGCTGGCTCGGCGAGGTCCGTCGCCAGGGTCGCCGCCCCGGCGTCCGCGACCGGGCCCAGGGAGCCCGCCACGAGGTCGGTGGCGAGGACCGTGTGGCCCCGCTCCCGCAGCAGCAGGGCCGTCGCCTGACCGATGCCGCTGCCGGCACCCGTGACCAGGATGTGCATGGCGTCTGGGGACCCTGCCTCAGATCCGGAAGATCCGCTCCGCGTTGCCCGAGAACAGGGCGACCTGCTCGTCCCGCGAGAAGCCCGCGATGATCTGGGCGTACGCGTTGACCACGTCCGGGTAGCTGGAGTACAGCCGGTCGACCGGCCAGTTGGTGCCGAAGAAGCTGCGCTCGGTGCCAAACGCCTCGATGCAGGTGAGCACCCAAGGACGGATCGAGTCGACCGTCCAGTGGTTGTCGCACATGCCCAGCCCAGAGACCTTGATGACCACGTTGGGCGCCTCGGCCAGGTTGGTCAGCTCGCGCTTCCACATCGCGAAGTACTCCGCGTCGCGCTTGCGGGGGAAGCCGGCGTGGTCGAGCGAGATGACGATGTCCGGGTAGGCGGCGGCCAGGTCCTTGATCGAGGCATAGGTCTCGGGCGAGGAGTCGAGGCACGCCACGAGGTCGTGCTTGCCCAGATGCTGGTAGCCGGCGCGCCAGGCAGGGTCGCGAGGGTAGTCGCCCGCCCCGAAGTCGCGCACGCCGCGCATGTTCGGGTACTGCAGGTGCCGCTCCAGCACCGCCTCGGCGTCAGGCTCGGCGAGATGGCACTCGGCGACGATGCCGTGCGGATGGCCCAGCCGGTCGGCGAACGCCTGGAGCCACCTGGTCTCCTCGACGGGGTCCTTGATTCCCAGGGCCGCCTGGACATGGACCGACTTGGTGACGTTGGCGAAGCGGGTCTCCGCGACGTACTCGTCGGCCCAGTAGCGCTGTGCCTGGATGCCCTCGATGTCACCCAGGATGGGGTGCTTCCAGCCCGGCTGGAGCCACGAGTAGTGGAGGTTCGGGTCCTGGAGGTCCGAGAAATGGACGTGGGTGTCGACGAACGGGAGCTCAGCCATGATCCACCTCCTGTGGCTGGTGACGTTCCGGGGACGCTGCCCCGGGCACATGGGCACGCAGCCAGTCGACGCTGCGCTCGATCATCGCGAGCTCATCCACCTCGCCGCCCCCCAGCGACGCGAGCTCGACGCACACGGGCCCGTCGAACCCAGCGTCCGCAAGCACGCCCAGGATCGCCCCGAGGGGCGCGACCCCCTCGCCGAGCGCCACGGACAGCGGGCCGCCCCACACGGTCGGGTCGGGCGTGGGTGGGTGGTCCTTGAGCTGCACCAGGAGGGTCCGCGGCGCGAGGGCGCGGGTGCCCTCGATCATGTCGTCACCGACGCGGATGAGGTTGACGTTGTCGAGGGTCACGCCCAGGTTGGTGGCACGCGTCCGCTCGATGACCTCGAGGACGTCCTCCGCCCGCAGATCGCCATGGTTCTCGATGGCCAGCTGGAGGCCGACCTCGCCGGCGTGCTCGGCGGCGCGGCGCGTGGGCGCGACCAGCCGGTCCACGAGCACGGCCGCCGGCTCGGTGCCACGCGAGGCCGGGCTGCCGAGCGTGATTCGCATGACCGGATGCCCCAGCCGTGCCGCGGCGGCAGCCCAGCGCGCCAGATGCCCCTCGGCGGCCGGCGTGCGACCCCCGTCGAGGCCGTGGAACGCGCCCTCGGGCCACGGGTGACCCCACGAGAACCCGACCCGCGTCGCGCCCGCGTCGAGCATGGGCGCGTCGATCGCCTCCGGCTCCGGCAGGTAGCAGGTCTCGAGGAACACGTCGTCGACGCCCAGACGCGCGGCGTGCGCCAGGACCGGCCCGGGGAGCAGCGGCCACGGGTCGGCCGCCACGGCCTGCTCGCCCGCGCGCACCTCGCCATAGCGCCGATGGTAGGAATAGCTGTCGATCCCGACGCGCACCGCCACCACTCCAGGGTCCGGCGGGACCACCTCGGGCCATCGGGCGGGGAACCGGACCGCGTCATGGTAGCGGGTCTGGAAACGTCACCAGCCACGATGGCGCACGGCCTGCTGTGGTAGCGTCTGGAAACGTCACCAGCCGGACGGCGCCGTGGATGCGCCGTGGTCGCGCGTGGCGGTCTGGCGGGGGTTCCGGGATGATCCAGGTGGACGGGCTGGCGGGTCGGGTGGCCGTGGTCACCGGGGCCGCACGTGGCATCGGCAGGTCGATCGCCGAGACGCTCGCCGGGAACGGCGCCCACGTGGCCGCGCTGGACCTGACGGCACCCGACCATCCGGGCATCCTGGGCGTCGCCTGCGACGTGAGCGACGAGGCCGCCGTGGACGCAGCCATGGCCACCGTCGAGCGTGGGCTGGGTCCCATCTCCGTGCTCGTCATCAACGCGGGCATCTTCCCCATCGTGCCGTTCGAGGAGATGACCCGCGACCTGTGGGACCGGACGTTGGCCATCAACCTCACGGGTGGGTTCCTGTGTGCGAAGCGGGTGCTGCCCGCGATGCGCGAGCAGGGGTACGGGCGGATCGTGGCCATCGGGTCCAGCGCCGGCAAGGCGGGCGGCGCCCGGAGCGTCGCCGCCTATGCGGCCTCCAAGGCGGGGCTGATGACCATGGCCAAGTCCATCGCCAACGAGTACGCCCGCTTCGGCATCACCGCCAACGCGCTCGCCCCCACGCTCATCGACACCGACATGATCGCCGAGCAGCGTGACCTCGTGTCGCGCATCCCGGTGGGCCGATTCGGCCGCCCGGACGAGGTGGCCGCGCTCGTGGCCTTCCTCGCGTCGGAGCACGCGGGCTACATCACGGGCGAGGTGACCGACATCAACGGCGGCTTCCTGGTCGACTGACCGGCGCCGTCCGCCCGACCGCCGCGCCCATGCCATCCCCGGAGGTCCGTCTGGACCGGATGCGGCCAGACCAGGTCGCGGCCGCGATGCGGCGCGCCCCGGTGGCGTGGCTGCCGCTGGGAGCGGTGGAGTACCACGCGCCGCACCTGCCCATCGGGACCGACAGCCTGACCGCGGTCGAGGTGGTGGCGCGTGCGGCATACGCGGTGGGCGGCGTGGTCCTGCCGCCCGTGGTCACCACCCTGGGCACGCTCCATCTGCCGTGGAGCCTGCGCTTCGACGCCACGCTGGTGGAGGCGACACTCCGGGCGACCATCGACCAGCTTGCCGAGGCAGGCGCCCGGGTGGTCGTGGTCCACACGGGCCATGCCCCGCTCGACCTGCTGCACCTCATCAAGCGCGTGTGCGCCGAGGCGGAGGCCGCGCGGCGCGCGACCGACGACGCCTTCCGGGCCCATGGGCTGTGCTACCTCGAGCTCAATGCCGCGAGCGGCGCCGGCCTGGGCACCGACTGGCCGGTCCCGGTGGACCACGGCTCGGTGCTGGAGACCTCGCTGGTGCTCGCCATCGCCCCGGAGCTGGTGGACCTCGACGCGCTGCCGGACCCCGTGGGCGCGTCGGTCGTCGGCGTCTACGGACCGGACCCCCGTGGGCGCGCCTCCGCCGATCTGGGCGAGACGCGGCTGTCGGATGCCTCGGCGCTGCTCGCCGAGCGGGTCGAGACGCTCATCGCCGGCGGCACGGTCGATGCGTTCGCGGACCTGCGCCTGCTGGTGGGGCGCTACTGGCCGGAGCCCATGGAGCTCGCCCTGGGGGACCCATCGAGCCTGCTGCTGCGGAACGTCGGCCCGGTCTCGCGCTACCTGAGCCAGCTCGCCCTCGCCATCGACGACCGCCCGATCGACCCGGCACTCGTCCGGCTGCGCAACCCGACGCCGGGCGAGGCGGGCGTGGCGGTGACCGGCGCGCAGCTCGGGCCGGAGGCAGGCTTCTACGTCCGGCGCGGCCAGGCGGCGGAGGTGCTCCTCCCGGAGCCGCTGGCGCCCGGCGTCCATGACATCGTGCTCGAGCTCGGCCTGGCCGGCGTGTCGGCCACCCAGCTGCGGGCAGCGCTCGAGGTGCCCCACGCATGACCCACGACCTCGTGATCCACGGGGGGTCGCTCATCGATCCCGGCAGCCATGGCCACGCCCGGCTGGACCTCGCCATCGGTCACGGCCGCGTGACGGACGTGGCGCCGGCCATCGGGACCTCGGGTGCGCTCGACTCGTTCGATGCCTCGGGCCTGCTGGTCGTGCCCGGCCTCGTCGACCTCCACGTCCACGTCTACTGGGGCGGCGCCGACCTGTCGGTCGAGCCTGGTCCCCACGACCTGGCGCGGGGCGTAACCACGATGGTCGATGCCGGGTCGTCGGGCGCCAACAACTTCCCGGCGTTCCGTCGCTTCATCATGGAGCCGTTCGCGGGCACCATCCTCGCCTTCCTCAACATCGCGGTCATGGGGCAGGCCGACCCCGACCTGGGCGAGCTCCACGACATCCGCTATGCCAAGGTGGATCGCGCCATCGAGGTGGCGCGGGCCAACCCTGACCGGGTCGTGGGCCTCAAGGTGCGGGTCAGCGAGCAGCTCGCGGGCCGGAACGGCGTCGAGGCCGTCCGGCTGGCGCGGGAGGCGGGCACCGCGATCGGGCGGCCGGTGATGGTCCACATCGGTGGCTCGACCGCACCCATCGAGGAGATCCTCGCGCTGCTGGGGCCGGGTGACATCGTGACCCACGCGTTCACCGGCTGGGAGCCGGGGCTCGTGGACACCACCCAGCGTGTGATCCCCGCGGCCCGCGAGGCACGCGCCCGGGGCGTCCTGTTCGACGTCGGCCACGGGCGTGGTTCGTTCGCGTTCGGGCGAGCCGAGGCAGCCCTGGCGGACGGATTCCGGCCCGACACCATCAGCACCGACCTCCATCGGTTCAACGTGCCGACCCCGGTGACCGACCTGACCACCACGATGTCCAAGTTCCTGTACCTCGGGCTGCCGCTCGAGGAGGTCGTCGCGGCGACCACCGCGACGCCGGCCGCCGCCATCGGGCGCTCGGGCGCGGTGGGCACGCTGCGCGTGGGCGCGACGGCCGACGTGACGGTGCTCCGGCTCGAGGAGGGCAGCTTCGTCCTCGAGGATTCCTATGGCGCCACGGTCACGGCGCGTCAGCGGCTGGTGTCGGTGGCCACCTTCGTCGCGGGTCGCAGGGTCGCCTGAGGCGCGTCAGGCGCCCTCGACCTCCACGCTTGCGCCCGACGCGGCGCTGCGATACATCCCGTCGAGCACCTCCACGACCCGGGCACCCAGCTCCGCCGGCGAGCGGTTCTCCACGTCCCTCCCGGACGCCAGGTCGACGAACCGGTCGATGACCCGCTGGAACGACCACGCCACGTCGTCCGCTCCCAGGTCGACCGTGACATCGTCCCCGGCCCGGGAGCGACGCACCAGCGGTCGGTCGAGGTCCACGAGGAGCTGGCCACGGTCGCCTGTGACCCGCACCTGGATCTGGTGCGTGTCGCCGAAGGTCCCGGGCGGCAACGCGGCACCCGAGACCACGCCCACCGCACCCCCCGCGAGCCGCAGGGCGATGGCGTCATGGAGCTCCACGGCGGAGCCCGACGGTGCGCCCGTGAAGGCGGTCACGTGCGTGGCACGCTGGGGGATGAGCCGGAACAGCAGGCCCAGCCCGTGGGTCAGCTGCCCCTGCCCGTAGCCACCGCCGGACACGCCCGGGTCCGACCACGTCTCCGGGCGAGGCGGCGAGTCGATGGGCGTCTCGACATAGGTCCGGCCGTCGAGCAGCAGCGCCCGGACCACCGTGGACATGGCGACGCTGACGTGCTCGACGGTGCCCACGCCCCCGTCCTCGAGGAGCAGCCGTCGGGCGGCCTCGACGATGCCCATCTCGTTCCAGGCGTAGCACAGCATGAGCACGCGCCCACGCTCGCGGGCGAGGGCCGCCAGCTCCCAGGCGTCGCGCGGCCGCACGGTGAAGGGCTTCTCGGCCAGGACGTGGCAACCCGCCTCGAGCGCGGCACGCGCCTGCTCGGCGCGCCGCGCCACGGGTCCGGTGAGGACCACCAGGTCCGGGCGCGCCTCGATGACCTCGCGCCAGTCGGTCGTGGCGCGTGCGAACCCGAACAGCCGCTGGACCTCACCCAGCAGCGCCGAGTCGCGTCGGCAGACGATGAGCGGCGCCACGTCGTCGCGCGCCGCGAACGCGGGCAGGTGCGCCGCGATGGCCC
Organism: Chloroflexota bacterium; assembly: GCA_046328155.1. GTDB lineage: Bacteria > Chloroflexota > Limnocylindria > Limnocylindrales > CSP1-4 > JAFMJV01. The sequence continues at coordinate 60,657 of JAXLXC010000024.1, forward strand.
ACGTCCCGGCCCCGATGACCCCGAGGGTGAGCCGTGTCATCGATCGTCTCCTCCATGTCCGAAGGGCGGGGCAGCCTGGCCGCCCCGCCCTTCGAGTGCCTCGTCGGACCGGTCGAGACCGGTCACCGGATCGGTCAGCAGGTCTTCGCAGACGCCGCCTCGGGATAGATGGTCAGCAGGTTGTCCTTGTTGATCGCCTCATGGACGATGAACAGGTTCCGGGGCAGGGTCTTGCCGTCCAGCAGGTCGATGACCGCGGGGACGAGCGTCTTGCCGTATC
>JAXLXC010000025.1:0-59741 GCA_046328155.1 Chloroflexota bacterium
CTCGACCGTCTCGACGTTGTGGTTGAGGATGTCCGGCCCGGCCTCCATCACCGTCCGCAGCGGCGCGTCCTGGCCGTTGAAGTCGGGGATGAGAACCTCGACGCCCATGCCGGGGCATTCCATGCGCAGTGCCCGGATGGTGTCCGCGAAGATCCCCGCGCCGCCGTCGGGCAGGTCGTCACGGGCGACGCTCGTCACGACCACGTGCTCGAGGGACATCTGGCGCACCGCCTCCGCGACGCGACGCGGCTCGTCGGCGTCGTCCCAGCTGGGCCGGCCGGTCTTGACGGCGCAGAAGCCGCAGGCCCGGGTGCAGGTGTCGCCCAGGATCATGACCGTGGCGGTGCGCTGCTCCCAGCACTCCCCGATGTTGGGGCAGCGGGCCTCCTCGCACACCGTGTTGAGGGTCAGGCCACGCATCAGCCCCTTGAGCTCGGTGTAGTTGGCGCCCGTGGGCAGCTTCGCCCGGATCCAGTCGGGATGCCGTCGGGGTGCGGCCCCGCCGTCGGCCGCCTGGTCGAAGTGGCCGCCACCGATGGCGATGGTGATGGGTTCGTGGCCGCCATGCCCGCCTGACTGGCCGGGTGGCGTGAACATCGGGAGATCGCGCTGCATCAGGGGTTCGCCTTCACCGAGGAGCGCGCCCGCCGCCGGGCGCCGGGGATGATCACCAGATGGGCGTCTGGTCGTCGACCGACTCCAGCCACCGCTTGACGTCGGTCAGGAAGCGGCCCGCCTGGGCGCCGTCGGTGGCCCGATGGTCGAAGCCCAGGACCATCGCCATCATGGGCCGGATGGCGATGCTGTCGCCGGCCGGCGTCTCGATGACCACGGGCTTCTTGACGATCGCCTCCATGGTCAGGATCGCAATCTCGGGCACGTTGAGGATGGGCAGCGTCAGGATCGAGCCGGTCCAGCCGGTGTTGTCCACGGTGAACGTGCCACCGCCGATGTCGCTCGCCTTGAGCTTGCCGGTCCGGGTGCGCGCGGCCACCTCGTTGATGGCCTTGTTGAGGCCATGGATGCTCAGGCCGTCCGCGTCCCTGACCACGGGCACCATCAGGCCGTCGTCCACGGCGACCGCGATGCCCAGGTTGATGGCCGAGCGGATCCAGTGCCCCTCCTCGGTCCAGTGCGAGTTGAGGTCGGGCTGCTTGCGCAGCGCCTCCACCGACGCCTTGCTGACGAAGGCCACGAAGCTCAGCCCGATGCCCTCGCGCTCCTGGTACGCCCGCTTGGTCCGGTCGCGCAGCCGGATGACGGCGGACATGTCGACCTCGACCGTCTCGTAGGCGGTGGGCACGGCGCTGGCGCGGGTCATCTGGGCCGCGATGCCCTTGCGCAGCTTGGTCAGCGGCTTGAGGTAGTCCTGACCGGGGGCGGCCGGGGCGGCGGCGGGTGTCGCGGGGCCGGTGCCGTCGTTGCCGCGGGTGGCGACGGGGGCGGCGGGGCAGCAGGCGGTGCCGCAGGCGCCGACGCTGCCACCGCGTCGCTGCTGCTGGCCGAGACAGTTCTCGATGTCGTCCCGCGTCACGCGACCATTGAGGCCCGCTGCCGGCGACGCGCGCCAGGTCCACGCCATGTCGGCGCGGCGAGGCGCTCGACCAGACGTGGGGTCATGCGCTCCGGCATAGGCCTCGAGGGCCTCGGTCGCATCGATCGAGGGGGCGGCTGCGACGACCGCCGGCGCGGCGCGGCCCACCGGCACGGACATCGAGCTGGTGCCGCAGGCGCCTCGGCCTTCGCGGGGCGGCTCGGCCTCGGCGGCCTCGGCGGGTGCGGCGCCGGCCGTCGATGACCGGCGATCTCCGCCTCGTTGCATCGTCGCCCTCCGCCACCAGGATCTGCGTGATGACGCTCCCTGAACGGCGACGTATCCTCGCTTCACCTGTCGGTGACCACCTCGACGAGGGGCTCGCCCACCGCGACCCGGTCACCGACCTGCTCAGCCTACCAAGCCGATGGTCCCCTCGGCGACGCCTCCGGCGAGCTGGGGCATGGTCACCGGCATGGGCCGTGTCCGTCGTTCCTCCGAGTCCTGGGCGCGTGTGCGGTGCGCGAGGCACGATGATATCTCGACCCGGCGCATAGACGCCCCGGGAGAACTGGCCGGAGTCCCAATCGAACCAGGCCGGTCGCCGAGTGGGGGATCTCCATCTCGCTTGCCTGTGCCGAGGACCATGCCCTCGGTGTGCCAGATGGGCCCATCCGTCGGACCACCTGATGCGAGCGACAGGCTGCCCAGCGGAGCGAGCCCTGGCCCGGCTTGAGCAACTGCGAGAGCCGCATGTCCTGGTTGACCGTGGCCGACTTCGTGAGGACGGCTGGCTTGACCAGGTCCGAGGGTGTAGTCCGGCACTCGCTCGCCCGGTCCATAGACCTCGCGGTATCGCTGCTTGACCTTGTTCGGCTCGACCTGGACGCCCTGCACGTCGGAGATCGGCGAACCGCGGGGTCCGTAGAAGATGATCGTCGTCCCCTCCGCGTTGCGTGGCGGTAGCCGACGCCGGCGTCCCAGTGCCCGTGGCCGCGGCGAGGCAGTCCTTGGTCTTGCCCTTGCGCTTGAGCCGCGGGGCGGCCGCCGGCGCGGGGTCGGTGCCGGTGGGGTCCGCGAAGGCCAGCGGGTCGCCGGCAGCGAACGCATACGCGCGGATGCGGAGCCGACGGACGGATGGTCAGGGAACTGCCCGGTCTGCGGGTCGTACACCCGCGCCCGCAGGTACTGGAGGCCCGTCCCGGATCTCGTCCATGCGCCGTGGAAGCCGAGGCGGCTGGTCGCCTCCCCCGCCGACCTCGTCGGCAGGCCAGGCGTCCCAGTCGAACGTGGCGACGACCGCGCCGGCCTCGTCCGTCAGGGTCCTGCACGTCTGCAGGTCCGTGGTGCATCCAGGTCGCGCTGCCGTCCCGTTTACCTCTGCCTGATGGGGATGCCGCCCGGTCCACAGACATATCGCATCGACCTGTCGTCCAGCAGCTCGCTGCCGCCCGTGCCATGCCCCCAGACGAAGGATGCGCGGACGCCCCCTGACCGGGTCCTCGAGGCCGACCCGCAGCCCGTCCCCGTCATACGTCCATGTGATCGCGCGCCAACCGGATCGGTCATTCGTCACGGCCCGCGCCGTCGTAGCCGTAGCCAACGGTCGATGCCGCGGCCGTGGCCGCGATCCGCCGCCCGCTGGCATCGAACTCGTAGTCGGTCGTGCCGCGGTCGCCACCCATGCTCGCCAGCCGCCCGCCGGCGTCATAGGCGAGCGTCGCATCCCGCAGCGATGTCAGGTCGCCGGCGGCGTCGAACGAGGCGAACGACTTCATGCCGACGGCGGCCAACTGCTCGACGGCGTCATGCCCGACGGTCCGCGCACGCCGTCGTCCACCAGCGAGGCAACGCCCCGACGCATCCTGCTGGCCCTCGAACGACGACAGCGGGGCAGCGCCGAGCGCGGTGTCGCTGGAGGACAGGCGGCCCGCGGCATCCCAGGTAAGCGTCGTGGCCACGCCGTTCTCCAGCCGCTCGTCCACCAGGTTGCCGACCGCGTCATAGGCGAAGGTCGACTGGTGACCGGCGCCGTCGGTGACCGACACGAGTCGCCCGAGGGTCGAACCCGGCGCTCCACCACCGAGCCGTCGGGGTACGTCAGGCCGACGAGGCGGCTGGCGGGGTCCTGGCCGTGAGCTCACCGTGCGACCGGCGCCGTCCGCGATCGACACCGGCGGCTTCCGGGCGTCCCACGCATACGTGGTGGTACCGGCGCCACGGTCATCAGCGCCGCCCGTCCGCGTCGTACGCCCAGGCGACTCGATGGGTCCCGTCGCTGTACGAGCCCACCAGCTGGCCGGCGGCGTCCCATGCGTAGCTCGTCACGACGCCGGCCGGGTCGGTCGAGGTCAGCGCCCGGCCCACCGGGTCGTAGCTGGTCTGCCAGACGCCGCCGTTGGCATCGGTCCAGGTCACAAGGCCTTGACGTCGAGGGTCGTCGTGGTGACGGACCGAGGGCATCCGTTCGGGGAGGTCCGGCGCCGACGGCATCCCAGGTCGCCGACTGGTGGAGCCGTCCGCGGCGCGGAGGCCGACCGGCCGCCCGACCACGTCCTGCCCATGGACGTGACGCGCCCTCAGGGCATCGGTCCAGCTGGACAGTTGCCCCGAGCGTCCCAGGTCGCGCTCGTGGTCGCACTCCAGGGCATCGGTCGATGCCACGACCTCGGCCACGTGCGTCCCGCGTGACCGAGCTGCGGCACCCGCCGGATCGGTGACCGCGAGCAGCTGGCCCAGCACGTCGCGGGTGGTCGCGGCGCCACCCAGCGCATCGGTCGCCGTGACCAGGGAGCCTCCCCGTCGTAGCCGAAGCGTACGAGCCGACCATGGTCACCGACGTGACGTCACCCGGATGCCTTCGGTCGGCATAGGTCAGCGCGGCGGCGCCCTCGTCGGGGCTGCCGGCCGCGTCCACCAGCCGGGTCGGCAGCCCGAGCTGGTTGCGGCCGATGCGGTGACGACGCCCATGGGCGAGGTCATGCGCCGGAGTCGGTGGGCCTTGTCCCATGCGAGGGTGGTCGTCCGCCCGAGCGGGTCCGTGACGATGTCGCCGCGCGCGCTCGCGCCGGCTCGACCACAGTTGGTGGCCAGCGTCGACGACCGCGATGGGTCGCGACTGCTGTTGTAGCGATATCGCGTGACGGATGGCCTGCCGCATCGAGGGCCTCGGTCACGCTGATGGACGCCGTGCTGGAACTCGTAGCCGGTCCGGACCCCGTTGGCATCGGTGGCGATGGTCACGACGTCCGGGAACGTGCCCTGATAGGCGAAGGCGAGCGTGCCGCCGGCGGGGTCGGTCTGGGTCAGCACCCGGTCCTGGTCGTCGTATGCGTTGGTGGCCGCGGCGCCCATCGGGTCCGTGACGCTCACCAGCCGGTGGCGCTCGTCATAGCCGTAGCGCGTCACGCCGCCCGCCACGTCCGTGACGGCCACCAGGTCCCCGGCCGGCGAGTATCCGTAGGCGACCGTGCGCCCGGCCGGGTCGGTGGCCCCGGTCACGTGCCCGGCATCGTCGCTCGCGAAGGCGATCACGCGACCAGCGCCGTCCGTCGCGGACGCCAGGCGCCCGGCATCGTCGTAGGCCAGCGTCACCGCCTCGCCGGCGGCATCGGCCATGCCCGTCATCCGACCGCGCTTGTCGAAGCGGTAGCTGGTCCCATCGTCCAGACGCAGCCGGAACACGCCCTTCGAGCTTCGCGTCAGCGTGGCGGTCACCCAGCCCGGCGCCGTGAAGCCCTTCCCCTTCGCCGTGAAGGGGACCGTCTGGCCACCCGGCAGCACGACCGTCCGCCGCTTGCCGGGGCCGATGTCGAGGCGTGCGCCATACAGGTCGTACCAGCCCGCCCCGAACCGCCCGGTCTCGCCAGCAGCGGCCGCGAGCGAGTCATAGGTGCGCTGGACGCCCAGGCCCGGCCCGCGACCGGCCACCGCGAGGTCGACGCCGACCATCACCAGGTTGCCCGTGGCCGGGTTGACCGGGTCCCCGCAGTCGAATGCCGGATACGGACCGGCCGCCGGGTTGCAGCCCGGGCCGTAGAGGTCCGTGCCGTCGTAGTTGCCGACGGCCCCATACAGCTCCGGGTGGCCCTCGCTCGGACCGAACGTCTCGTCGCCCGGGTAGCTGGCCGTCACCGGGGGCGCCGTGCCCAGCGGGATGTCGCCTCCGCGCGCCGTGAGCGACACGGCACACCAGGATGTGCTGCCGCCCGAGCTCGTCAGGGTGCAGCTGGTGGGCGCGACCTGCCCGACCTTGGTGGTCCAGGCCACGTCACCCGTGGGTGCCGTGGAGCCGGGCTGCCCAGACGCGTCCGTGACCATCGCGGTGCATTCGAGGCGCGCGTCATCCGTTGCCGCGAGCAGGTCCCGGTCGCACATCACGAGCGTCGCGCTGGCACCCGCGCCGCCCAACGCACTGCGGCGCACGGCAGGCTTCACGAGATGCGCCTTGAAGGTCCCGCTATAGCTGCCCGACGCGGTCTTCCACGTGCCGCTCCACGCAGGCGCGCCATCGCGCATGACGACCGTGCCGGTGTAGCGGTAGGAGCCGCTGGCCTTGCTGCTCGTGAGCACCAGACGGTCGCCCTCGAGCGTGCCCCGCTGGTCGCCGTGGGAGCCCTCCCCGTTGATGTCCCAGTGGCCCCGGACGGTCCCGCCGGCGCTGACCGACTGGATGACGAGCGTGCTGTCGAAGGCGGAGCCCCTGAGGGTCACCACCGTGTCCCATCGCCCCAGCAGCGACTGCGGGTCGATGTCCGACTGGGCGACCGCGGGCGCAGCACCGAGGGCATGGGCGAGGCCGCTCACCAGCACCACGATGAGCGCCAAGGTCCGGGTCGATCGCATCGACGGAGGGTACCCGAGCCGCGGGACGCCACACGCCCGGACGTCCGGAGCCGGTTGTTCTCCCAACGTGGCCTTCAGGTCGCTCTCACAATCGGACGTCACCGTGCGCAGCGTCGCCGGCGTCCCGCGCGGCAGGATCTGGATGTGAACAGGGATCTCGATACGAAAGGGACCGACCCATGACCACCCATCGCTCGAGCCGCCTCCGGCTCGCATCCGTGCCCGCCGGGCTGCTGCTGACGGTGGCAGTCGTCGGCGGCACGGCCGCCCAGTCGCCGGTGCCCACGGATGGCACGCAGCTGGCGAGCCCCGCGCCCAGCGCGTCCGCCCCCGCGGCGAGCCTGGCTCCGGTCATCGACGTCAACGCGGCCACCCAGGAGGAGATCGCGGCCGCCTTCGTGGCCGCCGGCATCCCCAACGCCGACCGATGGGCGCGGGAGGTGGTCGAGTACCGGCCCTACGAGGCGGACCCGACCTGGGCACGCCTGCGCCAGGAGCTGGGCAAGTACAACATCGACCCCGCCGTGCTGGAGCAGATCATCGCGTTGCTGCGGGTCTGAGCCGTGCGAGCGCGCATCGACGCCCTGGACACGCTCGCGATCCTACGCCTGGGGCTGCTGGCCCTGGCGGTCGGGGCGGTCCTGGTCACGACGCTGGAGCTGACCTTCCTCGCGCACTGGGATGGCACGCTCCAGCTGCTGCCCTGGGCGGCGCTGGCGATGGCCGCGATCGCCATCGCCTTGCTCGTCGTGCGGAGTCGGCCCGCCATGCTGCGGACCGCCCGGGTCCTCGCCGTGATCGTGTTCGCCATGGGTGGCGTGGGCGTGCTCGTCCACGTCATCCAGAACCGGGACGCGGGGGTGCTCGACTATCGCTACGCGGACACGTGGGCGACCATGGGCGACCTGCGCCAGTGGTGGCTCGCGGCGACGGGCGGCGTGGGACCCTCGCCGCCCCTGGCGCCGATGTCGCTCGCGTTCGCCGCGCTGCTCATCCTCCTGGCGGGCCTCCGCCTGCCCGACCGCGTGACGAGGCGGGCGGAGGGCCCTGGCCCCGCCGCCGTGCCCGCGCATGACGCGAGGTCGGCCCGGCGGTAGCATCGAGCGCACGGGTGGTGGAGGGCGTGCGCCGGTCGCCGTGCACCCGCGCGGGCGGAGCTCACGGAGGTCCCATGCGAGCGCTGGTCGTCGAGGATGAGCACGCGCTCGGTGACGCCGTGCGAACCGCGTTGTCCCGGGACGGGTGGGCGGTCGACCTGGTCGGCGACGGCACCAGCGCCCTGGCGTGGGGGGAGACGTACCCCTACGACCTCGTCGTGCTCGACCTGGTCATCCCGCCTCCGGATGGCATCGCGGTCTGCCAGGGCCTCCGGGGACTCGGGTATCGGGGCCCGATCATCATGCTGACCGCGCTCGACGAGGTGGAGGACCGGGTGCGAGGACTGGATGCCGGTGCGGACGACTATCTCCCCAAGCCGTTCGCGATGGCGGAGCTGCTGGCGCGGACGCGCGCCCTGCGCCGACGTGGCACCGGCGACCTTCGGCCCGCCATCGAGGTCGCCAACCTGGTCATCGATCCCGGGAGCCGAACCCTGACCCGTGACGGGCAGGCGATCCACCTGACCAGCCGCGAGTTCGCGCTGCTCGAGATGCTGGCGCGTCACCCCGATGAGGTGCTCTCGCAGGACCAGCTGCTCGACGGCGTGTGGGACGCGACCTACGCCGGCGGCTCCAACATCGTCGAGGTCTACGTGCGCAGCCTTCGCCGCAAGATCGACGGCGGTCGCACGGACGGCCTCATCCAGACGGTCCGAGGTGCGGGCTACCGGATGGTCGCCCGACGTCCCGGTCACCGGCGATGACGCCCTTCGCGCGGGCACGCCGCCGCATGACCCTGCTGTACCTGCTCATCTTCGGGGTGGTCGTCGCGCTGTTCTCGGTCGTGTTCTACGTGACGCTGGCGCTCGTCCTGCGTCCCGCGTTCGACCTCGAGCCGGACCTCGCGCATGGAGGCGCGTCCGCGCGCACCGCCTATGACGCGACGCTGCGGGTGCTGGCCCTCGCGCTCGTGGTGGCGGACGTCGTGGTGCTGGCGGCGGTGGCCGTCCTCGCCTGGGTGCTGGCCGCGCGCACCATGCGCCCGCTCGCGGAGGCCGCGCAACGCCAGCTTCGCTTCGTGCGCGACGCATCGCATGAGCTGCGCGGTCCCCTGGCGGCGATCATGGCCACCAGCGAGGCGGCGCTCCTGCCCGGCGCGGAGCCCGACGACCGGCGCCAGGCGCTCGAGCTGGTGGTCGACCAGTCGCGCCGGCTGGGCGCGGTCTCCTCGGACCTGCTCGTGCTCGCCCGCGGCGACGACCCGTCGTCGTCAGCGGACCCTCGGCCCGTGGACCTCTCGGTGGTGGTCGCGGAGGCGCTCGACCGGTGGACCGAGGCGAACCGGCAGGCGCAGGGTCGCCTGACCTTCGAGCTGGCGCCCGATGCGGTCGTCGCGGTCGACCCGGTCGACCTGACCCGGATCGTGGACAACCTGGTCGACAACGCGTTCCGATACGGGCATGCCGAGACGCACGTCATGGTCAGCACCACCGCCACGGGGCGGCGATGCTCCCTCGTCGTCTCGGATGACGGGCCGGGCATCGCCGCGGGGGACATCGGGCGTGTGTTCGAGCCGTTCTTCCGCGCGCGGGCCGACGCCGACGCCCCGGAGGGGACCGGTCTCGGGCTCTCGATCGTCCGGGGCCTCGCCCATCGGGCAGGTGGCAAGGTCGCGGTCAGCAGCCAGCCGGGTGCCGGAGCCCGCTTCGAGGTGACGTTCCCCGCGGCCGGCTGAGTCGGGGCCCCGCCCGTCCCAGGCTCGGGCGAGCGCGAGATTGGCGGGCAACGGTCGGCGGGGGCGCTACGATCGACCCATGAGCCAGCGCGTCTTCGACTACACCGTCGCGTCCGTGTACCCGCTGTACCTGGCCAAGGTGGAGCGCAAGGGTCGCACCAAGGCCGAGCTGGACCAGGTCATCGAATGGCTCACGGGCTTCGACGACGCGGCCCTTCGGCGCCACCTGGACGCCGGCACCACGCTCCAGGGCTTCTTCGCCGATGCGACGCTCAACCCCAGGGCGAGCGCCATCACCGGGACGATCTGCGGGGTCAAGGTGCAGGACATCGGGGACCCGCTGATGCAGCGGATCCGCTATCTCGACAAGCTGGTCGACGAACTGGCCAAGGGCAAGGCCATGGACAGGATCCTGCGCGCCTAAGCCTGAGGGCCCTCAGGCGGCCAGGCCCGGGCTCGGCGCCTCCGGGAGCGCCACCTGGACCTCCAGCAGGCAGTGGTCCGAGTCGGACGCATCGCCGTCCACCGCGAACGACAGGGGCGTGATGTCCGGCGTCGCGATGGCGTGGTCGATGCGCAGGAACACGGGTCCGCCAGGCAACGGCCCCCACGTCCGCGGTGGTCGGCGGACGATCGAGCCGGGCACGTCCACCAATCCGCGCATGAACCCGCGGAACGCGGGCTCGAGGTCGCTGGTGTTGAGGTCGGCCAGGAGCACGGCGGGTCGGCCGGCGGCGACCTGGCCCAGGAGCATCGAGCGGAGCCGGGCCAGCGCGGCACCGCGCGCTCGCGAGGTCAGCGGGTTGGGCGCATGCGCCACGATGACGCGCAGCTCGCCTCCCCCCACGGCGACCGACGCCTCCACCACGGAGACCCAGGGCACCTCCGGCTCCACCGCGATGGGCCATGACGAGAGCAGCGCGAGCCCGCCACCGGCCGCGAACGGGCGGAGCTCGCGGTAGGGATAGCGTCTGGCCAGCTCCGGATCGGCCGCCAGCGCCTGCGCACGCGCCGGCCCGACCTCCATGAGCCCCACGACCGCGGGCGCCCGGGCGATCAGCGCCTCGATGAGACGCGTCGGCGGGGACACTGGAGCGCGATGTTGTAGGACACCAGCCGGACGACGCGTGACGGGTGATGCCAGCTCGGGCGGGTGCGGGGATGCTGCCGAGCCGACCGCGTGCCCGGGCGGGACGACCGACGCGACCCGCCAGGCGAGCCCATCGACCACTCGGACCAGCTGTCGACGGGCGAGGCGCAGGAACCCGCGGATGTCAGGCGCGGAGGTACGGGACATACGCGGGCCACCACATGGCGGCATCGACGGCGGCGACCGGGTCGAAGTCGCTCCCCTCGCGCGCCGCGGCCACCGACGAGCCGTCGCTCACAGCCTGGCCCGCCACCGCCGACGCGATGGCCCGGGACACCTCGCGGATCGACGAGAGCGCCGGATACAGCGCACCGGCGCGCAGCCGCTCGTCGGGCACCGCGTCGGCCAGCGCACGCGCCGCGAGCAGGAACATCCGGTCGGTGATTCCGCGCGCCTCCGCGACCACCGCCCCCAGACCCACACCGGGGAACACGAAGGCGTTGTTGGCCTGGCCCACCTCGACGCGCCTGCCGTCGACCGACACGGGCGCCGACGGCGACCCGGTGGCCACCAGCGCCCGGCCACCCGACCACGCCAGCACGTCGGCCGCCTGCGCCTCCATCGACGTGTCGGGGTTCGAGAGGGGCAGCACCACCGGCCGCTCGCCATCGCGCAGCCCGGCGCACATCGCGTGCACCACAGATTCGTCGAACGTGCCCGCGACGCCGGTGACGCCCACCAGCACGGTCGGGCGACGCTGGCCCACGATGCCCGCCAGGTCGGTTGGCCCATCGCTGGCCGTGACCGCCATCTCGCGCTTCCACCCGTCGAGGTCCGTGCGGCCCGCGTGGACCAGCCCGCGCGAGTCCACCAGCGCGATGTCCCGGCCGCCACCCGCCTCATCCATCGCCGCACGCAGCAGCCGCGCGATGCCGATGCCGGCAGCACCCGCCCCCACGATGAGCACCCGCTCGTCGGCCCACGCGCGACCCGTCACGCGCTGCGAGGCGAGCACGCCGGCCACGACCACCGCCGCCGTGCCCTGGATGTCGTCGTTGAACACCGGCGCCACGCCGCGGTATCGGTCGAGCAGCCGCAGCGCGTTCTGCTGCTTGAAGTCCTCGAACTGGATGACGCACCCAGGCCAGACCTCCTGGACGCCCGTCACGAACGCCTCCACGAGCGCGTCGTAGGCCTCGCCGCGCAGGCGCGGCTGGCGCACGCCCAGGTACAGCGGGTCGCCCAGCAGGTCCTGGTTGTCGGTGCCCACGTCCAGCGTGACCGGGAGCGTCAGCGACGGGTGGATGCCGCTCGCCGCGGTGTACAGCGCCAGCTTGCCGATGGGGATGGCCATGCCGCCCGCGCCCTGGTCGCCCAGCCCCAGGATCCGCTCGGCATCGGTGACCACGATGAGCCGCACGTCCGGGAAGGGCCCCTGGCGCAGCAGCTTCGGGATCCGTCCGACGTCGCGGGGCGTGACCCACGTGCCCCGGGTGCGCCGGATGATGTGGCTGTACTCCTGGCACGCGCGACCCACCGTGGGCGTGTAGACGATGGGCAGGAACTCGTCGAGGTGGTCCGCCAGCAGCCGGTAGAACAGGGTCGCGTTGCGGTCCTGGAGCGCCGCCAGGCCGATGTAGCGCTCCAATGGGTCGTCCTTGACGCGGATGTGGCCCAGCTCCAGCTCGACCTGCTGCTCGAGGGTCATCACCCGGTCTGGCAGCAGGCCCCGCAAGCCGAAGGCATCGCGCTCCTCGTCGGTGAACGCGGTCTCCTTGGTCAGCATCCGGCCGCCCAGCAGCCACTGGCCGCCCTGCGTGATGGTCGCCGGCCGCCCCGCCACGATGTCGTCGAACGGTGCGCCCAGCGGTCGCATGGCTTCCGTCCCGACCCGGCGCTAGAAGTTGATGGACGACCCGTGGACGTTGAGCGACGCCTCGCCCAGGACCTCCGAGAGCGTGGGATGCGGGTGCACCGCGGCGCCCACATCCAGCGCGGTGGCCTCGAACAGCATGGCGGCGCTGGCCTCCGCGATGAGCTCCGTGACATGCCCGCCGATGAGGTGGACGCCCAGGATCTGGTCGGTCTCGGCATGTGCGATGACCTTGGCGAAGCCCTCGTGCTCCCCGGCGATGAGCGCCTTGGCGATGGCCTGGAAGGGCACCCGGCCGACCTTGAACGGGATGCCGTCGCGTTCGCACTCAGCCTGCGTCCGACCGATGGACGCGACCTGCGGCCGGGAGTAGGTGGCCCGGGGCATCGTGAGGTAGTCCACGGGCTCCGACTCCGCGCCCGCGATGTGATGCACCGCGCAGATGCCCTCGTGCGCTGCGACATGGGCCAGCCACAGGCCGCCGATGATGTCGCCGATGGCGTACAGGTGCGGCTCGGCGGTCTGCATGTGCTCGTCCACCTGGACGATGGTCCGCTCGACCACGGCCTTGGTGGTCTCCAGACCCACGGCGTCGGTGTTGGCGGCCCGGCCGGCCGCGACCAGCAGCCGGTCGACCACCAGCTCCGTCGGCTCCTGTCCCTCGGGGCCCACCAGGATGTGGACGCCCGCGTCATCGACCCGCACCGCCGCGGGGTCGAACCGTGCCGATGTGACGATCCGGATGCCGCGCTTGGTGAGCGCCTTGTGGAGCTCCTTGCTGACGTCCGCGTCCTCGAGCGGCGCGATGGTCGGCAGGTACTCGAGGACCGTGACGTCCACGCCCATGTCCCGGTAGTACGACGCGAACTCGAGACCCACGGCGCCCGCGCCGATGACCGCGATGCTGCCCGGCAGGTCCGCGGAGCGGAGCACGTCATCCGAGGTGACGATCCGCGCGCCGTCCGGCACGAGACCCGGCAGGCTCTTCACCCGGCTGCCCGTGGCCAGGATGGTGTCCTTGGAGATGAGCACGCGCTCGCCGCTCGGCTGGTCCTGGTCGTCGATGGTCGCGACACGGACGGTGGTGGCGCCCTCGAGCCGCCCCGTGCCCCGGATGTAGCTCACCTGATGCTTGCGCACCAGGCTCAGGAGGCCCTTGTGGAGGCGCTCCACGATCTGGGTGCGCCGCTCCGCGATGGCCGCGGGGTCCCCGGTGGCGCCGCCCTCGAGCCTGATGCCATACGACCCCGCACGACCGATGCGGTCGAGCAGGTCCGCGGACTCCAGCATGGCCTTGGTGGGGATGCAGCCGCGATGGAGGCAGGTGCCCCCGATCTTGTACTGGTCCACGAGGGCCACCGAGAGCCCCAGCTGCGCGGCGCGGAAGGCGGCCGAGTAGCCGCCGGTGCCCGCGCCCAGGACCACGAGGTCGAAGGAGTCGGTCTGCGGCGCGTCAGCGGGCATGGGTGGACAGGGTGGGGAGGGTGTCGGGCATCACGGGTCGATGGTACCGCAGCCCCTCGCCGCGGAGGGTCGGGCGGCTATGCTCGAAGCGATGTCGGAGCAGTGGGTCCAGGGCGTGGTGCTGATCGCGCTGGGCTATCTCATCGGGTCGCTGCCCATGGGCGTCATCGTGGCGCGGGTCACGGGCGGGGTGGACCCGCGGACGGTTGGCTCGGGACGCACGGGGGGCACCAACGCGCTGCGCGCGATGGGCCGACGGCGCGCCCTGGTGGTGGGGCTGCTGGACGTGGCCAAGGGCGCGGTCCCGATCCTCATCGCGAACGCGGTCGGGGCGGCGCCGGCGGTCGCGGCGCTGGCAGGGCTGGCGGCCGTGCTCGGGGCCTGGAAGTCGGTGTTCCTGCGCTTTGGCGGCGGGCGCGGGGTGGCAACCAGCGTCGGGGGCATGCTCGCCATCTCGGTCCCGGTGGCGCTCATCGCGGCACCCGTGTTCTTCGGCGTGATCTACCTCAGCCGGTTCGTCTCGCTGGGCTCCCTGCTGGGCACCGCGACCGGGGCGCTCGTGTCGGTGGTGTTCGTGCTGCTGGGCTGGCTGGATGCGGCGTGGCTGCTGTTCACGCTGGGCGCCGTGGCCATCGTGTGGGTCGCGCATCGGGACAACATCGGGCGGCTGCTGGCGGGCACCGAGCGGCGAATCGGGGAGGCGCATGCGGCGCCGGGCGCCACGCCTGGCACGGCGTCGGCACCCCCGGTCAGCGCGGACGACGCAGCGTCACCAGGAGCACCACCCCGCTGACCAGCACCAGCCCCACGATGAGCACGGGCGCGGACGCCAGCAGGGCATCCATGCCGGGCAGCACGCCCGAGACCAGGTTGAGCACGAGCACGCCGACGACCAGCGCCAGCACCAGCAGCACCGCATCCCGGTCCCGCACCTGGCGCGAGCGACCCGTCACGTCCGGTCCGCCTGCGCTGGGATCCCGATGGGCGCCACCAGCACGCGCCCGGCGAGCCGAGAACCCAGCCCTGTGAGGAGGCCGATGCGTGGTCGGTGGAACGTGATGGTCGCGTGGGCACGCACCACCGGGTCCGAGGGCGTCCCGCTCGTGGGGTCCACGGCCGTGGGGGTGTCCACGGCCAGGACCGGCACGCCCGCCGTGCGCGCACGCTGGCACACCTCGACCGCCGAGGGGATGGGCTCCCGCAGCGCGCCCTGGACGCCGGTGCCCAGCAGCGCGTCGATGACCAGCGCCGCCCGCCCGATGCCGTTGAGCAGCAGCCGCGCGTCGTGGCCCGTGGCCAGGTGCAGCCGCTCCACGGCGTCGATGCCCTCCAGCCGATCCCAGTTGCGCGCCGCGTCCGGCGTGCCTGGCCGGGGGTCCCCGGCCACCAGCGCGACCACGCTGCCCACGCCGGCCGCCGCGAGATGGCGCGCCGCAACGTGCCCGTCGCCGCCGTTGTTGCCAGGCCCCGCGAGCACCAGCACCCGCCCGGGTCGCCGGGCGCCCGGGCCACCCAGCATGGCCAGCGCGACGGCAGCGACAGCCCGACCCGCCTCCTCCATCAGCGCGTCGCCGGTCACCCCCAGGCGCTGGGCACGGGCATCGATGCCCCGCATGGCCTCGCCCGAGATCGGGGCACGCGCGGCGAGCGGCGCCCAGTGAGCGGCGAGCGCGTCGAGGTCGGGCCCCGGAGGCGCCAGGAAGGGGTCCGCGGTGGGCAGCGGCAGCGCGTCGATCACGCCTCGATGGTAGGTGGTCCGAGACGTCGGGCCCGGCTGGTGGCCGCGCTCCTGGCGTGGTACGGGGCGAACGGCCGCCGATTGGTCATCCGCCAGACCCGCGACCCGTATGCCATCTGGGTGGCCGAGACGATGTCCCAGCAGACCCAGATCGGCCGCGTGGGTGAGGCGCTGCCGGCGTTCCTGGCACGGTTCCCGGACGTGCGGACGCTGGCGGAGGCACCCACCGGCGAGGTGCTGCGCGCGTGGGGTGGGCTGGGCTACCCGCGTCGGGCGCTCGCGCTCCGGGATGCGGCACGCGCCATGGTGGAGCTGCACGAGGGCCAGGTGCCACGCGACGTCGAGGCGCTCGAGGCGCTGCCGGGCATCGGGCCGTACACGGCACGAGCGGTCGCGGCGACCGCCTTCGGGACTCCCGTGACGGCACTGGACGTCAACGCGCGACGCGTCGTGGGGCGGTTGCTGGACGGCGCCGCGTGGCCCCCGGCACCCACGCCATCGGCACAGGCGCGTGCCGATGCGCTGGCTCCGCGGCAGGCTGCCGCCGACTGGAACCACGCGCTGATGGACCTCGGCGCGGCGGTGTGCCGGGCCACGCCCGACTGCCCCGGATGCCCCGTGCGCCGCTGGTGCGCGATCGGGTCCGGGCGGGTGGCTCCCCGGCCGGCACCGGTCCGGCGAGCCGCCTCCCGCCCCGCCACGCCCTTCCACACCACCAACCGCTACGTGCGCGGCCGGGTGCTGGCAGTGCTGCGCGATGCGTCACCTGGGACGTGGACCGAGCTGGACGCCACGGCGCTGGGTCTCGAGCCCCAGCGTCTGGGGCGTGCCATCGTCGAGCTGCTCGCGGAGGGGCTGGTCGAGCGCGGCGATGACGCGACGGGCCAGGCGCTGCTGCGTCTGCCGATGGCCTGAGGCAGCTGAAGATCAGGGATCCTTAACATGCCCTGAAGCGCGCAGGGGGCTGATCTGGCACGGGCGGCGCATGGGCGTCGCCTCCCGGGGTCGTCCGTCGCGTGGGCGCTAGCGACGCAGGCGCCGCCACGTGTCGCGGGCGCGACGCCGCACCGCGACCACGAGCGCCTTGGCGCTCTGCCGGATGGTCAGCGGCTGCTGGCCGTAGGGCGGGATCCCCTTGGCGGGCATGAACCCGCGCTTGCCGGCCCGCACCGCGAGCGACGACCAGGGCCGCGGGTCCTCCTCGAACACGCACACGATCCGCTCGGTGCCCATCGCCGGCTCCGCCACCAGGTGCGCGTAGTTGGGCCTGCGCCCGAACCAGCCCACGATCTTGCCCATCGTCACCGGGTCCTGGACGTGGTTCTTGCTCTTGCCGGGGCGCCAGCGGTAGGGCACCGAGATGATGACGATGCGCCCCGACGCGAGCAGCTTGCGCGCGAACGCGCGCGCTCCGGGACGCTCCAGGACCTGGAGGCACAGCACCAGGTCGTAGCGGCGGTCGGCTGCCAGGTCAGGAAGTCGCTGACGATGGACGTGACGCCCTCCGCGCGGTACGCCTCCGCCAGGTCCAGCGAGGTCCGATGGGCAGGTCCTCGAACCACTCGAGGTAGGGGGCTGCCGTGGGAGCCCACGTCGAGCACCGACTGGGCGCCCTCCGAGAGCCCGTCGGCCAGGATGCGCACGACCTGGTAGTACAGCAGGTCCTTGCGGCGCTCCCAGTAGCGCAGCCCCATGGGGGGACGTGCGCTACCAGCCGTGGCCGCGGCCCCCGCCGCGTCCGCGGCCCCAGCCGCCTCGACCGCGACGGTCGCGACCGCGCCTTCCTCCGGTTCGGACATCCGCCACACCTCCGCTGCTGGTGGCCAGGCGTCGCCTCCCAACGACCCCTGCTCGGCTGGCACGCGGTCGGGCACCCCGCGGGGCCCCATGATAGGCGGGCAGGACGAGAAAGGAATCAGCCCTCGTCGTCGCCGCCGCCGTCGGGCGGCGGCGTCTCGTCCGGGTTCTCCGGCACGCCGTCGCTGGGCTTGGGCTTCTGGGTGGGCGCCACGTAGCAGTCGCCGTTGGTGGGCGCCATGGGGCCGGCCGCAGACTTGGGATGCCGCTTCATGTAGCCCCGGACATAGCGGTTCCAACTGGTGGAGCCGGGCACCCCCGCGTCGACGTTGGTCAGGTCGACGAGGTACGTGCCGCAGCGCTTGTCGTACAGCAGCCCGGCCTTGTCCACCGCACCCTTGCTGCCAGGCTCCGTGCCCGTGATGAACCACTCCTTCTTGGTGCTGCGGGTCCACTTGCCGGGCTTGCCGCCGCTGTACGCGTCGATGGTGGCCTGGGTCACGCCCTTGGGTCGTTTGAAGTCCGCCACGGGCATGCCATTGGTGTAGTCGCGCATGAACGACTTCCAGACCTTGCCGGCGGAGTCCGTCGCGAACACCTCGAGGGCGGTGAAGCGCGGCGACGTGTTGTCGCTGTTGCCCATCCAGACACCGACAGCCAGGGCAGGCGCCTTCTTGTTGGCCGGCTGGGGCAGCAGGCCATACGTGGAGACGTCGATGACGCCGTTGGTGGTGCCGGTCTTGAGGGCCATGATCCGGCGCCGACCACCGGGCCCGTTGAGGAGCTGGAACGCGTTGCCCCAGTACTTGTTCTGCTTGGGATCCGAGTTGCCGGCCAGGATGTTGGCCGTCAGCCACGCCGCCTGCGGGCTCCAGACCTTGCGCTTGACAGGGGCGTCCGCCTCGAACACCGCCTTGCCCTTGGGGTCATCGATGCTGAGGATGTAGCGCGGCTCGGTCACCTGGCCGCTGTCGCCGAACGCGCCGTACGCCGCGGTCAGCTCCAGCAGCCGGACCTCCACCGTGCCGATGGCCGCGGCGAGGCCGGCATTGGCGATCATCTTCCGGCCCTGCGGGTAGGTCAGCCCGGCCTTGTAGGTGTACTGGTCCAGCGACTTGGTGCCCAGCCGACCCAGCGCACGAATCGCCGGGATGTTGAGCGATTGCTGGAGCGCAAACCGCGCCAGCACCGGCCCACGGTTCGCGCCGTCGGCGTCCTTGGGGCTCCAGTTCGGCGCGAATGCGGTGGTGATGTCCAGCAGCACCGAGCCGGGCGTCAGCACGCGGTCGTCGAATGCGGACGTGTAGACCATGGGCTTCCAGGCGGAGCCCGGCTGTCGGTAGCCCAGCCCCGCGACGTCGTACTGGGGGTTGAACTTCTTGCCCTTGAGCTTGTAGCGGTCGTAGTAGTCCGCGCTGCCCACGTACGCCAGGATGTCGCCCGTGCGGTAGTCGAGCGCCACCAATGCCGCGTTGTGCGCGCCCCTGCCTCGGAGCTTGTTGATCCAGGACCTGTCGGCCGCCGACACCTTGAGCGAGCGCACCGCCTTGGTGTAGCGCGAGCCATACAGGAACGGCAGGGTGGCCCCCATGGTCACGGACTTCTCGGCGATCTGCTGCGCCCGCCACTCGAGCGTGGTGATGACCTTGTAGCCACCCGTCTCGGCCGGGTCGCGGTCCACCAGGATCTGGTCGAGCTGCTTCTTCATGGCCCACACGAAGTGGGGCGCCTTGTAGCGCGTGGGCTTGTCGCCGGCCAGCACGATCGGCTCGTTGAGCGCGTCGAGGTACTCCTGGGGCGTGATGTGCGTCCAGTGCGTGTTGTTGTCCAGGATGGCGCGCAGGATGTAGTTCCGCCGCTGGACCGGCGCCACCTCCGTGCAGCCACCCTTGGCCACGGCCTGACCCGCGGCGTTGAGGGTGTAGTCGCACGTGGGAACCGTGATGATCGTCTCGCCCTTGCGAGTGGTGGTCTTGGCGTAGCGATACGGGTCGAGCACGGAGGGGGACTGCGGCAGGCCCGCCAGCAGCGCCACCTGGGACAGCGAGAGCTTGGACATGCTCGTGCCGAAGTACACCTGCCCGGCCGCCGAGATGCCGTAGGCGTTGTGGCCATACGGGATCTGGTTGAGATAGGCCGTGATGATCCGCTCCTTGCCCTTCTCGCCCGGGAAGGCGGCGGTGAGCTTGGCGGCCTGGATGATCTCCTTGGCCTTGCGGGTGTAGATGTCGGCGCCGGGCTCGAACAGGTCCTTGGGCAGGAGACGGGCGCGCACGAGCTGCTGGGTGATGCTGGAGGCGCCGCCCCGGTCGGCTGCCTTGGTCAGGTCCGCGAGAGTGGCGAACACCGTGGACTGGAGGTCGAAGCCCTGGTTCTCCCAGAACGTGCGGTCCTCCACGGCCGTCGTGGCGTCGAGCACGAGCTTGGGGATGTCCTTGTACTGGACGACGTTGCGCCGCTCGCTCCAGAACGTGGCCAGCCGATGCTTGCCCGAGCGGTCGTAGACCACCGTGGGCTGCGCATAGGTCAGCGACTCGAACGCCTTGACATCCGGCAGGTCCTTGTCCAGCGCTGCGATGACGCTGGTGGCGGCACCGCCCACGGTGATGACCGCGGCACCCGTGACGCCCACGATGACCAGCAGGAACAGGGTCAGGACGAGCCCGATCACGCCGCCGCGCCGACGCTCGCGCGACCGCCGGGTGACCCGTGCGATGGCGATGCGTGCGCCCGGGGACCGCGTCTCGACGGGGGCCGTGGTGGGGATCTGGCCACTCCGTCGCAGGGGCGACGTGGGCCGGGTGGGATGCGCCACCCGTGCAGTCTGCCCCAGATCAGCCCCCTGCGCGCTTCAGGGCATGTTAAGGATCCCTGATCTTCGGGCGTTCCGGGCTCCAACGGGATGGCACGGAGGTACCCCGTCGCAGCGCTTTGGACGCGGGAGGCGGGTCGATGGGAGATGATGGGGGATGTCGCCGGCGCGCCATACGTGCCATACGCGCCATCGCGACCGACCATACGCGCCATCGCCACCGACGACTCGGGATGGTTCTCAGGTGGTCCAGAAGTAGGGTCTGGTACGGCAAATAGTCCCCAACAGTTGACAATCTGATTCGTATTGTGCTATGCCGGCCAGTGACGCCTCATCACCGGCGCCGCCAGGGGACGAGCTTTCGATGATAGAGGAGTGGGCGATGTCCAAGCTCCGGTCTCGAGTTGGGTCCATGTTCGTTTCTGCGATCTTGGCCCTTTCAGCGCTGGCAGCGTTCGGAGGACCCGCAGCCGCTCTGAACGGGTTCACATGGGATTCGGGTTGGGGAGCCCTGGGCGGTTGGGTTGACAACAAATGCGGCACCCAAGACGAGTTCTTCCGCATCGCGATTAACACTAAGGCCGACGGGAGCGGCTCCAAGGCGAAGATCTGTCACGCGATAGACGACCTCCGCAATGTCCCTCGTGGGTCAGCAGGCACTTCTGACTTCGACAATGTCATCTCCGGCTTCTACTTCTACAACGCCGCGAGTTGGTACCTCTACTACCTGACGTCGTTCGCCGGCCACAGCCTAAGTTGCACTCAGGGCCAGTGCGGCATCGCTCTGGACATTGACAACTTCTTTGGAGACGGTTGGGTGTCCGTGGACGAGGTATACCCCGACGGAGACGAGAATGGGGACGGTCTCGACGGCCGTATCTCGGCGATCGACGGACACTGAACTCGGCTGCCACGACATGATCGGTAACCATACGCATTCAGCGGTCCCGTCCATCCGCCCAGGAGGAACGTGTCCGCAGTCCGGTGGACCACCTCGATTGACGTGCCGGCCCGATGGTCGCGGCCGCTGGCCGCGCCGGACGACGAGGACTGACCCGGCGACCTCGCCCTGACGCGCGGGGTGCCCGAATAGGTGGTTCGACCTCCGAGCCTCGCCTCGGCTAGTCTTGGCCGATGCCCGTGTACGAGGACCCGGTCGACGCCCACCTGCTCGACCCGGCGACCCTCCGTGACTGGACCATCGACGTCGTCCGGAGCCTGGGCACGCCGCGGGACATCGCGGAGGACGTCGCCGAGGTGCTGCTCGCATCCGACCGACGCGCCATCGCATCCCACGGCACGGCACGTCTGAGCCAGTACGTGGCGCTCGTCGAGGCGGGCGTCATGGACCCCGCGGCCCGCCCGGAGGTGGTCCGCGAGCGACCTGCGCTGGTGCTGATGAGCGCCCGCAACGGCTGGGGCCACCACGCCTGCCGGGTGGCCGTGGACCTCGCCATCGAGCGCGCCCGGGAGCTGGGCGCGGCCACGGTCGTGGTCCGCCGCTCCAACCACTACGGAATCGCCGGCTGGTACGCGCTGCGCGCCGCCGCGCAGGGGCTCATCGGCGTCAGCCTCACCAACTCCTCGCCGCTGGTCGCGCCCACCCGCTCACGGGTGCCGCTGCTGGGGACCAACCCCATCGCCGTGGCGGCGCCGGCGGGTCGGTTCGGCACCTTCTGCCTGGACATGGCCACGTCCACGGTGCCCCGGGGGCGCATCGAGGTCGCCGCGCGGCGTGGCTGGTCGCTCCCCGTGGGCTGGGCCATCGACGCCGACGGGCACCCCGCCACCACGCCCGATGCCGCGCTCGAGGGGTCGCTCCACCCGCTGGGTGGCGAGGAGGCCATGGGCGGCTACAAGGGGTATGGCCTCGCCATGGTGGTGGAGCTGCTCACGGGCATCCTGGGCGGGGCCGCGTTCGGGCCCAACGTCGTGTCGCTGTTCTCCACCCACGAGGGACCTGCCGACCTGGGCGAGACGTTCATGGCCATCGACCCCGCGGTCATCGATGACCAGCCGGGTGGCTTCGAGCGGCGACTGGAGATGCTGCTGACGCAGCTGGTCGAGGCGCCCATCGTGCCCGACGCGCCCGGCCCGGTGCTGGTCCATGGGGCGCCGGAGGCAGTCGCCGAGGCACGCGCCGCGGAACGCGGCATCGCGGTCGATGGCGAGCACTACCGCACGATGGTGGCCCTGGGCGAGCGGCTGGGCATCCCGGTCCCGACGACCATGCTCCGGGGCGTGGCTGGGGGTCTGGCGTGAGCCAGCGCGCGGACATCGTCATCGTGGGTGCCGGCATCGTGGGTCTGGCCACGGCGCTCCGGCTGGCAGAGGCCAGGCCGGACCTGCGCATCGTGATGCTGGAGAAGGAACCGGCCATCGCGACCCATCAGACCGGCCACAACAGCGGCGTGGTCCATGCCGGCCTGTACTACCAGCCGGGGTCGCTCAAGGCGCGGCTGTGCCGCGAGGGCAAGACCGCGCTGGAGCGGTTCTGCGAGGAGCACGCCATCCCCATCGAGCGCACCGGCAAGCTGGTGGTCGCGCTGTCGGAGGAGGAGCTGCCGCGCTTCGAGGCGCTCAGGGAGCGGGCGATCGCCAACGGCGTCGAGGGCCTCGAGGAGGTCGGCCCCGAGCGCCTGCGCGAGATCGAGCCGCATGCGGCGGGCATCCGGGCGCTGTGGAGCCCCTCCACCGGGATCGTCGACTTCCGGCGGGTGGCCGCGGCCTATGCCGACGAGGTGCGCGCCACGGGCGTGGCCATCGAGACCTCGAGGCAGGTCACCTCCATCAGGCGGCAGGATGACGAGCTGGTGGTCGGGACCACGCTGGGGGACGTGGTCGCCCGTCGTGTCATCGCGTGCGCCGGGCTGTGGGCCGACCGGGTGGCCGCCATGACCGGCGAGGACGCGGCCGATGCCCCTCGCATCGTGCCGTTCCGGGGCGACTACTACACGCTAACCGCCGACGCGCGACCGCTGGTGCGGGGCCTCATCTACCCGCTGGCCGACCCGCAGTTCCCGTTCCTGGGCATCCATCTCACCAAGCGCATCGACGGCAACGTGCTGGCCGGCCCGAACGCGGTCCTCGCCTTTGCGCGCGAGGGGTATCGGCGGCGTGACCTCTCGGTGCGGGACCTGGGTGGTGCCCTCGCCTATCCCGGGTTCCTGCGTCTGGCGCGCCGCTACTGGCGCACCGGCTTCGCGGAGCAGTGGCGCGACTGGAGCAAGGCGGCGTTCGTGGCCGAGGTCCAGCGCTACGTGCCCGCCATCCAGGCCGACCAGCTGGTGTTCGGGCCATCGGGGGTCCGCGCCCAGGCGCTTGCCCGTGACGGGTCGATGGTCGACGACTTCCTGCTGGGCGGCACCGACCGCGTGCTCCACGTGCGCAACGCGCCCTCGCCCGCCGCCACCTCGTCCTTGGCCATCGGGCGGGTGCTCGCCGAGGAGGCCATCGCACGCTTCGAGCTGTGAGCGCGCCAGGCCGCGGGACCGGCTGGGACCGGCGCGAGCCATGGACGCTCCACTTCTGCGACGCCGAGCTCGAGCGCGCTTACAAGCAGGACCAGCTGCCCGCGAGCCGCCGGGACTTCCGTGTGTCCTGCCTGGTCGCCACGCTGCTGTGGCTGGGCGTGGCGGTGCTTGGCCCAACCTTCCTGGACGTGCCCGCCGGGACCGTGCTTCCCCTCGCGCTCGGCATGGCGGCGCTCATGCTGCTGAGCTTCGCGGCCGTCTCCTGGGCCACGACCGCATTCCGACGCGAGATCCTGGCGGTCGCCGCCCAGCTCGCGACCGGCCTCGCGGTCATCGTGCTCACCGTCGAGGTCGGGCTGTTCGAGACCTACGCCATGCCAGGCCTGATGCTCAATGCCATGTTCGGGTTCACGTTCCAGCGCCACCCCTTCCCGTATGCGGTGACCATCGGGGCGTTCGACACCGCCGCGTTCCTTCTGGCGGGCCTGTGGCTGGGCGTAGGGGCCTCGCTGCTGTTCCAGCTGTTCCTGCTCGGCTCGTTCATGGCCGTCGCGTGCGCCGGGACCTACGTCCTCGAGGACGCGATGCGGGCACGGTTCGCCGACCGGACGCTGATCGCCGACCTCCATGGGCGGATCGACCGGCTGTTCCGCCAGTACACCTCGCCCGAGGTGGCGCGGATGCTGGTCGAGCGCCCGGACCGTGCCGACCTGGGTGGCGAGGTGGCCGAAGTCAGCGTGCTCTTCGCCGACCTGCGGGGCTATACCTCCTACGCCGAGGGCAAGGCGCCCGACGAGGTCGTGGCGATGCTCAACGAGGCGTATCGGTCAGCGGTCCCGGCCGTGTTCGACGAGGGCGGCACCATCGTCCAGTTCATGGGCGACGCGCTCATGGCCATCTTCAACGCGCCGGTCCGCCAGGAGGACCACGCGCTGCGCGCGGCACGCGCGGGCCTCGCCCTGCAGCGTGCGATGGGATCGAGCGGCGACGACGACCCACGCCCGCGGTTCCGGGTGGGCATCAACACCGGCCCGGCGCTGGTTGGGAACGTGGGCAGTGACGAGATTCGGAACTTCTCTGCGCTGGGCGACACGACGAACGTCGCCGCCCGCCTCAAGACCTTCGCGGAGGCCGGGAGCGTCGTCATCGGCGAGCGCACCTTCGAGCTCATCCGCGACCATGCCACGGTACGTCCGCTCGGCACGCCCGATCTCAAGGGCCGCTCCGCGCCGACCGAGGTCTAGGAGCTGCTGGAGATGGCGCCGACCTGACGCTCATCGGTGGAGCCCCGACTCATGTGCTACATTCGGTAGCACCATGAGCGAGACCGTCGGCATCCGCGAGCTGCGCCAGCATCTCAGCCGCTACACGGCCCGGACCGCCCAGGGCGAGAGCTTCGAGGTCACCGACCGCGGGCAGCCGGTCGGCCGTCTGGTGCCACCTGCCTCGGACGCACCATGGCTCGACGGCCTGGTGGCGGACGGTCGCGTCCAGCCCGCTCGCCTGCGCTCCGCGACGTTCCCACGACCCGCGCCGCTCGCGTCCGGCAGGATCACCAAGGCGCTCGCTGAGGGTCGGTCCGAGCGCCTTCGCTAGATGGGCGCGCTGTTCCTCGACTCGTCGGCGCTGGTCAAGCTCGTCGTGCGGGAGCCCGAGACCGATGCCCTCCTTGGCTTCCTGGGCTCCCCGCGACGGCCCATCCTCATCAGCGAGATCGCCATCACGGAGGTCACGCGCGACGCGCGACGCGTGGGGGCCGATGCCGAGCGAGTGCTCGCCGAGTGCGAGGTCATCCTGCTGCGTTCCGCCGAGCTTGTCGCCGCGGCCACCATGGAGCCTGCCGACCTGCGGACACTCGACGCGATCCATCTCGCCGCCGCGTCCGCGGTGGCCGAGCATCTGGACGCGTTCGTGGCCTATGACCGCCGCCTGCTGCGCGCGGCTCGCGCGCTGGGATTGGCGGTCGCCTCGCCGGGTGTGACCACCCCGCGCTGACCGCAGCGCGGTCCGCGGTACCCTCCCCTCGCGATGCCCCTCGAGACCTACAACCGCAAGCGCGACTTCGGCAGGACGCCCGAGCCCTCGGGCTCGGGGCCCAACCCCAGTCCCGGCGCCCCACGCTTCGTGGTCCAGCGTCACCGCGCCACCCGCCTCCATTACGACTTCCGCCTCGAGGTGGACGGGGTGCTCGTCAGCTGGGCGGTTCCGCGGGGCCCGAGCATGCGTCCGCTGGAGCGGCGCATGGCCGCCCGGACCGAGGACCACCCCATGGAGTACCTCGACTTCGAAGGCGTCATCCCCAAGGGCGAGTACGGCGGCGGCGACGTCATCGTCTGGGACATCGGCACGTGGGAGGCAGAGGCCGAGACGGCGGACGCGGCCACGGCCCTCGCCAAGGGCGAGCTCAAGTTCGTGCTCCACGGCAAGCGGCTGACGGGACGCTGGGTCATCGTCCGAACGAGCGGGCGCGGTGGCGCACACGGCCACGACGACGACCAGGACCAGTGGCTGCTGATCCACAAGCGCGACGAGACGAGCGACCCCGCCTGGGACATCGATGCCTTCCCCACCTCGGTGCTCACGGGACGCACCAACGACGAGGTCAAGGCCGGCGTGCCCGCCATCTGGGACTCCAGCAAGCCCGCAGCCGAGGCGCTCATCGACCTCTCGGCGGCGGTGGACGCCCCGCTCCCCGACTTCGTCCCCCCGATGCTCGCCACCGCGGTCGACGCGCCGTTCTCCGACGAGGACTGGCTGTTCGAGATGAAGCTCGACGGGTATCGCGTGGAGGCGGTCGTGGACCACGGGAAGGTCCGGCTGTGGACCCGCAACCACAACGACGCCGCGCACTACTTCCCGGAGCTGGCGGCCGCCAAGCCGACCTGGCTCGCCGCCACCAGCGCCATCGTGGACGGCGAGGTGGTCGC
This sequence comes from Chloroflexota bacterium, assembly GCA_046328155.1. Taxonomy (GTDB): domain Bacteria; phylum Chloroflexota; class Limnocylindria; order Limnocylindrales; family CSP1-4; genus JAFMJV01. The sequence goes on from JAXLXC010000025.1 coordinate 26,386, forward strand.
GCTCGACGCGCAGGGCAACGCGGACTTCAGCCTGCTCCAGGACCGCACCGGGCTCAAGGGCATCGGTCTCGCGCGGGGCGACCGACGCGGCCCCGCCACGTCCCCGGCTGGGCCGGGGCCCGATCCGGCGCCCGACGCGGACGACCCGCCGCCGGCGCCCCTGGTGTACCAGGTGTTCGACCTGCTCCACCTCGACGGGCGCTCGCTTCTGGGCGTCCCGCTGGAGGACCGCAAGCGGCTGCTCCGGCGCGTCATCCGAGATCGCGGCCACGTGCGCTACCTGTCGCACGTGGAGACGGACGGCCTCGACCTGTACGAGGCGGCCACGGCCAACAAGGTCGAGGGGATCATCGCCAAGCTCCGGCGCTCGACCTACGACCCGGGCAGGCGCAGCAAGGCCTGGCTCAAGGTCAAGATCCGTCGCGAGCAGGAGCTCGTGGTGGTCGGCTTCGAGCTGGGTCAGGGCTCGCATGCCCGCCTGGGCTCCCTGCTGGTGGCCACCTTCGACGATGGCGCCTTCCGCTACGCCGGCGAGGTGGGCAGCGGCCTCAGCTCCGCGACCCGGACCCAGCTCCGGGCCCGGCTCGACCAGCTGGCCGTCGACGAGCCCAGCGTGGTGGACCCGCCCTCGATCCGGGGCGTCCACTGGGTCCGCCCCAGCATCGTCATCCGCGCCGAGTTCGCCGAGTGGACCAGCGACGGCCTGCTCCGCCAGGCCGCGTTCAAGGGCCTCGAGCCCGACCGCGACCCCCGCACGGCCACCCGGGAGCGGCAGCTGGTCGCGGACCAGGCGCGAGCATCGGCGGAGCGCGCGATTGGCCGCAGCGCAGCGGGACGCCGAACGGAGGTGCCCATGACCAGGCGCTCGGCGCGCGCGCAGGGCTCGGACGAGCCCATCGACTCGGCCACCCCCGAGGAGCTGGCGGCCCTCGACGCCCTGGGCGCCAAGGGGACCTGGCAGGTGGGTGGCCACGCGGTCAGCCTCACCAACCTCGACAAGGTCCTGTGGCCGGAGCCGGGCTACACCAAGCGGGACCTGGTCCGCTACTACGCCACCATCGCGCCCGTGCTGCTGCCCTACCTGCGCGACCGCGCCCTCAACACCGACCGCTGGCCCGACGGCGTCACGGGTCATCACTTCTGGCAGAAGCAGATCCCCAGCCACGCCCCCGACTGGGTGGCGCGCTGGGACTACCCGGAGGCCGGCAAGGACCAGTCGCACACGTATCTCGTCGCCGACCGGGTGGCGACACTCGCGTTCCTCGCCAACCAGGCGGTCATCGACCTGCATCCGTGGACGTCCCGGCTGCCCGACTACCAGCGACCGACCTACGCACTCATCGACATCGACCCGGGCACCCACACCACCTGGGACGAGGTGCTGGTGCTCGCGCGGCTGTATCGCACGGCGCTGGAGCATCTGGGGGTCCGTGGCTCCCCCAAGACCACCGGCAAGCGGGGCGTCCAGGTGTGGGTCCCGCTCCAGCCGCGCTACACCTTCGAGGACACGCTCCACTGGGTCGAGGGGCTGTCGCGGGCCATCGGCTCGACCGTGCCGGACCTCGTGAGCTGGGACTGGGCCAAGGCCGACCGGGGCGGCAAGGCGCGCCTCGACTACACCCAGAACACGTTCATCAAGACGCTCGTCGCGCCGTATGCCGTGCGGCCCGTGGCCAGCGCAGGTGTCTCCGCGCCCATCGCCTGGGACGAGCTGGACGACCCCGAGCTGCGCCCCGACCGCTGGGACCTGCGCACCATGCCCGAGCGGGTGGCGAACGTGGGCGACCTGTTCGCGGACGCCCTCCGCTTCGACCAGGTGCTGCCCAGCCTGTGAGGCGCGTGCCCGGTCGCCGGGCCTTCGGATCAGATGCCGCCGCTCACGACCAGGTTCTGCCCCGTGAGATAGGACGACTCGTCCGAGAGCAGCCACACCACGGTGTTGGCGACCTCCGTGAGGGAGCCGAGCCGTCGCAACGGCACCGCGCCGATCATCTCGCGCGCCACCTGCGCGGCATCGGCGGAGTAGTACTGGGTCGCGGCATCCGCCTGGCGTGTCGTCTGGAGGTCCCACATCCGGCCGGGCCCGATGAATGCGGGCGAGATCGCGTTGACCCGGATGCCCAGGGGCGCGAAGTCCTTCGAGGCCGAGCGGGTGAGGCTCATGACCGCACCCTTGGACAGGCTGTACGCGGGCATGTTCGCCGCGCCCTCGACACCCGCCATGGACGCCGAGTTCACGATCGACCCACCGCGACCGGCGTCCCGCAGGCGCCGACCAGCCTCGCGCAGGACGTGGAAGATGCCCTGGACGTTCACCCGGATCACGCGCTCCATGTCGTCGAGCGGGTACTCCTGGAGCGGCAGGATCTGGCCCTGGATCCCGGCGTTGTTGAACACCAGGTCGGGCACGCCCATCCGCTGGGTGGCGACCTGGAACATGGCCTCGACGCTCGATGGGTCCGTGACGTCCGCGGTGACCACCGTGACGACCTCGTCACTGGCGCCCGTCGCGCAGTCGTGTCGCGTGTGCTCGAGGCCGTCGGCCGTGGTCGGCAGGTCCGTGATGACGACGCGCGCGCCGGATTCGGCCAGGCGCGCCGCGACGGTGCGCCCGAAGTCGCCCGCAGCGCCCGTCACCAACGCGGTGCGGCCCGTGAGATCGTACGTGGCGCTCATGCCTTCGCGCTCGCCTCCTCCTCGGCGGCCGTCCGGAGCCGCAGACCATCGGGTCCGAAGACATGGACGGGGCCCAGGACCCGCAGGCAGGTGCGGTCGCCACGCGCCACCCGGTCGTCGGCGTCCGCGCGGACGCGCAACCGGATCGTCTGGCCGAGGTGCTCGGTCTCCACGAACACGAAGCTCTCCGAGCCCAGCTCCTCGACGACGACGACCTCGGCCGGGACGCCCTCGTCGCCGAGCGCGAGTGCCTGTGGCCGCAGGCCGACGGTGATGGCCCCGGCGTCGAGGCGCGCCAACCCGCTGGCCACGGCCGGGTCCACCGGCACCTGCACCGAGCCGAAGGTCACCGACCCGCCGTCGTGGCGCGAGGCCACGAGGTTCATCGCGGGCGATCCGATGAAGCCGGCCACGAACAGGTTGGCCGGATGTCGATACAGGGCATTGGGGCTGGCCACCTGCTGCATCACCCCGTAGTCCAGGATGGCCACGCGATGGCCCATGGTCATGGCCTCGACCTGGTCGTGGGTCACGTACACGGTGGTCACGCCAAGGCGGGCCTGGAGGTCGGCGAGCTCCGCGCGGGTCTGGACGCGCAGCTTGGCGTCGAGGTTGGAGAGCGGCTCGTCCATGAGATAGACCTGCGGGTGGCGCACGATGGCACGACCCATGGCCACGCGCTGGCGTTGCCCACCCGACAGCTGCTTGGGCTTGCGGTCGAGGTACTCGACGAGGTCGAGGATCCGCGCCGCCTCCAGCACCTGCCGCTCCCGCTCCGCCTTGGGCACCTTCTGCTGCTTGAGGGGGAACCCGATGTTCTGGGCGACGGTCATGTGCGGATACAGGGCGTAGCTCTGGAAGACCATCGCGACGTCGCGGTCCTTGGGCTGGACCAGCGTCACGTCCCGATCGCCGATGAAGATGGCGCCCTCGTCGCAGGCCTCGAGGCCGGCGAGCATGCGCAGCGCCGTGGACTTGCCGGAGCCGGAGGGACCGACGAGGACGAGGAACTCGCCGTCATCGATGGTCAGGTTCAGGCGATCGACCGCGGGCCGCTTGGTGGCCGGGTAGATCCGGGTCGCATCTCGGTAGCTGACGACTGCCATCGGTTCCCCTACTTGATCGCGCCCATGGACAGGCCACGGATCATCCGCTTCTGCGCGACCCAGCCGGCCAGGACGACCGGCAGCACCGCGAGCGTGGATGCCGCCGACAGCTTGGCCATGAACTGGCCGCGGGTGGTGACTGCGGTGCTCACCCAGACGGGCACCGTCGAGCCCTGGACCGGGTCGAGCTGGACCGCGAGGAAGAACTCGTTCCAGGCGAAGATGAAGCACAGGAGCGCGGTGGCCGCGATGCCCGGCGCCACGATGGGGAGCATGACGTCCTTGATCTGCCCGAGGAGTCCGGTGCCGTCCATCTGGGCCGCCTCGATGAGCTCGCGTGGCACCTCGTTGAAGAACGAGTTGAGCATCCACACCGCGAGCGGCAGGTTCATCGCCGTGTACAGGATGATGAGCACCAGATGCGTGTTCAGGAGCCCCAGTTCCTTGGCCATGTACCACAGCGGCAGGATGGCGGCGACGATGGGCAGGAACTTCGTGGAGATGAAGAAGAACAGGGCGTCGCGCCAGTTCTTGATGGGATAGATGGCCAGCGCGTAGGCGGCCGGGATGGCCAGCAGCAGCACGAGCAGGGTCGAGGTGATGACCACGAAGAACGAGTTGTAGAAGGCCTCGGCGAAGCCCAGCAGGCCAGGGATCGACTGCATCGCCGCCTGCCACCGGTCGAGCGTTGGGTCGAACAGGAGCACGGGCTTGGTGTTCGCCACCAGTTCGGTCTTGAAGCTGTTGAGCACCATCCAGAAGACGGGGAAGAAGAACAGCGCGGCGACGAGCCAGGTGACGACGGCGAGCAGCAGCGGACGCCACCGCGCATGGCCGCGAAGTCGCTTGTCGCCTTCGGTGAGGGTCATACCGCCTCCTGGCGCTGGAACAGGCTCGACAGGACGCGCAGCGCGAAGGTGGCGATGACCATCGTGGCGATGACCACGATGATGGAGTAGGCGGCCGCCAGGCCGAAGTCCCAGCCACCTCCGATCGATCGCTGGTAGACGAAGTACGGCACGTTCGTGGACCCGGGTCCCCCGCCGGTCATCACGTCCACCTGGTCGAACACCTGGAGCAGGTAGATGGAGCCCAGGACGATGCCCAGCTCCATGTAGGGTCGAAGGAGCGGCAGGGTGATCTGGGTGAAGATGCCGCGGCTGCTGGCGCGGTCGACGCGCGCCGCCTCGAGGATGTCCGTGGGCTGGCCCTGGAGGCCCGCGAGGATGATGAGCATCATGAACGGCGACCACTGCCACACGAGGACCGTCACGATCGACCAGAAGGGATAGCGCTCGACGAACGGGATCGAGTGGGCCCCGAAGGCCTCGATGACCGCGTTGAGCACGCCGAACGTCGAGTTGAAGATCTGGTTCTTCCAGAGCAGCCCCGCGACCACGGGCATGATCAGGAACGGCGTGATGAGCAGGGTCCGGGCGATCCCCCGACCGAGGAACTGGCGGTCGAGCAGGAGCGCCAGGCCGGTCCCGATGAGCAGCGACAGCAGCACCGCGGCCACCGTCTGGGTCACGGACGTCATGACCGCGTCGAGGAAGAACGAGTTGGAGTAGCCCTTGGTGAAGTTCTCCAGGCCGATGAAGTCGGGCCCCCGCGGCGGCACGATCGTCCACTCCTGGAGGCTGAACCAGATGTTGACCAGGAACGGCACCTGCGTCACGACGACCGTGAACAGCAGGGCAGGCAGGAGGGGCAGCCGTCGACGCCACGCGTCACGACGCTGGAACTGCGCCAACGCGGCAGCTCGAGCGGCGGCCGGATCCGGATCGAGGACCGGTTCGGCGAGTGCGGCCACGACTGCTGTCCCTCCGCCCGCTAGATCACCAGGTGGTCGGCGTGGTGCCTACCACTCCTGCCCCACGACCTCGGTGGCGATGGACTGGCAGTTGGCCAGGGCATCGTCGACCGAGACGTTGCCCGCGATGGCTGCCGAGAACTGCTCGGTGCATCGCGTGCCCACGTCCTGGAACTGGGGCACACCCACGAACTGCACGCCGGGCAGGCCCGGGCGAGGCTGCAGGCCGGGGTCGTTGATGGGAGCGGCCTGCATCGCCTTGAGCGTGATGTCCGCGAAGGCGGCGGCAGCCTCCTGATACTTGGGGTTGTCGTAGAGCGACTGGCGGGTGCCCGGCGGGACGGTCGCCCAGCCACCGGGCAGGTTCTCGCCGGCCTGGACGAGGTACTGCGGCCCGGTCGCCCAGCGGACGTACTGCCAGGCGGTGTCCTTGTCAGGGGCGTTGTTGGGGATGGCCAGGGCCCACGACCACAGCCAGCCGGAGGCGTCGGTCTTGTTGACCGGCGAGAGCGCGTAGCCGAGCTTGCCCTTGATGGGGCTGTCCGCGGCCTCCAGGTTGCTCGCCGCCACCGTGGCGTCGACCCACATGGCCGCCTTGCTGTCGAGCATCTGGGCGGTGCACTCGTTGTAGCTGGCGTTGGACGCGTCGTCCTCGCCGGCGTCCTTGATGAGGTCGACGTAGAACTGCAGCGCTTCCTTGAACTCGGGCTGGTCGATCTGTGCGGCGCCGATCGTGTCGTTGTCGCCGGCCAGCCACCAGGTGGCCCCGAAGGTGTTGAGCACGGTGGTGAAGATGGCACCCAGGTCGCCCCAGCCGGGCTTGCCGCGCAGGCAGATGCCGGCCATGTCATCGGTGTTGACCTGGCGTGCGATGGCAGCCACCTCGTCCCAGGTGGGAGCCTCGGGCATCGTGATTCCGGCTGCGTCGAGGATGTCCTTGCGGTACATCACGAACGACGACTCGGCGTAGAACGGTGCCGCGTACAGGGCGCCGTCATAGGACAGGCCGTCACGGACCGTGGGGAAGATGTCGTCGACGGCGTAGTCGGCGTCGTCCTTGGCGTACTGGTTGAGATCCGCCAGCCAGCCGTTCCGGCCGAACTGCGGCGCCTCGAACATGCCGATCATGACCACGTCGAACTGCTGGCCGCCCGCACCCACGTCGCGAGTGACGATCTCGCGCAGGGTCTGCTCCTCGAGGACGACGTAGTTGACGTTGATGCCCGTCTCCGCCGTGAACAGCTGCGGGGTCAGGCTGGCGATGTCCTCCATCTGGGGGTTGCCGACGATGGCGACGTTGATGGTCTTGGCGTCCTGCGCGACCGTGGCACCACCGAGGAACGTGGTCGCCACCGTGGCCAGCGCGACTGCAACCGCCCCCACGCGGGGGCCTCTGCCGCGCTTGGTACCGAACGACCGCATGGGCCTTTCCTCCTCTCACCCGGGTCCGGACGGACCCGCTGCAGCGCGGCGTGGCGCCTCGCTTCCGGGTGATCATAGGTGGTATTATGTGGGAACGCAAGCCATACTGAAGTGAAATCCACACGCTCAACAGCAGCTTCATCTTCGAACGTGTGACCAGGTGCAGGATGGTGCCATGACCAGCCAGTCCGCCTTCCGGGCTCCCGTGGAGCTCGCCGCCGCCACGCTCGGCGACCTGGACGCCCGGGTGTCCACCCCGGGGTATGACCGGGCCACGCTCGCGCCCGGCATCGTCCACATCGGCGTCGGTGGCTTCCACCGGGCGCACCAGGCGGTCTACCTCGACGACCTGCTCCGCGCCGGTGAGACCGGCTGGTCCATCACCGGCTCCGGGGTCCTGCCAGCCGATGCGGCCATGGACGTGGCACTGCGATCGCAGGACTGCCTGTACACGCTCATCACGCGCGACATCCACGGCACGGACGTGCGGGTCATCGGCTCCATCGTGGACTACGTCCTGGCGAGCCCGGACCTCACCCCGCTCGTCGAGCGACTGACCCGCCCGGAGACCAGGATCGCCTCCCTGACCATCACCGAAGGGGGCTATCCGGTGGACGAGGCCAGCGGTGCCTTCCTGCCCCCGCCCGCGGATCGGCTGCCCCCGGCCTTCGTCGCGCTGGCACGCGGGCTCGCCGCCCGTCGCGACGCCGGGTCCGGTGGCCTCACGGTCCTCAGCTGCGACAACGTGATGGGCAACGGGACGACGGCGCGCACGGCGACGCTCGGCGTGTGCGCCATGATCGAACCCGGGCTGGACCAGTGGGTCGAGCGCAACGTGTCGTTCCCGAACGGCATGGTGGACCGCATCACGCCGCAGACCAATGACGCCGATCGCGACTTCCTGCTGGACGAGTACGCGCTCCGCGACCGGTGGCCGGTCGCCGCCGAGACCTTCATCCAGTGGGTCATCGAGGATGAGTTCGCGTGCGGTCGGCCGCGCTGGGAGGACGTGGGCGTCCTGCTGACCCACGACGTCCGACCCTACGAGACGCTCAAGCTGCGCATCCTCAACGCCGGCCACTCCACGACCACCTACATGGCCGCCCTGCTGGGGCTCACGTTCATCCACGAGATCATGGCGGACCCGCTGCTGGCCCGATACCTGGAGCGGTTCCACGACGATGAGGCGACCCCCTCGCTGCCGCCCGTGGCGGGCATCGACGTCGAGGAGTACAAGCGGGTCGTCCGGGAGCGCTTCGCCAATCCGGCGGTCCGCGACCAGGTCGCGCGGGTCTGCCTGGATGGGTCGTCCAAGTGGCCCAAGTTCCTCATCCCCACCATCGAGTCGCAGCTCCAGCGGGGTGGCCCCGTGGAACTCTCGGCCCTGGCGCTGGCGAGCTGGTGCCAGTACCTCCTGGGGCGCGACGATCGGGGCCGCGACCTGACGCTGTCGGCCGACCCCCGAATGGAACGGGCCCGACGGCATGCACAGGCGTCGGTCGCCGACCCTGCGGCGTTCCTCGGCTTCGACGAGGTGTTTGGGGCGCGGCTGCCGCACGATGACCGATTCGTCGCCTCGTTCACGCGCGCGCTATCGTCCCTCCGCGAGGTGGGCACCCACCGGACCCTGGAGCGCTGGTTGACCAAGGAGACCTGATGGATCCGCCCGCGAGCGAGGACAAGGCCGTGCGTCGTCCGCGAGGCGTGCGGGCCGGGTCGGCGGCGACTGCCGACGACGGCCTGTCGCCCGCCGACGCGGAGGCAGCCGGGCCGGCTCGCGGTCCCATGTTCCAGGCCGAGCGGCGGGAGCGCATCATCCAACGCCTGCTGCGCGAGGGTCGCGTGGACGTCACCGAGCTCGCCGAGTCGTTCGACGTCACGGGCGAGACCATCCGACGGGACCTCACCACCCTGCAGCGGGAACGGCTGGTCCGCCGGGTCCACGGCGGCGCCATCCCCTGGCGCGGCACGGCCAACGTGCCCCGACTGGAGGTGCGCGAGGGCATCAACGTGGATGAGAAGCGGCGCATCGCCGCCGCCGCCACCAACGAGGTGCCCGAGCGCGGCTCGCTCATCATCGACTCTGGCAGCACCGCCTTGCACCTGGCCGATCAGCTCGATCGGGAGCGCGACCTCACGGTCATCACCAACTCCATCCCCATCATCCGCTCGCTGTCCCTGACCGACCGCCCCCAGGTCGTGGTGCTCGGTGGTGCGCTCGAGCGCAAGACGATGGCCATGGTGGACGAGACCGGCGTGGAGCTCCTGCGCGACATCATCGTGGACGTGCTGTTCATCGGCTGTGATGGCATGTCCCCGGAGACCGGGTTCACCACCCCCTACCGCGCCGAGGTCGCCATCAAGCGCGCCATGATGGCCTCGGCGCGTCGCATCGTCATGATGTTCGACCACTCCAAGGTGGGCAACGAGCAGCTGTTCCGGTTCGCCACGGTGGATGAGGTCGACGTCATCATCACCGGGGTCGAGATGGACGACGCGACCGTGGCGAGGATCGAGGCGCAGGGCCCGGTGGTGATGCGTGCCTGAGTCCGCCGCCGCCCACCGACCCCGGCATGCATCGGCCACGCCCGCCAGGCTGGAGGCGCTCGCGGTGGAGGCGGCCAGCGAGGGGGCCGAGGTCATCCGGGCCGCGGCCGGGCAGCTGGGCATCATCGGCACCAAGTCGACGCCCACGGACCCGGTGACGGCGCTCGATGTGGCCGTGGAGCAGACGATCCGCGACCGTCTCGAACGATCGACACCCGGCGCGGGCTTCCTGGGCGAGGAGGAGGGCAGCCATGCCGGCGATTCGGCGGTGGGCTGGATCCTCGACCCCATCGACGGCACGGTCAACCTGACGTACGGCATCCCCATCATCTGCGTCTCGCTGGCGGCCACGATCGATGGACGGGTGGTCGCCGGCGCCGTCATCGACCCGTGGCGCGCGGAGGTCTTCAGCGCGGCGCGCGGCATGGGGGCGCGCATCGGCGGGACACCCATCACGACCTCCGCCGTGGACCGGTTGGCCAGCGCACTCGTGGCGACCGGGTTCGCATACGCATCGGAAGGGCGCAGGGCGCAGGTCGAGGCCGTTGGGAGGGTCCTGCCCGCCGCTCGCGACGTGCGCTGCTTCGGATCCTCGGCGATCCATCTGTGCTGGGTCGCCAACGGACGACTGGATGCCTTCTACCAGCGAGGCATGCAGCGCTGGGACTACGCTGCCGGGGCGCTCATCGCGGAGGAGGCGGGTGCCCGCGTCGAGCACCCGACCCCTGCCAATGACCAGCTGATGGTGGCCGCCAGCCCACGCGTGTTCGACGCCCTGGTGGCGCTCCTCGGCTGAGCATCTCGCGGCCCGCGCGGCAGGCATGCGACCCGCGGAGCGACGCCGTCGTGGCCTCCGGTGACGGCTCGGGCTATGCCGTGGGCGCTGGGTGATCGGCTCGCCAGCGTCGCCAGACATCGAGCAGGTCTGACGTCTGGACGGGCTCCGACATGCGCGCGACCGCGAGCACGGACTCCCAGGCTGGGAACAGGTCCTCGTCGAGGTAGCCGCGCCGCGCGAGCGCCGCGCGATACGCGTCGTGGAGGCGCCCGAGCACCTCCACGGTGACGCCATCGAGGTGACGATTCGCCGACTCGACGGCGCTCGCCGGTGGCATCAGCAGCGAGCTCCGGGCATAGTCGGCAAGGGGATGCCCGATGGCGGCGTCGAACCAGTCCACGATGACCCAGCCTCGCGGCGAACGGAGCAGGTTCGCCGGATGCATGTCCCCATGGCACAGCGCCGCGCCTTCCGGGAGCCCGGCCAGCAATCGGCGTGCCTCGGCACGCTCGTCCGCCGGCAGCTGGCCCGCGACGTCGATCTTGCCGCGGAGGCGCGTGCCCAGGTCCGGGAGGCCGTCGAGTGGCCCCGCCGCCAGGACCTGCTCCTGGAGGTCGACGAGTCGGTCGACGAGGCTGGACACCTGGTCGGGTCGTCGCTTCATGTCCGCCCACATCGACGGGCCCCCGACGAACTCGAGCACGATGCCGGGTCGACCATCGACGTCCACCACGCCATCACACGCCGGCACGGGCAGACCGGCCGCGTGGACGCGGCTGGTGATCTCGGACTCGAGCCGTGCCCACTGGGGCGGGATGCCCGGACGCAGCACCTTCACGACCGTCGTCCCGGACCAACGCCACACGTCCGAGGTGTTGCCCCGAGCGATGAGCTCACCGCGGGCCTGTCCCGTGTGCACCATCGTCATCGAGTATGGCGTCCGCCGCGATGCCGCGCACATCCCCGGGCGAGCTGCTCGTCGGGCCGCGACGCGTCCATCAACGGATGGTCACGGACCCCACGCCACCCCTGACCTCCAGGTCGACGCGGTTCGGAGCGTTGGCGAAGCCCGGTGACTCCCAGCCCTCCGGCGTCCGGGGGAACCGCCTCGGGTCCACGTCCACGCGGCCCAGCGACATCGAGGAGCGGATCCGCGCCGCGACGCCCTGCGGCACGTCGATGGACAGCGACGCGACACCCGTGTCGGTCCTGACCAGCGTCAGACCGGCCGCCCGCGGCAGCCGGATGCGCGTCTCGGCGGCGCCGCTGTGGAGCTCCAGCTGCCGGACCTGGAGGTCGATCAGGTCGATGGCCGACCTGCTCGCGCCGGTGTCCAGCCGCAGGTCGAGCGGCTTCTCGCCCGTGAGCCCCACGCCCCACCGGAACGTGGCGCCACCCATCGGCCAGCCACGGCCGGTGTCCGGCTCCAGCTCCACCACGTCAGGGCCGCGGGTCCGGTAGCGCACCCCGCCCTGGAAGGTGCCGCCCACCAGGACGCCCGGGTTGGCGCGGCCCACGTCGAGCACGCCGCCCCCGAAGCTGAGCTTGACGCTGGCGGCGGGCGAGGGACCGAGTGGCAGCGCCAGCGATTCCACCGGCCGGCGCCGACCCGGCCACACGGCGGCGACCAGGAACCAGACCCCCACGAGGATGAGCCCGACCGGCCACCATCGACCCAGCAGGTCGCCCAGGCTGGCGTCCAGGGTGCCGGTGGTGACGGCCAGGAGCACCACGCCGATGACCAGCCACGCGACCGGCCAGACCAGCGACCACGACCCGGCATCGAGGCTCGCGCGATGGAGCGCGGAGGTCACGAGGGTCGCGGCACCGGCGGCGATGACGAACAGCGGCCAGCCCTGCCCCCAGGACCACCCGGCCCAGTCCCGGACCAGGAACACCAGGCCGATGGCGATGAGCCAGACGCCCGCCCTGACCGCGCCACTCCCAGCCCCGCGGTCGCGGGGTGGCCGGGCGTGGGTCATCGGGGCCCCGGCCGGCGGCTGCGGCTGCGGCGCCCGCGGGTACGGGGGCTGGCTCATGGTCGATGGCTCCGTGGGTCGTCGTGCGAGCGCTGGTAGGCCCAGACGATGAGGCCGACCCCCAGGATCACCAGCGCCACCGGCCAGAAGTGACCGGGGTCGAGGAACGGGAACAGGTCCCGCAGCAGGAACCACGCACCGCCCAGGATGAGCGCGCCGCCCACCAGCAGCGGCGCCGCGTCGATGCCGCCATATCGGCGGGGGGTCCCGGGTCGCGAGCCTGCCGGGAAGTAGCCGACCGGCGCCTGCGGCACCACCAGCCACATCACGATGTAGGCCGCGAACGCCACGAAGCCCGTGGGGAAGACGAGCAGCGCCCAGACCACCCGCACGATCGACGGGTCGATGCCCAGACGCGCGGCGACACCGCCGCACACCCCCGCGATCATCCGGTCATCCACCGAGCGATACAGCCGGTCGGTCATCGTCGAGCCTCCGTGGTCATGCGCAGCTCCCATCGTCCACGAGGGTGACGGACGACGCGGTGCCACCCACCGACAGCGAGATCTGGGGCCCGGTGCCCTGCCGCAGCCAGCGGTCGCCCACCCACGCGAGGCCGACCGCGCCGTCCGCCTCGAACGAGAAGCCCACGTCGTCACCCGTCCGGATGTCGAGTGACGCATCCGGGGGCACGCACACCCGGGCCGACATCGCGGCGCCCTCGAGGGAACCGGTCGCCGAGCCACCCAGCGAGAGCGTGACGCTGGCGGCGTTGGCCTCCACGTCCAGGTCGGCGATGTCGGTCGACGGGGCCTCCACTTCGACGTCGGCGGCGTTCGCGGCCAGTTCCAGGCGGTCCATGCGCCCGACCGGCGCGACCAACGAGAGGTCGCCGGCGTTCACCGTGGCATCCAGCCGGGACAGGGCGGTGGCTCCAAGGGCGAGCGTCGTGCTCGACGCGTTGGCCTCGACCTGGAGCGACGCGAGCGCCACGGGCAGCGCGAGGGCCCAGTCCTGCCGACGTGGCGGCCCGTCGGCGGGTCGGATGGAGAGGTCGTCCGCGGAGGCCTCGACCCGTGGCGGGTCGCCAGCATGGCCGGCATCCAGGGTCCAGTCGCTGCCGGATGCGGTGCCCACGTTCAGGTCGCCACAGTCGATGTGGACCCGGACGCTAGCGCTCGGGTCGAGGGTACCGCGCGTGGTGGTGCGAGGTAGTGCGGCGTCGCCTACGCGGATGCAGTCGAACACCGTGCCGCCGCCGAAGGAGGTCAGTGCGGTCCCCGCGAGGGTGCCCAGCACCAGTGCGCCGACCACGGTCGCCACCAGCGCCAGACGGGTGCGCGAGAACAGGATCACCACACCGATGCCGATGATGAGGAGCGGCCACAGCCGGAGGGCGTCGCCCAGGCCAGCCACGTCGACCCATCCCTCGCGGTCGGCCAGCGGGATGGCGCCGAGCAGCACGAAGCAGATGCCCCAGAACAGATAACCCCGGTCGATGCGCATGTGCAGCGCATGGTCACCCGGATCGCGCGCGATGTCACGGGACATCCGGCCCATCGGCGTGTCGATCGCGTCTCGCTCTCGCGCACGTGCGTGTGCAGCGCGTCGACGCGTGTGCGACCATCGACCTCCGATCACCCACAACCAGGAGGTGCACCCAGGCGATGGCACGATCCCACCTGCCGCTCGGTCGAGCGGCACTCATCCCGATCGCCGCGTGTTCCCTGGTGTTCGCGGGCGGCATGGGCGCCGTCGCGCAGTCGCCGGACGCGTCCGCCGGAGCCTCCGCCGCGGCTGCGACCATCGGCCCGGAGTGCGCCAAGGACCAGCTCAGCCTCAAGAACCCGGGCCGGCTCACGCTGAGCACGGACAACCCGGCCTACCCGCCCTGGTGGAGCGACGCGGACAAGCCCGCCGACTCCGACTGGGAGTTGGGCTACCCGCCCAACGGCCAGGGCTACGAGGGCGCCACCGCGGCGGCCGTCGCGGCGGCCCTGGGCTTCAGCCAGGACGAGATCGACTGGATCCCGAACACCGTGTTCGAGAACGCGTTCGCGCCCGGGACCAAGCCCTTCGACTGGCACATGGCCCAGATCTCCATCACGCCGGAGCGCTCGGAGGCGGTCGACTTCAGCGACTCGTACTTCGACTCGCATCAGGCGCTGGTCGCGCTCGACGGCAGTGTCGCCGCCGGCGCCACGTCCATCGCCGACCTGAAGGACAAGAAGCTGGGCGCCGCCGTGGGCACGACCAGCCTCGCCTTCATCGAGAACGTCATCCAGCCGACCCAGAGCGCGCAGGTCTTCAACGACAACGCGGCCCTGGTCCAGGCCCTCCAGAACGGCCAGATCGACGGCCTGGTCGCGGACATCTACTCCGCGATCTACATGCGGGACGTCCAGCTGACCGGTGCCTCGCTCGTGGGCTCCTTCTCGTCCGACCAGCAGGTCGACCAGATGGGCATGGTCCTCGAGAAGGGCAGCGCGCTCACCGCGTGCGTCAACGAGGCGCTCGCGGTCATCAAGTCCGACGGGACGCTCCAGTCGATCTACGACACGTACATCGGCGGCGGAGAAGGGCTCCCCGTCCTGCAATGACCCCTGACGCGGTGGGGCCGTCGTGACGGCGAGCCCCACCGGTCGCGCTCCACAGGCGCCGCGTCGATCGCCCTGGCGGTCACGCGGCGTCACTGTGCTCGTCGCCACGATCAGCACCATCGTGGTGTTCGGCGTCGCGGCCTGGGTGATCGTGAACGCGCCCAACTGGCCACTCGTTCAGCGGACCTTCTTCGACGCGGACCGCTTCGCCAGCGCCTGGCCCAAGGTGGTCGCCGGATTTCTGATCAACCTCCAGATCTGGGTCATCTCGGCGGCGCTCATCCTGGTGTGCGCGCTCGTGCTGGCCATCCTGCGCAGCCTCGACGATCCGGTGTTCTTCCCGTTCAGGCTGTTCGCGATCGTCTACATCGACGTGTTCCGTGGGCTGCCGTCGATCATCCTGATCTACCTCCTCGGCCTGGGCATCCCAGCGCTCGGCCTGCCGGGCGTCCCGAGTGACGTGTTCTTCTGGGGCATCGTCACGCTCGTGCTGGTGTGGAGCGCGTATGTCGCGGAGGTGTATCGCGCGGGCATCCAGTCGGTGCACCCCAGCCAGGCGGCCGCAGCCCGCTCCCTGGGGCTGAGCGGTGTCCAGACGTTCCGCTTCGTGGTCCTGCCGCAGGCCATCCGGCGGGTCATCCCGCCGCTCCTCAACGACATGATCGGCCTCCAGAAGGACACCGCGCTGCTGTCGTTCCTGGGCATCGTGGAGGCGTTCCGCCGGGCCCAGATCATCGCGTCGGCCAACTTCAACTTCACGCCCTACCTGGTGAGCGCGGTGCTGTTCCTGCTGTGCACCATCCCCATGGCGCGCTTCGTGGACTGGCTCGTGGCGCGTGACCGCAGGCGCTACCTCGCGGGCGCCCGATGAGCGAGGCGCTGCGCATCGAGGGGCTGCGCAAGTCCTTTGGCGACCACGTGGTGCTCGACGGCATCGACCTGCTGGTGGAGGACCACCAGGTGGTGTGTCTCATCGGGGCCTCGGGGAGCGGCAAGAGCACGCTGCTGCGCTGCGTCAACCTGCTGGAGCCCGTCGATGCCGGCCGCATCCTCATCGAGGGCGCCGAGATCACGGCCAAGGGCGTGGACGTCGACCGGATCCGGCGGGGCATCGGCATCGTGTTCCAGGCCTACAACCTGTTCCCGCACATGAGCGTGCTGCGCAACATCACCCTGGCGCCCACCAAGGTCCTCAAGCTCCCCCAGGCGGAGGCGGAGTCGCGCGCCGATGAGCTGCTGAGGCGGTTCGGGCTCGCGGACAAGCGTGATGCGGTGCCCGACCGGCTGTCGGGCGGCCAGCAGCAACGCGTGGCCATCATCCGGGCGCTCGCCATGCAGCCCTCGATCATGCTGCTCGACGAGATCACCTCGGCGCTCGACCCGGTGCTCGTGGCGGAGGTGCTGTCGGTCATCCGCGACCTCGCCCAGACAGGCATGACCATGGTCATCGCGACCCACGAGATGGGTTTCGCACGGGACATCGCCAACCGCGTGGCGTTCCTCGAGGGCGGTCGGATCCTGGAGGAGGGGCCACCCGCCCAGATCTTCTCGGCGCCGCGCGAGGCGGCGACCCGGCGCTTCCTCGACCGGGTCATCGAGGCGGGGCGGCTGTAGCGGCCGGTTGGCTGCGTCCCGATCAGGCGGCCTGCGGCCCGACCCGCTCCACCGACCCGACGCGGTCGATGGTCCGGTCGAAGGACACGATCCGACCCACCCCGGAGTCCTCGGCGCACGCGACCAGATACGCCTCCGCGAAGTCCAGGCGGTGCGACTCGTACACGGCGGCGGCGCGCAGCAGGACGGACGCTCCGTCACAGCGCACCGTGCCCATCGCAAGCAGTGCCCGGAGGGCCTGCGCGACCTGGGCGCGAGGCGTCTCGTAGAACGAGTCCAGAACGTACACCAGCTCGGCGGCGACCAGGTCCACCAGCACCAGGTCAGGCTCGGTCGCCAGCAGGTGCGTCGCCCGGGCAGCCATCTCCGGGGGGTCACCGGTCAGGTGGCACACCAGGATGTTGGTGTCGAGGTAGGCAGTCATCGGCGCGACCCAGTCCGCCGTGCCCGGGTGGCGGCCACTGCCACCTCCCACGCCACGCCCTCGCGGCCGGGCGGCACTCGAACCGATCCCGCGAGGTCCAGGAAGGCAGGCGTCCGTGCGAGGATCGCATGGTCGCCAACCACGCGGAAGTGCAGCTGGTCTCCCTGCTGGATGCCCAGCGCGTCGCGGACCTGCTTGGGCACCGTGACCTGGCCCTTCGATGTCATGCGTGCGGCGCTATCCACGTGCTCCCGACTCCTTACCCATCCCAAGGCAGTAAGGATAGGGCAGCTTCGAGCGACTGGCTAGGCCTCCTGTGGGGTCACGGCCCGGCTGGGTCCGTGCGCCACGACGGCCTCGCCATCTCCCTTGGGCGGCACCCGGACCGCCACGAATGCCCACACCGCCGCGCCAACCGCCAGGGCCGCGCTCAGGACCGCGGCGGCTTGCATGCCCTGCACGAACGCGTCCCGGGCGACCGCCAGCAGCGCGTCACCCACGACCTGGGGCAGTCGGCCGGCGGCATCCACCGCGCCGCCCAGGGTGTCCCGCGCCGCGTCCAGGACGTCGGCGGGCACGCCCGGAGGCGCATGGCCCAGCATGGTGCCGCGATACAGCGCCACGCCGATGCTGCCCAGGATGGCGATGCCCAGCGACCCACCCAGCTCGGTGGCGGTCTCCGAGATGCCCGACGCCGCACCCGCCTGCTCCGGCGGCGCGGACCCGACCACCAGCTCCGTGGTGAGGCCAAACACCGGCCCGATGCCGAACGAGATGACGATGGACGCGACCACCACCGGCACCAGGCCGTCGGGGGACGCGCTGGCCGTGGCCAGGATCAGCAGACCCACGGCGGTCACCGCGAACCCGGTGGCGATGATCCGACCCGCCGCGAACCGGCGCTGCAGCCAGGGCACGGAGTTGGACGCGACGATGAACGCGATGGCCGACGGCACGGACCAGACGCCCGCCTCGAGCGGCGACATGCCCAGCACGAGCTGCAGGTACTGCGCCACGAACAGGAAGTAGCCGACCATCACGAACACGGTCAGGAAGTTGATCGAGAGGGCGGCACTGAAGGCGCGCTCGCGGAGCAGCCGCAGGTCGATCATGGGGTCCGGCAGACGCAGCTGCCGGCGCACCCACAGGGCGCCCACGACGACACCCAGGAGCATCGAGCCGATGGCCACCGGGTCGAGGCCGTCCTGGGCGAGCTGCTTGAGGCCGAGGATGACCGCCAGCACGGCGACCAGCGACATCACCGCGCTCGCCAGGTCCAGCCGACCGGCGTCGGGGTCTCGATACTCCGGCAGCACCACCGGCCCCAGGAGGAGCAGCAACGCCACCACGGGCAGCGCCAGCAGGAACACGGCGCCCCACCAGAAGTGCTCCAGCACGAACCCACCCGCCAACGGCCCCACGGCGCTGCCCGCGGAGAACGCCGAGACCCAGATGGCGATGGCGCGGGAGCGCTGGCCAGGGTCCCGGAACATGCTGAACAGCAGCGACAAGGTGGATGGCGCAAGGGTGGCGCCCGCCACGCCCAGCAGCGCCCGGCTGAGGATGAGCATCTCGGCGCTGGTGCTGAGCGCGCACAGCACGGACGCCACGCCGAACGCCGCGGCCCCGATGAGCAGCAGCCGTCGACGCCCGATGCGGTCGCCCAGGGTGCCCATGGTCACCAGGAAGCCGGCCACCATGAAGCCATAGATGTCGATGATCCAGAGCAGCTGCGAGCTGGTCGGCTCGAGGTCGGCGCTCATGGCGGGCACCGCCAGGTGCAGCACCGTGAGGTCCATCACGTACATCAGGCAGGCGAGCGCGAGCACGCCCAGGCCCACCCAGTCGCGGGTGGTGGCGCGGGGCGTGCTCGTGTCGGGCGTCGGGGTCATGGGAGGCATACATCCTCCCAGACCCGGGGCTCTCGCGCGATCAATCGGTGGTGCGGCGCCGGAACAGCCTCGCGGCGAGGGGCATGCACACGACCATCAGACCGATGGACCAGGCCAGGGCCATGACCACCGGGTGCTGCATCGACCAGGACTGGCTGCCCAGGCTCGCGTTGGGGTCGCCCCACAGCGTCCGGACCGCGGCCGTGACCGCGCTCACCGGGTTCCAGTCCGCGAAGGTGCGCAGCAGCTCCGGCATGCCCACCGTGGGCACCAGGGCGTTGGACACGAACGTGAGCGGGAACAGGACCATGAACCCGAATGCCTGCGCGGACTCGGCGCTGCGCGCCATCAGGCCCACGCACACCCCTAGCCACGACAGCGCGAACGCGAACAGCAGCGCGATGCCAAAGCCGGCCAGCAGGCCGGCGAGGTCGGAGGGCGCCTGCCACCCGACGATGAGGCCCGTGAGGGTCACGATGATGGCGCAGATGGTGGCCGTCAGCAGGTCCGTGATGGACCGCCCGGTGAGGATGGCCCAGGTCCACATGGGGAGGGTCCGCAGCCGGTCGATGAGCCCGGTGGCGAGGTCGCTGGTGAGACCCACGGCCGTGCCCATGCTCGACGTGGTCAGGTTCATCAGCAGCAGCCCCGGCACCACGTACTGGACGTAGCTGCCGCCGGTGCCCCCGACCGCGGACCCGAACACGTACACGAACAGCAGCGTGAACAGCACCGGCTGGATCGTGACGTCACCCAGCTGCTCGGGCTCGCGGGCGATGTGGATGAGGTTGCGGCGGATCATGGCGAGGATGTCGCGCAGCGCCGCCACGACGCGCGTGCCGGTCGAGGGCTCGGCGTCCAGGGCCATGGAGGCGGGCTGCGCCAGGGAACCATCGTGGAGCGTCATCACGCCGCCTCCTGCGTCTGGCTGCCGTTGCCGGTCAGCCGCATGAACACGTCATCGAGCGAGGGCTGGTGGATGGCGATGTCCTCCACGTCCACGCCCGCATCGTCGAGCGCCCGGACGGCAGGGGCGACCAGGCCGACGGTGCTGGCCACCGGCGCCCGCAGGCGTCGGCCGTCGTCCTCCACCCGGAACGGCCCCTCCACGAGGTGCGCCAGCACGCTGGCCGCCTCCGGATGGGCCTGCGTCAGATGCACCTCCAGCACGCCGCCGCCGATGCGTCGCTTGAGCTGGGCGGGCGTGTCCTCGGCGACGACCCGGCCGTGGTCGATGATGACGATGCGGTCCGCGAGCCGGTCGGCCTCGTCGAGGTACTGCGTGGTGAGCAGCACGGTCGCGCCCTCGTCCACGAGCGACCGCACCACGTTCCAGACGCGCACCCGGCTCACCGGGTCGAGACCCGTCGTGGGCTCGTCCAGGAACAGCACGGTGGGGCGTGCCATGACGCTCGCCGCGAGGTCCAGGCGGCGACGCATGCCCCCGGAGTAGGTCTTGACCGGTCGGTCGGCGGCATCGGTCAGCTCGAAGCGCTCCAGCAGCTCCACGGAGCGCCGGGTGGTGGCTGCACCATCCATCTGGCTGAGCCGGCCCACCATGGCCAGGTTCTGGCGACCCGTGAGCAGCCCGTCCAAGGTCGCGTCCTGCGCCGCCACGCCGATGCGTCGGCGGACCACGGCCGGCTCCCGCATCACGTCGTGGCCCGCCACCCTGGCCCAGCCGGCGTCCGGGCGGGTCAGCGTGGTCAGGATCCGCAACATCGTGGTCTTGCCGGCGCCATTCGGCCCCAGCACCCCCAGGATCGAGCCACGCGCGAGGCTGAGGTCGACCCCATCGACCGCCTGCGTGGTCCCGAACCGCTTGCGGAGGCCCTGCGCCTCCACCATCAGGTCCGTCATGCCATTCGTCTCCTGTCGCGCGTTGCCCTTGCCCGCTCCCGGGCTGGTCGCCCCGGCCGCGGGTGCTAGACTGACTTATCGGTCGGTAAGTCCTTACCGGTCGGTAAGTAAGTACCACGAACCCGACGGGGGTGTCAAGACGTCAGGTAGCATCGGATCCGTGCCACGCCAGACCACCGCGGGCAGGACCGCCGACCTAGGACAGCCACCGCCGGCGGCCACGGCGGCTGGGGAGCCGACCGGCGACCTCGATGGCGCGACCACCCGCGAGCGGATCCTCGAGGTCGCGCTCGACCTGTTCATCCGCAAGGGCTACAAGGCGGCTTCGATGCGCGAGATCGCCGCGCCGCTGGGCATCTCCAAGGCGGCGCTCTACTACCACTTCCCCAGCAAGGCGCACATCCTGATGGCGCTGCACATCGAGATGCACGAGGCGACCGAGGACCTGGGCGACATCCCGGAGCCCGGCGCCGACGAGGCGGCCTGGCTGCGGTTCGTGGACCAGCTCATCCGCATGGTGCTGCGCAACCGACGGCTCATCGAGCTGCACTTCCGCAACCGCGATGTGTTCGAGCAGGAGATCCACGACGGCCCCCTCGCCGAGCAGCACGAGCGGCTGCACGCCCGACAGCCGTCCGAGGAGACCCTCATGGCGATGCTGCTCGACCGGTCGGGCACCCCCGAGACCCGCGTGCGGCGTCTCGCCAGCGTGGGTGTGGTGGCGAGCGCGCTGTTCGGCTCCGCCGCGGTCAGCGACATCCCCGACGAGGAGCTGGAGCGGCTGCTCCGCCCCATCGCGCACCAGGTGCTGCTGGGGCGCTGAGGCGCGGGCGCCCGGCGCGGCGCGACCGATCCGTGACCCAACGTTGACATCGTCGCGCTGGCGCCGGACGAGCGGCCCTGCCACGATGGCCGCGTGACCGACGCTGCCAGCACCCGAGCGCCCACCATCGCGCTGGTCGCCCACGATGGGCGCAAGACCGAGATGCTGGCGTTCGCGACCTGGAACCGCGAGATCCTCTCCCGATGCGGGCTCGTGGCGACCGCCACCACCGGGCGTCTGCTGCGCGAGAAGGTGGGCCTCGAGGTGGAGAGCGTCCTCTCCGGGCCGCTGGGCGGCGACGCCCAGATCGCCGCGATGGTCGCCGTGGGCGACATCGACGCGGTGCTGTTCTTCGTGGACCCCATGTCCGCCCACCCGCACGACCCAGACATCCGGACGCTGCTCCGGGTGTGCAACGTCCACGACGTGCCCATCGCGACCAACGTCGCCACCGCGAACCTCATCGTGATGTCGCCGCTGCTGGGTGGCCGCCCGACCGGCTGAGGCGGGCCATGGGTCGCCAGGCCGCTGGGTCGCGGGCGCCGCGGGGGCGCGACTTGCCTGCCCGTCGCACCGGATCACGATGGGTGACCGCTGCGGGCGTGACGTGTCACTCTCGACCACCGTTCGCGTCCCCCGTCTGCTCCGCCGCGAGGGACCCGGGCTGCGGAGGCCCGTCGCGACGGGGGGAACGACGCCATCCGCGCACCGCGAGCGCGGGTCGCGCGTCGGCTCGGCCGCGGTGCGGCGCTGCGCGCGCCGGTGACCGCCGGCCCGGTCGATCATCGTGATCCGAGGTGGCGGCGGCGCATGCGCCGGAGGAGGGTCGGACGGCGCCCTCGGGCGACCGCCGCCCTCAGGCGAGTGCCTGGTCCAGGTCCGCGATGAGGTCCTCGACCGACTCGATGCCCACGGAGAGCCGGATCACGTCGTTGCCGGCCCCGGCCGCGGCACGCTGCTCGTCGGTCAGCTGGCGATGGGTCGTCGACGCGGGGTGGATGATGAGGCTCCGCGTGTCGCCCACGTTCGCGAGATGCGACCAGAGGTTGACCCCCTCCACCAGCCGGACGCCCGCCTCGAAGCCGCCCTTCAGGCCGAACGTGAACACGGAGCCGAAGCCACCGGTCAGGTACCGCTTCGCCAGCGCATGCGACTCGTGGTCCTCGAGGCCCGCATACGACACCCACGCCACCGCCGGGTGCCCCGCCAGGAAGCGGGCCACCGCGAGGGCGTTCTCGCCGTGCCTCGCGATCCGCAGGGGCAGCGTCTCGATGCCCGTGAGGATGTTGAAGGCGTTCGTGGGCGACAAGGCCGGCCCCAGGTCGCGCAGGGCCACCGCGCGTGCCTTCATCGAGAACCCGAAGTCGCCGAACGTCTCGTGGAAGATGAGGTCGTGGTACGCCGGGTCGGGCTTGGTCAGCCCCGGGAACTTGTCGGAGGCGCTCCAATCGAAGCGACCTGACTCGACCACGATGCCGCCCATGGAGGTGCCGTGGCCGCCCAGGAACTTGGTCATGGAGTGGACCACGATGTCCGCGCCCCACTCGAACGGCCGGCACAGCACGGGCGTGGCGAGCGTGTTGTCCACGACCAGCGGGATGCCATGCTCCTGGGCCACCCGCGCGAGCATCGCCAGGTCCACCACCATGCCACCCGGGTTGGACAGGCTCTCGGTGAAGATGACCCGCGTCCGGTCGGTGATGGCGGCACGCACGGCCGCCTCGTCCCGGGGGTCGACCATGGTCGCGCCCCAGCCGAGCTTGGGGAACGTGTGCGTCAGCTGCGTCAGCGAGCCGCCGTACAGGAACCGCGACGCCACGATGTGGTCGCCCGGCTCGAGCAGCGTGTAGAACGCCACCAGCTGGGCGGCGTGGCCCGATGCCACCGCCACCGCCGCACGCCCGCCCTCCAGCGAGGCGACCCGCGCCTCCAGCGCCGAGACCGTGGGGTTGGTGATCCGGGTGTAGATGTAGCCGAAGGTCGCCAGGTCGAACAGCGTGGCCGCGTGGTCGACATCCTCGAACACGTACGCCGTGGTCTGGTAGATGGGCACGTTGCGGGCGCCCGTGACGGGCTCCGGCGGGGACCCCGCGTGGATGGCGCGAGTGGCGAGGCCGTAGCGCGAGACATGGGCGGGGCTGGGGCCGCCCAGCGGCGCGGGACTGCCCTCGGCGCCCGGGGCCTCCGTGGTCTCGCTCATCGTGAGAGGAGCTTCCGTCGTCGGCTGGAGATCATGTCGCCCTCGATTCCGTTCCAGGCCAGCTCGCCCGACAGGCGGCCGTACTCGATCTTCATGCAGCGGTCCTGGATCACGGTCAGCCCTGCCGCCTCGGCATGGGCGGCGGCCTCCGGATGGCGGATGCCCAGCTGGAGCCAGACGACCTTGGCCCCGACCTCGATGGCGGTGTCCACGATGGCCGGCACCGCGTCATGGCGTCGGAACACGTCCACCACGTCGATGGGCTCGCTGATGTCGCGCAGGTCCGCGACCACCGGCACGCCCAGGATCTGCTGGCCCACCGCGACCGGGTTGACCGGGATCACGCGATAGCTCTTGCGGCTGAGGTACTTGAACACGAACGAGCTGGGTCGGATGGGGTTGGTGCTGGCACCGACCATGGCCACCGTCCGGGCGCGTCGCAGGATGTCGGCCAGCTCCTCGTCGGAGTAGCTGCCCCAGGTCCCGGGCACCGCGCAGGACGGGTCGTCGGCGTTGGCGATGGCGATGGGAGTGCTCACCGAGCGATGGTAGTCGGTCGGGCCGCGGTCACGCCCATCGACGGAGGGCCCGTCGCTCGGCGACGCCCAGGATCGAGTCGGTGGCCTTGCCGATGACCGCCAGCAGCACGATGGCCAGGAGGATGCGGTCCACGCGACCGTTGTTCTGGGAGTCGGTCAGCAGGAAGCCCAGGCCAGCGCTCGAGGCGATGAGCTCGGCCGCGACCAGGAACAGCCACGACTGGGCGAGCGCCAGCCGCATCCCGGAGATGACCGAGGGCAGGATCGCCGGCAGCTGGATGGCCGTGAGCAGTCGCACCCCCGAGAGGCCGAACGCCCGACCGGCCTCGACCAGCTGGCGGTCGACGTGCCGGAGCGCGAGCGACACGGTCGTGCACACGGGGAAGAACGCCCCGATGGCGATGAGCGTCACCTTGGACTCCTCGCCCAGCTTGAGCCACAGCAGCAGGAGCGGCACCCACGCCAGCGAGGGCACCGCGCGGATGGCGCCCAGGGTTGGCCCGAACACGCGGTCCCACGTCGCCGACAGCCCAGTGAGGGCACCGAACAGGAGACCCAGCGATGCGCCGATGGCGAAGCCGGCGACCACGCGCTGCGTCGAGATGGCCAGGTACTTGACGAGCAGCCCACGCTCGAACAGGTCCACGGCCGCCTGCGCCACCATGAGCGGGGACGGCAGCTGGACCACCGTGAACCAGCCCAGCGACGTCGTGAGCTGCCACGCCACGAGCAGGGCCGCGGGCAGCGCAAGCCCGAGCGCGAGGCGCACGGGGCGGCGGGAGGCGAGCGGTCGCCCGCCCGCCTCCGCCGACGCGACTGCGGCGTCCCTGAGGGCCGCCTCGGTGGCGGCCGCGGACAGGGGCACGGGTCCCCGCCTGTCCACGACCGCCGGGATGACCTGGTCGCTCACGGGATGCGGGTGGGATCCGCCGCCGCCGCGAAGGTCGGCTCAAGCAGGGTCGCGAGCGCGTCGTCGACCTGCTGCTGGCTGGCCACGTCACCGGACTCCACGAAGATGGGGCCGATGACCTTGAGCACCGCCGTCTGGGCGTCGCCCGGTATCCCCGAGACACCCAGGTTGGAGCGCTCCTCGATGACCGTGGTCGCGACGGCCGGGTCGATGCCCGCCACCTCCGCAAGCAGGTTGGCCGTGGCCGTGGGGTCCGCCAGCGCCCGGGCGCGGGCCCGCTCGTACGCGTCGACCACCGTCTGGGCGACGTCCGGCCGGCTGGTCAGGAACGATTCGTTGGCGTTGAGGAAGCCGTAGCTGTTGAAGCCCACGTTGCGGTACAGCAGCTGCGCGCCCGCCGTGGCCTCGGCGTTGGCCATGATCGGGTCGAGACCCGCCCATGCGTCCACGGAGCCGTTCTGGAGGGCGGCCCAGCCATCGGCGTGCTGGAGGTTCTCGATGGTCACCTCGTCGAGACCCACGCCGGCCTCCTCGAGCGCCTGGAGCAGGAAGAAGTAGGGGTCGGTGCCCTTGGTCGCGGCGATGTGCGTGCCACGCAGGTCCGCGACCGACTGGATGGGCGAGCCGGCCGGGACGACGAGCGCCGCCCACTCGGGCTGGGAGTAGACCTCGATGGTGTGGATGGGCGAGCCGTTCGAGCGGGCCAGCAGGGCCGCGGAGCCCGCCGTGGAGCCGATGTCGATGGCGTTGGACAGCAGTGCCTGGTTGGCCTTGTTGGAGCCCGCCGACTGGACCCAGGTGACGCTGACCCCCTGGGGTGCGAGCGCCTCCTCGAGCCATCCCTGGTCCTTGATGACCAGGGACAGCGGGTTGTAGGTCGCGAAGTCGATGTTGAGCGTGCCGCCCTGGGTCAGCGGGTAGGGGTTGGGCGCAGCCGTCCCGGCGGAGGGCGACTGGGCGAGGCTGGGCGCCGCGGCCAGGGCGAGCGAGGCGACGATGGCGCCGAGGAGCACGGCGCGGGTGGCGGTCCGACGATGCATGGCGTGGTTCCCTTCCTGGTGCGTGTGGTTCGAGCGGTCGATGACGAGCCGGCGGCCGATCAGTGGAGATGTCGAGCGACACCCAGCCCTTCGAGCAGCTCCGCGCGGAGCGAGGCGAGCACGGCCGAGCCGCGATCGCGCGGCCGGTCCCCGGGCACCTGGACGACCTGGCGGATCGTGGCGCCCGCCCGGCCCGGATCGGTGCCGAGCACGATCACCCGGTCGGCGAGGTGGAGCGCCTCCTCCACGTCGTGGGTGACGAGCAGGACCGTGGTGGGCGCCGCCGCGTGCACGTCCAGCAGGAGGTCCTGCATGCGCAGGCGGGTGAGCGCGTCCAGCGAGGCGAGCGGCTCGTCCAGCAGCAGGACGCTGGGGTCGCGGGCGAGCGCCCGTGCCAGCGCCGTCCGCTGCGCCATGCCGCCCGACACCTCGCGCGGACGGTGCCCCGCGAAGCGCGTCAGGCCGACGAGCTCCAGCAGCTCCGCGACCCGCTCGTCGCCCGTCGACGGGGGCGTACCCTTCGGGAGGCCCAGCGCCACGTTGCCGGCGAGCGTCCGCCACGGCAGCAGGCGCGGCTCCTGGAAGGCCACCGCGCAGCGTGGGTCGATGCCCGAGACGGCCGTTCCATCGATGCGGACCGTGCCCGTGGTGGGTGTGTCGAGTCCGCCGATGATCCGCAGCAACGTGGACTTGCCGCAGCCGCTGGCGCCCAGGATCGCCACGACCTCGCCGGCCGCGAGCGTCAGCGTGATGTCGCGGATGACGAGATGGCCCGCGCCGGGGGCGAGCGCGGCGTCGCGGTCGGACCGCGCCGCGAAGGCCCGGCCGACGCCGCTCAGGTCGACTGGGTGACAGATGCCTCGCGTCGGTCGGTGGGCTGGCTGGCTGGCGAAGGGGGCGATGCCCATCTGGGGCCTCCATGCGGGGAACGGATCACGATCCGGTCCCGGGAGGCGCGGCGGCTACCCTCGAGGCTTCCAGAAGACAGCAACGCCGCAGTCCTGCTGGACTGCGGCCCCGGGACCGGCTCCGGCCCCCTGTGCCCTGACGGACAAGCGACCTAGTGCCCTGTCTTCCCTCGGAGGGGCCGCCAGGGCATACACATCGCGGTACGAGCGACGGTCGCGTTCACGGCGCGAACCTTACGGGTTCCGCCGGACGTTGTCCAGCGGGCAGATCGAGCAGACGCACGCGCCCGTCGACGGTCGCCACGACCAGGACGGTCACGGGCTCGCCGGCCCCGGGGCGTGCGGGAAGGGCTTGGATGCTGGCGACCCCGGCAGCGAGTCGGACGGCCCAGCGGATGGCGGGCTCGTGGCTCAGGCCCCCAAGCGCGACGAGTCGCCCATCCGGGAGACCGACCACGACCTCGTCCTCGCCGTCGCCATCGAGGTCGGCGGCGGCCAGCGCGACGTCATCCAGCGCATCGGTCAGCGGCACGCTCCATGCGATCCGGCCGTCACGGGCGTCGATGCCGTCCAGCCGACCATCCCGGCGCCCGGCGACGAGCATCCAGCCGCCGCTGGCCCGCGCCACCACCGCATCCCCGGTCGCGTAGCGCCACAGCGGTGCCTCGGTCCGCCAGCGACGGCGGCCCGCCAGGTCGAGCAGCTCCATGCCGTGGATGCCATTGGCTCGAAGGATGCCCACGCCACCGCCCGGGAGGAACGGTCCGACGATCGGCTGGCCATAGGCCGCGGTCCAGTCGCGGGTCCAGCGGAGGATCGGTGCCTGCCCCGATCCGCTCGCGCCGTCCACGGCATGGAGGATGCCGTGGTCATCCAGCACGACCAGCGGTCCCTCCTCGAGGTCCGCGGCCGCGGGTGCGTGGAGATAGGCGCCAGCCGCGAGCCGCCACCGCAGGGTCCCGTCGCCCTCGCGGACCTCCGTGGCCAGGGTGTGGGTGCCCGTGCGGAGCGTGATCAGCAGCGACCCGTCGGCCATCCACTGGACGGGCCTGTCGAGCGGCGCGTCGAGCCCCACGGTGACGGGTTCGGTGCCCTGATGGGTCGTCTCGAGGCACAGCAGCGTCCGGCCGCCCCGGTCACGGGTGAGTGCGCGAGCAAGGACGTCGCCGTTCGCGGCGACCCGCAGGGCGACCTGGCGACCGACGACGGTGTGGGCGGCCAGCGCGCCGGGCCCTGTCGGCCGGACCGTGCGCGTCCGCGCTCCCGGGAGTTCGACGCTCACCGTCGTGCCCTCGCGATCCCGGGTGGCGGCGACGGGCGCGACCCGGCCGTGCGTCCGCAGCCCTGGTGCCGGGTCGGTCGGGCCGAACGGCGATCCGAGACGCCGGATCCGGCCGCCGCGATCGGCCACCAGCGTCCAGCCCACGCCCGCGGACACCAGGACATCCCGGGCCGTGCCGATTCGGCTCGACCGGCTGCCCGTGCGCCCGTCAGGCCACCATGCATGGAGCGCCCCGCCCCGGTCACGCACGACCACGGCCTCCGACGAATCGACCGTGACCCGCGCAAGTCCCCGCCGGTCGGCCATGAATGCCACATGGCCTGGCAGGCGCTCCGCACCCACCAGGACCTGGGCGCGACGGCGTCGGTCGACGACCTCGAGCGAGGCGCCATCGATGAGCTCCACCGTGGTCGGGCCACGGACCGGGCGGCCCGTCGACTCGCTCACGACCAGTGATGTGCTCCCGTCCGCAGCCGAGAGGCAGCCCCACAGCACCCGGTCGAGGAGCCGGTCACCCGCCCGATCCCGGCCGCTGGCGAGTTCCTGGACCGAGGTCCGCCACCGTCGGCCATCCCACAGCGAGCTGACGAGCTCCGGCCGCCCATCGCGCCGCAGGTCGCGCACCGAATCGGGGTGGACCCGCAGCTCCTGGCGGTCGGTCGGCCAGTCCTTCTCCACGAACCGGGACCACGCCCGCTCGAGGGTCCCGTCGGGCAGCTGACGGGTGACGGCCAGGTACTCCTCGACCTGGCAGCAGGCCATGACGATCCCGGGCCGACCGCCGGGCTCGAACGGGACGGCGGTCAGCAGCCCATACGGCCGGGCGCAGCGATGACCCCGCGGGTTGGGCGCCCACGCGGTCTCCCGCAGGATCGTGCCGTCCGCAGCGTCCACGACCGCCTGGTACAGCAGCCCGTGCCGCTTGCCGAGCACGGTCTCCGCGGTCGTGTGCCGACCGCCATGGGTCCGGTCCATATCGCCGCGCCGACTCGACAGCACGATCCGGGGCATCCCGATGCCATCCATGTCGGCGGCGATGAGGCTCGGCCCGAAGCCAGCGTCCCAGGTGCCGTGCAGGGTCCACGCGGGTCGGCCCGGATCGACCGCGCTCAGGTCGAACGCCTCGATGGTCGAGCCGTAGATGGGCGCCACCAGCAGTCGAGCGCCCGCCTCGGCGGGCAGCAGGAGCACGGCGCCGGCATCGTTGATGAAGGTGCCGTCGGGTGCCCACCACGTCCAGATCGTCCGGCCGGTACGCGCATCGAGGAGCACGAGCTCGCGGAGCGTGCCCCGCGCCAGGATCGAGGCGGCGCCGCTGCCCGTGAGCTCGCCGGCGGCGATGATCCTGCTGACCACCCGTCGCGGCAGCCACCAGCGGCGACGGCCGGTGGCGTCCGCCGCCTGGAGCACGGTGCCCGCAAGCGCGACGACCAGCGGCTCGCCGTCCACGGTCAGGACCTCCGCGGCGCTCACCTCACCGCCGGTCGGCGTCGACCAGCGCTGATGGGGGACGGCGGTTCCGCGCGTCATGCGCGGGGCGGCATGTGTCGTCATGGGGCGTGCGAGCGGTATCCTGCGCCCCGATAGGTGAGGGAGCGCATGGGCGTCAGGTCGAACGGGCACGACGACGAGACGGTCCGCAAGCCGAAGCTGGCGGCGATGGTCCGGGACGAGCTCATGGCCGACATCTGGTCGGGGCGGTTCCGACCGGGCGACCACCTGCCCACCGAGGTGGAGCTGATGGCCCGCTTCGGGGTCAGTCGCGCACCCATCCGCGAGGCGATGCAGTCGCTGCTGCTGCTGGGGGTCGTCGACATCTCGCCCCGACGGGGCACGACCGTGCGCGCCCTGCCAGTCCGGTCCGTGGTGGACATGGCGATCCTGTCGGGGATCATGGGCCAGGAGAGCCACGTCTCCGACGTGTTCGACTTCCGGGACGTCATCGAGAGCGCCACCGCGGAGATGTCGGCGCGCAACGCGAGCGAGGCGCAGCTGCGTGCCATCCAGGACGTCCTGCGGGAGAACGAGGCGGCCGTGGCGGCCGGCGACCGGGTGCTGGCGCAGGAGGTCGACGTGCGGTTCCATGCGGCCATCGCGGAGGCATCGGGCAACGTCATCTTCCAGGCGGTCGCGGCCGCGCTCACCGGGCTGCTCGCCGAGCTGCGGCGGACCACGGGCGGAATCCCGGGAGCCTCGCAGGCGTCGCTGGTCGAGCACCAGGAGATCTGGGAGGCGGTGCACCGGCGGGACGGCCTCGCCGCGCGCCGTGCCACGGAGCGCCACATCCGGAACAGCCAGGCGCGCTATGTCTCGGCGGGGCGTCCGCTCGACCGCCCGGTCGGCGGTCCCCCGAGCGTCGAGCGGCCCCCCGGCTCATCCGACGAGATGGGGCCGTAGGGCGTCCTGGTCGAAGGTGACCCCCAGCCCGGGGCGGTCCCGCACCAGCAGCCGGCCATGGTCCAGGTCGAGCGGCTCGGTCAGCACCCCATCACGCCACGGGATCCAGCTGGGTGCGATGAACTCCTGGATGAGCGCGTTCGGGATGGAGGCCATGACATGCGCCGCGGCCATGATGCCCACGGGGCCCTTGGTGTTGTGGGGCGCGATGACGACCTGATGGAGCTCCGCGATGGCGGCCACCTTCTTCAGCTCGGTGATGCCGCCGATGTACACCGGGTCGGGCTGGGCGATGTCCACGCCGCCCGCCGCGAACAGCTCCTGGAACCGGAACTTGCTGGTGAGCCGCTCCGATCCCGCGATGGGCGTGCTGGTCCCCGCGCGGATGCGCGCGTATCCCGCGAGGTCCTCCGGGATGGTGGGCTCCTCGAGGAACAGCAGGTGGTACGGCTCGAGGACCCTGGCCACGGCGAGGCCGGACGCGGCGTCGTACGCGGCGTGCGGGTCGTCCATCAGCTCCACCTCGTCGCCGAGCGCGTCTCGCAGCGCCGCGTAGGCCGCGTCGATGCGACGCAGCTCGTGGCGATCCACGCGAGGGCCGGGTGCGATCCACTCGGTGGTGCCGGACTTGATGGCCGTGAACCCCTCGGCGATGCGTCGCTGGGCATCCTCGATGCGCGCCTCGATGGTGTCCCCACCGAAGTGGGCATACACCGGGACGCGCCGCTCGCGGGGGCCGCCCAGGAGCGCGCTCACGGGTGCGTCGAGCGCCTTGCCCTTGATGTCCCAGCA
Source organism: Chloroflexota bacterium (assembly GCA_046328155.1). Taxonomy (GTDB): domain Bacteria; phylum Chloroflexota; class Limnocylindria; order Limnocylindrales; family CSP1-4; genus JAFMJV01. Next base: position 57,988 of record JAXLXC010000025.1, read on the forward strand.
CGCCTGGTCGATGCCGCTGATGGCACTGGTGAACATCACGCCGCCGGTGCGGTATCCCGCTCGGCCATGGGCGTACAGATCGAGGTACAGCGACTCGGTGTCGAACGGGTCGCGACCGATGACCCGGTCACGAAGGGCGCGGACCATCTCCGCGACGACCAGCTCCTTGTGAGAGTAGGTGGCCTCGCCGATGCCCCGGATGCCCTCGTCGGTGTCGATGAGGACATGGGTCCATCTGCGTCCGTCATCCGACTGGACGAGCTGGACCGAGACGTCCGTGATGCGCATGGCCTGGCTCCTCGCGCTGCCGACCGTGGGTGAGGCACAATCGTACGATGAATGACACCGGCCAGCCGACCCTCCGCCACGAGCCGGGCCACGCGGTGGGTGCGGCGCACGACCGCCCGGTGGGGGTCGCGCTGCTGGGCTACGGCGCCATCGCCGCGATGCACGTGGCCGCCATCCGGGCCGCCGGTGGTCGGATCGAGGTGGTGGCCGGGCCTCGCGCCGCGGAGCTGGAGCGGTTCGCGGATGAGCACGCCATCGCGGCACGCACGATCGACGTCGCCGAGGCCATCCAGCGCCCGGAGGTCGAGGCCGTCGTCATCGCCTCCCCCACCCAGGTGCACGTCGCCCAGTCGTCCCAGGCGCTCGAGGCAGGCCGACACGTGCTGGTCGAGATCCCGCTGGCGACGTCGCTCGCCGACGGCGAGCGGCTGGTGGCGCTGGCCCGCGACCGGGCGCGCGTGCTCACGGTGTGTCACACCCTGCGCTACTGGCGACCGGTCAGGGAGCTCCACGAGACGCTCGCGACGCGGGGCTTCCGACCGACCCACGTCGTGGCGCGAGCCCTGTCGCTCCGACACGCCGATGTGGGCTGGACCGGGCGACAGCGCAGCTGGGTCGATGACCTGCTGTGGCATCACGGTGGTCATGTGGTCGACGAGGTGCTGACGCTCCTCGGGTCACCGGTCGTCGAGGTCGGCTCGGCGAGCGGGGACGTGTGGTCGACCTCGGGCAAGGCGATGGACCACGCCATCAGCCTGCGCACCGCGGCCGGCGGCATCGCCAGCATCGCGCTCTCGTATCACGCCCGTATCGGGGCCTCCGAGTACCTCGTCATCGGCGAGGACGAGACGGTGCTGCTGGCCGGTGGCGACGTGCGCTGGTCGGACGGGGCGGCGTCCGGGGTGCCCGACGTGGCGGCGGTCCAGGAGGCCGCGGTCGCCGCACAGGACGGGGACTTCCTCGCGGCGGTGCGACGCGGCGGACCGGACGCGGATGGGCGGGCGACGCGCGCGGACGCGGCGTCGGTGCTGCCGACGCTGCGGGTGCTTCAGGCGGTCAGCGACCGCGCCTGACGCACGCCCGCGACGATGGCGTCGGCACCGGCCGCGACGAGCCCCGAGTCGGACCCCACGGCGACGAACGTGTAGCCCATGTCCAGGTAGCGGGCCGCGTCCGCGGCGGTCCGGACGAGGATGCCGGCCGCGATGCCGTGACGTTGGCACGCCGTCCGGACGGCCTCGATGGCGTCGCGGAACACCGGGGCGGCGACCTCGCCCGGCACGCCCAGCGCGTACGACAGGTCGCCCGGGCCCACGAACAGGACGTCCACGCCATCGACCGCGGCGATGGCATCGAGCTCCCGGAGCGCGCCCAGCGTCTCGATCTGGATGACGCCCGTCAGCGCGTCGTCGAGGTCGACGAGCGCCGTCATGGGCAGCCGGCCGTAGTCGGCGGCGCGGTTCTGG